>NZ_SRYA01000001.1 GCF_004793545.1 Petralouisia muris | reverse complement strand
CTTTCGTGAAAAAGAGCGAAAGTATGATAAAATCATCTGTTCTTATAAGAGTCCTGAAATATCTTGTCCAACAAAAGGGCTATCATTTATAAAAGTTGTAAACTGGTGTATTATAAGTATTTATGGTTATTTGTTGTCGTTGCTGTAAAAATATTAAATAATTTGAAAAATATTGTTACTTGTGACGAATCAAACATAATAAAAATTTCAATGTTGAGTGAAAAATATTCTATTCTTTCTCGCTTATTCATGGTCTATACTGTCAATACCAACAAAAGTGCGAACAGCGCAGGAGGAAAGGAGATATTCATTATGAAAAAGAAATTTGTTTCAGTAACTTTGGCATTGGCCCTTGGGCTTTCTCTTACAGCATGCGGAAACAACGGAGGCGGCAATGCTCCGGCAGATAACACTGGACAGAAAGAAGACAGCCAGGAGCCTGCAGCAGATGCCGACGGCGGAGAAGACGCCGGTACAGAAGATGCAGGAGCAACCGGAGATGCTGCAAATAAAGATAAGCCCCTGGTATGGTTTAACCGTCAGCCTTCCAACAGCTCCACAGGAGAACTGGATATGACAGCTTTGAACTTCAATGCCAATACATATTATGTAGGATTTGATGCAAATCAGGGGGCAGAACTTCAGGGAACGATGGTAAAGGAATATATTGAAGCTCATATTGATGAGATTGACCGTAACGGCGACGGCACCATCGGATATGTTTTGGCAATCGGCGATATCGGACATAATGATTCTATCGCACGTACCAGAGGCGTTCGTAAGGCTCTTGGAACCGGAGTGGACAAGGACGGCAATATCAACAGCGATCCTGCAGGCACCAATACAGACGGAACAGCAGCTATGGTACAGGACGGCGAAATTGAAGTTGGCGGCAAGAAATATGTGGTTCGCGAACTGGCTTCCCAGGAAATGAAGAACTCTGCAGGAGCTACCTGGGATGCAGCTACAGCAGGAAATGCAATTGGAACATGGTCTTCTTCCTTTGGCGATCAGATTGACGTTGTAGTTTCCAATAATGACGGTATGGGAATGTCCATGTTCAATGCATGGTCAAAAGATAACAATGTTCCTACCTTCGGCTATGATGCAAACAGCGATGCAGTTGCAGCCATTGCAGAAGGATACGGTGGAACCATCAGCCAGCATGCAGACGTACAGGCGTACCTGACACTGAGAGTTCTCCGCAATGCTTTGGACGGAGTTGACATTGATACAGGAATTGGAACCGCAGACGAAGCAGGCAATGTCCTGACTGAAGATGTATATGTATACAGAGAAGAAGAGCGTTCTTATTACGCATTGAACGTAGCGGTTACTTCTGACAATTATCAGGACTTTACAGATTCTACCAAGATTTATGAGCCAGTATCAAACCAGCTTGAGGAAGGCTCTCATGCAGTTAAGAAAGTTTGGCTGAACATCTATAATGCTTCCGACAACTTCTTAAGCTCTACTTATCAGCCGTTGCTTCAGAATTATGATGATATTCTGAATCTTGAAGTTGAGTACATCGGCGGTGACGGACAGACTGAGTCTAACGTTACAAACCGTCTTGGAAATCCAAGCCAGTATGATGCATTTGCCATCAACATGGTTAAGACAGATAATGCAGCTTCCTACACATCTTTGCTTAGCCAGTAAGCGGTAATGATTTCTAGCTGTGAAAGCGGGCTGCCAGGAAGGAATTCTTTCTGGCAGCCCTTCCTTATAGCAGCTTTTTGGCGTGAGGCGGCCAGCAGCTATTGTAACTATCAATTATGCATACAGGAGTAATAAAAATGGCAGATAAGAAAGATAATACTGTCTTATCGATACGGGGCATGAGCAAATCCTTTGGCCGGAACCGTGTGCTTGACCACATTAATCTGGATGTTAAGCGCGGCACGGTAATGGGGCTGATGGGTGAAAACGGTGCAGGAAAATCAACAATGATGAAATGTCTGTTTGGAACTTACCAGAAGGATGAGGGCAATATTTTTCTTGACGGCAAGGAAGTAAGTTTTTCAGGACCGAAGGATGCGCTGGAAAACGGAATTGCGATGGTGCATCAGGAATTGAACCAGTGCCTGGAGAGAAATGTCATTGACAACCTGTTCCTTGGGCGTTATCCCGTGAATTCCATGGGAATTGTGGATGAAGGCAGAATGAAAAAAGAAGCCTCAGAGCTGTTCCGGAAGCTGGGGATGACGGTAAACCTTACGCAGCCCATGCGGAATATGTCAGTATCGCAGAGACAGATGTGCGAAATTGCAAAGGCAATTTCTTATAATTCAAAAGTAATTGTATTAGATGAGCCTACTTCTTCCCTGACGGTGCAGGAAGTAGATAAGCTGTTTGAAATGATGCGGATGTTAAAATCTCAGGGAATTTCCCTGATTTACATATCCCATAAAATGGATGAGATTTTTGAGATTTGTGATGAAATATCTGTGCTCCGTGATGGTAACCTTGTTATGACAAAGAGCGCAAAAGAAACAGACATGAATGAGCTGATTGCAGCGATGGTAGGACGTTCTCTTGAGAACCGATTCCCGCCGGTGGACAATACGCCGAAGGATGTGATTTTGTCCATTCAGAACCTGTCTACAAAATTCGAACCTCATTTGCAGGATATCACCTTTGATGTGAAAGAGGGAGAAATCTTTGGGCTGTACGGTCTGGTAGGAGCCGGACGGACGGAGCTTCTGGAAACTATTTTCGGAATCCGCACCAGAGCGGCCGGAAGGGTGTATTTTAAAAACCGTCTGATGAATTTCAGCAGTGCCTTAGAAGCCATGGAGCACGGGTTTGCCCTGATTACAGAGGAGCGAAAGGCCAACGGACTGTTCTTAAAAGGCAACTTGATTTTCAATACCACCATTGCAAACCTGCCTGAATATAAATCCGGCATTGCCCTTGACCAGCAGAAAATGACTAAGGCAACCGCAAATGAAATTAAAGTAATGCATACCAAGTGTATGGGTCCGGAGGACATGATTGCGAACCTTTCCGGCGGAAATCAGCAGAAGGTGATTTTTGGAAAATGGTTAGAGCGCGGCCCGCAGATTTTTATGATGGACGAACCCACGAGAGGAATTGATGTAGGCGCAAAATATGAGATTTACGAACTGATTATCAATATGGCGAAACAGGGAAAGACCATTCTAGTGGTTTCCTCTGAGATGCCGGAAATCCTGGGAATTACCAATCGGATCGGCGTAATGTCCAACGGACATCTTTCCGGGATTGTCAATACGAAAGAGACGAATCAGGAAGAACTCTTAAGGCTCAGCGCCAAATACCTGTAGGGAGGCAGAAGGAATATGGATAATAAAATTCTTACGGCTGAGCAGGAAATGAAGCTGCGTAAGCCAATTGATGATCGTGTCGGGGCAATTCAGAAGGATATCGACAGTTTAAGAGCGGACGGCACGAATAAGGTTCTCTCTATTCAGAATGAGATTGACAGCGTAAAGAGAGACCGTATTTATACAAAAGCAGAGAAGGATGCGGCAATTGCCAGATATCAGACGGAATTAGAACAGGCTAAGGCAGTTGAGGCAAAGAATAAGGATCAGGTTGCAAAGTTGATCTCTGAGGCAGAGGAGTTTTTGAAGGCAAACTATGATAAAGACTATTTTCAGCCTGTAAAAGAAAGCTGCGAGAGAGAAAAAGCTTTTGTAAAAGAGAAATATAGCAAAGAAGTGGAACGGCTGGAAAAAGAGCACAGGGAGGCGCTGGCAAAGCTTTCCGATCATAATGAAATAAAAGATGAGAAATATGTGCATAAGAACCGCTTGTTTGCTGCCAAGATGGAGCTGGAAAAGGAACTTCAGCAGATCAAGGACAGGAAGCATGCAGCTTTTGCCCACAGATATCATCTGATTGACATGCTGCGTATGTCTAAGTTTACCTTTATGGAGACAAGAACACAGAAGTGGGAGAATTATAAATATACCTTTAACCGCAGATCATTCTTTTTACAGAACGGACTCTACATTGTTATTGTGCTGATTTTTGTGGCGTTGTGTATTATTACTCCTATTGTAAAGAATACGCCGCTGCTTACCTATAATAATGTTTTGAACATTTTGCAGCAGGCTTCGCCTCGAATGTTCCTTGCTCTTGGAGTTGCAGGCCTGATTTTACTTACTGGTACAGACCTTTCCATCGGGCGTATGGTCGGTATGGGTATGACGACGGCTACCATTATTATGCACCAGGGGATTAATACCGGTGGAGTGTTTGGGCACGTATTTGATTTTACAGGGCTTCCGATTATTGTGCGTGTGGTTCTGGCGCTAGTGGTATGTATTTTCTTATGTACCTGTTTTACATCCCTGGCTGGATTTTTTACCGCAAAATTCAAGATGCATCCCTTTATTTCAACAATGGCAAACATGCTGATGATTTTCGGTATTATCACTTATGCTACCAAGGGAGTGTCCTTTGGAGCCATTGAGCCTGTGATTCCAAACATGATTATCCCTAAGGTCAATGGATTCCCAACCATTATCCTCTGGGCAGTGGCGGCAATCGCAATTATCTGGTTTATCTGGAATAAGACCACATTTGGTAAGAACCTGTACGCAGTGGGCGGGAATCCGGAAGCGGCTTCGGTTTCTGGTATTTCCGTATTCAAGGTAACCATGGGGGCATTTATGCTGGCAGGCGTTTTGTACGGCTTCGGTTCCTGGCTGGAATGTGCAAGAATGGTTGGTTCCGGTTCTGCAGCTTATGGGCAGGGCTGGGATATGGACGCTATTGCAGCCTGCGTAGTGGGCGGCGTTTCCTTTACCGGCGGTATTGGAAAGATATCCGGCGTGGTAGTAGGCGTGCTGATTTTTACGGCCCTCACATATTCTCTTACGATTCTTGGAATTGACACAAATCTTCAGTTTGTATTTGAAGGAATTATCATTATTTCAGCAGTAACTCTTGACTGTCTGAAATATGTGCAGAAAAAATAAGAATGAATGCAAAAGAGCCGGGCGATAGTCCGGCTTTTTTGAGCTTCTCAGAACGTGTTTGAAACTTTGGGAGATGTGATGAAACCGGCCGTTCTAAGGGCGTAAAGCTGCGTGTCTGGAAAAACAGGAACATTTACTTTTTATGCTGTTTTTGCTATAATTTAGATAATGCGATGGTCAGAGGAATTATGATCAACAAACAATAAAGCGGATTTGGGGGGAAGATAAGGATATGTATACGGTGCTTTTAGTGGACGATGAGGAAGAAGTTATACAGGTGATTATGCGAAAAATCAACTGGGAAGAGTTGGGATTTTCCGTAATTGGATCTGCAGGAAACGGAGTGAAGGCTCTGGAACTGGTGGAAGAATTTCAGCCGGATGTGGTGGTGACGGATATTAAAATGCCTTATATGGACGGCCTGGAACTGTCAAACCGCGTGAAATCTGAGTTCCCGGCTACCAAGATTCTGTTGTTCACAGGGTTTGATGAGTTTGAGTATGCCAAAGAGGCCGTTCATCTGGAGGTGGAGGAATATATTCTAAAGCCTGTGAATTCTGCGGAATTGAAATCTGTGTTCTCCCAGTTGAAAATGAAGCTGGATCAGGAAATCAGTGAGAAGCGCAATGTGGAAACTCTGCAGAAATATTATCTGGAATCGCTGCCTCTTCTGCGTGCTGATTTTTATTCCGGACTGATTGAAGGAAGAGTCCATGAGGACGAGATTTCCAGATACCTGTCAGATTGCCAGGTATCCTTCCCGGGTCCGTTGTTTGACTGCCTTGTGATCCATACCTCCTCCAGCCAGGAAGCAGGAGATATGGACCCGCTGCTGCTGTCTGCTTCTGTGCGGGAACAGGCCAAAGAACGGCTGCGGGAAAAATGGCAGGCCAAAAGCTTTGCTTACCTTGGGAACACGGTTTTTATTGTGCAGCTTCAAAATGAAAACCAGGTCTGGGAGCTGACGGATGAATGCGACAGGTTCTGCAGATATGCCAGACGGATGCTGGGGGCTGTGGTTACGTTGGGAATCGGCCAGGTCTGCGGCAGCATTCTGGAGCTGCCCCGGTCTTACAGCAGTGCCAGGGAGGCTGTTTCTTATCGGGCGGTTTATGGCGCTTCCAGGGCAATCAATATGAAGGAAATTGTTCCTCAGAAAATGGATAGAGACGTTATATCCTGCGAGAAACAGCTGTCGGATTTGTTTCGCATGATACGGGTGGGTTCTGAGGAGGAGATTACAGAAGCGGCAGGCAGGTATCTTCACCATATTGCAATTGCAGATAAATCCCTGCAGCAGCACTGTCTGGAGCGGATGGAGCTTTTGAATATGCTGCTTCGTTTTTCAGCTAATAACGGCATTTCGATGGGAGAGGATATGGAGGATATGGGGAAGCTGTACAGCAGCATTCTGGATATGGAGCCGGATGCTTTTCGAAGCTGGATTTTGAAGGTCAGCCTTTCTTTTCGGGAACAGCTAATCCGTGTGCGGAGCAATTCTACGGAATCCCTTGTAACCGGGGCTAAGGAGTATGTGCAGAATAATTATGGGGATGCAAAGCTTTCCCTGGACGATATCTGTGCAGCTTTGGGAGTGTCAAATTCTTACTTTTCCACGGTGTTTAAGAAGGAAACTGGCAGTTCCTTTATTGGATATTTAACGGATTACCGTTTGGATCGGGCGGCCCGCCTGCTGATTGAAACCAATGAGAAAAGTTATATGATAGCCGGACGGGTAGGATATTCTGATCCAAATTATTTCAGCTATGTGTTTAAAAAGCGGTTTGGGGCTTCCCCATCCAAATACAGAACGGAGCATGCAAAGAGTGAGGAATAAGTATTTCAGGTTCCTGAAAAAACCGGAACTTCAGGGCATTCAATCTATGATTATGGCGGTGTTTTCCGTGATATCCTTTTCTCTTCTGCTGATTTTGGGATTTGTAATGTATGGCCGGTTTTCTGCTTCGGCCCGCCAGGAAATTATTTCCGGCACGCAGAAGCTGATTGAGCAGGCAGGGGAAAACCTGGAGGATTATCTGGTCAGTATGCGGAGAGTATCGGATTCCATTTATTATAATGTAATCAAAGAAAATGATTTTTCCAGGCAGAGCCAGGATATTCAGCAGGGAATGAATCTTTTGTATGCGGCAAACCGAGAAAATCTCCGCAGCATTGCCGTATATAATGAATATGGAAGCCTGCTGGCGGCAGAGCCGGTAGTTCTGCAGAAAGAAGACCCCAATATAACCAAACAGGGCTGGTATGAAAAGGCGCTGGAGGAGATGGAAAATATGCATTTTTCTACGCCGCACATCCAGAATTTATTTGACGACGGGGCACTTCGGTATTATTGGGTGATTTCCTTAAGCCGTGTGGTGGAGCTTACAGACAATGGAGTTCCCCGGTCTGGCGTGCTGTTGGTGGACATGGATTATTCCGGCATTGAGCGGATGATGAAGCAGATCAATGAGTCCGGCAATGGGCAGTATTTTTACCTGTGCGACAGCAACGGGCAGATTATCTATCATACCCGCCAGATTCAGATCAGCAATGGCATTGGCAGTGAAAACAGCGGGCAGGCGGCCAGATATAAGGACGGCGTGTATGATGAGTATTTTGAGGGTGAACGCCGGAAGGTGATTGTTAATACCATCAGCTATACCGGATGGAAGCTGGTGGGCGTGATTCCTTATTCCGCCTTTACTTACGGGATGTTTAACCTTCGATATTTTTTCGGCATTTTTATGCTGTTTATGGCGATGATGCTGGCATTTGTAAACCGGATTGTCTCCGTCAGAATTTCCAGCCCTATTTTAAAGCTGAATGCTTCTGTTGTGGGATATGAGGCTGGGGAAACGCCGGAAATATACATTGGCGGTTCCAGGGAAATCCGGCATCTGGGCTATTCTATTCAGACTTCCTACGAGCAGATTGATAAGCTGATGAAGGAGATTGTCAGGGAGCAGAACGAGCGGAGAAAAAGCGAGCTGGATGCTTTACAGAGCCAGATTAACCCGCATTTTCTCTACAATACCCTGGACTCTATTATCTGGATGGTGGAGGATGAACGGAATGAAGAGGCTTCCTTTATGATTTCCGAACTGGCAAGGCTGTTTCGGATCAGTCTCTCCAAAGGGCGCACCATTATTACGATTAAAGATGAGCTTCAGCATGCAAAAAGCTATATGAATATTCAGAAAATTCGTTACAAAAATGCGTTTTCCATGGAGTTTGACATAGATCCGGCGATTCTTTCCTGCTGTACAGTAAAATTAATTTTACAGCCTATCCTCGAAAACGCCATTAATTACGGAGTGGCAGGCTTGGAGGATGCAGGGGAAATTCGGATAACCGGACGGCTTGAGAAGGGGATGGTTCTTTTGTCAGTAAAAGATAACGGCATGGGAATGACCAGGGAGGCCGCCAGTTTGGTTTTGACAGAAAGCACCCGTAAACAGCGGCATGGTTCCGGGGTTGGTCTTGTCAATGTCGACAAACGCATCCGGATTTTATTTGGAAAAGAATATGGCCTTACGGTTGTCAGCGAGCCGGATGAGGGAACAGAGGTTACCATCCGCATTCCGGCAGTGGCCTTTACAGAGGAAAACAGAAAAGTTCTTGAAAAGGGAAATCTGCCAGGCAGACAAGGAACAGAGAAAGTTCCTGAAAAGGGGGATCTGCCAGGCAGACAGGAGTTAGGCGATGAAGGATCATAAAAAAATTTTTATTCTGGTGGAATCCATATTGGCAGTAATGCTGATTGGACTGGTCATCCGCATGTTCTGGGAAAAGAGTGGAGAAAGCCGCTACAAGATTGCCGTAATCATCCAGAATTCGGACAGCAGCCAGTGGGCTTCCTTTAAATACGGACTTAAGATGGCGGCAGAGGATCAGAATATTGAACTGTCTGTCGTCAGTACGGGAGGAACGTTTACCCTGGAGGAGGAACAGGATCTGCTGGAAGCTGAGATCAGCAATGGGGCTGACGCTCTGATTGTCCAGCCAGTTCCGGGCCGGGAGGCGGAAGAGATGTTAAGGAAGATGGAGAAAAAGGTTCCCGTTATGCTTGCAGTGTGCGCAGCCAGCCGGGAGACAGAGGATTCCACTCTGCCGGTAACGGGGCCTGATAATTACGCCATAGGAAAAAGCCTGGCGGAAGAATTATGGAAGGATTACGGCGGCAACATAGAGGGAAAGTTTTTTGGGATTATTGCGGGAGAGGACGGCTCTCAGGCTTTGGCCAGCCGGGAAAGAGGGCTAAGGGAGGTATTGGAAAGCAGAGGGGCCAAGATTCGCTGGTCTGTGTCCGGCGTTCATGCAGAGGATTGGGAGCAGTCTCTGAAAAGCCTTTCAAAAGTGGAGGTTGTAGTTGCGTTGGATGACAGAAGCCTGGCGGCGGCCGGGAAATCTTCGGCTGCCAATGATCTTCATGGGGCATTGGTGTATGGCATTGGGAATTCTACAGAGGCCGTCTACTATCTGGATACGGATAGGGTGCAGTGCCTGATTGTGCCGGATGGGTTTCATATGGGTTATCAGAGCCTGACAGAGCTTGCAGAGAATCTGGGGCGTTATTTCCATCAGATTCAGAGTCAGGAGGTTTCTTACACGGTGCTGCGCAGGGAAGATTTATTTACAGAAAAGAATCAGGAGCTATTGTTTACCATGAGCCAATAAGTAAGACAGGGAATGGCTGATTTGGTTTCCAGCCTGAGACGGCAGAATGGAGTTATATGATGAAGATTAAAAGATACATGGCAGTTGGAATAGTATCTTGTATGCTGTTATTGTTTTTTTGCGGCTGCGGCAAACAGCAGCCTAAGGTTTCGGAGAAAATACAGGTGGGCGTAGCCTTTTATAATCAGGGCGATACCTTTCTGGGGGAACTGGTCGCCTGTCTGAAGCAGCAGTTTGAGAAATTTGGGAACAGCGGCCTTGAAATTACCGTTATGGTGCGGGATGCGGCAGGTTCCCAGCGCACCCAGGACGATCAGGTTGAGGAGCTGATTGGCATGAAGTGCAATGTTCTCTGTGTGAATCTGGTGGATCGGGCAGATCCGTCAGAAATTATTGATTTGGCAAGAAAGAACGATGTGCCCATCATATTTTTTAACCGGGAGCCGGTGGCGGAGGATATGATGCAGTGGGAGAAGCTTTACTATGTGGGAGCGGACGCCCAGCAGTCCGGAGAAATGCAGGGGGAGCTGGCGGTGGATGTAATCGCCGGGAATCAGCAGATTGACAAGAACCGGGACGGCAAAATCCAATATGTGGTGCTGGAAGGTGAGGCGGGGCATCAGGATGCCATTATCCGAACAGAAAGTGCAGTGGATACTCTGAAAAGCAGCGGGATTGTCCTTGAAAAATTAGGCGCAGGAATAGCCAACTGGGATCGTGCCCAGGCCCAGAACCGGATGCAGCAGCTTCTCAGCCAATATCCCAATCAGATTGAAATGGTGCTGGCAAACAATGACGCCATGGCGTTAGGCGCTGTTGACGCTTATGAAAAGCTGAATTACACGGAAGGGGCGATGCCGGTATTTTTCGGCATTGACGGAACAGAGGCCGGGCTGGAAGCGGTCATTGACAGAAAGGTTGCGGCCACTGTCTACAATGACAAGGAGGGACAGGCGCTGGCAATGGCAAAACTGGCGGTTGGCGCTGTAACAGGAGCCGGGCTGGAAACGCTTGCCTTTGAGAATGAGAAATATATCTATCTGCCTTATCAGAAGGTTACAGAGGATAATGTGAGGGAGTTTCTGTATTAGAAGGATATTCCGTCTCTGCGCTTTTTCAACAGAGCTTCAGATGTAGGTTTCAAAGAAAAGGGCTGGATCTTTCTCTGCCAGCCTTCTTGAATTGCCATCGTCTATTGCTTCCTGAAAATGAGTAAAATAAAGTGTGAATTTATTTTACCCGTTTTTAAACGCCATGTCCAGGAGTCAGATTTTTTTGGAAAAATTTCAAAGAAAAGGTTTGAAATAGGGCTGTCCTATAGTATAATAGGAACAGTTTATTGAATTTACAAGGAAGGAAAAGGGATTCGTTTCCCGGAGGAGAACATGGAAAAGGAAAAAAACAGACATTCATTTTCAGGCTCAATAGGTTTTGTGCTTGCGGCAGCAGGCAGTGCGGTAGGATTAGGAAACATTTGGCGGTTTCCGTATCTGGCGGCGAAGGACGGCGGCGGACTGTTTCTGGTTATTTATCTGATCTTAGCCCTGACCTTTGGATTTACGCTGCTGACTACAGAAATTGCCATAGGAAGAAAGACGAAGCAGAGTCCTTTGACAGCCTATGGAAAACTGAAGGAAAAGTGGGGATTTCTGGGCATACTGGCATGTCTGGTTCCAGTGATTATCATGCCTTATTACAGCGTCATCGGCGGCTGGGTTGTGAAATATCTGCTGGCATATCTGACTGGGCAGGGCGCAAGCGCGGCGGCAGACGGATATTTTACAGGATATATCACAGGAACAGCGGAGCCGCTGATATTTATGGTTGTGTTCCTGCTGGTTGTGGCAGTTATTATATACCGGGGCGTGAACCATGGAATTGAGTCATTTTCAAAGGTACTGATGCCGCTGCTGCTTCTGATGGTAGTGGGAATCGCTGCTTTTTCCCTGACCATTCATGCGACGGATGAATCGGGAGTTACCAGAAGCGGATTGGAAGGATTCTGGATTTATGTGATTCCAAGCTTTAAAGGATTGACGGTTAAGGGATTTTTCACAGTGCTTCTGGATGCCATGGGGCAGTTATTTTTCAGTCTCAGTGTGGCGATGGGCATTATGATTGCATATGGCTCCTATGTGAAAGATGACGCCAATCTGGTAAAATCCATCAACCAGATTGAAATTTTTGATACGGCAGTTGCATTTCTGGCAGGAGTTATGATTATTCCGGCCGTGTATACGTTTATGGGAAGAGAGGGAATGGAAGCCTCCGGCCCCAGCTTGATGTTTGTATCATTGCCTAAGGTATTTTCTTCCATGGGCAGGATTGGAAATCTGATTGGCGCACTGTTTTTTGCCATGGTATTGTTTGCGGCTCTGACAAGCGCGGTATCGGTGATGGAAGCGGTAGTGTCCAGTTTCATGGATCAGTTTCATATGTCCAGGGCCAAAGCCACGGTCTTAGAAGCGCTCATTGCACTGGCCGGCGGCGTGCTGGTGTGTCTTGGTTATAATAAGCTGTATTTTGACATTGTGCTGCCCAACGGAGCTCATGCCCAGGTGCTGGATATTATGGATTACATCAGCAATAACTGCCTGATGCCTTTGGTGGCTATTGGAACCTGTATCCTGATTGGATGGGTGGTAACGCCAAAGACGATTATTGAGGAAGCGGAAAAGACAGGATGCAAATTCGGCAGAAAGCAGCTTTATATTGTTATGATACGTTTTATTGCGCCGGCGCTTCTGGTAATTTTACTGCTGAAGTCCATTGGAATTCTGACAATTATTTAGGCAGCTTTGAAAGACAACAAAAACATATAATCTGGAGCAAGGAGATTGGTTTTTGTGCATTGCTCCGGCGGTTAAATATTGCAGTCCAAATAACGATCTTCTGCCCTATTTAACTGCTGGAGCAATAAGAAAACAATGTTCAGGCGCGCTCCAGCAATTCTTTTATCACCTCTGCAGCAGATTCTGTTACACAATCTGCATAATCCGCCACGCCTGGGGCGGCGGTTTTCATCGCATAGCCGGTGCCTGCAAACCGGAGCATATCAATATCATTGTACTGATCCCCGAACGCAATGCCGTTTTCTGGCGGAATGTTAAGATGTTTTAAAAGTCCGGCAAGGGCAGTTCCTTTATCAGCCCCCGGCGCAAGGAAATCCACCCATATTTTTCCGGCGGTGACTACCCGGATTTCCTGGGAAAACCGTTCCTTTAGAAAGGGAAACAGCCTGTCAGTGCCGTTAAAGTCACAGATGGCAAGCTTTAAGAAAGGCTCCGTTACCTGACGCAGATCCTCCACAACTGCAATATCATTGTGGATTACGTTTCTCATGTGATTGAGGAAGGCCTCATTGCCTGAGTCAGTGTAGTGGCGGGATTCGCAGGAAAGCAGGATACTGCATTGGCCGTATTCATGCCCGGCGTTTATAATGTTAAGGCCCAGATCCCGTTCAATCAGACCCCGGGAAATTACCTGCCCCTGGTGGATGCAGAGAGAGCCGTTTTCTGAAATATAAGAGATTTCATTTTTGACAGGTTCAAACAGGAGGCGCATGCTTTGATATTGTCTTCCGCTTGCAGCGATAAAACGGATTCCTTTTTCTTTCAGCCGCAATATCAGGTCAAAGATTTCCGGGTTCATATTCTGGCCGCCGTCTGGCAGCAGCGTTCCGTCCAGGTCGCTTGCGATGTATTGAATCATAATTATTCTCCTTTGCTGTAAATTTCAGCCACTATTATAATACAAAAGAGAAAGGAATGGAAGAAATAAAATGAATGGGCTGGAAATAAAGTTTCAGGCTTGCCATTCGAAAAGTATAGATGTTTTGATGCTTTTCGTTTATAATATAGCTGTTATACGCAAGGGCATGCTTTTTGAAAATTGATATGGTTGGGCAAACAACCGAGGAGATCAATTCATTGCATTTGCAGATAAACAGGAAAGTTCAGGTGATAATGTGATTCGTATTGCAGTCTGTGATGATGAAAAATATATGTGTGACGCCATCAGTTCCATGGCGTCTGGCTTTTTTGGCAGAAAAAATATGGAGACGGCAATCCTGCAGTTTTCCAGCGGTGAGGAGCTATTGGAATGTGACAAAAGAATTGATATTTTATTCCTCGATATTCAGATGAAGGATATGGATGGCATGGAAGCGGCAAGGAGGCTGCGGGAGCGCAGGTTTAAAGGTTTTCTGATATTTATTACTGTTCTGCGGGAGATGGTGTTTCAGTCTTTTGAAGTGCAGGCGTATGATTATCTGGTAAAGCCTGTAGAAGAGGGGCAATTTGAAAAAACAATGGAACGTCTTTTGGTTTCCATGCAAAGTGCCAAAGAAGCGAATTTGCTGGTGCAGAAAGGACACGAAAGCCGCATTATCTCGCTGGAAGATATTGTGTACTGTGAAATCATTGACAGAAAGATCTACCTGCATCTGGCGTCGGCGGAGGTGGTGGATTTTTATGACCGGATTGAAAATCTGGAAACCAGGCTGGACAGCAGGTTTTTCCGGTGCCACAGAAGCTATTTAATCAATTTGAGGTATTTGAAAACATATAAGAACAAGGTGGCGTACATGGAAGGAGGGAAAGAAATACCGGTGTCGCGGCTGCGGAGCAAGGAATTTTCCAATGTGATACTGCAGTATATGAAAAATATGTAAATACAGGATGCAAAGCGGGGAATATTATGGATTTTTTTAATGTATATATTATGGGCAGCGTTCAGATGCTTGTGGGCTTTCATTTTTTTGTCAGACTGCTGCAAAAGAACATAAAGATTTATTACTATGGAGTGTTTGCGGCAGGGGCGCTTTTTGTAATTCAATTTGTTAAGGCAGGCAGAATGGCGGATTTTGGGGCGTTTGTCCTGCTGCTGACAGTGAGCGGAATTTGGATCTGTCATGCAGATTGGAAATCTTCTGTGCTGTATGCGGCGCTGACTGTTGAGATTATGCATCTCAGTTACGGAATTGTGAATTCCCTTCAGGGAATGCTGTATCCCCTGGCGTATCCCTTTCACCCAAAGCTGGTGGGCATTGCGTTTATGGTGCTGGGAAATGCGGCGTTGCTGCTGGCGGCGGTTTGTTACCGTATGGTGTGCCGGTATTTTTCCTATTATGAAACCATCAAAAAGCAGTATGTGCTTATGATTTTAATTCCTGTGCTTACGATATTTCTGATGGGAGAGTATATCACTTCCATTATTTACGGCCTGGGAGTTACAAACAGCAGTGAAATTATGATAAATATCAATTACTTTCAGATATTGGGAATCCAGCTTCTCGGAATGGCAAGCCTGTTCTGCGTGATGTTTGCTTATAAGAAACTGCTGCAGAATTTTCACCTTACTACGGAATTGTCGCTGCTGGAACAGGAGGAACATTCACTGAATCAGTATGTGGAGGAGGCAAAGGCAAATTATGATAAAACAAAATCCTTCCGACATGATATTAAGAATCATATTACTGTGGTAAAAGAGCTTTTGCAGGGAGGAAAACCAGAACAGGCATTAGATTATATTGGAGATATGGAGGATATGACAGAAGAATTGTCTTTTCCCTGCAGCACGAATAACCCTGTGGCGGACATTCTGCTGGGAAATAAGCTGGGGATTGCGGAAAGTATGGGAATTGACGTTTGCTGTTCGCTGCTGCTGCCGTATCCCTGTTTGGTGCGTGACATTGATTTTTGCATTATTTTGTCAAATGCGTTGGATAATGCAATCCATGCCTGCAGAGATATGGATGACGGCGCCAGAAAATATATTCGTGTGTCAGGCCGTATCCAGGGAGATTTTATTTTACTGGAAATAGAGAACAGCTTTCAGGGAAAGGGATTGTTCCGGACAGGAACAGGCCTGTCGAACGTCAAGGCGATAGCTGAAAAATATCATGGCGCAGTGAGCGTGAAGACACAGGGGACGGAATTTATGCTCAGTGTGCTTCTTATCATTCCACAGCATTCAGAGAGCATCTCACGGCAAATGGGTTGATTGGCGGATATGGACAGTCGAAAAAGGTTCTGGAGGGCAGAGCTTTTAAAATTGCACTTCAAAATAAACTTATAAGGAGGCGGCGCTTATGTCAATCAAAGTGGATAGCAGCTATCACCATTCTAAAATCAATGATGTCAGGAAGCTGGAAGAAGAGCAGTCCATGAACAAGGCCCAAAAAGCAGAGGAAACAAAAGCATCCGATCAAACGCCGGTTTTGCAGGATGAATATATCAGCAGCAAGAAGGCAGGCGAGAAGCCAAGCGGCCTGTATCGGCTGGGGCAGGATGAAAACGGTAATCCGAAGGTGTTTTTTGATGATCCGAAGAAATCCGTTCCTGCTGACGGAAAGGAACAGCCCAGAGTAAATCCGGAGGGTTCCGAAGGAAATAAAGTGGGGGTACAGCCAGAAGCAGGGCAGGACAGTCTGAAAGAAGACAAGGAGAATCTGCAGCCAGAAGCAGACCCGGACAGTCCTGAAAAGGGCAAGGAGGGCGGACAGCCAAAGGTAAAAGGAGGCGCCCAAGGAAAAACGGAAGAGATATGTGTCGGAAGCACAGATCAGGTTGACAGGGAAATTGAGAAATTGAAAGAGAAGAAAAAGCAGTTGGAACAGCAGGTAAAATCCGCTTCCGGAGATGAAAAAAAGGTCAGGGATCTGGAGAAAAAGCTGCAGCAGGTAGAAAGTGAATTAAGCAAGAAGGACAACGAGGGATACAGACGGCAGCATACCAATTTCTATTAATTTAAGAAATCCCTCGCCTTGCAGTAATGGCAAAAATTGTGAAATCCTCCAAGGCGGCGATTAGACTTAAGGCAGAAAAAGGGCAGATCCCAAAGGTTCCTTTCTGATATCAGCGCTCAAAGAATTTTTCCGCTAGTCTCAGTATTCTGTCGATTAAAATTGCAAGCAGCGCTGACAGAAGGCTGCCCCATAGAATCTTTGCAGGATTCATCGTCCGCAGTCCATCGAAAAGGATGGTTCCCAGCCCTCCGGCGTTGATGGAGGCGGCGATGGTGGCAATGCTTATAGTAGCAACCATGGCAATGCGGATTCCGGCAATGAACGATTTCCTGGAAAGGGGAAGTTTAATTTTTATCAGGGTCTGCATAGGCGTCATTCCCATGCCTGCTGCCGCTTCCACGATACTTTTTTCTACACCGTTGAGCCCTGCAAGAAAATTCTGCAGAAGCAGGTATTGGTTGTAGATAACCAGGACGATAATTGCCGTAGTTTGGCCAAGTCCAGTCAGTGGAATTAACAGGGCGAACATGGCAAGGCTGGGGACAGAGTAGACCATAGACAAAATCCCCGGGAGGATTCTTGCAGCCAGTTTGGAATAACTGCAGATTACGGTAAGAGCGGCAGCTATCACAAGGGAAAGAGCCAGTGTAACCAGTACAATCTGCAGGTGTTCCAGCGCCGATTTGATTAAATCGTCATAGTGTTTGAACATATAATCTATCATTTGAATTCTCCTGTCAGCGATACTCACGGGGATATCTGAACTTTTCCCAGAATTGCTCTTTTGCTCTTGCAGAGTCCACCAGGGATTTGACAAATCCGTCTGCCGGATGCAGAATAATTTCCTCCGGCGTGTCAAATTGCAGGATATGCCCTTCATTCATAATCATCACCCGCGTTCCCAGCTTAAAAGCCTCTTCAATGTCATGGGTGACAAACAGAAATGTTTTGTTCATTCCCCGGTGCAGGGTGAGAAGCTCATCCTGAAGCCGGGTGCGGGTGATGGAATCAATTGCCCCGAAGGGTTCATCCAACAGCATGATTTTAGGGTCAGCCGCCAGCGCCCGGGCCAGACCCACCCGTTGCTGCTGGCCGCCGGAAAGCTGGGCGGGATACCGGTTCTTAAATTCCTCCGGAGCCAGTCCTGCCATCGTCAGGAGCTGGTTTATCCTGGCCTCTGTTTTTTCTTTCTCCCATTTCAGAAGATTTGGAATCATGGCAATATTGTCTCCCACCGTCATATGGGGAAACAGGCCGATTTGCTGAATGACATAGCCGATGCGCCGCCGAAGTTTTACCGGGTCCAGAGTGCTGATATTTTCTCCAAACACAATAATTGTTCCGGCGTCAGGCTCGTACAGGCGGTTGATCATTTTTAACAGCGTTGTTTTTCCGCAGCCCGAGGAACCCAGGATTGTGATGAATTCCCCTTCTTCTGCGGTGAAGTTGATCTGATCGACTGCGTTGTGCAAAGACCCCTGGAATGCTTTTGTCACATTTTGAAATTCGATTGCGTGTACCATCTGAGTACCTCCGGTCATATGCTGTGATTGATGCAGGGATAAAATTCTGCGCCAGTGCTTACTGGTTATCCAGGAAACAGGCTGCATGCGGCGGCTTATTCCCGGATGGAATCATAGAATTCTTTCGCCACCTCATCATATTCCTGTTTGTCGATGTCCACTTTTGCGTTCAGGGAAATCATGGTTTCCGTGTCCAGTTTTGCGCTGACTTTGTTGAGGATTTCAGCAATTTCAGGATTTTTTTCTAACGTGTCATTTCTGACTACAGGAGCCATGTAGTAAGGCGGCCAGAACTGCTTGTCATCCTCCAGATAGGCAAACTTGTCCGTATTGACAAGCTGTGCGTCGGTGGAATAGGCGGGGCATACGTCAGCTTCCCCATTCTCTAAAATCTGGTATTTCAGGCCGCTGTCATAAAGGTTGATGGAGGCGAAATTAAATTCCCCATAGACCTTGGCAAGGCCGGGAAGACCGTCCTCCCGCTGTTCAAATTCCCCCTGAGAGCACAATTTCAGTTTATCTGCGTTGGCCTGTAACTCTGACATAGTGGAAATATTGTATTCCTGGGCCGCTTCCTTACGGATGGCAATGCCGTTTCGGTCATTTACCTGGGTGGAATCAAGCCAGGTAAGGTTAAATTGTTTCTCGTATTCTTCTTTTACCGTTTGGTAGACGGAATCCGGATCGCTGTCCATATCCATCTGCAAAACGGAAAGCAGCGCGGTTCCTGTGTATTCCGGATAGAGGTCAAATTCGTCATCAGTAATGGCAGTGTGAACCAAAGAGCCTGCCACATTCAGCTTCCGGTCTACCTTGTAGCCATTGTCTTCTAAGGCAAGCGCGTAGATTTCCGCCACAATCAGGCTTTCGGTAAAATCCTTGGAGCCGATGCGGATGGTTTCCTGATCAGATTTTCCACAGCCAGAGAGAAGGAAAGGGAACAATGACACTGCGCAAAGCAGCAGGGCGGTAAATTTTCTTGTTTTCATAAAAGCGTATCTCCTTTAAAATCTTTTGTATTTTATACTCGAGAGTATTTTTATTTGCCAAATGATTTGCTGTTCTTCTTGAAATAGTGGGAATCTGTCGGCAAAACATTTGGATCACGGGTATCTTATTATTTTTTCCAATAAGTAAAAGAAAAATCCGATGGAAAATGACAGCAGCGCCACCGAAAGGCCGCCAATCAGCAAAAGATCTGTCCGAAACAGGCCGATGCCTGTAAAAATCAGATCTCCCAGTCCGCCTGCGCCGATTCTTGCCGCCAGGGTTGCGCTGGCAATGATTTCCACTGCGGCGGTTTTCATGCCGGTAAGGACTAACGGAAACGCCAGGGGAAACCGGACTTTGATCCAGGCCTGCCTTTCCGTCATTCCAAGTCCCCGGGCGGTTTCCAGCATAAAAGGTGGAACGTCTTTTAATCCGGCGGCAGTATTTTCCAGAATGGGCGGGATAGCCAGAAGCACCAGGGCAACTCCGGCAGGAACAGCTCCGGTGCCCAGAACCGGAAGCATCAGCAAAAGAATGGCAAGGCTTGGAATAATCCGGAGGATTCCAAATACCATGGAAACAGGTTTTTCCAGAGCGGAAAACCGGACGCAGCAAAAACCGGCGGGCACTGCAATCAGTACCGCAATCAGTAAAGAGCACAGGCTGATTCTGAGATGGTCTGTGAGCATGGTAAGGAAGCGGCCGCTGTTGGTTTGAAAATAATCTATAATTTGATGATGCATGATGAAGTAATTACCTCCCTTATCAGGACTTACGGAAATGGTTCAGCGTAGGCTTTTCTTATTATAAACATAATTGAAGAATATGTACAGTGGATGTTTAAATTTTATAAATTTACGAAAAAATATATCAGTAAATGATTGCACAATAATAGGAAAACCATGTATAATAATGCCTGACATGAAATATTCCGCAGCGTTTGACAAAAAGCAGCAGCGGCGGATCACAGGACAGAAAGGAAAGAGGATAGAAAAATGGGCGGTTTTTTTGGCATAGCATCACAGCAGGATTGCGTATTCGATTTGTTTTTCGGCATTGACTATCATTCCCATCTTGGAACCAGACGGGGCGGAATGGCGGTATTTGGGGAAAAAGGCTTTAACCGGGCAATCCATAATATCGAAAATTCTCCCTTCCGGACGAAATTTGATAAAGATTTCAGTGAAATGAAAGGATGGTTTGGCGTTGGGTGCATTTCTGATTATGAACCTCAGCCGCTGATGATACGATCTCATCATGGGACTTATGCGATTACTACAGTAGGAAGAATCAATAACAGCGATCAGCTGCTGCAGCAGCTGTTTGACGGCGGCCATTCTCATTTTATGGAGCAAAGCGGAGGAGAGATCAATGCTACGGAGCTTGTGGCGGCGTTGATTAACCAGAAAGAAAATCTGATCGAGGGCATTCGTTATGCACTGGAATCCGTGGATGGCTCTCTGTCCCTGATTCTGATGAATCAGGCGGGGCTGTACGCCGCTAGGGACAAATACGGAAGAACTCCGGTGGTAATCGGCAGAAAGGAGGATGCGTTCTGTATTTCTTTTGAGAATTTTGCTTATCATAATCTGGGCTATTCGGATTATAAAGAGCTGGGGCCGGGTGAGATTGTCCTGGTGACGGATAAGGACTGCGTTACCTTGTCTGAGCCTGGAAATGAAATGAAAATTTGCACCTTTCTCTGGGTCTATTACGGATATCCTGCCAGTTCCTATGAGGGAATGAATGTGGAAAAGATGCGCTATCACTGCGGCAGGAAGATGGCAATGCGGGATGATGTGAAACCGGATATTGTGGCAGGAGTTCCGGATTCCGGGGTTCCTCACGCAATCGGATACGCCAATGAATCCGGCATACCCTTTAGCAGGCCCTTTATCAAATATACTCCTACCTGGCCCCGCTCCTTTATGCCCACCATTCAGAGCAAACGGGATTTGATTGCCAAAATGAAGCTTTTGGCGGTAAAGGATTTGATTCAGGACAAGAGCATGATTATGATTGATGATTCCATTGTAAGGGGAACCCAGCTTCGGGAAACGGTGGAATTCCTGTATCAGAGCGGAGCCACAGAGGTGCATGTCCGGCCTGCCTGCCCACCGATATTGTATGGCTGTAAATATCTGAACTTCTCTCGTTCCACCTCGGATATGGATTTGTTTTCCCGCCGGGTTATTGATAAGCTGGAGCACGGGAAGGTGACGGAGGAGATTCTGGCCGAATATGCAGACCCGGAGTCAGAACGGTATGAGAAGATGGTGGAGGAAATGCGTAAGGAGCAGGGATTTACCTCTCTGAGGTTTAACCGGCTGGATGATATGCTGGATGCTACGGGACTGGAGAAATGCAGGCTCTGCACTTATTGCTGGAATGGGAAGGAGTAGGGGTACGGAAGATTGATTTATTTGAGCAGTTTTATGTTTTCCGATCAGACAGTGAAAAATCCCAATCTATATCCTTACCATGTATTTGCAAAGATGACGGAAAGGGTGCTGTTGTTTCGTCCTATTACGATTCTGTATGGCGGCAACGCTTCCGGGAAATCTACCATGCTCAATATCATTGCCAATAAGCTGGGATTGAAAGGGCAGGAGTACGCCTCCTGTAATATGTTTGGCCCTTGCTCTTATTTTATGCGGTTTATTGGGGAATGCAGATACACTCCCGGGGAGGAAGAGGATGGAAGCGTTGTCCGTATTCCCAAGGAAAGCAGATATATCAAAAGTGAAGATATTCTGTATGAAATCAAGAAAATTCAACAGGAACAGGTTCTGGCGGACGGATATGTTTATGAGCATATCCGCAGAGGAATGCCGAAAGAACAGAGGGAAAATCTTAAGAATTCCTGGCAGATGAAAAAGGCCATGGAAAATATAATTTTTTCCCAGGAAAAATATTCCAATGGCGAGACTACGCTGCAGATGCTGGAAGATTATATTGAACCGGACGGGCTGTATTTGCTGGATGAGCCGGAGGTGTCCCTCTCACCGGCCAATCAGGTGGCCCTTGCAGAACAGCTCAATGAAATGGCCCGGTTTTTAAGGTGTCAGTTTATCATTGCCACCCATTCTCCTTTTCTGCTGGGGACTTTGAACGCCAAAATTTACGATTTGGATTCCGGGGAGCTGGAGGAAAGGCGATGGAGCGAGCTTTCCAATGTGCGGTATTTTTATGAGTTTTTCAAGAAGCATAAGAAAGAGTTTGAATAATCTGATAAAAGAAAATAACTGAATTACTGAAGGAAGAGAGCGGAACTTGCTGCCGCTCTCTTTCATATTCTTTTTCCAAATCTGCAGTTATTCTTTTATAGTTCTTCTGCGTCTATGACCCTGTAACCCTTCTCCTTTAACGCTTTTGCGAATAAGCCCATGCCTGGAATTAATTTTCCGGTAAAGCTGCCGTCATAAATCTGATTGACGCCGCAGGTGGGGCTTCTGGACTGCAGTATGGCAAAATCTATCTCTTCGTTTTGAATTTGAGACAAAGCAAGGGCTACTGCAGAGCGGAACTCCCGGTCCACATTGTTTCCGTTTTCGTCCATGGCAACGCCGTTTACAAGTTCCACGCAGGGCCGGGGACTGCCCATGCCTGTCAGCAGTTCCGGGCAGATGCAGATGACGTCTTTCTCTTTTAAGAAATGGATGACTGACTGGTTTTTGTTATTTTTCCCATTATATTTACAGTTGATTCCCATTAGGCAGGAGCTGACCAATACTTTCATTTTAAAACGCCTCTTCGAATTTTCTAAGTAAAAACAGTACAGCAAGAGTTTTTTTCTGTCAGAATTGTACCAAAATAGAAAGTAAGATGCAAGATGATTTCGGAATATTTGATGGATGCGGACCAAATCATTTATTGGCAGCCTCCTGTTATTCGTAATAATAATTGTGAAATCACAGATACTAACTTCAGCAATTCAGATTGGAGAATGTCTAAATATGGAAGAAAACAGATATCTGTGCATAGATTTAAAATCATTTTACGCCTCCGTGGAATGTGTCGAGCGGGGACTGGATCCTATGAAAACCAATCTGGCTGTGGCCGATCCGGAGCGGGGAAAAGGAGCCTTGTGCCTTGCCATTTCTCCGTCCATGAAGGCTCTTGGAATCAAAAACCGCTGCCGGGTATATCAGATTCCCGCGCATGTGGAATATATCATGGCGCCGCCCAGAATGAAGCGTTATATCGAATATTCTGCAGACGTTTATGCAGTGTACCTGAAATATCTTGCCAAGGAGGATATTCATGTTTATTCCATTGATGAAGCATTTTTGGACGTTGCCCAGTATCTGGAATTATATCAGCGGACAGCCAGGGAACTGGCAGTGCAGATTATGGCGGACATAAAAGAGACCACTGGGATACCTGCAGCTGCAGGAATGGGTACAAATCTGTATCTTGCGAAGGTGGCGCTGGATCTCACAGCTAAGCAGACAGAGGATTCGATCGGTTATCTGGATGAAGCGCTGTATCAGAAAACCTTGTGGAACCACAGGCCTCTTACGGATTTCTGGAGAGTGGGAGAGGGGATTGCAAACCGCCTTGCCCGTGCGGGGATTCTGACCATGGGGGAGATTGCCCATGCAGAGGAAGAGATGCTTTATCGGATGTTCGGCATAGACGCAGAACTTCTCATTGACCATGCCTGGGGCAGAGAAAGTGCAACCATGGCAGACATTAAGTCCTATCAGCCCAAAAGCAGCTCCCTTTCCAGCGGGCAGGTGCTTCTCAGGGACTATTCTTTTGAAGAGTGCAGATTGCTGATCAAAGAAATGGTGGACGCTCTCTGTCTTGATTTGGCAGACCAGGGGCTTACGGCCCGGTCTGTTTCCCTTGTGGTGGGCTATTCCCATGAAACAGCCATGAAGCCCGCCGCAGGCAGCGTATCCATGCCTGCCCCGGCAAACAGCTATCAGGAAATTATTCCCTGTGTGCTCAGGCTGTATGATCGAATTGTGCAGAGGGGAAGGCCAATCCGCAGACTGAATGTGACTTGCAGCGGCATTGGGGCGGAAGCTTATGAACAATATGAGCTGTTTACCGATTATGAGGCTGTGGAACGGGAGAGAAAATTGCAGCAGGCGGTTCTTGAAATAAAAAGGCGGTTTGGGAAAAACGCCCTTGTCCGGGGGATGGATTTGCTGGAAGCAGGGACAGCCATGAAACGAAACCGCCAGATTGGAGGGCATAGAAGCGGTGAATAGAAGATATCCCAAAATGGATCGCGGAGCCCGGGCCAAACAGTTTATGCCCTTTGACGCCCTGAAAGGATTCCAGGAGGCTCTGAGAGAGAAAGAGCGGGTGACAGAAACCAGGAAAGCATTGCCCCGGGACTGGGAAGAGGAGCTTGACCGAAGGCTGCGCCGGATTTGCAGCGGAGATTTTGTCACGGCAGAGTATTTCCGGGATGGGCAGTATTTGAAAATAACAGGTGAGGTGTCCGGGATAGATCAAACCGCCGGAGTTTTAAAAATCCTGGATACACAGATTCCCTTTGCCGATCTTTCTGATTTGCAGGGAGAAATTTTTGCGATGCATTAAATTGCTGTTTTGCCCGGCCAGTCCCAAAAGGGCCAAAGGGACATTGAGATTGCCATTATGCTTCAGAGCGTGTATATGAAAAAAAGCATTTCCCAGTTTCTGGTATGTGCTAAAATAAAAGAATAAAACAAGCAGGCAGAGGCTTTGAATCTGTAGTTTCTGGCATATCAAACAACAGGAAGAGATAGGATGAAATCAGACACGCAAAAGTATACATTTGTACAATTATCTCATTTGCTGCATACGGGCATATATTGCCTGAGAGAACAGAAGTTGATTTCCTATGAGGAAAATCCCCGGTACAATCCCATCTATGAGAATCGGGAGCTTCGGGAATATCTTATTTTTGCTGCAGATAATCAGGAGCTTCCGGTAATTTATCCGGATGAGTTCGGTATTTATTTTATCTGCATCAAACATGAAAAACTGTATTATTTTATCGGCCCTATAAGCTCAAGTGTGATGAGCCGTGTGGAAAATCACAGATTTTACCATCATTATGGAATTTCAGAGAGCTGGGAGAAGGGCCTGTATTACCTGGCAAAGGGAGTAAAAGCCCAGAAACACAGGCGCCATACCTCCGGTTATACGGAACAATGCAAAGACTATGTCCAGAAACATTTCCGGGAGAAAATATATTTGGATCAGATTGCCGGAATGCTGGGAATCAGCAGCAGTTATTTGTCCCGGTTATTTAAAAAGGATACAGGGATGTGTTTTCAGGATTATGTAAATGAAGTGAAAGTGGAGCGTTCTTCGAATCTGCTGCTCTATTCCAATGAAACCTTGTCGATGATCGCAGAGTATGTAAATTTTCCTTCCCAGAGTTATAGAGCGGACTTATTCTAATTGTAAGCTTGTATTCTCTTTTGCCTCACGGAATAATGCGTCCCATTCATCAATAATGATGAAAAATTTTCTTCCGGTTTTTGCATGAATCTGCATGAGTGCTTTAAACAGTGCTTTTGGTTACACAGTCTGGAAATGCTTCGGTTAATTCCTGGATGATATCAGCTTGCAAATTTCGGACTGTGGCATTAATTGTATCTGCCATGGAAATAAAAGATGTAATATCAAAAAATAGTACATCATGCCTGTTCAGATTTATCAATGTAAATTTTTGATTTTAAAACCGCTTGAAATGCATCTGCCGGAGGATTTACATAAAATCCCATAGGATTGTCACCCTTTCTGTGTGGTATGGCTTTAAGTATATCATTTGATGATAGAAATCTGCAAGAATTCATTTGAAACTTGTTTATTTTTCTGTGGAAGCCCTTTTTGGATGCAGTGTTATACCGGGTGCCAGCAGTGCCAGAAGGTATCGGACAATCTTTTGTAATATAGAGGCTCCAGAGAACGATCGACAGCCATTGAAAATAAGTATTTGCATATTCTTCCCGCCTCCGTTAAAATGTGAGTAAGTTCAAAATGTGCGTATCATGGAAACAAAGAAAAGAACGGGGAATTTATATGAAGAAAAGATTTAACGTCACAGGAATCTGTGTTCCCTCTCTGCATTATATTGCCGACACATCAGCGATAGTGGATCAGATTATCACAGACTAATTTAAAGCCGATTATCAATGGAATAGGCAATTATTAGATAGACATCAGTTCCCGTCTGGCCGGAATGAAAAAACTGATTGCCGGGGAGAATATTTTACATTAAACCGTGTCCGCCAATATGGGAAAACCACAACGCTCCCTGCTCTGAAAGAATATTTAAAAGACGAATATTATGTGGTAAGTATGGATTTTCAGATGCAGATGATTGCGTATCATGAGAGAAGGGAAGAACAGCTTTTGAGATATTTAGAGCATTATCATTTGAAAAAAGGATATATGCTCAGTTTTAACTTTAATATGTTTATTTAATTTCAAGTTATAGAACAAAGGGGCTGTCAGGAAAAGACAAATTTCCCAACAACCCCTTTCTCTGATAGACAATTTTAAATCTCTTTATTCTAAGCCTTCGCCTTCTTAATGGCATCCGTTAATACTGGAAGCACCTCAAACAAATCTCCCACAATGCCATAATCCGCCACGCCGAAAATAGGCGCATCCGGATCTTTATTGATGGCAATAATCCGGTCAGAGCTGCTCATGCCGGCCAAATGCTGGATAGCGCCGGAGATTCCGCAGGCAATGTAGAGTTTGGGCCCTACTGTTTTGCCAGTCTGTCCAACTTGGTGCGCATGGGGAATCCAGCCGGAATCCACAGCAGCCCGGGAAGCGCCTACTGTGCCGCCTAAAGCTTCTGCCAGCGCCCGGATTGGCTCAAATCCCTCTGGTCCTTTGACGCCGCGGCCGCCAGAGACAATGATCTGTGCACCCTCTAAGTCTACCGTTTCTGCATCCAGTTCCCGGATTAACTCGATCACCTGAGTGCGGATATCCTCTGCAGGAACAGAAATGTCCTCGTGAATCACTTCTGCCTTACGATCCGAAGGCTCTGCCATCTTAAATACGCCGGGGCGGACGGTGCCCATCTGGGGGCGGTGCTCCGGGCACATAATCGTTGCCATCAGATTTCCGCCGAAGGCGGGACGGGTCCACGCCACATTTCCGGTTTCCTCGTCAATGTCAAGAGCGGTGCAGTCTGCCGTTAAGCCGGTGTGAAGGCGGCAGGCAATTCTGGGGCCTAAGTCCCGGCCGTTGTTAGTTGCGCCGATTAACATGCTGGTAGGGCCGTATTTTTCCACCAGCTTGGTGATGGCAATGGTATAAGCGTCTGTGGAGTATTCTTTGAACTCTTCTCCATCCACTGCGATCACAGTATCAGCGCCGTAACGGGAAGCAGCTTCCACGGAAGCGTCAACACTGCAGCCGATGACAACAGCTACTAATGCGCCTCCCTGTTTTTTTGCCATATCCTTGCCCGGGTTTAAAAGCTCAAGGCCGACTTTTTTCGGTGAGCCGTCTTCTTTTGTTTCAATAAATACCCAAAGGTCTTTACTTTTGACTTCCATGATACGATTCCTCCTTATAATACTCGCAATTTATGAGCATAACCCGCCGTCATTCATCAGTGCAAACAGCTTCATGGCGCTCTCAGCAGGAGTATCCTCCTGAATGATTATGCCGCCGCTTTTCCTTGGCGGTACGAAAGTTGCTTTTACTTTGGTGGGAGAGCCCTTTAAGCCGGCCTGTTCCAAATTGATTTCTGTCAGGTCTGCGGCGGTAATGTCAGGAATTTCTGCACGGTTGGCAGCCATTTTACGTTTCAGAGTGGGATATCTGGGGTCCCAGGAAGGCTTGGTATAGGTTACCAGGCAGGGCATAGAGGCGGTAATTACCTGTACGCCTTCTTCTACTTCCTTTTTCACAATGACTTTGCCGTCTTCTGCGGAAGCTTCCAGTCCATATGTAATCTGGGGAAGCCCCAGGTGCTCTGCAATTTCAGGGCCAACCTGCGCCGTATCCCCGTCAATGGCCTGTTTACCGCAGAAAATAAGGTCAAACTTGCCTTCTAATGTCTCCACATGGCGGATGGCCTGGGAGAGAATATAGCTGGTCGCCAGCGTGTCAGAACCGCCGAAAGCCCGGTCAGTAAGGAGATACGCCTTGTCAGCGGCAATGGCCAGGCATTCTTTTAAAGCATTTTTGGCCTGTGCCGGTCCCATGGAAAGCACGACAATTTTGACGTCAGGATTCTTGTCCTTGATGCGGGCAGCGGCTTCCAGTGCATAACCGTCAAATGGGTTGACGATGGATGGAACGCCTTCGCGGATCAGTGTATTTTTTACCGGATCTATTTTGATTTCAGTAGTATCCGGCACCTGTTTAATGCATACAAGTATGTTCATTCTGATTCCTCCTGGTTGAGAAGATTTTTTTTGATTTTCCCAGTTGCAGTCCGGGGAAATTCCGTGACAAATACAATCTGGGTAGGAACTTTGAATTTGGCAAGATGTTGTTCGCAGTAACCGATCACATCCTCTTTGCTTAAGGTTTCGCCTTCTTTTGGCTGAATGAAAGCTTTCACTGCCTGCCCCCGGATGGAATCCGGCACACCGATTACGGCAGCGTCGGAAATCAGGCGGTGGGAGGTCAGGACGCATTCCACCTCCGTGCAGCTGATGTTTTCCCCGGAACGCTTGATAATTTGGCCGCAGCGTCCCAGAAAAAAGAGCCAGCCTTCCTCGTCCAGATAGCCCCAGTCCCCGGAATGAAGCCAGCCTTCCTCGTCCAGCAGCCGTTTGGTGGCCTCTTCATCCTGGTAATAGCCCTGTACCAGAGAGCGGCCGGGTACGCCGTGGACACAGATTTCTCCTTCCGTTCCTGGGGGAAGGGCGTTTCCCTGCTCATCCACAATCTTTATTTCGTAGGAAAGGGCAGGCCGGCCCACCGAGGGCCAGTGCTGGTCGCCCCAGGGAGGCACGCAGGTGACGGCGGAAACCGTTTCCGTCATGCCGTAAGAGTTTAAAAGCCGGACGTTGAAACGCTTTTCAAAGGCTTCTTTTTCCTGGTCGCTTAATCCCATGGAAAAGTAAATCTGCTTCAGGCTGTGTTCCTTTTCCCAAGGCTGAACAGGCTGCATCAGCAAAGTGCGGTTCATTAGGGACATGGTATCGGTAAAATCTGCTTTGTGTTCGTAAACCTGGCGCCAGAACCGCCTTGCACTGTAATGTTCCGACATAATTAATGTGCTCCCGGTGCAAATTACAGGGGCTGCAGCCATTTCCTGAAAATCCATATGGTAACAGGGCATGGAGGTCAAAAAACGATCCCCGGTGCGCATACAGATCTGCTCTGCATGAAGCAGCCCGCCGTAAATCACATTACAATGGGTGTAAATTACGCCCTTGGGATGGCGGGTGGTGCCGGAAGTGAACAGGATGACAGCAGTATCTTCGGAGCATACCTCTGTCTGCTTTTTTAAAGAGTCCGGCTGCTGCTTTAAGGCAGGTTCCAGAGAGATCACTCTTGGATTCTCCGATTCTCCGCCGGCTAAAAGCAGCGTTTTCAGCCGGAGCTTATCATAGAGTTCCAGGTAAATTCCAATGGAGCATGGTTCTGCAATCAGATGGGAGATGTCGCATTTTTGGAGGATATAGCTGCATTCTCCGGACTGAAAATGTTCATTGATTGGGACCGAGACTGCGCCGATTTGGGCGATTGCCAGCCAACAGACCAGATATTCCGGCCGGTTGTGCAGGTGAAGCGCCACAAAATCGCCTTTTTGAATGCCCAGATCCGAAAGCAGGTTGGCAGCCTGCTTAACCTTCCGATCAAATTCCTGATAAGTGAAAGAACAAATTTCATCTTGTATGGATATATATTTCAAAAAAAGGTTTTTCCCATAAAGTGTTACGGTTTCATCCCATTGGCTTTTTAAAGTACGGTTTCCTACAATATCTGCTATCATAACAATGCTCCTTTGTAACTCCTGGAAAAAATATTATTATTTATAAAAGCCTTTAAGAAAGCTTTTCAATTAAAGCCGGTACAATTTTGTACATATCGCCTACCAGCCCGAAATCAGCATTTTTGAAAACGGGAGCTGCTTTGTCCTTGTTGATGGCAACAATTACTTTGGATTTGTTGATGCCGCCGATGTGCTGTACCTGACCAGATACGCCCAGCACAACAATCAGTTCCGGTTTTACCTGTACACCAGTGATTCCTAAATAGCATGCCTTAGGCATCCATTTGTTATTCTCAGCAACCGGACGGGAGCAGCCAACCTCAGCGTCCAGAACCTTGGCCAGGTTTCTGCACATTTCAAGATCTTCTTCGGAAGCAAGGCCACGGCCTACGTCTACAATGCGCTTTGCGGCAACCAGGTTAACCGTGCCTTCCTTTTTCTCGCTGCGGGAAATTCTGCGGATAGGAGCAGCCGGTTCCCCCGGAATCGGAAGGATTTCGGCATTTCCGGAAGTCTCTTGGGGAGCTTCAAAAATACCGGTAGAAATGGTGATCACGCCGTAGTCGGCTGTGAAGCTTTCCTTGCGCTGAGCCGTTCCGCCGTATACCACTCTGCGGCAGCAAAGAACGTCATTTTCTACCGTTAATTCGTTGACGCTTCCCAAAACAGCGGTATCCAGATAAACGGAAAGCTTGCCTGCCAGGCAGCGTCCACGGATGCTGTTGTTTACCATAACGATTGCTTTGGGCTGCTCTTTTATGAGCGCTGCAATGATTTCAGCATAATCTTCCGGTGCGCCTTCTTCAGAAACCGGACAGTAAACGATTTTGTCTGCGCCGCAGGATGCATATTCTTTAGCGGCAGCTTCATCGCCGAATACAACGGCAGTTACGGAATCTGCCAGATTTTTTGCCCCTGCACAGAATTCCGGCAGGACAGCATAGTTGTCACTAACAATAAAAACAGACTGAATTGCCATAATGAATATCCTCCTCTACTTAAAATCCTTCTTTTCTCAGGAATGAAACAAGTGCATCTACAGCCTCTTCGTTGTCGCCTTCCACAATTTCCTGACGGCGTTCCTGCTGCTGGGGAGCAAGCTGTTCTGCTGTGGCGGAAGAAGGGGTGATGTCTGCGTCAATGGTAAGTGTGTTCACAGGTTTTTTGCCTGCTTTCATAATTTCACGCATGCTTGGAACTGCCGGTACGTTAATTTCAGAGGAAACAGAGAGCACAGCGGGAAGCGTCACCTCTAAGACTTCCACTTCTTCCTCCAGGGTCCGTTCCACTTCCAGACTGTGTTCAGAAGCAATTTTAATGCCGGTTACGTTGTTGACAACGGGAACGCCTAAGAGGGTTCCAGCCTGGATGCCCACTTCCTGAAGGTACAGATCGCTGGAGCCTGCGCCGCAGAGCACCACGTCATAGGAATCCATAGCTTTTACTGCGCCTGCAATGGCTTTTGCAGTCTGCAGGGAATCAGAAAAGTCGTGATCGTTGTCAATCACAAGGGCAAGATCGTCTGCGCCCCGGGATAAAATATCTTTGCGGATTTTGGAATTTTCCAGATAAGCGCCGGAGCCGATGGAGAGGGCCGTCATGGTTCCGCCGCTTTCTGCTGCCAGCGTCTTGCCGCTTTCCAAGGCGTTTAAGTCGTACTGGCTGATTTTCAGTGATGCGTCTGCCATTGCAAGGGTCCGGTCTGGCAGAACTGTAATTTCTTCTTCGTTTGGAACGATTTTACAACATGCAATGATTTTCATATACCTGTTCTTCCTTTCCTATGTGATGGGTTTGATACGTTTTTCGGAAACTTTCACGAAAAAGTATTTTTGATGTGTTTATCATAATCAATGGATTTGATTTTGTCAATGGCTGAATTTTGAAAATTCCAAAGTTTTTTCTGTTTGTCATGGGAAATACGTCATTTTAGAAAATGATATTTCATAGAAGAAAAAAACTGATTGTGCAATTTTACCAAAAAATCAATTGAAATATTGTCTGATTTTGTGATTTGACTTAGGAAACTAGTACGTGTTATACTTCCTAGCAACAGGACAGATATAGGAGTAATTTTTTTTGACTGTCAGTTTTCACGTAAAAGTAAAAGAAGGGAGACGAAACTATGAAGCCACTTTGTTCACTGAAAGTACTGGATCTTACGGACGGCAATCCCTATACCGGCAGCATGTTTGCCGATTACGGCGCTGATGTGCTTAAGATTGAAAACCCTCACGGCGGCGATTCCATCCGCAGGCGCGGGGCCAAAGATGGAAAAGAGGGAATTTATCAGGCGTTTTACAATCGGGGAAAGAAAAGCATGACGCTTGACATTACAAAAAGCGCCGGAGGAGAGGTGCTCAAGCGTCTGGTTCCCCAGTTTGACATGCTGGTGGTGAATCAGCCGGAGGCGGCAATGAAGAAGCTGGGACTGGGATATGAAGATTTGAAAGCAGTGAATCCCAAGCTTATTTACGGCGTGCTTACCCCTTACGGGGAGTCGGGGCCATGGAAGGATATGCCGGATTATGACCTGCTGATTAATTCCAGATCCGGTCTGCAGGAAAAGACAGGATTTCCTGAGCGACCTACCAAGTTCGGTTTTCCGCTGGCTTATATTTACAGCAGCTGGCATTTAAGCGCAGGCATGCTGGCGGCCTATCTGAAAGCTCAGGAAACCGGGGAAGGCATGAAGGTGTCTGTCAGCGTATGGCACACCATGGTATCTCTGGATGATACTTTTGTAGAGGGGCTTTTGGGAATGAATACGCTGCCTAAACGGATTGGAAACGGCTTCCCCACCACCAACCCCACCGATACGTTCCGGTGTAAGGACGGCTGGTTCTCTTTGAGTATCGGAAGCGATGTGCAGTGGATTAATTTTGCAAAGTGTGCAGGAAATGATGTGTGGGCGGAAGATCCCCGTTACGCTCATGACCCGGCCCGGTCCATGGAGAATTATTTCGGTGATCTTGACCAGCAGCTTCGGGACTATTTTGCAACCATCACCATTGAAGAGGCTGATATGATTTGCCGGGAGGCAATGGTGCCGGGCGGCCCCTGCAATACCTTTAAGGAGCTGGCGGAAGATCCCCAGGTGGCGGACCGGAAGATGTTAATTCACATCCAGGATCCTGAGGCGGGAGACACTCTGCAGATTGGCCGGGCGGCCAAATTTATCGGCGCCGCTGAGGATGGGGACGATGAAATTGCTCCGGCTCCAACATTGGGCGCAGATACAGAAGGGTATCTGAAGGAGCTTGGCATTTCCGGAGAAAAGATGGAGCATATGCGGGCGGAAGGCATTATCTGAAGGAAAATCTGAGTATGCCGGAAGCTGTCATCTGAAATAAAACAGAGAATAGCAGAAGACGGAGAAAGGAGATAGAAAAATGGCCAAATGGGAATCAAAAGGCGTATTTAAAGGAATGAAGGTGCTGGACTTTACCATTGCCCTGGCCGGTGTGTATACCGCATGGCAGTTTGCGGATTTGGGTGCGGAAGTCTGGAAAGTGGAACGCTACAATGCCGGAGATCAGGCCAGAACCTGGGACCCCTTTGTAAACGGGATGAGCACCTTATATTGTGCATATAACAAGAATAAACAGAGCATTGAGCTGGATCTTTCCTCTCAGGAAGGGAAAGATGTGATTTACCGGATGGTAAAGGAAGCGGATGTGGTTCTGGAGAATTTCAAAAGCGGCTCCATTGACCGTCTGGGACTTGGATATGAGAAGTTAAAGGAAATCAATCCAAAGATTGTGTTCATGTCCTTAAGCGGCTTCGGAGCAAGCGGCCCTCTGATGAAATATCCCTGTTATGACGCAATTGCAGCGGCAAGAGGCGGCTTTGCAGCCAGCAACGGAGAACCGGAGGGCGCCCCTATGAAGGCCGGAAACGCCAACTGTGATACGCTCACTGGAATTTATGGCTTTAATGCAGTGCTGATGGCGCTGATAGAAGCCCGCAGAACGGGAAAAGGATGCAGGATTGATGTGGGCATGTCGGATGTTGTGATGGTATCCTGTGCAGAAACCCTGATGGATTACGGCAAATATGGAGAGGCCCAGTCCAGATTCGGCAATCATGACAGATTTGTGGCGCCTTACGGCATCTTTGAAGCAAGAGACGGCTGGGTATCCATTATCGCAGATACCGAGGAACGGTGGAAGAGCATGCAGAAGGCCCTTGGACTTCCGGAAGATCCCAGGTTTGCAGATAACGCCGGGCGGATTGCCAACAGGGATGCGCTTGTGGAGCAGATTGAAGGGGTGACCCGCACTATGTTCCGCAAAGAGGCGGAAGAGAAGCTTTTGGCAGCGGGAGTTCCGGCTTCGGAAATGCTTCCGTTTATTGAGGCCTATACCTCAGACCATGCCAACCAGACAGAAGCAACATCCTTTGCATGGCAGGATAAGATTGGAACTATCCGGTTTTACAATAATCCAATCCGGTTTAATGATGAGGTTTGCCCCATTCACAGAGGTTCCCCATTGCTGGGGCAGGACACCAGGGATATTCTGGCGTCTGTTGGTTATAGTGAAGCAGAGATTCAGAAACTAATTGATGATGAAGTGGCAGGGGAGCATATGTTTTAAAAATCCGGACTGACAGATGATTTTTCATAAATTAAATCCTGGCGTTTTGGGATGGAAAACACAAGGAGGCGGTTATGCAGATAGAACAGTTTGTATTGGGGATGTTTGAGACAAATTGCTATCTTGTGACAGGACAGGAACAAGGAGCATGCATCCTCATAGACCCGGCTGATGATGCAGAAAAGTTGATTGGTTATATGGAAAAGAAACATCTTGTGCCGAAGGCAGTGCTTCTGACCCATGGACATTACGATCATTTTCTGGCTGTGCCGGGGCTGCAGAAGCGATGGGCAGAGCTTCCAGTGTACTGTCATTCGCTGGACTGCCCCAAGGAATTAGAAGAGCATGATATGGGAATGGTATTTCCAACGGTAACGGCGTTTGCAAATGTCAAAAGTCTGGAAGAAGGGCAGGAATTGAAGCTGGCAGGAATTACATTTCAGACGCTTCACACGCCGGGGCATACGCCGGGGTCTGTGACATTTCAGGCAGGGGATGCGCTGTTTACCGGAGACACTTTGTTCTGCGGCAGCATTGGGCGGACAGATTTTGCAGGAGGAAGCATGAAACAGATGCGGGCGTCTCTGAAGCGGCTTGCAGCAATTCCCGGAGATTACCGGGTTTATCCTGGGCATGAAGGGCTTACCAGGCTGGATGCAGAGAAAAAAACCAATCCCTATCTGGCGTATATGTAACGATAAGCTCCCTGAAAAGAAAACGGCGCTGCAGAACAGGAACGCGTAAATATTTGAAATAATAAAAATCCCTGAAAAGGGAACAGATTAATATAATTCAGGAGGGAAACAATGGAAAACAAGAAAGTACTGACAGAGTTAAAAGATGGCGTATTGATTGTGACAATTAATCGAAATGAGCGCAGAAACGCCATTGACCCGGAGACTTCAGCAATGATGGAAGAAGTGCTGAACAATGCAGAAAAAGATCCGGAAGTTGGCTGCATTATTATTACCGGAGCAGGAGAGAAGAGCTTCTGCGCAGGAGAGGACTTAAGCGCTTATGATGAAAACGGTGGATGCCAGACCATTATGGAACATGGATTTGCAGGAATTACAGAGCGTGTCAGCGCAAAACCGATTATCTGTGCAGCAAATGGAACCGCAGTAGCCGGAGGGCTGGAAATTGCAGTATCCTGCGACCTGATTGTGGCAGCAGACCATGCCCGGTTCGGACTCTCTGAGGTGAAGGTGGGGCTCCTTGCAACCAGCGGCGGCTTAATCCGTCTGCCAAAGCTGATTCCTCAGAAAATTGCGGCTGAGATGTGTTTAACCGGAAAATTGATTTCTGCACAGCGGGCTTATGAAGTGGGACTGGTGAATTATGTGGTTCCTGCAGATCAGGTGATGGAAAAAGCCATGGAGCTGGCACAGACCATTGCCAAAAACGCACCGATTTCTCTGCGTCTCACCAAAGAGATTTTCCACATTGCACCGCAGGTATCCCAGGAAGACGCACAGCGTTTCTGCAACCGCTGCTGGGATTACATTGAGAAAACAGAAGACGCTACCGAAGGGCCGAGAGCATTCTTAGAGAAACGCCAGCCCAACTGGCAGGGGAAATAATTCCATCTGGCTGAAAAAGGACAGAAAAAGAAAAGCATCAAAAAGCCAGTCTGGCTGATGGAAAATAACAGAATAAAAACTGGCGGAAGCAAGGCTGTTCTGTCAGAAAATGTAAAAATAAAAGGAGGAATTTTTTATGGATTTCAGAATTACAGAGGAACAGGAATTGATGGTACAGGCAATTGAAGAGGCGCTGACCCGTGAAAACTTGGAAAGCTATTTCCAGGATTGTGACAAGAACCATGAGCACCCGGAGAAGTTCTGGGATATTTTGAAAGAATTAGGCTGCTTCAGCATGTTTTTGCCGGAAGAAGCAGGCGGAGACGGAGAAGGGGCTGTCACCATGTTTTTAGTAATGGAGGCGCTTGGAAGATGCGGAGCTCCAGTTTATTTGTTCTGGGATCATGTGAAAGCAGACGCTCTTTTGGAAAACGGAACCAAAGAACAGATTGACAAATTTATGCCTCTGTTTTTTGAAGGACATCCGGCTTATTCCCAGGGATTTTCCGAACCCACTGCAGGTACGGATTTGTCCAGCGATACCATTCTGACTACATATACCAGAAAAAACGGAAAAGTGTATATCAACGGACATAAACATTTTATTTCCGGCGCCCAGGGAAGCGATTATTGCCTGACCTTGGCTAAGAACAGTGAGAATCCAGAGCAGCTTACTCTTTGGTTCGTGCCCACCAATGTGCCAAACTGCAAGAAAGAGCCGATGGAAACCATGGGGCTTCATATGGAAAATGTAAACGATATCTGGTTCGACAATGTGGAAATCGAAGAAAAAGATATGTTCAGTACCGAAGGAAACGGACTGTTAGCAACCTCTAAAGGTTTCGATTATGAGCGTCTCATTGACGCATTCAATGCTTACGGGCAGGCTCTCTGCGCATTTGAGGATGCATGCCGTTACGCCAACCAGAGAATTGCATTCGGAAAAGAAATTGGAAAACTGCAGTTAATCCAGAACCACATTATGGAAATGGCAATGCGGATTTACTCTATGCGGGATATGCTTCTGCACTTTGCATGGAATAAGGACAACGATATGTTAAAACGTGAAGAGGCTTCCATTGCAAAACAGTACTGCTCTGAAGCAGCCAACGAGGTAGTAGACCATGCAATGCAGGTAATGGCGGGAATCGGATTCTGCGGAAGCCGTGTCAGCCGTATTTACCGTGATTTGAGAATCACACGTATTTCCGGCGGCACAGGAGAAATCCAAACCGTAATCGCAAGCAAACAGATTCTTAGAAGGTATAGATAGGAAAAAGGCAAACGCGGAGCGTTTCTCTCATGCCTTTTGACGATTTGCCGCCGAAACGAAGTGAGGGGGCGTTACCGCGAAACAGGAGGACTATTGTTATGGAATTTAAATTAAATGATGAACAGGAATTACTGCGTGACACAATCCGTGAATTTACAGAAAATGAAATTGCGCCTATTGCAGCGGAACTTGACGAGCAGGAGCGTTTTCCAGAAGAACTGATTCCCATGCTGGCGGACATCGGCGTAATGGGAATTCCCATTCCAGAGGAATACGGTGGAGTAGGAATGGGCAATTTAGATTATGTATTGGCAGTGGAAGAGATTTCAAAGGCGTGCGCAAGCACAGGCGTTACCGTTTCTGCACATACTTCTCTGTGCTGCTGGCCGATTCTGGCGTTTGGAACGGAGGAGCAGAAGCAGAAATATCTTCCGGAACTGGCAACAGGACAGAAATTAGGCGCATTTGGACTGACAGAGCCCAACGCCGGCACAGACGCAGCAATGCAGGCTTCCACAGCAGAAGATAAGGGAGATCATTATCTTCTTAACGGAAGCAAGATTTTCATTACCAACGGTTCTTATGCAGACGTCTATGTGATTTTTGCAATGACAGACAAGAGCGCAGGAAATAAGGGAATCAGTGCATTTATTTTAGAAAAAGGCATGGAAGGCTTCACCTTTGGAAGCAAGGAGCGCAAAATGGGTATCCGGGGTTCCGCAACCTATGAACTGGTATTTGACAATGTAAAAGTGCCGAAAGAAAATCTGCTTGGAGAAGTAGGAAAAGGATTTAAGATTGCAATGGCAACCTTAGACGGCGGAAGAATCGGAATCGCTGCCCAGGCTCTTGGAATTGCCCAGGGTGCGTTAGACGCTGCCGCTGCTTATGTGAAAGAGCGTATCCAGTTCGGCCGTCCGATTTCCGCATTCCAGAATACGCAGTTTACCCTTGCAGATATGAGAACTCAGGTGGAAGCAGCCCGTCTTTTGGTATACCGTGCGGCGTCTAAGAAAGACGAAGGAGGAAAATATTCTGCAGAAGCAGCCATGGCAAAATTATTTGCTTCCGAAGTGGCAAGAGATGTAACCTGCAAGGCAGTTCAGCTCTTCGGCGGATACGGCTACACCAGGGAATATCCGGTAGAGCGGATGATGCGCGACGCTAAGATTACAGAAATTTACGAAGGAACCAGCGAAGTGCAGAGAATGGTAATTGCCGCAGATATGGGAATTAAATAGGCAAAAAGGAGGAAGGCTATGGGTGAAATTATTTTTTCTGTCTGTATTGGAGGCTTTTTGGTGATATCAGGGATTGCCATGAACCTGATTCTCAAGAATGAAGAAAAGAAAAATAATATTAAATGACGTGGCTTCCTGAAATGAAACGTTGTCCGGTGCAAATGGCGGCATGCTGCCTGCGCCGGGCGGCAGGAAAGACCCAAAAGCGGAGGTGAGGATGTGAACATATTTTTAATTGGAGTAATTGTCAGCATTATCGTATATCTGGTGGTAGGCTTATATGCCGGCCGGCAGGTAAAGGATGTGAATGATTACTATGTAAGCGGAAGGAATGCGCCTACGCTTCTGATATCGGGAACGCTGTTTGCTTCCATGCTGTCAGTAAACGGGTTTATGGGCGATCAGGGCTGGTGCTATACCGGAAATATTACGTCTCTGGTATTCTTAAACGCCCTGTGCGCCTGCGGATATGTATTCGGCCCTTTGGTATTCGGGCGGTATTTAAGGCGGTCAGAGTGCACCACCATGCCGGAATATTTTGGCGCCCGCTACAAGGACCTGAAAATCCGCCGTGTGGCTGCAGTAATTACCATTGTGTCACTGACAGCCTATCTTTTGGCCTGTATTACAGGCGTGGGCATCCTGATGCAGGAATTGACTGGTTTTTCTTATGAGGCCTGCCTGCTGCTGGCCTGGGGATGCTTTACTGCGTTTACCTTTTATTCCGGGTCAAAAGGGGTGGTTCTTACTGATACCATTATGTTTCTGGTGTTTCTGTTTGCGGCGATTCTTTCAGGGCCGGTGATTTTTGGGGCACAGGGAGGAATTTCGGAGCTTCTTGCAAATCTGATGAATAATCCGGCGGCGCCGGAAGGTCTTTTGGATTTTCACGGAAATATAGCGGGAACTGGGGCTCAGGATGTGTTCGGAGCCATGATGTATGCGATTACTATGGGAATTATCTGGTTTATTACCGTGGCGGTTTCTCCCTGGCAGGCAGGGCGGAATCTGATGGCGAAAAGTGAGCATGTAACATTCCGTTCGGGAGTGATTGCCGCCATCTGTACTGTAATTTTCCTGATGTATTTAAATCTGCAGTCTGTAGCGGTGCTGAACTTAAACGGGGCGTTGGAGGACCCCCAGAGAGTTCTGATATGGGCCTCCTTTGAGGTGCTTCCCAAGCTGCTGGGGACGCTGCTTTTGGCAGGGATTATGGCCGCCGGGCTTTCCAGCGCTTCCACCTTTTTATCTGTCATTGGATTTTCCGTGACCTCTGATATAATCAAAAAAGATTTTAAAGATGAAGCGGCGCAGCTTCGGTTCAGCCGTATCGTAATGCTGGTAGTTGGGGTACTTGCATTGATACTGGCTTATATGGGACTGGGCGGAATCCGGGTAATTTCATGGTTTGCTTCTACGATTATTGCGGCAAGCTGGGTGGTTCCAGGCGTAGGAAGCGTCTTAAGCAAAAAACTTTCCGCTGCCGGCGCGCGTTATTCTATGATCGCAGGATTTGCAGGATTTATGGTTACCAAATGCCTGTCGGGCTTTGGGATACAGCCCTTTGCATCCATATTTGTGAATTTCCTGGACCCGTTTTTTATCGGGTTGTATCTCAGCCTGATTTTTGCGGTAATCGGAAGTAAGCTTCAGCCTGTAGGGAAAGAGGAAGCGGAATACCGCAAAGAACTGCTGGTTCTGCCGGAATCAGAGAAGTCGGCGGCAGAATACAAGCGGGACAGAATGTATGGATATCTGCTGATTGCGGTTGGAATTGCAACTACATGTTTTCTGCTGTTTGGATGGGCGCTGCCCTATAATGGTATACTGTGATGAAAAAAGAGTTGGGTTCATTGAGAAGCTGGGGATTTCTGATGGCAGGCAACCTGCTGTATGCACTGGCTCTGGCGCTGTTTCTGACCGGAAACAACATTGCGGCAGGAGGCCTTGCAGGAATCGCGGTAGTGCTGTGCAGCTTTCTGCCTCTGGGAGTGGGAATACTGACTTTGGTGATGAATATTCCCATTCTTGCCAGTGCAGTTGTAATTAAAGGATGGCGTTACACCATAGGCACCATTGTTGCGGCGTTTTTGTATTCATTTACGGTGGAAATTCTTGACCGGATGATGCCGACGCTGACCAGTGAGCCTCTGGTGGCAGCCATCTTCGGCGGGGTGCTTTATGGAATCGGCATGACGCTGCTTACTGTCGGAAATGTATCGGTGGGCGGTACGGATCTTCTGTGCCGTCTGCTGAATGAAAAAATACCGTCTCTGAGCGTTGCCAGACTGAGCCTTTTTATCGACGGGGGCATTGTAGTGATGGCGATGCTGGTATTTGGAAATGTGGAAGTGGGGCTGTATGCCATTGTGACAATATTTGTCTGTTCTACTGTGGCTGACCGGGTGCTTCTTGGCATTGGGCGGGGAAGCATCTGCCTTGTGGTCAGCGGGAAGGATGCGAAGGAAATTGCAAATCCCCTGATGGAAAAGCTGGGAAGGGCAGTGACCCGATGGGACAGCAATGGCATGTATACCGGTGAAGAAAGAAATGTTTTGATGGTGGCGGTGCGTCCGCGGGAAGTGTTTCAGGTAAAGACGCTTTTGAAGGAATTAGATCCTACTGCTTTTGTGGTGGTGGTTCCGGCGAACGAGCTTATCGGAGGGCATTTCGGAGGAAGTAAAATAACTTGAGGATCGAAGGAGGAAATTATGGCTAAAACGAAAAACAGTGCAAAAATTGTTACTCTTATACTGATGATGCTGTCCTTAAACACCATCTATGTGCTGCCATATCTGATGTACACATATTATACTCCCCTGCAGGAGGCAATGCGTCTGGTAGGGCAGGATGCAGCTTATGGAAAGCTGCTGAATATCTATGGAATTGCAAACGTGATTTTGTATCTGCCGGGTGGGTGGATTGCAGATAAATTTGATGCGAAAAAGCTTTTGATTATTTCCATGATCGGCACAGGCGCACTGGGACTGTGGGAAGCAACCTGGCCCAGCTATACAATGCTGATGGTGATTCATGTGGCGTGGGCCTTTACAACCGTGCTTACTTACTGGTCAGCATCTATCAAATGCATCAATCTGATTGCAGGCTCTGACGAGCAGGGCAGCATGTTTGGAACCCTGGAGGCAGGGCGCGGGATTGTAGGAATTGTTCTGACCTCTTTCTTTGTTGCTATTTTTACGAGATTTTCTGCAGACAGCGCAAAGGCTATGAGTTATGTGGTGGTTTCCTGCAGTATTGTTATGATTTTGGTTGGAGTTGCAATGATTTTCCTGATGCCGAAAACCAGCAGCGACGGCTCTACCAATGAGGGTCTTGTAGACAGTATCAAAGCTATGCTCTTTGCCTTCAAGCTGCCGATTACATATCTTCTGGCAGGAATGATCTGCGGAGCTTGCGTGGCACAGGCGGGAATATCTTATCTTGCGCCTTATCTGGCAAATGTCTGCGGCATGGACCAGAATATGACCGTTATTTTTGCAAATTACAACCGGACGGTCTGCACGCTGATCGGCGCCGGCGTTTCCGCAATTGCGGCAAAGAAGATGGGGCGTTCCAGCAAATTTATGATTTATGCAGGCGTCGGTTCTATTGTAAGCTACCTGGCGTTGATTCTGATTCCGGGTTCTGCGGCAATGATGTACCCGATTATGATCATTATGATTTTCTCCACGTTGTGTTACCCGGTGTTCCGTGCCCTTTATTACGCAGTAATTGATGAAATCGGCACTTCTAAGAATCAGGTGGGCAGTGTTATCGGTATTGCTTCTCTGATTGGATTTTTGCCGGATACGTTCTATACTTCCCTGTGCGGCGCACAAATTGAAGCAGATCCGGTGGGCGGATACCGTTTTGTGTTCATCACCTGTATGGCTGCTATGGCCCTTGGACTGGTGTGCGCAATTATCAGTGACCGGCTGGTGCTGAAATTCAGAAAGACGCCGGAGTATCTGGATTCTCTGAAGGAGGGATAAGTATGTATCAATTCAAGATGCCGGAATGTAACGTGGACATGGAAATCAATAAACCGGATCCCTATCCGCTGCTTTCGGAAGGAATGAAGCGTGTCATTGATTATCAGGCAGAGCATTCCAAGGATGCGTTTGACACCAACTGCAGTTGGACAGAACTTAGGGAAAAATATATTGAGGAACGCAAATTCTGGAATGAAGGCGGACCGGAACCATTTCGGGTGGTCAATACGGAGGTGGAAGAAGGTCCCATCGGGCCGGTTCCGGTGCGCATTTATTATCCGGATGAGAAGCCGGGCCGGAACGCCCTTGTATTTATCCACGGAGGCGGGTTTACCGTTGGAAATAATGACACCCATGACCGGATGATGCGGTGTGTGATGGAATCCGGCGACTGTGTGGTGATTGGCGTGGACTATCATCTGGCGCCGGAGGCGAAATTTCCAATTCCTCTGTATGAATCGGCAGCGGTAATCCGGCATTTCCATGAAAATGCGGAAAAATATAATATTGCTCCGGATCAAATGGCAATTGCCGGTGATTCCGGCGGCGCCAACCTTGCGCTGGCTGCCAACCTGTATCTGCGGGATGCGTTCGGAGGCAATGATTATATCAGCGCGCTTCTGCTTTATTATGGAAGCTACGGCATGTTTGACGGGTATTCCTGGAGACTGAACGGAACGGCTCTGGACGGCATGACGAAAGCAGATATGCTGGCTTATGTCAGCTATTATCTGGAAGAAGGGATGGCAGATATGGAAAATCCATATTTTTCCACCCTGAACAATGATCTGACTTACGGAGTTCCCGCGACTTATCTCTGCTGCGGGGATTTAGACCCGCTGCTGGGGGATTCCCAGGCCCTTCATGCAATCTTGAAAAGCCGCAGGGTACATACAAAACTGGAGGTTGTGCCTGGCGTGCTCCATGCGTTTATGCATTACGGGCGTATGATGGAGGAAGCGGTTCACTGCCTGAAAGAGAGCGGGGAATTCTACGTGTCGGTGCGTAAAGGAAAATAAAGACGGGCAGCTTGCTGCCAAAGATCATTCATTCAAAAGGCTGTCGTATTACGGATTCGGAATACGGCAGCCTTTATATTATAATTCCACATAGGTAGGCGGGTCTGGGTCCAGCACCACCCGAAGGTTCACATCTTCTCCTCTTAACTGTGACAGCAAAAGCTTTGCGCTTTCCCTTCCGCCCCGGATGAAACCCGGACGGCTGGTAAGAACCCTGATATTGGGGATTACGGGAATGTCTGCGTCTGAGAGCAGAGCGATTTTGAATCTTTTATCATTTCTCTGATAGAGGGCGGCGCAGAGGTGCTTCACCATTACGCCCCAACTGCAGACTACGGCGTCCCCTTCTTCAAATAACGCCAGGCGGGGCATCACATTCTGAACCAGTGACTGCCTGCACACATCATCAATCAAAGGGTAGCGGTCATTGGGGGAGGCGTCATCTGGAATGCAAGGCATTTTGCAGACTTCAATGACGGTTCCGGGATAAAGCTCCCTTGCTTTTTCCAGGCCCGTGATCCGGTAGGTTTCCTGAAAAGTAGGGGCGTCCGGCTGCCAGTACAGGATTCTCTTGGATCCTTCTCCGAATAAGCGGCAGGCCACTTCAAAGGCGCCTTTTTCATAGTCGAAGCTGACGCTGGCCAGGCTTTCTTCGTCGGGACAGCAGTCACAAGCCACAAAGGGCAGGTTGTAGGTCTCGATATTCTTGCTGCAGGCGGGAGAGAGACCGTCTGAGGATATGTAGATAATGCCGTCTGCCCGCCGCTGCAGTACGCTGTCCAGGTAATAAGGGTTCTTCATATTGTCTCTGGCCTGAAATCCGGTCAGCAGAAGGCCGTATCCTTCTTTCCCCAGTTCCTCCCGGATTCCCTGGAGGATTCCGCTGAATCGTGTGTGGGTAATGGATTTTTCCAGAGCCACGGTAATGCAGTGGGTGCTGTCGCTGCGCAGAGAACGTGCGTTCTCGTTGGGGATGTAATTCAGGTTTCTTGCAGTTTCGATTACTTTTCTTCTGGTTTTATCTGAAATCTTCTGGTTTGGATTCTTATTTAATACATAAGAAACCGTAGTGTGTGAAACGCCTGCGGCCGCTGCAATATCTTTAATGGTTATTCTTTGCATGATAGGTTTCCTTAATTTCGTAGAGTTTTCTTTGATAATATCACCTTTTTTCCATGCTTTCAAGTATGTATTTCTAATTGACAAAAGCAGGGAAATAAAATACAATTTTTATAGAAATAAAGTACGGTTGGAAAGTGTTTTGACTGTGCCCTGATTACAGGAAAAGAAACTTAGGAGGAAGGAACTATGGTATACAGATGCAGTGTCTGCGGTTATATATTTGATGAAAAGGAACAGGGGAAATCTTTTTCGGAGCTGACGGAATGCCCTGTCTGCAAACAACCGGTGGAAAAGTTTGAACCGGCTGCTTCTGAGGAGAGGGAACCGGCTGCTTCTGAGGAGGCGCAGGATTTGAGTTATCCGAGGGAAACAAGGAAAACAGACAGCAGTTACCGCTATATGAAAGAAATCCATGAGATGGCAGTGACAGGAAAATCGGCCATTGAAGCCATGGGAACGTTAAGAAAGATGCCGGACTGGGATGATATTTTAGTGTTGGGAGCCCAGTTAAATCCGTCTCCATTGGAGGAGCATGCAGAGGTGTCGCTGAAGACCGTAATCGGAAAGCATGCAAAGAAGCCAATGACGCTGGATATGCCGGTCTATATTTCCCATATGTCTTTTGGAGCCCTTTCCAAAGAAAGCAAAATCGCCCTTTCCAAGGGGAGCGCAATGGCGAAAACGGCAATGTGCAGCGGGGAAGGAGGAATTCTTCCGGAAGAAAAAGAAGCTGCCTATAAATACATATTTGAATATGTGCCCAATCAGTACAGCGTAACCGATGAGAACCTGAAATCATCCGATGCAATTGAAATTAAAATCGGACAGGGAACCAAGCCAGGTATGGGCGGCCATCTGCCTGGAAGCAAGGTGACGCCGGAGATTGCAAAAATACGCAATAAACCATTGGGAGAGGATATTATAAGCCCTTCCAAGTTTCCTGGAATTGACACGAAAGAGGATTTGAAGAGACTTGTAGAGGAGCTTCGTACCCGCAGCGAAGGGCGGCCCATCGGAATTAAGATTGCCGCAGGCCGGATTGAAAAGGATCTGGAATACTGTGTGTTTGCAGAGCCTGATTTTATTACGATAGACGGAAGGGGAGGGGCGACAGGGGCGTCTCCGGCCATTATCCGGGACGCAACAAGCGTACCTACAGTGTTTGCTCTGGCCAGAGCAAGGAAATATTTAGATTCTATTCATTCTGAAATCGATTTGGTTATTACCGGAGGCTTAAGGGTTTCCTCAGATTTTGCCAAGGCGCTTGCCATGGGAGCAGATGCAGTGGCAGTGGCTTCTGCAGCGATGGTGGCGGCGGCATGCCAGCAGTACCGTATCTGCGGAACAGGAATGTGCCCGGTGGGTATGGCGACCCAGGATTCGGAATTGAGAAAGCGGCTGCAGACAGAAGCTTCCGCTGAAAGAGTGGCCAATTATTTAAGCTGTTCTGCAGAGGAGTTAAGGACCTTTGCGCGGATTACCGGTCATTCGGATATCCATGAATTATCGGTGGAGGATTTGTGCACTATCAGCAGTGAGATTTCAGAGAATACGGATATTGCGCATGCATAAATAAGGATAGCAAGGAGAAACGCTATGTATCAGTGTCATGTACAGTTTTATTTATTGAGCCAAAGATGCAGTGTATTTGAGATCATAAAAAAGATGCCTCCTTTGGAGCGTTTTACCCATGAATTTTTGGAAAGTGAGCAGCCAGTGGAAGCGTTAGCGGCCCAGGCGGATGTGATTCTGGCGGATTTTGAAATGTTGGGTTTGACGGGGATTCAGACGCTTATTTCAGCAAAATCCAGGAAAGCGCAGCTCATTTTGCTTGCAGAGAAACATCAAATGGAATGCCTGAACGATGTGATGCCGGACCTTATGGATATTTGGATTTGTCCCATGTCAGAGGAAGAAGTCAGGTTCCGTTTTCTGAGATGGCAGCAGGCATACAAGAGGGATAAGGATTTCTGGCAGACAGAGCATTTTTTTGAATCCCTCATCAACGGAGCGCCGAATCTGATTTGGTTTAAAGATAAAAACGGAATTCACAGGAAAGTGAATGACAGTTTCTGCAAGGCAGTGAATAAAAGCAGACAGCAGGTGGAAGGGCGCGGCCACGCTTATATCTGGGATGTGGATCAGGATGATCCCGCCTGTATAGAATCAGAAGAGGAGGTTATGCGCAAGAGAGAGACCTGCGTATCAGAGGAAATCATTCAGACAGGCGCAGGCGCACGGATTCTCACCACCTATAAATCTCCCCTGTATAATGTGGATGGCAGTGTCATGGGAACCGTGGGCCTGGCCATTGACATTACCCAGGAGCGGGCATATGAGAGGGAAATCATACAGAAGACGCAGACGCTGGAAAAAATTTTCACCACCATAGACTGTGGAGTGATCCGCCATTCCATTGACGGCGCACAGCTTTTCAGTATAAACCGGGCAGCCCTTGAGATTCTGGGGTATGAATCCGAAGAAGAACTTTTGGCAGATGGATTTGACATGGTTGCCTGTTCTGTGATAGAAGAAGATAAAAAGAAGCTGCGGAATTATATCCGGAAATTGGAAAAAGTGGGAGACAGCGTCAGCGTAGAGTACCGGGTGCGGCATCAAGACGGTGAAATCCTGCATGTGATGGGGAATGTCAAGCTGTTAGAAGAGAACGGGCAGCAGGTTTATCAGCGTTTCTTATTAGACTGCACAGCCCAGAAGCTGGAAGAGAATGAGAATGAGAAGCGCCATACGGAACTGATCCAGGCGCTGAGCATTGATTACAGCACTGTGTTCTATCTGGATCTGGACGCCAATACAGGGATTCCCCTTCGGAATAGCGAAGAAAACGGCCGGGCGTTTGCGGCCGGTCTGGAAGGAACCATCGCATTTCAGGAGAGTATGGAAGCTTACATACAGGAACTTGTGCATGAAGAAGACAGAGAGATGCTGCGGCAGTTTTCCGCTCCGGAAAATCTGGAAAAAGAAATGGCGGAAAAGTCCATAAGCTATGTGAATTACCGTATTGCTCTGGGAGAAGAAATGAAATATTTCCAGTTGAAGGTGGTGCGCGCCGGAGAATGGAACAGGCAGCGGGGACTGGTTTTGGGATTCCGCAGCGTGGATGAAGAGACCCGGAGCGAAATGGAGAAAAAGAACCTTTTGCAAAATGCTCTGATGCAGGCAAACCAGGCCAATAAGGCAAAAAGTATTTTCCTGTCCAATATGTCCCATGATATCCGTACTCCAATGAACGCTATTGTAGGATTTACTACCCTTGCCCTTGCCCATATAGACGACGGGGAGCAGGTAGAGGAATATCTGAAAAAGATTATGACTTCCGGAAACCATCTGCTGAGCCTCATCAATGATGTGCTGGATATGAGCCGGATCGAAAGCGGGAAAATGCATTTGGACGAGAATCCATGCCGTCTGCCGGATATCCTTCACGGGCTGAGAAATATTCTGCAGGCAGATATCCATGCAAAACAGATGGAACTGTATATTGACGCCGTAGATGTTCTGGATGAAGAAATCTACTGTGATAAGCTGCGTCTCAATCAGGTGCTTTTGAATCTGTTAAGCAATGCGGTAAAGTATACCGGAACCGGAGGGACTGTCAGCATACGGGTGACAGAAAAGCCCGGAGCTCCTTCGGGATATGCCAATTATGAGTTTCATATCAAGGATACCGGAATTGGTATGAGCGAGGAATTTGTATCCCATATTTTTGAACCCTTTGAACGGGAGCAGTGCAGCACCACAAGCGGAATTCAGGGCACCGGCCTTGGAATGGCAATTACGAAGAATATTGTGGATATGATGAACGGCGTCATTGAGGTGAAAAGTGAGCAGGGCAAGGGAACGGAGATCAATCTCTGCTTTACCTTCCGTCTGCACGAAGGGGAAAAGGAGCCTCAGGATATTCCGGAACTGAGAAACTGCAGGGCTCTGGTGGTGGATGACGATTTTAATACCTGTGACAGCGTAACCTATATGCTGAGCCAGATTGGAATGCGGGCAGAATGGACGCTGTCAGGGAAGGAAGCGCTGCTGCGCACCCATCAGGCTGTGATGCGTGACGATATCTATACAGTGTATATGATTGACTGGATGCTGCCGGATATGAACGGAATTGAGGTTACCAGGAGAATCCGCAAGGAAATGGGAGAGCATGTGCCGATTATTCTTCTGACGGCTTATGACTGGCTGGATATTGAGGATGAAGCCAAGGAAGCCGGAATTACGGCATTCTGCAGCAAGCCTCTGTTTTTGTCCGAACTGCGCAGCTGTCTGCACTCTATTGTGGAGGAAGAAAACAGCAGTCAGCAAGGAGATGGGGAAACAGAGAAACATTTCACTGGGCGTATTTTACTGGCGGAAGATAATGAACTGAATCAGGAGATTGCCCAGGTAATTCTGGGAGATGCGGGTTTTACCATAGAGATTGCCGGAAATGGGCAGATTGCGGTGGATATGCTGAAAAAATCCCAGCCGGGCTATTACCAGGCGGTGCTGATGGATGTCCGCATGCCGGTGATGAACGGATATGAAGCCACCAGGGCAATCCGCCAGCTTGAGAATCGGGAGCTGGCTCAAATCCCGATTCTGGCTATGACAGCAAATGCTTTTGAAGAAGATAAGAAGGAAGCCCTGCAGGCTGGAATGAACGGACATCTGGCCAAACCCATAGATGTGGGAATCTTGTTCCAGACGTTAGAAGAGGTGCTTGCTTAATTATTTGTGAGAAAGGGGCAGACGGACCGTAAAGGTGCTGCCCCCTCCTTTGGTATCAGAGACAGTTATTTTACCTCCGTGGGCATGGCAGATTTCCTGTGCAATGGAAAGCCCCAGGCCAAAATGCTCCTTATTGCTGCGGGAAGCATTTACCTGATAAAACCGGCCGAATATCTTTTCTTTTTCCTGATCCGGAATTCCCTGTCCGGTGTCAATGACCTGGATACAGCATTTATTGCGGGAGCAAAAGAGGCGGAGGGCGACTGTTTGTCCGGCAGGAGTATAGGACAGGGCATTGTCCAGAAGGATAATAATAAGCTGCTCCAGGCGCTGGGGATCACAGAGACAGCAGCGCTTGCCCTCTTTGGAAAGTGACAGGGCAATTTGTTTCTCTTTTGCAATTTTCTTGTATTTCTGATAGATTTCTTCCAGCAAATCGCCGGGCCGAATGGGCTGAAACTGATAATTCATAGAAGGCTGCCCGGCTTTTGTCAAAGATAATAGATCCTGGATCAGCCGTTCCATCCGGGACATTTCATTGTCCATAAGGGTAAAAATCCGCGCAGACCTTTCCGTGTCCGGTTTATTTTTCAAGACAGATAAGCCTGTCTTAAATACAGACAGGGGAGAGCGGAGTTCATGAGAAGCCACTGCAATAAAATGCTTCTGGTTTTCTTCATTTTGAATGATTGGCTGTAAGGCATGGGCGGTAAAGGCCTGAGAAAAGCCGTAGAGGATGAACAGGGAAACCAGCCAGATTGCTCCAAATCTGAACCGCTGCAGGTTTCTGTTTTGATAGAAGTTTTCCAGGCTGTAGAAATAGAGATAACGGATGTCCGGTTCTTTTTCAGAGATGGATTCTTCCATAACAAGAAATGGTCGGGTTCCAGCGGTGAACGCCACATAGGGCTGTCCGGTTTTGGCCTGGCTGTTTTGTTTTTCCTTGTCTTTTTTATAATCTTGAACAAGAGCCAACTCCTGATCTGACAGCGTGATGGAAGAAAGGGCGGAGGGAGAATGGTCTACTTCCAGATAGAGAAGGTTTCCCGGTTCTGCAGCGTTTCGGCGATACCATTGTATGTTGATCGATTCCGCAGTTTTCAGATGATAGGCAATTGTGTTGGCTTTCAGGAGAAAAATAGCCTCTTCCTGACCGTACATATTTTTTTCTGAGATATTCAGGCAGCATAAAATAATTGCCATTACAATCACCGCCATGGCAAAGCAGCACAAGAGAGAGAGCTTCCTTCGAAGTTTCCGGTACATGATTTGTGTCCTTTCTATCGCAAATAGTCTGGGCGGCTATCTGAGTTCTAAACAGTAGCCCTTCCGGTAAACGGTCTTAATCTGCACATTGGTGCGGAGTTTTCCAAGCTTTTTCCGCAGAAAATAAACGTAGTTGTCCAGATTTCCGTCCTCAATTTCTGCATCCGGTCCCCATACATTTCCGATAATCTGCTGCCGTGTCAGAATCCGGTTTGGATTTCGGAGAAAGTAAGCCAGAAGCTCCCCTTCGGTCCGGGACAGAGAAAAGGCGTTGTCCCGGTGGATAAGCTTGGATTCTTTTTCAGAAAAAGAGATGTCTCCGAATTCCAGCAGCGGGGAGGCGCCAAGCGCAAAGCTTCGACGGGCCACGCTGCGGATGCGGGCGGACAACTCTCCAATGTCAAAGGGCTTGACCAGATAATCGTCTGCGCCAAGATCCAGCCCAGTGATTTTTTCCAAAGGCTCTCCAAGGGCGGTAATAAATATGACAGGAGTGGTTACATCAGCCTTCCGGATGCGCTTAAGGATTTGTTCTCCCGGTATGCCGGGCAGCATCCGATCCAGTAAAATAATATCGTGCATGTTCTGCAGCGCCAGAATCAGGCCTTCCTGTCCGTCATGGCAGATATCTACGGTGAAGTTTTCTGCTTCCAGGCCGTAGGTGAGAAGCTCTGTTAAGCTGGCGTCGTCTTCTATGATTAAAATTCTCATAAGTTCCTCCGGTTAATCACTGGTCTGGCGGCAAACATCCAGAAAAGGCTTGCCCCAGAATCCTTTATAAAATCATAACATAAAACCTCTCTAAAAATCCTCTAAAATTTAACTTGGAAGATATTTCTTTCTATAACTCAAAATTCTATAACTTAAAATTCTACAACGCAAAACATGATATTTTCTTGGGAGCCCGTTGTTCTGTCTGTGTTTAATCAGAAAAGCTTTGCTGTGGCGTTAGAGAACTTTTAGAGTACTTTCCTGAAAATGTTGTGATAAACTAACGAAAAATCAAACAGGAGGCAATCAGTATGAAGAAAAAAGCAATTGCTGTTTTGCTGATTCTTTTGCTGGCGTCGCTGCCGGTATTCAGTTCGGCGTGTGCTCCGGATAAGAATGCAAAACAACAGTCAGAAGGAAAAGAAGAACAGGCTAAAGAGACGTCTGACGGGGAGCAGGAGGGCACTGCAAAGGGCAGATACCGGGAAGAACTGGTATCCCTTCCGGTTCCTTTCGAAACAATTTTTGACGTATCATGGGAGGAACATACGGTGCGGCTGGTGGGAGAAAATGAGCCGGGTAGCTTCTATTATTGTGAAAGCAGTGATTCCGGTGCAGGCTGGCAGAAAAAGGATGTGCCCATGGACTGGCTGCCCAAAGATTACCGGGTGGTTTCCGCATGTTTTGCCAAAGAGGGGGATGTGATTGTTTCTGCTGGAAAAATGTCAGAGGATGTTCTGGCAGATCAGCATGCGGTTGGAGTATATGAGTATTTCAGAATCAGGGGCACAGGCAGTGAACAAAAGGTGCAGAGTCTGTCTTTGAGTCTGCCGAAGCCGGAGGAGGATTATTCGGACGCGGGATATGGGCTGTCAGATCTTTCAGCTTCTGGGGAAGGAAAGCTGTATGGAATTCTTAAGAGAAAAGAACCGGGGAAAGAGACAGAGGGAATGATGATGTCTTCACAGCTATACTGTTTTCCTGAAGAAGGCGGGGAACCTCTTTGGAGTCAGGAAGTTGGGGCCGGAAGAATTGCCCTGTCGGGAAACAGGATTTACCTGGAAGAGTTGGGAGGTTCCGTTCAAGTAGTGGATGCGGACTCTGGAAAAGAGCTGACAGATGGAAAGATTCCGCTGGAGGTCCGCCTGGAGCAGGCAGATTTTCAGTTGGGGGAAGACCGGATATTTTACTGTGATGAAACGGGGATTTACGGAACAGATTCCGGGCTGGCTTTTCGGGAGCTTCTGGTGGACGGAAAGCGGAGCCGTTTCGGCAATGAGATCGATTATGCGGTGCAGAGGCTTTGCTGTATCAGTGACCGTGTGTTTCTGGTGTTTGTGGAAAATACATCCCTGAAAAAAGAATTGCTCCGATATGAGTATGACGAAAATCTGAATACGGAGCCAGAACAGGAGCTTATCGTTTATTCCTTAAAGGAAAATGATATTGTGGAAAAACTGATTGGGGATTTTCAGTCCAGCCATCCGGAAGCGTATGTGACCTATCAGGTGGGGCTGGAACAGGGTACCAGCAAAACAGAAGCCGACGCCATTAATAGCCTGAATACAGAAATCATGGCAGGAAATGGGCCGGATGTGCTGATTCTGAACAACCTTCCCTGGGAGGATTATGAAGAGCAGGGGATTTTGGAGGATTTTACAAAGGAGCTGGCTCTGGATTTGGAAGAGGGCAGTCTATTTGAAAATCTGTTTTTGCCTTATCAGAAAGAGGGAAAACAGTATGCAGTCCCCATTTCATTTCAGATTCCGGTTTTGGTGAGGGACAGTCAGGCGTCTGAGGTAACCTCACTGGAAGAACTCACCAGAGTGATTCAGAAAACGGAAATTTCGCCTTTGTACCGGGCACCGAAAGAACTTCTGCGGTATCTGGCAAGCATTTACTGGCAGAGAATAGAACAGGAAGGCTCTGTCTCAAAGGAAGAACTGAAAAATTTGCTGACAGAGGCAGAGAAAATAGAAGAAGCCATACAAGAGAAAGGGGAAGAAGCTATGCTGAGCTTTATTTCGGATGAAACTGCAGACAGCAGCATGGATTTTTTTGCAAACGACGCCGGGCTTCATCATATCTCTGACATTGCATATGGAAACACAGCGATGGCAATGGGGTATTTGGGATATCTGCCTGATTTTGTGGATATGCATAATCTGGGATTGACCGGATGCGCTATTTCTGAGCATGTCTTCCGTTCTATGTTGGCAGGAATCAACAGGAAATCCAGCAGCATGGATACGGCCAAAGAATTTCTGAAATTTGCGTTAAGCGAAGAAGAACAGGAAATTTTTACAGGTAAAAATTTCTTAATCAGGGAGTTCCCGGTGAACCGCAGGGTCTATGAGAAAATGATACAGGAGCCTTCTGCCGAAAAAACAGAGGAGCTGTATGGGAACAGATATGAGACCTGGGGGAGAAATTTGCAGTTAACTTTCACCTGGCCCGGCAAAGAGGAATTTGACAGGTTAACAGAAATGATAGAGAATTTGTCGGCGCCGGCCATGGAAGATCCGGTGGTGGCTGAGACGGTGTCGGAACAGGGAGCAAGGTATCTGTCCGGGGAACAGGGAGTGGATGAGACGGTAAATGAAATTGTCCGGATACTGGAATTGTATTTTGCGGAGAAAGGGATCGAGCTATGAAAGGGCAAAACAGGAGTTATGTTGTGTTCCTTCTGCCAAGCCTGCTTGGAGTTTCCGTTTTTGTGCTGCTTCCCTTTTTGGATGTGGTGCGTAGATCTTTTATGGATGTGTCCGGAGATGAATTCTGCGGGCTGAAGAATTATCAGAGGGTGTTTTCCAACCAGGCGTTTTGTCTGGCTTTGGGAAACACCGGGAAATTTCTTGCGGTATCTGTGCCTCTGCTGCTGCTCCTGTCGTTGGCGCTGGCCAATCTTGTTTATTTTGGAGTGACAAAATTTTACAGAAATGTCTGTCTTTTGCCCATGGCTATTCCAGTGGCTTCTTTGGCGTTTGTGTGGAAAATGATTTTCCACAGATACGGACTTTTGAACAGCTTCCTGGGACTTTCCACGGACTGGCTGAATTCCTCCCATGCCTTTGGCGTGCTGACGGCCAGTTTCCTGTGGAAGAATACCGGGTATTATACGGTGCTCTGGCTGACAGGGCTGGAGCAGATTCCGGGAAGCTTGTATGAAGCGGCTGCCTTAGACGGAGCGGGGGTTTTTGCGAAGTTTTGGTATGTAACTTTGCCAGGATTAAGGCCCATGGCTTCCGCCGCCTTTATTCTGGCATTGATCGGGGCTTTTAAGACTTTCCGGGAAGCATGGCTTTTGGCAGGGGAGTATCCTGACACGAGTATTTATATGATCCAGCATGTGTTTCATCATTGGTTCCGGGATATGTCCATGGAAAAAATGTCGGCAAGCGCGGTAGTGCTTGTATGTATTTTCGCGGTGATGGTATATCCATTCCGAAAGAAGGGAGGCGGCAATCCTGATACCGTACAATTTTAACAAGACAGGAAAGGTTTTGGGGACATCCACTCAGAAAAGATGTTCGTCGAAGTATTTTTCAGAAAAAGCGTTCAAAATCCTGGCAGTTTTTATCTTGTTTTTTGCAGGAGTTCTCTCTTGTCTGCCCGTGTTTTTTCTGGTGACAGGAGCCATAACCGGAGAGCAGGAGCTTAGGGCAAACCTGCAGGGAGTGCTGCAGGGGCAGGGGCGGACCCAGTTTGTGCTGTTTCCTATGTTCCCCACAGCCAGGGGATTTGTGGAGCTGCTGCTTGATGCGCCGGAATTCTATGTTGTGTTCTGGAATTCTGTGAAAATCACACTTGTAATTCTTGTAGGGCAGCTTGCGGCGGCTGTTCCAGCGGCATGGGGGTTTTCCAGGTGGCATGGAAAAGTAAGCAGTGTATTGTTTTATATTTATACGATTCTGATGCTGCTGCCGTTTCAGGTTACCATGCTGTCTCATTATATTGTTATTGATCGGCTGGGAATGATGGATACCCATGGGTCAGTGGTAATTCCGGCAGTATTTTCCACGTTTCCAGTGTTTTTGATGTACCGCAGTTTTCTTATGATACCAGAGGAAGTCTACGAGGCGTTTTCGCTGGACGGAGGCAGCAGATTCCAGGCGTTCTGCCATATAGGCGTTCCCCTTGCCATGCCTGGAATCAAGGCGTCGGTTTTATTAAATATGGTGGAATACTGGAATATGGTGGAGCAGCCGCTGCTGTTTCTTAAAACGCCGTCGCTCTGGCCCTTTTCCATCTATATTCCGAACATCGGAAACGAGGAGCTTTCCTATATTTTTGCGTTTTCTTTGGTGGTTCTGATTCCCATGGCGTTGGTTATTTTGATAGGAAGAGAGGAGCTTGGCAGAGGAATCGGGGCAATGGCGCAGGTGAAACAGGAAAGAGGTGAAACAGATGAAAGGTAGGCAAATCATAGAGTTTATGTCCGGCAGCCGGAATTTTCGGGCGTTGGCGCTGTTTCTGGCAGGAATGGCTCTTATGACGGGAGCGGCCCGGGCGGCAGATAATTTTCTTATTCCGCGGGTATCCGTAAGTTCGCCGGCGGAAAAAAAGCTGGAATATCATGTGCAGATTCAGGGACAGATTCAGGCTGAGAAGGAAGCGGCTGTTTACTGCAGGGAAAATCTTCGGGTAGCGCAGGTTCCAGTTCGGGAAGGAGAACAGGTTCAGAAGGGAGAGCTGCTGCTTGCGGTAGATTTGGACAGTCTGTCCTTGCGGATACGGGAATTGGAGCAGGAGATTCAGAAAATGAATCTGCAGATTGAGGATTTACAGACGGCATATCAGAAGCAGGTCCAGCAGCAGAATCGGGAATTTCAGCGGGCCGGGCAGGATTATGACGAAACGGTGAGCCGGATGCAGAGCCAGGTGAGCCAGGCAGATCTTGAACTGCAGCAGGCAGAGGAAGCCCTTCGGCAGCATGAGAATCAGAAGCCTCAGGAGGAAATGGGGCGAAGAAAAGAAAAAGCTGCAGAGCCAGAGGAAAATGACGCAGAGGGAGGAACGCTGGCGGAATGGAGTCAGAGACAGCAGGAATTGTTACAGCAGTATCAGGAGAAACAGAAGGCATATGAGGAAATTCTGGCAGCCAGTGAGGAAGCGGTGAAAACAGCCGCAAGGCAGCTGGAAGACGCCGGGGAAGAAACGGCGCAGGATCATTCTGGCACATTGCTGGAAATTGAGAAACAGAAGCTGGAGGATTCTTTGGAGAATTACAATAAGCTAGAGCAGGCAGAAGGAAAAATTTACGCAGAGGTGGATGGACGGGTGAAAACCTTAAATATTTCTGTTGGAAGCTCTGTCGGCAGTGAACCGGTAATGATTCTGGAGGATTATGGACAGTCCTTCCGATTTGAGGGAAGTGTGGAGGAAGATGAAAATCTGCGTCTGGAGGAAGGAATGGAAGGCGTTCTGGAGGCGGATGGAGGGAACATAAGGCTGGAAGGCGTAAAGATCCGTGAAGCCGTTTTGGAGGAAGGAATCTGGCAGGTAAGCGCAGCGGTAGATTCCTCTGCGGCATGCCAGGCAAAAGAGGCAGTATTAAGCATTACAAAAGAAAGTCCCTGGTATGATGCAGTAATTCCCCGGTCGTCTCTGCAGTATGGAGAGCAGGAAAATTATATTATCCGAGTTCGGGAGAAAGAAACGATTCTGGGAGTGGAGACAGTGGCGGAGTATGTGCCGGTGACGCTTTTAGAAAAAAGCGCAGACTATGCGGCAGTGAAAGGAGAGATTTCCAGAGAGGACATAATTGTGACGGATGCGGACAAGAATATCAAGGAAGGTGAGCGGATACGAATTGTGAGAGAATAAAAACGGGCAAGGTATGGGAAAGGGCCTTGCGGATGCTGGCGGTAATTTTTTTGATTAGCAGTTTTACCGGTTTCTGCGTGTATTTTAAACAGTTAAAAATGCTGCCGGAATATTTTGCCTTTCTTTATCAGAAACCGGTTTCTGAGGAAAAATTAACGGAGGAATGCCGCAGACAGCAGATTCCATGTGAGATTCAGGAATCGGACATAGGGGCGGAGGATGTGCAAAGGGAATCAGAAAAATTCCAGGCAGTTCTGGTCGGCGGCATAGAGGCCATGGACTACGGCCGGGTGGAAAGCCTGTTTTCTGACAGTGATGTGAGAATAGACGTCAGTTTGCTGAAATGGATGACAGCCATCCTGGTTCTGGGATGTTTTGCGTTGTTGCTGCTGCTGGTATTTTACTGTTATGAGAAATGGGGCTGTAAAAAATGGGTGTATGGCGTTACGTTTCTGTTCTGGGCAATGTATGTGAGATATGCAGTTTTTGGCGGCATGCCTGAATTTCCTCTTTGGTCCCTTCCGGGGCGCTGGTCGGATTTTGAGGGTTGGGGAGAGTTCTGGCAGGAAGTGGAAAACCAGCTTTGCTGCATCATCCGTTTCTGGGATCATTCCGTGGTTTCCGGGTATTGCGAATGCATGGGAAAGAGTGTGGGATATCTGGCGGTATTTCTGGCTGCGGCGGCAGACAGAGTCCGCAGAATCGGAATAAGATGTGCTGGGAAAATTGTTGAATAGAGAAATCTTTTTCTAAAGAATTGACTTATAAAAAAGTATTTGATATAATCAAAAAATAATTTTGCTATCGCACTATCACCGGATAGTGTGTATTATTAAGGCATTCAGAAGTTAGCCGTAGGTACGGTGCAGTTTGCACTATAAGGCTGACTTTTGGATGCCTTTAGTTTTAGGAGGAAAAAATGGATATTAAATTTTATGACACATTGCCATTAGAGGCGGTAGAAATTCGCAAATTAGTTTTTGTGGAAGAACAGGGATTCAAGAATGAATTTGATGAAATTGATATTTATGCAAGTCATCTTGTTATGTTCAAAAGTAATGTGCCGATAGCCACTTGCCGCTTTTTTAAAAAGCAACATATTTCGTGTTATGTGATTGGGCGAATTGCTGTGATAAAGGAATATCGCGGTCAAAAACTAGGTGCGGAATTAATAAAAAAAGCAGAGGAAATTGTGTGTAAAAATGGAGGGAAGTATATCATGCTTCACGCACAAATACAAGCACAACATTTTTATGAAAAGCAGGGGTATTTGCCATATGGGGAAATAGAATATGATGAAAATTGTCCTCATATTTGGATGTCTAAGAAAATAATGGGAAAAGAAGACGCCATTCTGGAATAGTTATTGTAGGGCAGCGAGAAGCAGCGGCAGTCAGAGAATACCTGCTTGGAGAAAGAACTGAAAAAGGCCACAGAAACGCAGGCAGGAGTTATACAGGCATTTTGTGAAGCGGTGCCAGGACAGGGGAAGGGGGTTGCTTGACGAAGAGAATGCAAGGCGTTGGATTGACACAGATATGGACTGCTCCAGTAAAATAATTAAGCAGCAGTCCTTTTTCTTATAGTGAAAAATTCTGTTTCACAGCCTTTTTTATTGCCGCAAAACTCTCGCGGCTGATTACATGCTCCATGCGGCAGGCGTCTTCTGCCGCAATTTTTTCATCTACGCCTAAGCTTTTCAGCCAGCTGGAAAGAAAATTATGCCGTTCATAAATCATTTCTGCAATTTCGCGTCCGGATTCTGTCAATGTGATGTATCCTGCCTTTGAAACAGTGATATGGCCTTTCTCACGCAAATTTTTCATTGCAACGCTGACACTGGATTTCTTAAAGCCCAGTTCTACAGATACGTCAATGGAACGGACCACAGGCAGCTTCTTGCTTAATATTAAAATAGTTTCTAAATAATTCTCGGCAGATTCGTTGGTTTTCATAGTAACAGATCCTCCTTTGCTTCTACTTATTATAAGTATACTGAAAGGAAGGCAAAATAGCAAATACTTTTTATTCTGGCTGTGCGGGAACCATCTGAACATATGGAATCATTGGCATTTTAGAGAAATTTCAAAAAAGTTGTTGACAACAGACGTATGTTAGCATATACTAACTATTGAAAAGCGAATGAGAACCAATTTCAATAAGTGATTCTAAGGAAAGAAAGGATGATTATGATGCCGTTGACCATGGCGAGAGCAGGGGAAGTCAATGTAATTAAAAAAGTTGGCGGAAAAGAAGAGACCAGGAGATTTTTGGAAAATCTGGGATTTGTAACCGGAGGGCAGGTCACTGTGGTGTCAGAAATCAGTGGCAGCATGATTGTAAATGTAAAAGAGTCAAGAGTTGCCATCAATAAAGATATGGCCAATAAGATAATGATTTAAGGGAGGAAAGAGCATGAGGACATTAAAGCAGATCCCTTGCGGAGAAACGGTTAAAGTTGCAAAATTGCATGGAGAAGGCCCCGTGAAGCGGAGAATTATGGATATGGGCATTACGAAAGGCATAGATATATTTGTGCGGAAGGTAGCGCCTCTTGGCGATCCAGTGGAAGTAACGGTGCGGGGATATGAATTGTCTCTGAGAAAAGCGGATGCAGAAATGATTGAAGTGATGTGATTATTTTTTTTGGTTATAGGTTAGTAAGTGCTAATTATAGTAAGTAAGAAAAAACTTGCCGGAAGGCGGATAGGAGTTGTGAAATGTCAGTAAAAATTGCGTTAGCAGGAAATCCAAACTGCGGGAAAACAACCTTGTTCAATGGTTTGACTGGTTCCAATCAGTTTGTGGGAAACTGGCCTGGAGTTACGGTTGAGAAAAAGGAAGGAAAACTAAAAGGGCATAAAGATGTTGTTATTATGGATTTGCCGGGAATTTATTCCCTGTCGCCTTATACGCTGGAAGAAGTGGTTGCCAGAAATTATCTGATTGGAGAGCGTCCGGATGTTATTTTAAATATTGTGGACGGAACTAATCTTGAGCGGAACCTGTACCTTTCCACCCAGCTGATGGAACTGGGAATTCCAGTTGTTATGGCTGTGAATATGATGGATGTGGTTGCCAAAAGCGGGGCAAAGATACATATCCGGGAGCTGGGCAAAAAGCTGGGCTGTCTGGTGACAGAGATTTCCGCCCTGAAAGGGGACGGTGTGATGGAAGCGGCAGAGAAAGCCTTGGAGCTTGCTCAGGGAAAAGGGAACGTAAAAGCCGTACATGAGTTTTCGCCGGAGACAGAAGGAGTTTTAACGGCCATTGAAGATAAGCTGGGCAGTGAAATTCCGCAGGAGCAGAGAAGGTTTTTTGCGGTAAAGCTGTTAGAGCGGGATGAAAAAATAGCTGCGCAGATGAAGCATGTGCCGGATGTGAAAGCAGAGATTGAAGCTTTGGAAAAAGAAATGGATGATGATGCGGAAAGTATTATCACCAATGAAAGATATGTTTATATTTCTTCAATTATCGAAGCTTGTTATACCAGAGGACAGAAAGAGAAGGTCACAGTTTCAGATAAAATTGATCGGATTGTAACCAACCGTATTCTGGCGCTTCCGATTTTTGCGGCAGTGATGGCTCTGGTGTATTATGTGTCCGTAACAACGGTAGGAGACTGGGCAACCGGCTGGGTGAATGACGGGGTATTTGGAGAAGGATGGAATCTGTTTGGCATAGAAAGCATTCATGTGCCTGCAATTCCGGAACTGTTTTCTGGCGGATTGGAAGCCATTGGCTGTGCGGCCTGGTTGCAGGGATTGATTGTAGACGGTATTGTGGCAGGCGTCGGAGCAGTGCTGGGATTCGTACCGCAGATGCTGGTATTATTCCTGTTTCTGGCGTTTCTGGAAGCCTGCGGATATATGGCGAGAGTGGCGTTTATCATGGACCGTATTTTCCGTAAGTTCGGTCTTTCCGGGAAATCCTTTATTCCGATGCTGATTGGAACAGGCTGCGGCGTACCGGGGATTATGGCAAGCCGCACCATTGAAAATGACAGAGATCGGAAAATGACGATTATGACTACCACCTTTATTCCATGCGGGGCGAAGCTTCCGATTATCGCATTGATTGCAGGAGCGTTTTTTGGAAACGCCTGGTGGGTTTCCTTCAGTGCATTTTTCGTAGGAATTGCAGCAGTGATTTGTTCTGGAATTATTTTAAAGAAAACAAGGATGTTTGCAGGAGATCCTGCACCCTTTGTAATGGAGCTGCCGGCTTACCATATGCCTACTCCTGGAAATGTGCTGAGAAGTATGTGGGAGCGGGGATGGTCCTTTATTAAGAAGGCAGGAACGATTATTATGCTGTCTACGATTTTCGTATGGTTTACCACATATTTCGGCTGGGTGGACGGACAGTTCCGCATGCTGGATCAGATGGAGCTTGATAACAGTATTATGGCGGCCATTGGAAATACATTTGCATGGATTTTTATCCCTCTTGGCTGGGGCGACTGGAAATCAGCGGTTGCAGCAATTACAGGGCTGGTTGCCAAAGAAAATGTTATAAGCACCTTCGGCATTATTTTTGGCTATGCGGAGGTAGCAGAGGACGGAGAAGAGATTTGGGGATTGCTGGCCTCTTCCATGACAGCAGTTGCAGCGTATTCCTTTATGGTATTTAATCTATTGTGCGCACCCTGTTTTGCGGCAATGGGAGCCATCAAGCGGGAAATGAACAACATCAGGTGGTTCTGGTTTGCCATTGGGTATCAGTGTGTTCTGGCTTATGTTGTGGCGCTTTGCATTTATCAGATTGGAACCTGGATTACCCTGGGAACCTTTGGAATCGGAACGGTTGTGGCGCTGATTTTGATTGCAGGATTTATTTATCTGCTGTTTCGCCCCTGTCGGGAAGGCAGCAGCCTGAAAGTAAAAGGGCTTGCAGGGGCAAGATAAGAGAGAGTCATCGAACAAAAAATATGGGGAATTGTGTAATGTCCACTGCACAATTCCCCGGTTTTTAAAAGTGGAACAGGAGGAAATAAGATGAGCGTCGTAATTATTGGCGGCCACGACCGCATGGTCTGTCAGTATAAAAAAATATGTAAAGAATATCAATGCAAAGCCAAGGTTTTTACCCAAATGTCCGGTAATTTGAAGGATAAAATTGGCTGCCCGGATTTGGTAGTTCTGTTTACCAATACAGTGTCCCATAAAATGGTTCGATGCGCAGTGGCCGAAGCCCAGAAGGTCCAGGCAGATATTGTCCGGTGCCATACCAGCAGCGGCAGCGCCCTGACAGAAATTCTCTCCGAAAAATGCTGCTGATTTCCAAACAGATGCAAATACAATGGAAAAATATTCCATTTGGCAGTGTATATTTTTCATATTATATGGTAATATATAGAGGTAAATATCATCTTATGAAGGAGGTGAAAGGATGGACAAGTATGTTTGCGAACCCTGCGGATATGTGTATGATCCCGAAGCTGGTGATCCAGATAACGGAATTGCCCCTGGAACAGCATTTGAAGACTTGCCGGAAGATTGGGTATGTCCTTTGTGCGGATTGGGGAAAGATGTGTTTGTAAAAGAGCAGTAAGAATACTTTTTACTGTCGGCAGCCTGCGGTTTCGCAGGCTGTTTTGCATGCCTGATATTTCGACAGCCCATGGCAGAAATCCTCAGCATAGGCGACAAGCATTACATGAGTCGCCAGGTAACAGAGATTGAATGGCGTCTGGAAAGCAGTATGGGCGAGTTCGTAGATTCCAGCGTTTATACGGTAAGCGGTGAAAAAGGGGAGCGGATTACAATTAACCCCAAAGTGTTAAGGGATGATTTGAAAGCAAAACTAGAGGGAGAAAATGAGTCCGAGGATTATTACTGTAACCTTTATGCCATTATAAAAGCTGGGGGAGAAGAACAGGGGAGAAAATTTTTGTGGATCAATATTATGAAACCCTACTATTGGATTCAAACAAGCAGTTATGAAGTGCTGAAAAGTACAGTATTTACATACAAAGACGGGAAAATTGAAGGTAGTGCACAGAATAAGGAACATCCTGACGGTGCAGAAATTATGCTGGATCTGAAAGAAGTGAAGGTTTTGGAACAGGATCTGAAAACTGCAAATGCAAATGTGTTTACTGTGAAAAAGAATGGAAACGATATTCTTCTGACGGCTGAAAATCCCGGAACGGCAACGATAGAGTATCGGGTTGCCCTTCCTTTGGGCGGAGAAAAGACATTTACCCATGAAAAATCTGTTGTAACAGACAGGTATGAAGAAGTGGGAAAAGCTGGAACCCGGAAAATATACGGTTACATATACTTCTTATGATGAAGAGATTATTTCTGTAGCGGCAGACGGAACCGTGAAAGCAGTTGGAGAAAATGGATATGGATATATGGCAGCCAAATGTACAATTCCAGTAGCGGATGGCGAGAGTTATGAAGACTGGTGTGAAGATGAAATCAGCGTAAGTAGCAGTTACGCGCAGGCAGTCGCAAAGGAAATTGTTGCGGTTCCTGGAGAAACCATTAACAATGTGGAATTGGAATGGAAAACATTTGATTTGGAGCATAAAAACGGTGTGACAGAGACAGGCAGCTTTACCTATTATTTCTATAGAAAATGGGGAGAAGTCAGTCTCAATGAGGCGAAGACAGGCTTTACTGTAGATCCTGACGCGGTTGAAGGGAAAAAGATACGGATTCGAGTGCGTCTGGAAAAAGAAAATTCTGAGGGGATTAAGGAGTATGCGCTTGGCACAGTTACTGTGAATGTCTGCAGCCACAATTTTGTCCAGAAATCCTTAAAACCAGCCACCTGTACGGAAGTGGGAACGAAAGTGTTAGAATGCAGCAAATGCCATGCAGCCACAAAGGCAGAAACCATCCCAGCAGCCGGACACAAAGCCGGAAGCTTTACAACTGCCAAAGCAGCCACCTGCACTGAAGCAGGCTCCCAGCAGCAGAAATGTACGGTATGCGGAACGGTTATGAACACCAAGGATCTGCCCAAAACCGGACATTCCTTTGGAGAATGGAAAGAGACAGCCAAACCCACCGCATTGCAGCAAAGCACAGAGACCAGAACCTGCACAACCTGTAAGACGGCAGAAACCAGAAAAACCAATAAGCTGAAAGCAACCATTAAGCTGAATGTGAAAAAAATCCCCTTACAAGTCAAGAAGTCAACCACGGCAGTGAAGGTTGTCTCCATGACAGAGGGAGACGGAGTTAAATCCTGGAAGAGCAGCAATAAGAAAGTGGCGACGGTAACCTCCAAGGGAAAAATTACCGGCAAGAAAGCGGGAACCGCTAAAATTGCCGTAACATCCGGCAAAAAGAAAGTAACAATCAGTGTGACGGTAAAGAAATAAGAATTTTGGAATCCAGCAAATAGAAAGCGATAGCATAACCATAAAGAAACAGAGACTTGCAGAAAAGGGTGGAATCTTCCATCCTTTTTTGATAATATGGTATAAATTAGTATGGATGTAAAACAGGAAGGAGAACTTCGTATTTATGAATTCATCAGAAAGAATCAAACGAAAATTCATAAAAGCACTGATTTCTTTGATGGAATATGAGTCGCTCGACCGAATTACTGTGACTGAGATTGTAGAAGCATGTGAAGTGACCAGACCTACGTTTTACCGTTATTTTAAGGATAAATATGATCTGGTAAACTGGTATTTCGATATTCTGGCACAGAAATCGTTCAGACAAATGGGGATTAGTCTGTCACTTCGGGAAGGCCTTGTTACAAAAATTCGATTGATGGTGGAGGAAAGAGTTTTTTTACATCAGCCTTTTCGTCCTCAGCGCAAAATTGTTTGATTGATTATGATTATGAATGTATCTATCAGTTTTATAAGGATGTGATTCATAAAAAGGGAGACGGGCTTTTAACAGCAGAGATTGATTTTCTGTTACGCATGTACTGTTACGGTTCGATTTATATGACTGCGGAATGGACGAAACATAAGATGCCTTTGGCGCCAGAAGAAATAACAGAACGTCTGCTGGATGCGTTACCGCCTAAATTATTTGAATTATTAAAAGATTTGTAAAAAATATGATGTTACATTTTGAGTGATGTGTAATATTTTTAACAGTTGGAATTATGTGTAACTTGTGTTCAAAGCAATTGAATTTTACAATGAAAGTACAGATTGTTAGAAAAATATCAATAAAGAAAGGATGGTGCTTCCATGTGTAAAATTCCAGAAGCAGCAAAAGTAGCAGTATTAACAGGAGAAAAGAAGATTGATGTCAGAGAATTTCCGATTCCGGAGATTAATGATGATGAAGTTCTTGTAAAAGTGGAAGGATGTGGTATCTGCGGAACAGATGTCCATGAATACAAAGGAGATCCGTTTGGATATATTCCGATTCAGCTTGGTCATGAAGGAACTGGTACGATTGTAAAGCTCGGAAAGAATGTAACCAAAGATTATTCAGGAAAACCGTTGAGTGTTGGAGATAAGGTTGTAACAGGTCTGAAGCCTTGCGGAACTTGCGATACCTGTGTAAAGCATCCGGAGCAGATTCATCTGTGTGATGGAGGAGAAATATTTGGGTTGTTGCCTGGAGAGGAAAATTTCTTTCACGGATGGTTTGGGGAATACATAAAGATTAAAGCCGGCGGCGTTATTTTCAATGTATCCGATATGGAGGATTTGGACAGCCGTCTTCTGATTGAACCAGCTGCCGTTGTGGTGCATGCGGTAGAAAAGGCAAAAGAAATTTTTAATTTCAAGCATGATTCCTATGTTCTTATTCAGGGATGCGGACCGATTGGCCTGCTTCTTCTGACAACGGTACGGACAATGGGATGCAGAAATATCATTGCAGTGGACGGAGATGAAAAGCGTCTTGGTATGGCAAAGAAGCTTGGCGCTAATTGGACGATTAATTTCTTAAAAGAGGATGCTGGGATGCGGGTAAAAGAGCTTACAGAAGGCAAGGGTGCAGAAATGGCATTTCAATGTACCGGTTCACCGAAGGCTGCATCGACTATCTGGCATTATGTACGCCGCGGAGGAGCTATGTGTGAACTGGGCTTTTTCGTAAATAATGGTGATACAACCTATAATCCACATCTGGATATCTGCAATAAAGAGATTAAAGTTACTGGTTCATGGACCTATCAGGCAAAGGACTGGCTGCAGGCTATGGAAATGCTGAAAGAAGCCATGAAGCAGGGGTGGCCTGTAGGAGAACTTGTTTCACATAAATTTCCGTTGGATGCGATCAATGAAGCAATGGAAACAAATATCCGGATGGATGGATTCAAAATTGCAATTGTGAATCAGTAAGACAAAATTAACAAAAAGAGACAAGAGGGAAGTAAGACATGTATTGGGTCATACTTCCCTAAAGTATTTTTCAAACACACCTTGTTTTTTCATTATCGTTTTCAATCTTTTTTCAATTTTAGGCAGTATAATGATATAATAGCATTATACTCAAGAGCATACTTATTTGCCAAATCATTTGGCTCACGGGTATAAGTGGAGGTGTTTGGTATGCGGCTGTTACTTGTAGAAGATGAAAAAAGAATGGCGCAGGCGTTGTGCGAGATTTTACGTCTGGAAAAATATGAGGTGGATCATTACGTGAATGGATTAGATGGCCTGGCGGCTGTGGAAAGTGATATTTATGATATTGTGATCCTTGATGTGATGCTGCCGGGAATGAACGGACATGAGATTGCCAGGAAAGCCCGGCAGAAAGGGATACGCACGCCCATCTTAATGCTGACGGCAAAAGCCGAGCTTGACGATAAGGTTCTGGGGCTGGACAGCGGAGCTGACGATTATCTTACCAAGCCTTTCCAGACCTGCGAGCTGCTAGCAAGGCTTCGGGCCCTGGGCAGACGGAACATCAACTCAGCAGATGGAACATTGGCCTATGGGGATATCTCCTTGGATACCAATACAAATATGCTTTCCTGTACCACCGGCGGACAGAGTATAAGGCTCAGCGAAAAGGAATACCGTATTCTGGAATATCTCATTGCCAATGGGGGACAGATTCTATCCCGTGAGCAGCTTGCAGTAAAAATATGGGGCTTCAACAATGAAGCGGAATACAATAATGTGGAAGTATATATGTCCTTTACCCGAAAAAAGCTTTCATTTGTAAAAGCAAAAACGGAAATTAAAGCAGTTCGTGGGATCGGATATGAATTGAGGTACAGTAATGTTTAAAAAGTCCCGGAGAAAAATCGTTGCCGCCATTATGTCTGTTCTGGCGCTCTTATGGGTAGGGACGCTTGCGGTTATTTACGCTTCCAGCTATTATGAAATGTCAAAGCAAAACCGCGGAATGTTAAGGGAACATGCCGAACAGTATGTCCTGTCCCAGCCTTTTGACGCGCCTCCTCCCGCTAAGCCCGAACCTGACCTGAGAAAGCCTCACTATTTGGATTTACCGTCATTTCAGCTTTCCACTTTTTATACGGTTGCAATGACATACGACGGAAAGCTCCTTGAAATCAATAATCCGCAGCAAACCGTGTACAGCGAGGAAGAACTGGAAGGTTTTGCCCGTGATGTATTGGCAGATGATAAAGTAACAGGCGTGAAAAATAACCTTATTTATTATACGATGGACAAAGGCGGATATATGCTTGTTTCCTTTAAAGACAATACCATTATTCAGGAAAGCATGGGCACCCTGTTTCGTTATACGCTGATATTCGGCGGACTTGCTATCGTTGCCCTGTTCTTCCTTGCGATTTATCTTGCAAGGCAGATCGTGAAACCGCTGGAAGAAAGCTATCAGAAGCAAAAGCAATTTATTTCCGATGCGGGGCATGAGCTGAAAACGCCGATATCGATTGTCAGCACCAATGCGGAGCTTTTAGCAAGAGAACTTGGCGCTAACAAATGGCTTGCCAATATTCAATACGAAAATGAGCGGATGGGCCTATTGGTGTCTCAACTGCTGGAGCTTTCCCGTATCGAACATGTTTTGCCTCAAAGGGAACCCATCGACTTCTCCCATCTTGTAAATGGGGAGGCGCTGCCTTTTGAAAGCGTAGCTTATGAAAATGGCCTGATTCTGAATTGCAGCGTAATGGATAATATTGTCCTTGAGGGAAATAGTGTGCAATTGAAGCAGCTTGTCTCTATCTTGCTGGATAATGCAATCCGTTACGGGAACAGCGGCAAAGACGTTCAGCTTATATTAAAAGCGGAGGATGGGTCTGCCAGGCTATCCGTGATTAATGCAGGCGAGGCGATTGCGCCGGAGCAAAGAAAGCAGCTTTTTGAAAGGTTTTACCGTGTGGATGCTGTCCGAAACGGCGAGGACGGACACTATGGACTGGGTCTTGCCATAGCAAAAGCAATCACGTTATCGCATGGCGGAAAAATCAGCGTTCACTGCGATCGCGGACTGGTCGAATTTAAGGTTCAGATACCAATAAGGAAATTTTCCTATCTTCAATGAAACTTCAATCTTCCTCCTGTACGATGAAGGCGATTCAAAGTACAGGAGGTTTTTATGTATAAAAATAAGGAAAAGGAAGTGAGAAAATGAAATACCGGCATGAATGGAAGCATGAAATAGGTTATGGTGATCTGTTGGTTTTAAGACAGAGGCTTTCGGCAATTACAAAGCGTGACGTACATACAATAGACGGAAAGTATGAAATCCGCAGTCTTTACTTTGATACTTTGACCGATAAGGCGCTGCGGGAGAAAACAGACGGCGTAAATATCCGTGAGAAATTCCGTATCAGGTATTATAACAGAGATCTATCTTTTATCCGGCTGGAGAAGAAAAGTAAGATAAATGGACTTTGCCGGAAAGAAACTGCATCACTGACGGCGGAACAGACGCAAACAATATTAAACGGAGACTACAGCCGGATGGCCCAGAACAAGGTTCCTCTTATCACAGAATTTTATGGAAAAATCATCAGCCAGGGGCTTCGGCCGAAAACAATCGTCGATTATACAAGAGAACCCTATATTTTTGCCCCTGGCAATGTCCGTGTTACTTTGGACTACAATATCAGAACCGGAATACAGAATACGGATTTTCTGAATCCTGACAGTGTGACTGTTTTTGCAGGGAACGCACCGATTATATTAGAAGTAAAGTGGGATGAGTATTTACCGGATATTATTCGGGACGCCGTTCAGCTTGAAAACTGCCGGACATCCGCATTTTCCAAATATGCCGTATGCAGGGTATACGGCTGAAATTTAAAAAAGGAGAAATTTATTATGACATTCAACGACATCTTTAAATCAAGTTTTTTGGAGAATATTACAAGCGTAAGCATTCTCGATATGGTTTTGGCTTTGATACTGGCTTTTGGAATCGGTATGTTTATTTTTCTGGTATATAAAAAGACCTATCAAGGCGTGATGTATTCTTCCAGCTTCGGTACGACCCTTGTCGCCCTTACAATGATTACAACCGTTGTTATTTTAGCGGTGATATCTAATGTGGTTCTTTCCCTTGGTATGGTGGGCGCTTTGTCCATTGTACGTTTCCGTACGGCCATCAAAGAACCGCTTGATATTGCTTTTTTGTTTTGGGCTATCGCAGTGGGAATCGTACTGGCGGCAGGCATGATTCCTCTTGCCGTCATTGGCAGCGTTATTATTGGCGCAATTCTTCTTGTTTTCGTAAACAGGAAATCACACTGTAATCCTTATATCGTGATTTTGTCCTGCAGGGATGCAGCAGCCGAGAAACGTGCAAAAGATTTTCTGGAAAAGCAGGTTCAGAAATGCGTGGTTAAAAGCAAAACCGCACAAAAGGGAATGATTGAACTGAATCTGGAAATACGAATGAAGAATGAAAATACGGATTTTATCAATGTTCTTTCGGAAATGGACGGCATGAGCAGCGCAGTGCTTGTCAGCTATAACGGAGAATATATGGGATAAGGAGGCGCGCTATGTCAACGCATAAGCATTTTGATAAGATATGCTGTGTTGTTCTTGCTGTTTCGCTGCTTCTTACAGTATTGTTCATGAACGCCGAAAGCTTTGGCGTTCCAAAGGCTTCTGCCGTTATGGGCTATGAAAAAAAACTGTTTGACGCCTCCACCGTCCACACCATTGATATTGTTATGGATGATTGGGACGAATTTCTAGCGAACTGCAAAAGTGAAGAATACTATACCTGTTCCGTTGTCATTGATAACGACGCCTATAAAAATGTAGCGATCCGCGGCAAAGGGAACACTTCGCTGACACAGGTGGAATCTTATGGCAATGATCGATATAGCTTCAAGCTCGAATTCGATCATTACGACAGTACCAATACTTACTATGGATTGGATAAACTGTGTCTGAACAACATCATTCAGGACAATACCTATATGAAAGACTATCTAAGCTATCAGATGATGGCGGATATGGGCGTTGCTTCACCGCTATGCAGCTATGTCTATCTCAGGGTAAATGGTGAAGATTGGGGGCTTTATCTTGCGGTGGAAGGGATTGAAGAATCTTTTCTTCAGCGCAATTATGGAAATGACTACGGCCAGCTCTACAAGCCCGACAGCCAGAATATGGGCGGTCAGACGCCAGGGGGCGATGCTCCAAACACAGGTGGTCAGACGCCAGGCAAAGGCGGCAGGGGAAACGGCAGTGAGGATGTTTTGCTGAAATATATTGATGATGAGATTGACAGCTATGAAAACATCTTCAAAAATGCCAAAACCGATAGCTCTGACAGTGAGAAAGAGCGTTTGATTGCAGCGCTCAAAAAGCTTAACAGTGGGGAAGATCTTGCGAATACGGTTGATATTGAAAAAGTGATCCGCTATTTTGTGGTACATAATTTTGTTTTAAATTTTGACAGCTACACCGGCTCGATGATCCATAACTACTATCTATACGAAAAAGACGGACAGATGCAGATGATTCCCTGGGATTATAACATTGCCTTCGGTGGTTTTGAGTCTGCAGGAGGAGCTTCGAATTTGGTGAATTACCCGATAGACTCTCCGGTGTCCGGAGGCAATGTGGAAGACAGGCCGATGATCTCCTGGATTTTTGCAGATGAAGAATACACAGAACTGTACCATCAATATTTTGCGGAGTTTATTTCCGAGTATTTTGACAGCGATTATTTTACAGAAATGATGGATAACGTATCGTCAATGATCGCTCCCTTCGTAGAAAAAGATCCGACGAAATTCTGCACCTATGAAGAATTTGAAAAAGGGGTTTCCACACTGAAGGAATTCTGCCTGCTTCGGGCAGAAAGCATTACCGGCCAGCTGAATGGCACAATCGGTTTGACCTCGGATACACAGAAGAGCGATACGCTGGTTGATGCAGGGGACCTTCAGATTACAGATATGGGTTCTATGAACCATGCTATGGGTGGCAGAGGGATGGAGCAGCCCGTCAGCAATATGGGCGGCGATAGAAAGCTTCCCCAAGGGGAAGTCAGCAATGGCGAAACGCCTGAGCTTCCGAGAAATAATGAGGAAGGAGATGCAAACGGACAAATGCAAAATTCTGGTGAAAACGGTATGCCCAGTGAAAACAGTATGCCTGGTGAAATGGGGCAAATGGGCGAATCCGGGCATACAACAGCAAATTTGGCTGTCTCTTGGACATGGGCCGGAATTTCTGCTGGCGTTCTTGTTCTGGGGATTGTAGCTGCTGCCCTGTTTAAGCGGCGCAAAATCGGAAGCTGAACTGCGGTAAAAGCCGTTTTTTGCACAGAGGCAGGCTCTCAGCAGCAGGAATGCACGGTATGAGGAAAGGTTCAAACAGGAAGAAACTGTCAAAGACCGGGCATTTCTGCCATAGCTGCGGAGCTTGTATCTAGTGTACTGGCACGATGACATTCAAACTAATAGCACTGTTTACATCCCATTCCGAGCCATGTCTGTATCAGAAAAAATGCCGTACAGGGAACACCCCATACGGCGGCAGGTAAAGATCACTTTCCAAACAGATCGCTGTGTGAACCGGTTCGGGATAAGGTCAATACCAGAACATCATCGTCAATGCGGTAGACAAGCAGCCAATCGGGCAGTATATTTTGTGTTTCTCATGCTTTCAGGTCTGCGAATAGTTCGTCCAGATCGGTATACCCTTTTACTGCCGGATCTTTCGCAATCCTTTCTGCTTCCAGAATGGCGGCAACCGTTTCGCTGTTGGGCTGGTTGAGGGAAATGTCAAAGGGAATCCGCCCCTCACGGAGAGATTGGCGGACAAAAATATTGAATGCCGTTGTCAGGTTCATGCCGAGTTCACCGAACAGTCTGTCAGCCTGTGCTTTCAGGTCTGAATCCATGCGGATACTGATGTTTGTAGTAGAGCCAGCCATATAACCATCTCCTTTCCTGCTGGTGATTACAGTATATGATATCTGCACGAAGAATGCAATATTTTGCACGAAAAATTATCAGTAAATTGATTTTTGGGAAGGTGAGACGACGGGTGCCGGGTAAACAGAAACAGCGTGACTTGATTCCTGTTATGGATTACAGACAATACCGGGGGTAAGGAAACTGGCGTATGAGTGTTGCTTCCATTTTTTCTGGCATTAAGAAAAATAAAAAAACTGGGTATACGAAAAGTTTTTCCAGAGAGTTATACTCAAGAACATACTTAACAGAAAGAAGGAAGCTTATGTATAAGATAATGACGCCCGGCCCAACCCAGGTCAGTGAAAATGTCCGCCTGGCAAGGGCCAGAGAGTGCACCAACCCGGATTTGGATGAATCCTTTGTGGAATTTTATAAGGAAACCTGTCAGCAAATCAGCCGGCTGCTCCATACGGAGAATGAAACGCTGATTCTGGACGGGGAAGGAATTCTGGGGCTGGAGGCCGCCTGCGCATCCCTGACAGAGCCGGGGGACCCAGTGCTGGTGCTGGATAATGGAATCTACGGAAAAGGATTTGCAGATTTTGTATCTATGTATGGGGGAAAACCGGAGTTGTATACGGTGGATGATAAAAATCCTATTGCCCCTCATGCGCTGGCAGAATTTTTAAAGGAAAACCATGATTATAAGTACGCCACCCTGGTGCATTGCGACACTCCCAGCGGTATGCTGAATGATATCCACAGGCTTTGTCCCATCCTGGGAAGCTATGGAATTCTTACAGTGGTGGATTCTGTTTCCGCCATGTTCGGAGAAGAAGTAGACGTGGATCGGGCCGGCATAGACGTGCTGTGCGGCGGTTCTCAGAAAGCAGTTTCCGCACCGCCGGGGCTGACCTTTGTGACTGTCAGCGAAAAAGCCAAAAAGGCTATGGCGGATCGAAAGACGCCGATTGCTTCTTTTTACGCCAATCTGAAAGTGTTTGAAGGATATTACGAGGCAAAATGGTTTCCCTATACCATGCCAATCAGCGATATTTACGGTCTGCGGCAGGCGTTTGACAATATAGAAAATGATAAAGACATGCTGGCGCGCCACGCAAGGATTGGAAATGCTTGCAGACAGGCGTTGACAGACGCCGGATTAAAGCTGCACCTGGAACAGGGATTTTCCAATACGGTAACCGTATTTGACGCGCCAAAGGAAACTACAGCTCAAAAGATTCTGGAGCTGATGCGAAGGGAGCACAATATTATGCTGGCAGGCTCCTTTGACAGTCTTGCCGGGCAGGTTATCCGCATTGGGCATATGGGAAGCAACGCCAATTTTGCAGATATGGCAGAAACGATGGAAGCCCTGGGACAGACCCTGAAACAGTTGGGCATGCCTTTGAAATGTTCCCTGAAAGACAGGTTTTGTGAATTGGTGGATTGACAGAATGCAGATATTGTGAGATATTTAGTTTGAATAATACCAGAGAAAACCGGAACTGTCTTCTGTCTGGAGCAGAGGACAGGAGAGTTCAGGGAAAGAAAGCAGGAGCAGATATGTCAATCGTAGATGAAATTAATCAACTGAAAAAAGAACGTGACGCAGTGATTTTGGCGCATTATTATGTCAATGATGAAGTACAGGCAATTGCAGATTATGTGGGGGATTCCTTTTATCTCAGTAAGATTGCCACTGCCGTGGAGGCAAGAACCATTTTGTTCTGCGGCGTGTCTTTTATGGGAGAAAGCGCTAAGATCCTCAACCCGGAGAAAACAGTGATTATGCCTGACATGGCGGCGGATTGTCCCATGGCCCATATGGCAGATATTGAGAAAATCAATCAGGTGCGGGAGGAATATGAAGATGTGGCCGTGGTTTGCTATATCAATTCCACAGCCGAATTAAAGACATATTCCGATGTGTGCGTCACCTCATCCAATGCTCTTAAGATTGTAAAAGCATTGCCGAATCACCATATTTTCTTTATTCCGGATGAGCATCTGGGACGATATGTGGCCTATCAGGCGCCGGAGAAGCATTTTATTTTTAATGATGGTTTTTGTCATGTACATAAGAGCATTACTGGGGAAAGCGTTGCAAAAGCCAAAGAAGCCCATCCGAAGGCGGAGATTCTGGTGCATCCGGAATGCACGATGGATGTGATTTCTCAGGCGGATTATGTGGGAAGCACTTCCGGTATCATTGAGTATGCTTCGAAAAGCAGCGCAGAAGAGTTTATTGTCTGTACGGAACTGGGCGTGCTCTATGAACTGAAATCAAAGAATCCGAATAAAAAATTTTATTCCGCAGGGGATTCCCAGTGCTGTCCGGATATGAAGCTTATCACATTGGAGAAAGTCAAAGATGCATTGGAAAAGATGACGAATGCCGTTGAAATGGAAGAAGAAATGAGAATTCGCGCCAACAAGCCTCTGGAACGGATGCTGGAATTGGGTTAAAGGCCCATGAAAATAAAAGAATGGTCAGAAGGGACGCTTCATAGAAAGAAGTGTCCCTTCTGGCGTTTTAGAGAATTTGTAAAAACCATTGACTTCGTTGACCTTTAACCGCCGGAGTAATAAATAGGAAACCGTCAAGCCGCGGCGTTATTTTTTTTGCGGTGCAGATAACGTGCAAGGTAGACAAAGGGCGTATCTGCCAGGCTGGTTACCAGAAAAATCACGTAGCTGGCAAAAGCAATGGAAATCAGCGTGGAGGTATTGTAAGTGCCAAGGAACGCGCCCCAGGTAAATAAAACAGTATTTAAAAGCTGAGAGAGCAGGGTGGAGCCATTGTTTCTCAGCCACAGGAATTTTTTCCGATCGCCGAATTTTTTCTCAGTAAACGCCCACCATTTATGGTAGGCCCACACATCAAAAAGCTGGACAATCACATAGACGATAATGCCCACAGCCATAAGCCTTGGCGTATTGGAAAATACCGTGCGGATAGCCGGAGTGGCAAAATCGTTTTCATTGGGTTTATACAGCATCCAGGACTGACTGACGGCAATGAAAATGACAGAGGTTGCAATACCAAGATAAACAGCCGTTTGGGCAGATTTTTTTCCGTAAATCTCACTTAAGATGTCAGTAATCAGGAAGGTGGAGGCAAACAGGATATTGCCCAGCGTCATTTCCATCCCAAAGGCGTTCACCATAATCAGAACCTCAATATTGGCAGAAATTGTGGCAACTACAGTCCAAAGGTAAAGTCCCTGTTCCTGAAAAAGGCGGAACAGTATCAGAACTGTGGAATAGGTAACAATCAAAGATACAATTAAAAGAATTTCATTCTGCATGAGTCACTACGCCTCCTACGCCAAAAGCAGTATTTTCCATTAAAATATCTACGCGGCTGTCATTGATATATTTTGGGTAAAGTTCCTGGGAAAAAATGCGGATTACCCCTGGGTCCGGCTTGATGGGCCTGCCGTTTTCCTGCATGATATTGATACAGACCCTCTCAAAATGTTTCAGGCCGGTTTGAATGTCAGAATCCATGCTTTTAGCCGTTTGCCCCGGAATCCCCTGCAGCAGGCAGACTTCATCAAAATATTCGGCAATTTCCTCCGGAGAATCAGTGGTAATTCCCTTATCCAGATAGCTTTCCCGAAACAGGGAATCAAAAGTTTCCACGCCAGTTTTTATTTTTAACTCAATGTCATGTGCAGCAAAACGTTTCCGAAAATCAGCAATTTCATTTCTGTGCCGCCAGTGGCATTCAAAATGCACCTGCTTTATGCCGTGCTTTAAGCAGACCTGTTCAATCAAGGCTACGGTTTGTTCATCCAGGTCTACAAAACTGCCGGAGTTGATCACTTCCAGCTTGCCGTGAACGCCGGTGACTTTTTTTAGATGTTTTTGGTTTAATGCGAAGTTTGCCGCTTCGTCTTTAGAGGAATCCAGGTGGTAATCGCAGAACCGGCACCGTCTCCAGGTGCAGCCATGTCCCCGCAGCATTACAATTTCCCGTGGATTTTTTGCATCAATGACCGCATAGCGGTTCGGGTTAAAATCTTCCATAATCAAGTCCTTTCTTAAATTGTGTCAGGGAGTTTTTCATAAAAAATGAGCACGCAGAACGTGCCCAAAGAAAAGAACGGCATTCTTCTGTACAGAAATATCTGCAGAATGATTCCGTTCTGACAATTCCCTAGTTTTGTTTAGAGACAGGATGGTCACGAACTGTCTTATGTAGTTATACTCCAGAGGATATTTTTACATAACTGCTAACATGCTCTGGCAGACGGAAATAGAATCGTTTCCGCCGCTAAAGTATTCTAGCACATTAGTTTCATTATTGCAAGAATAACTTGTGTAAATTTGATAAAGTGGTATAATCATTACCATAAGGAGGGCCCAAGCTCTGCTGTTACACTGGAGGAATAAAATCATTGACGGAATCAAATTACAAATCACCTGGAGTTTCCCAGGGGAAAACCGGCCTGGAAAATTACAGTAAAACTATAGATAATCAAAAATTGAGATTCGGATACACCACTGGAAGCTGTGCCGCAGCCGCGTCAAAAGCAGCCGCATATATGCTGCTGACAGGCAAGCAGGCAGATTATGTGAATCTTGCCACTCCAAAAGGAATCCGCCTGCAGCTAGAAGCGCTGGATATCCGGCGGGAGCCGGGGGTCGTCTCCTGTGCCATTGAAAAAGACGCAGGAGACGACCCGGATGTTACAAATGGAATCAGGATTTATGCCAAAGTATCCAGACAAAAGGAACAAGGCATCCATATTACCGGAGGCACAGGCGTCGGAATTGTCACAAAGCCCGGTTTGGAACAGCCGCCGGGAAGTTATGCCATCAATTCTGTTCCGCGGCAGATGATAGAGAAAGAGCTGCAAAAGCTTTGCCAACAACAGAATTATTCGGAAGGGCTGAAAGTGGAATTGTCTGTGCCAGAGGGAAGAGAACTGGCCAAACGCACTTTTAATCCCAGACTCGGCATTGAAGGAGGGATTTCCATACTGGGCACAACAGGAATTGTGGAACCGATGAGCGAAGCGGCTCTTGTGTCCAGCATTCGCTTGGAATTAAATCAGCAGGTGCAGAGCGGCAGGAAGAGCCTTGTGGTAACGCCTGGCAATTACGGACAGGAATTTTTGAAGCAGAATGTTCCGATATCTCTGGAAGAAGCTGTGAAATGCAGCAATTTTATTGGGGAAACCATTGACATGGCAGTGGAGCTTGGAGTGGAACGAATGCTGTTTGTTTCCCATATCGGCAAATTTATCAAAGTAGCGGGAGGAATCTTCCAGACCCATTCCCGGAATGCAGACGCCAGAATGGAGATTTTGACAGCAAATGCGGCAGTGGCAGGCGTGGAACAGCCTTTGCTGGCGGAGATGATGCAGGCGCTGACAACCGATGATGCAGTGCGTTTGCTGGAAGAAGCGGGATGTCTGGAAAAAACCATGGAACAGGTGATGAAGCGGATAGAATACCATCTGAACCGGAGAAGTTATGGAAAAATAGGCTGCGGCGCCATTGTGTTTTCCAGTGAATACGGGAAGAGAAATCATGGCAGCGGTGAATTGGGGCGAACAGAGAATGCAGAAGAGATCCTTGGAAAAATTATTAAATGATCTCCCTTGGCGTCACAGAAAATATGCAGCTGCAGAATGATAAGGAAAGAAAGATTTTTCAAATAGAAAATACAAAAAGAAAAGAAAGATTTTTCAAATAGAAAATACAAAAAGAAAAGGAGAAACAGGAGATTTATGGCAGGAAAATTGTATGGTATTGGAGTAGGTCCGGGAGATCCGGAACTTTTGACCCTGAAGGCTCTTAAGTGTATCAGAGCCTGTGACGCACTTGCAGTGCCAGGAAAGCAGAAGGAGGAGACAGCAGCCTACCGTATTGTTTTGCAGGCTGCGCCGGAGATTGCCAAGAAGGAGTGCCTGGAACTGGAAATGCCTATGACAAAGGACAAAGAGAAGCTGGCGAATAGCCACAGGGAGGCTTTCGGCAGTATTAAGGAAGCGTTGGATCAGGGGAAACAGATTGGCTTTCTTACACTGGGCGATCCCTGTATCTATTCCACTTATATTTATATGCATAAGCTGGCCGCAGAGGCAGGATATGAGACGGAAATTATCAATGGAATCCCTTCTTTCTGCGCAGTTTCCGCAAAACTGAACCAGGGGCTTGTAGAACAGTCCCAGATGCTTCATATCCTGCCTTCAACCTATGGAGTGGAAGAGGGGATGGATCTGCCAGGCACAAAGGTGCTGATGAAACCCGGGAAAAAGCTGAAATCCATTAAGGAAAAGCTGTCAGAATATCCGGACAGCCGCGTATCTATGGTGGAACGGTGCGGAATGCCTAAGGAGCGCGTGTATCACGGCGCCCAGGAAATTCCGGAGCAGACTGGATATTACTCACTGTTGATTGTAAAGGAGCAGGAAAAATGATTTATTTTGTAGGAGCAGGAAGCGGAGCAGTAGATTTGATTACAGTCCGGGGGCAGCGACTGATTCAGGAAGCGGATGTAATTATTTATGCAGGGTCCCTGGTAAATCCTATGTTGTTGGAAGAAAAGAAGCCGGGCTGTGAGGTATTTAACAGCGCCGAAATGACGCTGGAAGAAGTGATTCAGGTGATGAAGGATGCAGAGAAGATGGGAAAAATGACTGTGCGGCTTCATACCGGAGATCCCAGTATTTATGGGGCGGTGCGGGAACAGATGGATTGTCTGGAACAGGCAGGAATTTCCTATGAGAGCTGTCCGGGAGTCAGTTCCTTTTGCGGAGCAGCCGCAGCGCTGAATCTGGAATATACGCTGCCGGATGTTTCTCAGAGTGTGATTATTACCAGAATGGCAGGAAGGACCCCTGTGCCGGAAAAAGAGGAAATCGCAGAATTTGCAGCGCATCAGGCTACGATGGTGATTTTCTTAAGCGCAGGAATGCTGGAAGAATTGTCAGAGCGGCTGATTGCCGGCGGATATCAGAAAAGCACTCCGGCAGCCCTTGTGTACAAAGCGACCTGGCCGGATGAGAAAACATGCATCTGTACAGTGGGAACCCTGGCAGAAACAGGCAGAACCCAGGGAATATCCAAAACGGCGCTGGTGATTGTAGGGGATGCGGTGACACACAGCCATTACCGGCGAAGTGATTTGTATCATCCTGATTTTGAGACAGAATTTCGGAAGCCTTCCAGCCAAAGCTGAGTATGGTTCAGAGAGTGAAAAAGGCGTATATTCGTACTTCGGGAGCGAAAGCGCCTTTCCTGTCTTTATGGCTGGAAGGGAATGGTGAAAATTATGGAACAGACACAGGCTGCCATTGTTTGGTTTACAGAAAATGGAAAAAAGCTTGCATACAGAATCAGAGAGAAGTTGGAAAAAGCCAATCAGAACCTGCATATTGAAATGGGAAGAAAGCCCGGACAGTCTCTGAAAGAATGGTGCCGGGCAGGATTTGAAAGGAAACAGCTTTTGATTTTTGTAGGAGCAGTGGGAATTGCAGTCCGTACCATTGCCCCTTTTTTGCAGGATAAATTTACCGATCCAGCGGTTCTGGTCTTGGATGAGCAGGGCAGATATGTGATTCCGGTTTTGTCCGGACATGTAGGCGGCGGAAACAGATGGGCTGCTTTTCTGGCAGAGGAACTTTCTGCCGTTGGAGTAATTACGACGGCAACGGATTTGTATGGGAAGTTTGCGGTGGATGTGTTTGCGTCCGGGCAGAAGCTGGCAATTACAGATCGCGGGATGGCAAAGAAGATTTCCGCGGAGATTCTGGCGGGAGCGCAGGTAGGAATTTACTGCGAGAGAAAAGTATCCGGGAGCCTTCCCAAAGAATTAATTTGGGAAGATTTGGACGAATTCCAGGCAAAACTGTCCGGGAAAAGAGCAGTGCAGGAAAGCCCATTCCGGGAAGAGGCAGGAAGATTGCAGGAAGACCGGGTATTGGAAGAAAGAAGCCGGATTTATATAGGGATACACCGTTACAAGGACAGGAAGAATACCCTGTATCTGCATCCAAAAGCATTAATCATCGGTATAGGCTGCAAAAAGGGAAAGACGGGGAAAGAAATAGAAGCATTTGTGCTAAAAATATTGCAAAAACAGCAGCTTGCCATGGAAAGCGTCCTTTGCCTGGCTTCCCTTGACCTCAAACAAGAAGAAAAAGGCATTCTGGAATTTGCCGGGAAATATCAGCTTCCCTTTGTTACGTTTTCCAGAGAGAAATTGTTGGAGGCGCCGGGGGAATATACGGAATCAGAATTTGTAAAAGGAGTTACGGGCATTGGAAATGTGTGTGAACGTTCGGCTGTTCTGGCAGCAGGAGAATTTTCAGACCTTTCTTTGGCACAAGACAATCAAGTGACAGCCGGCAGGCTGATTTTAGAAAAGACTGCAGAATGCGGAATTACATTGGCATTGGCAGAGAAAGAATGGAGTGTTGAATTTGAGTAAATTATATGTGGTAGGCATTGGGCCTGGAAGCTATGAAGAAATGACTTTGCGGGCAGTCCGTACCCTGGAACAGTGTCAGGTGATTGTAGGCTATACTGTTTATGTGGATTTAGTAAAGGATCACTTTCCAGATAAGGAATTTCTTACCACTCCCATGCGCAGGGAAGTGGAACGGTGCCGCCTTGCTTTTGAACAGGCGGCAGAGGGAAAGGACACTGGAATGATTTGCAGCGGAGACGCCGGAGTCTACGGCATGAGCGGAGTGATATTGGAAATTGGCGCAGAATATCCTCAGGTGTCTGTTGAGATTGTTCCAGGAGTGACGGCTGCCTTAAGCGGAGGCGCTTTGGCAGGCGCGCCGCTGATGCATGATTTTGCGGTAATCAGTCTCAGTGATTTGATGACCCCCTGGGAGTTGATTGCAAAACGGTTAGAAGCGGCGGCCAGTGCAGATTTTTCCATTTGTATCTATAATCCCTCCAGCAAAAAACGGGCGGATTATCTGCAGAAAGCATGTGAGATTCTCCGAACATTCAGAAGCAAAGATACCGTATGCGCTGTAGTGTCCAATATCGGCCGTGCGGGAGAGAGCAGAACCCTGTATACGTTAGAGGAGCTGCAGCAGGTGCAGACAGATATGTTTTCTACCGTATTTATAGGGAATTCCGCAACGAAAATAGTAAATGGGAATATGGTGACGCCCAGAGGATATGTAATTGACAAATAATGAAGGAAAAATGATGAAGGAAAAAGAAATACTGATATTTTCAGGAACAAGCGAAGGAAGAAAGCTGGCAGAAATTCTGATACAGAACAAAATTGCCGTTACCGTCTGCGTCGCCACCGAGTATGGGCAGGAAATGATGGGGCAGCAGGAGAGGGAATTTCTGACTGTACACACAGGGCGGATGGATGTTTCAGAAATGGAACGCATGGCAGGAGAAAAAAACTGGCAGGCAATTGTGGACGCGACACATCCTTTTGCAGAGGAAGTGACCAAAAATATTGCGGCGGCCTGCCGGAATCAGGGCAAAGAGGCATTACGTCTGCTGCGGGAGCAAAGCGCTGATATTTTCGGAAATCAGGACATACAGTTTGTGGATTCCGTGGAGGAAGCAGCCGCTTATCTGAATCAGACCAGCGGAAATATTTTGCTGACTACCGGAAGCAAATCGTTGCCGGAATATGTGGAAAAGATTCAGGATATCAGCCGGATTTATGCAAGAATTCTGCCGGCGGGACAGGAAGTGGAAAAATGCCGCAGCCTTGGCCTGCAGGGCAGGCAGATTATCTGCATGCAGGGACCTTTCAGCGAAGAGATGAATCTTGCCATAATGAAAGAAATACATGCTTCTGTGTTAGTGACAAAGGAAACAGCAGAGACAGGCGGCTATCCCGAAAAACTGGCGGCGGCCAGACAGGCAGGGGCAAAAACAGTGGTGATTCGCCGTCCCAGAGAGCAGGGCTGTTCTATGGAAGAAATTTTACAGAGAATCGGTGTGGATCCAAAGGAAGAAAGAGCCGATATAAATAAATATCAGATCACCATTGCTGGAATGGGCATGGGAAGCTTTTACAATATGACCGGTGAAGTGCAGCAGGCATGCAGGGAAGCCGATATGATTATCGGGGCAGAGCGGATGCTGAAGACGGTTGGAACTCTTGGAAAACCGATGGAAAATCTGTACATTGGAACAGAAATCGCAGCATTTATTCAGGAGCATCCTCAATATCAAAGGATTGTGGTATTGCTGTCCGGAGACGTGGGATTTTACAGCGGAGCCAAAAAGCTGCTACAGGCATTTGAGAAAGCGGGAATTACAGAAGAGCAGCCGGAAAGCAGCGCTTTCAAGGAATTAAAAGAGCAGCCGGAAAGCAGCGGAAAACGCCAATATCAAATTCGCCAGTTATGCGGAATTTCTTCTGTGCAGTATTTTGCTTCAAGGCTTCAGATTCCCTGGGAGGATATCACACTGATGAGCGATCATGGCAGACGGCAGAATATCGTTGGAATGCTTAGCGCCCATGAGAAGGTGTTCACCCTGACAGACGGAGACAAGGGAGTGCGCCGATTAAGCAGTGAACTGCTTCGTTACGGAATGGGCAGCGTAAAAATGTATGTGGGCTGTCAGCTGAGTTATCCGGAAGAAGAGATCTTGACAGGAGGGCCGGAGCAATTTCTGGATTTTGAACGAGAAGGCGTTCTGGCAGTATTGCTGATTCACGAAGATGCAAAAGAAGCTTCCGTATCCCATGGGATTTCCGATGAATTGTTTGTTCGGGGGAAAGTGCCTATGACAAAGGAAGAGGTACGGAGCATTTCTGTTTCCAAGCTGGCGCTGCGCCGGGATTCCGTTGTGTATGATATCGGAGCAGGAACTGGGAGCATAGCGGCGGAATGCGCTAAAATTGCAGTAAGGGGCAAAGTGTACGCCATTGAAAAGAATCCGGAGGCTTTGGAACTGATTGAGAAGAATAAGCATTATCACCGGGCATGGAACATAGATATCGTTGCAGGAGAGGCGCCGGAGGTTTTGGAAGGGCTGGAAGCGCCTACCCATGCATTTATCGGAGGAAGCAGCGGGAAATTAGAACAGATTCTGAAGGTTTTGTGGCAAAAATCTCCCGAAGTGCGAGTTGTTTTGAATGTGATTTCTTTAGAAACGCTGCAGGAAGCAGTGGAATTGTTGAAAAAATATGAGATAAAACAGCAAGAAATTGTTCAGGTAACTGTGGCAAAGGCAAAACAGCTTGGAAATCATCATCTGATGATGGGGCAGAATCCGGTGTATATTATCACTTTGCAAAAATCCGGCGGCCAGTTATAAAATAAAATCAGGAACGGGTTGAAGTTCCTTTGCAGAATCCGGCAGCAGATCATGGAGGTTTCATATGATAGATAAAATTAGCAATCAGAAATATTATGATTACGCCAAAGTAAATCAACAGAAACGCGAAAGTACCGAAGCTTCCGGGTTTAATCTGAATATGGGCAAAGAAGGGGTCATTTACGAGAAAAATGAGCAGAAAAAAACTGAGAAATCCAAAGAAGCGGCCCTGGAACAGGAGGATGCAGGCAGCAGCGCTCCAAAAGCCTCAGGAGTAAAACTGGAAATCTCTGACCGGGGTTATCAGAAATCTGTCCGGGAAAAGCAGCGCAGTTCTCTGGTGGAGGAAGTAAAAAAATATGCCAGGATTGCAGTGGATTTTCTGAAAACTGTCTGGGACAGGGTCTGGAACGACAAGCCGGAGGTGCTGGAACCGGAAGAGGTGGAAAAGGAAGAATTTCCTGAGATTTTGGAGGATAAAATAGCGGAATCCATCTATACCCAGGCGGAAATCCGCCGGATGTTCCAGCGGGGCAATCAGCAGGAAATCGCAGATTTTATATCCAATCACGGTGAAAAACAGCTGGCGAAGAATACAGAACTGCTAACCCAGTATGATCGCAAGGGAAGCTTAGTGGGAATCAGCAATTCGGATAAAGATTTGATTCTGCATGGTGACAGGAACCAGATTAAGCTGTAACAGAGCATACTTCGTATCTGAACAATGACAGGAAGCGGATTAGGCTGTAACAGAAGCATGTTTTATAAGTTACAGCAGAATCAGATCAGACTTTCACAGACATAATTTTCCGGTTTCTGCGATATAATGAATTATATGCGAAAATCAGGAGTGAAAGTGTATGTGTGGAATTGCAGGATTTTATCATAAAGAAAAGAATTATGAAGAGAATGAACTGCACTACCGTTCCCTGCTGCATGCGATGCACCGGGAATTGTGGCGCAGAGGACCGGATGATGCAGGTACTTGCCTGACAAAGCATTGCGGGTTGTCCCACAGCCGGCTTTCGATTATAGATATTGCCGGAGGACATCAGCCCATGATGCGTTCAGCAGCAGGAAGGACCTGCATGATTGTTTATAACGGAGAACTGTATAATGGGAATGAATTAAGAGGTCTGCTGACTGAACGGGGGTGGACCTTTGACACTTCCTGTGATACAGAAGTGATTCTGTTGGGATTTATGGAATTCGGTCCGGAATTTGTCAAGCGTCTCAACGGCATTTTTGCCTTTGCAGTCTATGATTCCAGGGAAGAGACGCTTCATCTGTTCCGGGATCCTATGGGAGTGAAGCCGCTGTTTTATACAGAGCGGAACGGTGAACTGATTTTTGCTTCCGAGCTTAAGGGAATTCTGGCTCATCCTGCAGTAGAGGCAGAGATTGATCGGCAGGGACTGAATGAAATTTTCGGAATCGGCCCAGCCAGAACGCCCGGCTGCGGCGTGCTGAAAGGCATTCGGGAGGTGCTTCCCGGAGAATATCTGGCTTGCAGCAGAGAAAAGGAACTGCAGAGGAATACTTATTGGAAGTTAAGCAGCCATCCCCACCAGGACAGTTACGAGAAAACAGTGGAGACGGTATCTTTTCTGGTGCAGGATTCCATTCGGCGCCAGATGGTGTCCGATGTGCCGATCTGCACTTTTTTGTCGGGCGGGGTGGACAGCAGCCTGGTATCTGCAGTTTGCGCCGCTGAATTAAAAAAACAGGGTAAAAGGCTGGCAACCTTTTCTTTTGATTTTGTGGATAATCAGAAGAACTTTAAGGCAAATGCATTCCAGCCCTCCCAAGATAGGCCTTATGTGGAAAAAATGGCGGAATATATTGGTTCAGCGCATACCTTTCTGGAGTGTGACAACCGCAATCAGATTGAGCTGCTGTACGATTCTGTGAAAGCCCATGATTTACCTGCAATGGCGGATGTGGATTCTTCTATGTTGTATTTCTGTTCCCAGGTCAGCAAAAAATATAAGGTGACGCTGACGGGGGAATGCGCCGATGAGATTTTCGGCGGCTATCCCTGGTTCCACAAAGAAGAATCTATGAAAGCGGAGATGTTTCCCTGGACGATGGATTTATCCCCCAGAAAAGAGCTTTTGTCAGATGAATTTCTGGAAGCCCTTCGCATGGAGGAATATGTGCAGGAGAGTTATTGCCGTTCCATCGCAGAGACGCCCCGGTGTGAGGAAGACAGTCCCAGAGAAGCAAGAAGACGGGAGATTGCTTATCTGAACCTGAAATGGTTTATGCAGACCCTTTTGAACCGTATGGACAGAACCAGCATGTACAGCGGCTTAGAAGCCCGCGTGCCTTTTGCGGATATTCGGATCGTACAGTATGTGTGGAATGTGCCCTGGGAAATGAAGGCCAAAGACGGAGTAGTGAAGAGCCTGCTTCGGGAATCCGGAAGAAATCTGCTGCCAGAGGAGATCTTGTTTCGGCGGAAATCCCCCTATCCCAAAACTTATGATCCTCATTATGAGGAACTTTTGAAAGGTATGGTAAGGGAAGTGATTCTGGAGGGGAATTCCCCCGTCCTGCAATTTATAGACCCAAAAAAAATGGAAGAATTTTTAAGCAAGTCTTCCGATTATGGAAAGCCGTGGTACGGACAACTGATGGCAGGGCCTCAGATGCTGGCTTATCTGCTGCAGGTGGATGAATGGATGAAGCGGTATCAGGTTCGGACGGTGGGGTTGTAGGAGCATAGGGAAGATGTGGTAAAACCGCCCGGCATACTGACAGGATACCTCTAAAGTGGGCAGATGAAATATAAAAATCTGCTGCTTTGGAGGTGTTTTTTCATGCTAAGGAACGATTGACAGTTTTTGTAATTATACATATAATAGAATCATTGTTTTAGCGGACCTCCCAGAGCGAAATACATCCATTGCACAAAACAGAGTGATGCAATGGAGATTTCGCCCTTACATGATTACTAAACTAGCGTCATTAGAGAAAATAAAAGCTGCGATTGAAAAGTACAATTGCAGAATATAAGTATTCTGAAATAAAATGTCATAGATTCACATCCAGAAAGATCTGATCCCTGTCATCCTGTTCAATTCCAAGATACCGTTTTGTAGTCTGAAAAGAGGAATGGTTGTAGATATTCATCAGTACGGCAGGCTGTGCGCCTGATTTCCATGCATGATATCCGAAGGTTTTCCGCAGAGAATGGCAGCTTATGTCCGTTTCAAAATTCAGTTCCTGCCCGGCGGTTTTGATGAGCCGGAACGCTTGGGAACGGCTGAGATGGTTGGCTCTGTTTCGGCCGGGAAAAAGGTAATCCGTAGGATTTATCTGCTGCAGGCCGCTTTTGTATAGCTGCAATGCCTTCAGAGCGTTTTGATTTAGTGCAATTCGTGTCTGTTTTCCCGTTTTGCGTTCCTTAAGCATGATGTGTTTTAGAAAATGCTTTTTCGTAAAATCGTAAACATCCTGCCAGTTTAATTCCAGCAAATCGCTGATTCTGAGGGCAGAATTGATTCCAAGACAAATCAATGCGTAATTTCTAAGATTTGGTTTTTCCAGATAATAATAGTTTTTTAATTTTTCGATTTCAGATATGTTCCGAATAGGCTGTGTGACGCTCATGAGGTAACCTCCTGTTTCTTTTGTACTCCTGCATTCTGTCAGGGAAATAGTGCTTCGCGTCCTGCGAAGCGCTGTCGTCATTCAGCTTATTACAATTTCATTTGTTTGGCAATTGGGGAATGGGAAGTTTTGTAAAGTCGGTGATGGCCGATGCTTGGAAGATAGGATATAATATTCCTGTCAACGCTCTTTTTTTGCTGAATTGTAAAAGCGAAATTCTTCATTTTAGGGAAACATATACAGGGGAGGAAGAAATCCGTTTTACCCAACGAGCATTTTTTGAGCCAGCAGGACGAGACAGATAAAGAATGGATTAGGGATACGAATTTTGCGGTTTTGTACCTTCGGACTTACAAAAAAACGCCGGAGAAAATGAAATATGTGATTGTCACGCCGGGCGGAACGGTTCAGTATTACGTGCCGATTATGAAAGTGCAGACATATTCACTGGATGATATTTTTGAAAAAAGTCTGCTGATGTTAATTCCGTTTTATATTTTTTACATGACTCGTTGCCCCTTCATGGGATGCTTGATTTCAGGCGCTGATGGGTCAAATTAGGCTTTGCCATCTAAACTGTGTCAGTCCTCTGAGCTGCCATGCTGATTCTGTCAAAATCCAAAAATCCTGTAAAAGCCTTAGACCATTGACCTTACTGGTTTTCGAAACAGGAAAGCTGAGCAGTTCAAAGGGAATTTTCCGATAACTTACTTACACACATTTTCTGGCACAGCCATTTTTTATGCCTCATAGCTTAAGCAGCCGGCAATAATCCCTCTCTGTTTCAATCACACATTCAGCAATCAGCTTAGAGAATGGTTCTATGCCGTTTAGACATCTGGAAGCGGACAGGGCATTGATATAGTCATCCCGCCAGATGGGAGGGATTGAAACCACGCCGTAGCCGCTATTGACAAGTATAAGGTTCATCAGGAGCCGGGCGGCTCTGCCATTCCCGTCAATGAAAGGGTGGATGTCAACCAGCCTTTTATGTGCCATCGCCGCCAGTTCAATAGGGTGCAAGGAAAGTTTGGATGAATGGATTTGGTCTGTAAGGTGCCCCATCAACTGTGGCACCTCGCCTGGGGCAGGGGGGATATACTCTGTCCCGGAGATGTAAACCTGGATGGAACGGTACTGGCCGGCCTGCTCTGCATCAACTTTTTGGTAAAAGAGGCGGTGCAGTTCCTTGATGGAGTCTTCTGTGATGCACATATCTGGCTGCCTTGCCAGCCCCAACATGAAGTCGTAAGCCGCGCCATGGCCAACAGCCTCATAGCAGTCCTTCAGAGGGCGGCCTCCGACGGTGATGCCATCCTCCAGGAGTATCTTTGTTTCGGATATGGTGAGCGTATTCCCTTCTAAGGCATTGCTGGCGTAGGTAAACCCGACGCGAAAATAGTTATCCAGGGATTCCAGTTCTTCCTTTGCCAATGGACGGGCAGAGGATATTTTTTGTTTATAGAAATCTGCTTTTTGCAGAAGCTCTTGTAGCGAGGGCATTGGCAACACTTCCTTTCTGTGGCGTTATTATAATGCATATTTCTATATATTTCAATAAAAAATCTACAAAATTATATAGAATATCTACATTACTGGATAGTAAAAAGTTTATATGCTTAAGAAGCCAGTAAATCCTTATCAATTACTGACGTATCCTGCATTTCCTGAATTAATTGTGTTATGCGTAATTCTGGGTTAATTGGGAGGATTATTATTTTTGTTCTATTATTTTTGGCCTTATTTTGGTAGCTTGGCATGGAAAGAACTCATAAAATTCTATTACTGCCAGAATTGGTAATTCTTTATGAAATCTCACAAAGGAAAAAACCGGCAGGGATGGCAGAAGGCAGTAAGCACCCACACACTGACATTGGGAAACCCCTAAAAAATTCATCCCCCATAAAGCAATACTAAAAATAGCAGGGTATTTTCATATGCTCCTGCTATTTTTATACTCCAATTTTACCATTCTGGAACAAAACTTGGAATAAGCCTATAATAGCCAGAATCAATGTCGTCCATTTTTTGCAGCACGGCACAGACCCATCCCCCAAACTCCCCTATCCATTTTATAACTACAGAAAAATGCAACAATTTATATCAAATTGTTGCATTTTCCATTTACACAGATAATATCGGCTCTTTTCCAACATACTTAACCTCTCTTTTAAAAAAATTTCAAAAAAGATTCTAAAAATATATCGCTCCAAACCTGCTGTTTCTAAGGGGTTTCGGATCCATGCAACAATTTGATATAAAGTGTTGCATCGCAAAATCATCAGGAAGTGACGGGCGGCCGTTGAGCGGGAAGTAATTTTAATTCAGCGGCGCAGAGGAAACAAGGAGGTTATTATGCTGAAATTAACAGTAAAGCCAGGAGAGTACCTGCTGATCGGCGATGAAATCAAGCTGGTGTTTGCGGGAGGAAGTTCCAATAACCTGCGGGTGCTGGTAGACGCACCGAGAGAAATGAATGTGGTAAGAAGCGCAGCGCTGGAGAAATTCGGAATGGCGGCGGAGCCGGGAAATGAAGTGAAGCATTACAGAGACAAGGAACTGTCCCCGGAAGCCAAGGAAAAGATTAAGGCGATTCTGATGGAAGAACGCAGAAAGTCCAGAAAGACAGAGGCGAAAAGCAGACTCCAGACAAAATACGGCTGTTAAGCGTCGGCGTAAAGGAAATAGGTAATATGCGGGGGTAACCTAGGGCTCCTGCTTATTATAAAAGGCGGCTGTCTCAGCAGACAGTCAGTCGGTGAAATAAAAAAAGTATGCATGCAAACGGATTTGCAGGCAGAAAAGCCCATATAACAAGGAGGAAAAAATTATGGCAATGGTAGTACAACACAATCTTACAGCAATGAACTCTAACCGTCAGTTAGGAATTACAACAAGCTCACAGTCCAAATCATCTGAGAAATTATCATCCGGTTACAGAATTAACCGCGCAGCAGATGATGCAGCAGGATTGAAGATTTCTGAGAAAATGAGAAGCCAGGTTCGCGGATTAAACCGTGCATCCACCAACGCTCAGGACGGTATTTCTTTGATACAGACGGCTGAAGGCGCTTTAAATGAAGCGCACAGCATTCTTCAGAGAATGAATGAACTGGCTGTACAGGGTGCGAATGACACCAACCAGGATATTGACCGTGATGCAATTAATGATGAGCTGACCGCTTTGACAGCAGAGTTGGATCGTATTTCTGAGACCACACAGTTCAACAAACAGGAACTGCTGGACGGAACTTTTACAGACAAAAAGCTTCATGTTGGCGCGAATGCAAATCAGAGTATCAGCATCAGCATTGATAAAATGGATGCTAAGTCATTGGGATTGCGTGACATTTCTTATACAAAGGGGACAGAGACTGTTAAATATAATGACATAGCATATCTGGGAGTGGAGTATAAGTATGATACAACGATAAGTGCAGCCTCTAATAAGAGCATATTCCTGGATGATGTAAGAAGTTATGGAGTTACGCAGTTCAAGAGCGAAATGGTTCATATGGACTCTACAGGAAAATATGGGCTTTCAGAGGGAAAGACAACTTATTCAACTATGGCTTCTGCAAATGCATCTGGAACAAGTGTGCTGGGAGATATGTATGCAGGTACGGCAAGTGACGCTTGGGATGATTTACTTTCAAATTCAAAAGTAACAGGAACTACAGTGGGCGGATTTGGAAGTGTAATTAATGCAGATACACCGAAAGTAGATGATTATGATCTTGCCAATGCCACCTTAAATGCAGTACAGAATGCAATTAACCGTGTATCTACACAGCGTTCCGCTTTGGGTGCATTACAGAACAGATTAGAGCATACCGTAGCCAACCTGGATAACGTTGCTGAGAATACCCAGTCTGCAGAATCTCGTATCCGTGATACAGATATGGCGTCTGAGATGGTGGAATACAGCAAGAACAATATTCTTGCTCAGGCAGGCCAGTCTATGCTTGCACAGGCAAACCAGTCCACACAGGGTGTATTGTCCTTGTTGCAGTAATCTGCTTCTATACGCAGAGCGTTGGACGGCGGGCTGCATAGTGTTTTGCAATCTTCATCAAGAGCGGCAGAGTGTTGTATGTCCGCAAAATATAATTCAAGAAAAAGACCAGCTTCGGCTGGTTTTTTCAAGAAAAGAGGAACCGATGGAAGAAAAGAATCCAATGGAAGAGAAGATAAAGGAATTGTATGAAAGCATCAGCTTTCTGGGATTTAACGCCACCTATTCCAGAAATAATACATATGTCGAAAACTGTAGGGAACTGGTTCCGAAAATACAGGAATTTGCCCAGTGGTTTCTTACAAATATTACAGGGCTGGAAGAAGGAATCTATCAGAATCTGGCGGATATTTTAAGGGACTGCGAGACAGCCCTTCGGGAACATGACAATGTATTGATGATGGATGCGTTAGAGCAGGGCATAGCCGGATATCTGGAAATGTTTCTGTCAGAAGAGTATTTCAGGGAAAAGGAGAAAGTTTATGTCGGAAAAGCAAAAGAGCAGGAATCTTAAAATTCTGGAAAAGCGTTTTCCCGGCATTTCAGAATTAATAGAAGAAAAGAAAGAAGAGCTTCTGGAAAAGGAAGGCATGTCTGTTCTGGGAGAAACAGCTTTTACCGGGGAAGAGATTCTGACAGTGGAAAAAGAAGGAAGAAGGCTGTATCTGGCTGGACGGCGTGACCCTTTGGCCCATCCAAAGAATCAGATTTCCGTGCTGGGAAAAATAGTGCCCAATGCGTCGGTATTTATCTTAGGTATGGGGAATTTGAATTATTTGAAGGAACTGAATCAGGCGGCGGATGAAAGTGCGCAGGTTCTCCTGTATGAACCGCTTTTTTCTGTATTTTATAAGCAATTATGTTCGGTTGATTTAGAAGAGCTTTTCGGAGAACGCACCATCGCGCTTATTGTAGAGGGCATTAATGAGGACGGATTGGAAAGAATTATCCGGGCGATGCTGCAGGGGGATCGGGTACCTCTGATGAAATATTTTATACTGCCCAATTATGTGGAATTGTGTCTGGAGCAGGTGGAAAACTTTTTAAAGCTAATGAAGGAGCATTCCCATTCTTATTTTGTAGGAGTGGGGACAAAAATGTTTTTCCGCAATAAGCTGGCGGAGAATTTCTACAGCAATGTGAGATATATGCGGACAGGGTACAAGGCGATTCAGCTTTTAAATACAATTCCGGCAGACATTCCGGCTTTCGTAGTGTCTGCCGGCCCTTCTTTGAACAAGAATATACATGAATTAAAAAGGGCGAAAAATAAATCGTTTATTATAGCGGTGGATACAGCCATAAAGCCGTTGGTAAAGGCAGGGATTGTTCCAGATATGTTTGCCACGTTGGATGGAATTAAGCCGGTGGAGCTGGTGGAGCAGGAGGAAGCAAAAGAAATTCCGCTGCTTGCCAAATTGAATTCCACCAAAGGAATGCTGGATTATCATACAGGCAAGAAATTTTTTATCTACGATGGATTCCGATACGCCGCAGAGCTGTTTGCAATAAACGGAAAAAAACTGGAAGGGCTTCCCTCCGGAGGCTCCGTAGCCACTCTTGCTTTTTCTCTGGCGTGCCATCTGGGATTTCGGAAAATTATATTTGTGGGGCAGGATCTTGCCTATACCAATAATAAATCTCATGCCGACGGAACCTTCAAGGAAGAGATGCCGGAGGAAGACACCAAGGATTTTATTATGGTTCCTGGGAATTATGAAGAAGAAGTGCCTACATTGTCGAATTTGGACGGATACCGCAAATGGTTCGGGGAGTATATCGAATGGTGGGAAAGAGGCCATGAAGTGGAATTTATCAATGCCACTGAGGGCGGCGCCAGGATTGAAGGGACAACGCTGATGCCCTTAAAAGAGGTAATTGATAAAGAGTGTGTAAAAGAAGTTGATATCGGGGCCTGCATAGACAGTCTGGAGCCGGCGTTTAACCAAGAAGAGCAGGAGAAAATTCTGGAGTATTTCCATGATACGCCGAAGCAGATTCATGGGCTGATTCTTTTGGCACGGGAAGGAAAAAAGATATACCGGCAGCTGGATAAGCTCTGCCAGGCTGGAAATATGGATAAGCGGGCTTATCGGAAGCTTTTGAAGCGGGTGAAGAAAAACAGGGAAAAGATTGAAAAAAATGTACATTTTGACCTGTTAATCAACAGTATGGTACAGGCGGAGCAGATTATCCGTACCGGACAATATTTTAAATATGACACAGCAGAGGAAGAGGGGCTTGAACTGGCCCGCCAGGGAAAGGAATATATGGAATTGCTGGAAGGCTATACCAAAGCAATCGAACAGATTGCCAGGGAAACTGTGGCGAAAGAATAATGCTGCAGAACAAGGATGAAATACCGCAAAGCAGGAGGCAGAAATATGTTAAATGGCAAAACAATTTTAATTACCGGAGGCACCGGTTCTTTCGGTCATGCGTTTACCGAATTTGTATTAAAGCATTATCAGCCGGAGAAAATTATCATTTATTCCAGGGATGAATTCAAACAGTTCCATATGGCAAATAAATTTCGGGAATATTCGGACAGGCTGCGCTTTTTTATTGGAGATGTGAGAGACAGAAAGCGGCTGTACCGGGCCTTGGACAGCGCAGATTATGTGGTGCATGCGGCGGCTTTAAAGCAGGTTCCGGCCTGTGAGTATAATCCCATGGAAGCAGTGAAAACGAATATCAACGGCGCAATGAATATTGTGGACGCCGCGCTGGACTGCGGGGTGAAACGTGTGGTTGCCCTTTCTACGGACAAGGCAGTCAATCCCATCAATTTGTATGGAGGCACCAAGCTTGTATCGGATAAATTATTTATCGCGGCAAACGCCTACTCCGGCCGGAAAGACGTCTGTTTTTCCATTGTAAGATATGGGAATGTGGCCGGAAGCCGGGGTTCTGTAATTCCATTTTTCCAGGAGCTTGCGGCAAAAGGAGAGCGCAGGCTTCCGATTACGGATTACCGAATGACACGGTTCTGGATCAGTCTGGATGAAGGCGTGAAGCTGGTGATAAAGGCCTTGTCTGAGGCAAAAGGAGGAGAGACTTTTATCTCTAAAATACCTTCCTTTAAAATTACAGATTTGGCACAGGCAATCCTTCCGGGATGCGAAATGCCGGAAGTGGGAATCCGGGAAGGGGAGAAGCTGCATGAGGTGATGGTAACCCGTGAGGATTCTCTGATGACTTATGAATATGAGAAGCATTTTATCGTGTATCCCCATTTTGACTGGTGGGATGCGGGAAGGATCCAAGAAGGCGGAAAACGCGTGGAACCAGGCTTTGAGTATAACTCGGGAAATAATGACGAATGGCTGAGCGCGGAGCAGATGAAAGAATTGCTGAAAGACGTAAAGAACCATGGATAGAGAGGAAAAAGAGATGATTCAATATTGTAAAAGATGCTGCCTGCCAAGTACAAAGCCTCATTTGTCTTTTGATGAAGAAGGCATTTGCAATGCATGCCGCAATTATGAGAACAGGAAGCAGGTAAATTGGGCGGAAAGAAAAAAAGAATTGGCAAAAATACTGGAACGTTACCGTTCCAAGGACGGGGCAAACTGGGACTGCATTATACCGGTCAGCGGCGGAAAAGACAGTACCTATCAGGTAATAACCATGTTGCAGATGGGAATGAATCCCCTCTGTGTAACAGCCACTACCTGTGATTTAACGCCCATAGGGCGGGAAAATATTGAAAATATCAAGAATATGGGCGTGGACTACATAGAAGTGACTACAAACCGTGTGGTTCGGGGGAAGCTGAACCGAATTGGATTGATGGAAGTGGGAGACATTTCCTGGCCGGAGCATGTGAGCATTTTTACGGTTCCGGTTCGGATGGCGGTAAATTTTAACATTCCTTTGATTATCTGGGGCGAGAATTCCCAGAATGAATACGGAGGCCCTGCAGCGGCTGTAGAGAATAATGTGCTGGACAGAAGATGGCTGGAAGAATTCGGAGGAATGCTGGGACTGCGGGTCAATGATTTAATCGGGCAGGAAGGAATTACGAAAAAAGATTTGATCCCCTTTACTTATCCCAGTGATGAAGAGTTAAAACGAGTAGGCGTGACAGGGATTTTCCTTGGATATTATATTCCATGGGAAGGGCTGCATAATGTTCTGGTTTCCAAAGCCCATGGTTTTAAAAGCTGGGGAAAAGCAGTGGAAGGCCATACGGACGATTATGAGAACCTGGACAATTATCAGGCCGGAATCCATGAGTATTTTAAATATTTGAAATTTGGCTTTGGGCGGGCCTCAGATCAGGCCTCCATGCATATCCGCAGAGGCAGAATGACAAGAGAGCAGGCGATGGAAATAGTCAAAGAGCGGGATGGACTGTTTCGATGGACTTATCTGGACAAACCCCTGGAGGATATTCTGGCGCCTTTAGACATTACGGTAGAAGAATTTATTGATATCTGTGATGAATTTACAAACAAGAAATTGTTTCTGACAGATAAAAACGGAAATCTGATTAAGGATAAGCATGGAAACCTGACCAAAACCAACGATGATAATCCACAGGAAGAAACGAAGCATGGAAACAGTGATTATTGATTATGGCATGGGCAATCTGCTGTCCGTGCAGAGAGCATTTGCAAAATGCGGCGCAAAAGCCGGGATTATTGACAATCCGATGGAATTGCGGAATGCAGAGCATATTGTGCTGCCAGGCGTAGGGGCCTTTCCAGATGCAATGGAGAATCTGGCAAAAGGGGGCTGGATCGAGGAACTGGATCGCGCGGTGCTGCAAAAACAGACTCCGGTTCTGGGGATTTGTTTAGGAATGCAGCTTTTGGCTGAGAAAGGATACGAAGGGCAGGAGTGCAGGGGATTGGGATATATTCCTGGTGAAATAGTCCTGTTCGAACCGAAGGAGGGGGAGCGGATTCCGCATGTTGGATGGAATGAAATAGAAAAAAAGAAAGAGGTACCGTTATTTGAAGGGATTAAGGAAGGAACAAATTTTTATTTCGTCCATAGCTATCATTTTCAGGCAAAAGAACCGGAACATGTGCTGTGCTGCACTCCTTACTGCGGCGGATTTACGTCCGCAGTGGGAAAGGGATGTATTGCCGGTACGCAGTTCCATCCGGAAAAAAGCCAGAAAGCAGGCTTTCAGGTCATTCGAAATTTTCTGAAAATGTAGCCTAGAAGGGAGAACTCATGTTAAAGGTTCGTGTGATTCCGACCTTGCTGTACAAGTCGGTTGGTTTGGTAAAAGGCGTCGGCTTTGACGCCTGGAGACGTGTGGATACGGTTTTGCCGGCCATAAAAGTATATAACATGCGGGAAGTGGATGAATTAATTTTAATGGATTTGGAGGCCACCAAAGAGGGGAGGGATCCTGATTATGAATCCATCCGTGACTTTTCCAGGGAATGTTTTGTGCCCTTCTGCGTTGGCGGCGGGGTTGGGAATATCGGGCAAATCAAACAGTTATTAAGGGCCGGGGCAGACAAGGTATCGGTGAACAGCGCCGCTTATGAAAATCCCGGACTGCTGGCACAGGGAGCCAACATGTTTGGCAGTCAATGCATAGTGGCAAGCATTGACTGCCGGAAGGTGGATCATGTTTATTACTGTTTTTCCCATAATGGACAGAAAAATACAGGGCGTCAGTTAAAGGATTGGGCCAGGATTGTGGAAAAAGCGGGAGCCGGTGAAATATTGCTTACTTCTGTTTCTCTGGATGGGACCATGCAGGGCTATGATATTGAAATGATTAAAATGGTGACAGATGTTGTGAGTATACCGGTGATTGCTTCCGGCGGAGCCGGCAATTATGAGCATATGTATCAGGCGGTCAAAGAAGGGGCGGCGTCGGCGGTTGCGGCGGCGAGTATTTTTCATTTTACAGAGCAGACGCCGAAAGAGGCGAAGGAATATCTGGGAGAAAGGGGGATACCGGTACGGAGGATTTAAAAAAATCAGCAATTGCAATTATTACTGCCAGAGGCGGCAGCAAACGGATTCCAAAGAAAAATATACGGAACTTCTGCGGCAGGCCCATGATAGAATACTCCATTGAAGCTGCCATTAATTCCGGAGTGTTTCAGGAGGTTATGGTATCCACAGAAGATGAGGAAATTGCAGGGATTGCGGTAAAAAACGGCGCAAAGGTTCCGTTTTTGCGAAGTGAACATGCTTCCGGTGATTATGCCACAACTGCGGAGGCGCTGGCAGAGGTATTGACAGAATATCAAAAGAGAAAGAGAGTTTTCCAGCGGGCCTGCTGCATATATCCCACCGCCCCATTTATTACTGCGGAAAAGCTGAAAGAGGCAATGAATCTTTTGGACGAAGAGAGGACGGATGCGGTGATTCCGGTTACTGCGTTTTCTTTTCCGCCGATGCGGGGAATGTACCTAAGAGACGGCAGATTAATTTATCATCATCCTGAATATGCAGCAAAACGTTCTCAGGATATTGAGACCATGTACCATGACAGCGGGCAGTTTTATTGTTTTAAGCCGGAGATTCTGCTGCGGGAGAAGACGCTTGTGACAGGGAATACCAGAGGATTCCTTGTGCCGGAATGTGAAGTTCAGGATATAGATACCCTGGAGGACTGGGCAATTGCAGAAATAAAATATCAGCGGATGCTGGAAAAAAGTGGTGTGGCAAAATGAATGCATATCTGAGAGCGGCAGTCTGGGAAGATGCAGATTTGCTATTTGAGTGGGCCAATGATTCAAGCGTCAGGAAAAATTCTTTTTCTATGGAAGAAATTGTTTATGAGGAACACAGGCTATGGTATCAGAAGCTTTTACAGGATGAAGACAGAAGGGAGTACATTTATATCCGGGATGGAGCGCCGGTTGGGCAGGCGCGCATTGCAGTATCCGGCGAAGAAGCGGAAATCAGTTACAGCATATGCGCCGGGCAGCGGGGAAAAGGATATGGACAGGAGATGCTTAAAATGTTGCCTCAGCAGGTAAAAAAAGATTTTCCTCAGGTGAAAGCTTTAAAAGGGAAGGTCAAAACAGAAAATGCAGCGTCTCAGCGGGCATTTTTAGGCGCAGGCTATCAAAAGGAATATGAAGTGTATACAGAAAGGGTATGAGGCGGGTTGATGTCTAAAGGAGAAAAATATTATAAATTTGGAATTGAACTATTTGAAGACGGACATTATGAAACAGCGATAAAATATTTGATACAGGCATATAACCTTGGATATGAGAGAGAACAGATCCTGACAAATATTTACGATTGTTTTATTCTGCCCAATCAGGAGAAATTTCGGAATAGTTTTATTCAGGACAGAGAAGGGATTACACAGGTTTCTTTTGAAGCGTGCGCCATAGATTTTATTCCAGTCAGTGAAAAGAATTTTTATCTTTTTGATAAAGAGGAAGGCGTATTTAAAGGAAATTTTGAATTGGAGGACGCGCCGGTACAGGGTGAGGAAGAAGAGTTTGGCAGTATTCTGTTTGCAGATATCTGGGATATCCGGGAGATGATTCCGGAATTGAAAAAGAAAAAATGGGATGCAGTGTATATTGTCTTAAACGAAGTGGAAAGAAAATTTGCATCTTTCTTGAAAATTCCCCATTTCCGTGAACGGTATCTTGCCAATGCAGCAGTCTTTCAGAATACAGAGCTGTGGTATGACGTGTTTGAACAATATGAAGAGTTCTATCTTCCGAAAAATATTACAGCAGCAGAGGTTGAACCGTATCTTGGATTATTTCATAAACTTCATAAAAAAAGGCTGGACAGCAGGAAAGAGAGAAAAAATGTATTTTTGTCTGTCTGCATTCCGAGCTATAACAGAGGGAGCGTTGCGCTGAAAAATGTGCAGAATTTGTTGCAATGCGTTTATGATAGTGAAATCGAAATTATAGTGTCCAATAACGGCTCAGAGGAAAATACAGAAGGATATCAGGAGATAAAAGCAATACAGGATTCCAGGCTTGTCTATCATGAATTTGAGACGAATCAGGGATTTGCGTCAAATATAATGAAAGTCTTGGAACTGACGAAGGGAAAGTATGCAGTCTTGATCAGTGATGAAGATCTGATGCTGTTGGAGCATTTGGGAGAATATCTTACTTGTCTGAAGGCCAATCCGAAATGCGGAATTTTCTGGGAAGCTGGGATAGGGATTGAATTCAGTTCCTGGAGAGTGGTTGAGGATACGGTTTATCATGCCGGAAGAGAAGTAATGGAAATGGTCATGTTCAGGACTTATGTAACGGGAATTACTTTTCAAATGAAAATATTAAAGGAATGCCATGCAATGGAAAAGATTGAAAGTATGAGGGGAAATGCTTTTCTGGAATATTATCCGCATATACCTTTGATGATGACTGTGGGAATGTATGCGGAACTTTATTGGATGAAATTGCCTTTATGGGACGCCACAAGCAGTGAGTATGTAGACAATACCGTATGTCGGTATATGCTTCCTGAAATCAGAATTGCCCAGCAGAATGGCGCAGTGGATTTCTGTTACAAAGGAATAGGATTAAGCAAATATGAAATTGTCCGGATATTCATAATAAGAAGTGTAAAAACGTATGCTTTATTGGAAATAGCATATCAGATCGACAGATTTCGTGAGCTGTATTCCTGGGAAGAACTGTGCTTTTTTGTATACAAAGAACATGAAAGATATTTGAAAGAATTTCCAGTTGAATTGGACTGGGAAGATGAAGTGGGAATAAAAAATGATTTGCAAAAAATGTTTTTTAAGTATTTGAAGTCAGAAAGAATCATCCGAATCTATTCACAGGGAGTTCAAAAGCAAAAGAAGCTGATTTATCAGCAGATAGAAAAAGAATTTGAGCAGGGAAAAGAAATAGAGGAAGTGGAAATGATGATCCGGGAGAAATACCTGAAGAAAGAAGAAAAAGGAATACAGGAAAAAAGTGATATTACAGATACTTTTGTGGTGGAGAACGGAACATGAAGGCAGTAATTTTGGCGGGAGGATTTGGAACCAGAATCAGTGAAGAGAGCCATCTAAAGCCCAAACCGATGCTTGAGATTGGCGGAAAACCGATTCTCTGGCACATTATGAAAGAGTATTCCCATTATGGATTTTATGAATTTATCATATGCTGCGGGTATAAGCAGCAGGTGGTGAAAGAATGGTTTGATGATTATTATCTTTACAACAGTGATGTTACCTTTGATTTTTCGTCTGGAAAAAAGATCACAGTGCATGATAATGTGGCAGAGCCGTGGAAGGTAACGATTGTGGACACCGGGCTGAACACGATGACAGGGGGCCGGGTGAAAAGAATACAGAAGTATATCGGGAATGAAACATTTATGCTGACCTATGGGGACGGTGTATCGGATATCAATCTTGCAGATTTGCTTCGTTTTCATAGAGAACATGGAAAGCTGGCAACTCTGACAGCGGTAAATGTGGAGCAGAGGTTCGGTGTACTTGACATTACAAAAGAAAAGGAAATTATGTCTTTTCGGGAAAAAAGCGCAGATGACGCTTCCAGGATGAACGGCGGCTATATGGTGCTGGAACCGGAGATCTTTGATTATATTGACGGGGACGATACTGTGTTTGAAAAAGGACCTTTAGAACGGGCGGCAGCAGAAGGGCAGCTTATGGCCTATATGTTTGATGGCTACTGGCAGTGCATGGACACTAAACGGGAGATGGATCAGCTGAATAAGCTGTGGGAGCGGGGAAAGGCTCCATGGAAATCCTGGAGGGATTAAAGGAGAAACAAAATGTTTGAAAATAAGACGGAAGAGCAGGCAAGAAAAGAGATTTTGCAGATGGTAGCACAATACTATAAGGTGTATCACAGGAAAAAAGACGCATTTGTTCCAGGGGATCGTATTGCCTATGCTTCCAGAGTCTATGATGAGAAAGAAATGTGTAATCTGGTAGATGCTTCTCTGGAATTTTGGCTGACTTCCGGCAGATATACCAGAGAGTTTGAAAAAAAGTTTTCAGAGTATTTAGGCGTAAAATATTGTTCTTTGGTAAACTCAGGCTCCTCTGCAAATTTGCTTGCCTTTATGGCATTGACTTCCCCTTTGCTGGGGGAACGCCAGGTACTGCCGGGGGATGAGATGATTACAGTTGCGGCGGGCTTCCCCACTACAGTTGCGCCCGCTGTCCAATACGGTGTGGTTCCGGTGTTTATTGATGTAACAATTCCTCAATATAACTTGGATGTCAGTCAGTTAGAAGAGGCTCTTTCCGATAAGACGAAGGTTGTAATGGCGGCCCATACCCTGGGGAATCCCTTTGATTTGAAAAGGGTAAAGGAATTTTGTGCTCGGCATCAGTTGTGGCTGATAGAAGATAACTGTGACGCTTTGGGAACCACATATGTGATAAATGGAGAGGAAAAATATACAGGAACGATTGGGGATATAGGCACTTCTTCCTTCTATCCGCCGCATCACATGACTATGGGAGAAGGCGGGGCGGTTTATACGAATCAGCCGCTGCTGCATCAATGTATCCGGTCTTTCCGGGATTGGGGACGAGACTGCACCTGCGGCGCCGGCCAGGACAACCTGTGCGGGCATAGATTTGATAAACAGTATGGAGAGCTTCCGCTGGGTTATGACCATAAATATGTCTATTCCCATTTTGGATATAATTTGAAAGCGACAGATTTGCAGGCGGCCATTGGCTGCGGGCAGATTGATAAAATGCCGGAGTTCACGAAGAGAAGAAGGCAGAATTATGCAAGGCTTTTGGAAGGGCTGCAGGACTGCCAGGGGCAGCTGATTCTCCCGGAACCCTGTGAGAATTCATCACCCAGCTGGTTTGGATTTTTACTGACATGCAGGGAAGGAACAGAGCGCAGCCAAGTGGTTGATTATCTGGAAAATCATGGGATACAGACCCGCATGCTGTTTGCCGGGAACTTGCTGAAGCATCCCTGTTTTAATCAGATGCGGGCTTCTGGGGAAGGCTATCGTGTGATAGGCGAGCTTATCCATACTGATCGAATTATGAAGGATACTTTTTGGGTGGGAGTTTATCCGGGAATGACAGAAGAAATGACAGATTACATGATAAAAATGATAAAAGAAGCTGTGGGGAAGAAAAATGAAAATCGTAGTGACAGGGGCAACGGGATTTGTGGGGAAATGGCTGGTAAATGAATTGCTGGCTCAGAAAGATGAGGTAACAATTCTTGTGCAAAACAAAAAGAAAGTTCCGGCGGAATGGAATGGGATTGTGAGGATTACAGAGGCGTCTTTGGAACAGTTTTGCAGATTGGAGCAGAGCGATTTTCCAGATGGAGGGGCGGACATTTTATTTCATTTAGCATGGAGCGGCATATCCGGGCAAAAGAGAGCAGATTCCCGATTACAGATTCAAAATCTTCAGTATACGGTTGATTGTGTAGCGTTAGCGAAGAGATTAGGGTGCCATAGATTCGTGAATGCAGGCAGCATCATGGAATATGAAGCAATGTCATACATTCCAATTGGAAAGACAAAGCCGGGGATGGGGAACATATACAGCACGGCAAAGCTTGCTGCGGATTTTATGGCGAAAACGACAGCGGTAAATCAGGATATGGAATACATAAATCTTATTATTTCCAATATTTATGGCGCTGGGGAGTATTCAGAAAGATTTTTAAATTCGGTGTTAAGAAAAATGCTGAACCATGAGCCGATACCATTGACGCATGGAGAGCAGATGTACGATTTTATTTATGCTTCGGATGCAGCAAAAGCAATAGCGCTGGCAGGAAAAAAGGGAGAGAAGAATTCTGCTTATTATATAGGGAACAGAGAGCAGTTTCCGCTGAAACATTTTGTTCTGCAGATGAAGGAAATCCTGGAAAGCAGATCAGAATTGCAGTTTGGAAAAGTGCCGTTTCAGGGAGCTATGCTAAATTATAACGAATTTGACACAGGAAAGATGGAACGCCTTGGATTCAGGCCGGAGATTGATTTTGAAACGGGGATAAAAATGACAAAAATGTGGATGGAGGAACTTATGACAGAGTTTAAGGTGCAAAATTTAGGGGGGGGAGTAAAAATAATCACTCCCTTTTTTCTTAAGGATGAGCGGGGGTACTTTTTAAAAAGCCTGGAAAAAGATGTGTTCAGCGAATGGGGGCTGGATGTGGAAATTCAGGAAGAATTTGAATCGTATTCCAGAAGAGGAGTGCTCCGGGGACTTCATTTTCAGACGAAAGAGCCGCAGATTAAGCTGGTGCGTGTCATAAGAGGAAAAATTCATGATGTAGTTGTAGATCTTCGTAAAGGTTCTCAGAACTTTGGAAAATACCTGGATGTGGTTTTGGATGATAAGGAACATAAAAGTTTGTGGATACCGGCCGGGTTTGCCCATGGATTCGAAGTCTTGTCTGAGGAGGCGCTTGTCTCATATCAATGTATTGGAAAATACCAGAAGGAATTTGATACCGGAATTTGCTGGAATGATAAAGAGCTTGCAGTGAAATGGGAAACAAAAAATCCGATAGTGTCAGACCGGGATGCTGCATTGATGACATTTCGTGAGTTTACAGAAAAATATGAAGGATTATAACAGTGAGATGAAAAAAATATTTGATCGCTCTTTTTACAGAAAAAAGAAAGTTCTGATAACCGGACATACAGGGTTTAAAGGTTCCTGGATGTGTGCAGTTTTAAAGGAATTAGGGGCAAAAGTGACAGGATATGCTTTGGAGCCGCCTGCAGAACCAAATTTATTTGAATTGTGCAGACTGTCAGAGAAAATGAATTCTGTAACAGGGGATATACGGGATCTGGAAAAATTGAAAGAAGTTTTTTATGCAGCACAGCCGGATATTGTAATTCATATGGCGGCACAGCCATTGGTGTATGAAGCTTATCAAAATCCGGTTGATACCTATGAGATAAATGTAATGGGGACGGTGAATGTGCTGGAATGCATTCGCCATACTCCTTCTGTTCAGTCTTTTGTAAATGTGACAACAGATAAAGTGTATAAAAACAGAGAATGGGAATGGGGATATCGTGAGAATGAAGAACTGAACGGATATGATCCTTACTCAAATTCAAAGTCCTGTTCTGAGTTAGTGACAAGCAGTTACATAAATTCTTATTTTAAAGGAAGCCAGACAGCGGTATCCACTGTGCGGGCGGGAAATGTAATTGGCGGCGGGGATTTTGCTGCTAATCGAATTATACCTGATTGTGTCCGCGGGGCATATGGACAAAAGAGAATAGAGGTAAGGAATCCCAATTCTATCCGGCCGTATCAGCATGTATTGGACGCTATAATGGCATATTTACTGATCGGGCAGGCGCAATACAGGCAGAAAGAATATGCAGGGAATTACAATATTGGCCCGGAGGATAAAGATGCTGTTGAAACAGGAACAATTGTAACCATGTTTTGTCAGCTTTGGGCGCGGTGGACAGGGGAAATATTGGACTGGGACGCTGGGAAGGAAAAAGGATTTCACGAGGCAAATTTTCTAAAATTAGATTGTTCCAAAATGAAGCAAAAATTTCAATGGAGGCCAGTGTGGAATATAGAACAGGCAATAGAGAAAACGGTAGAATGGTCTGTGATGTACCAAAGAGGAGAGGACATTGTAAAATGTATGAAAAACCAGATAGAAGAGTTTATAGAAGAATTTGAATCAGAGCGTTTTTCAAATGCGCTCCAGGAACAAAAATGGAAAAAATAATCGTATAACAGAAAGAGAGTATTTGCCATGTACATACCATACGGACATCAAACCATAGAGGAAGACGACATCCAGGCGGTAGCCAATATCCTGCGGGGAGACTTTATCACCACAGGCCCGGCTGCCGCAGAATTTGAAGAAAAAACAGCAGCCTATGTGGGAGCAAAATATGCAGTGACTGTCGCAAACGGAACGGCCGCGCTTCACATTGCCTGTCTTGCGGCCGGCATCCAGGAAGGGGATGAAGTGATTGTTCCGGCCATAACCTTTGCCGCCTCGGCAAACTGTGTGCTTTACTGCGGCGCTGCGCCGGTTTTCGCAGATATTGATCCAGTGACTTATAATATCGATCCTGCAGATGTGGAACGTAAAATTACAGACAGGACCAGGGCGATTATCCCGGTGCATTTTACCGGACAGCCCTGTGAGATGGACGAGATACATCGGATTGCCGCAAAATACGGACTTCTTGTGATTGAGGACGGGGCCCATGCCCTTGGAGCAAAATACCGGGGAAAGAGAATCGGTTCCCTGCATTCTGATATGACAATTTTCAGTTTTCATCCGGTAAAGCCCATTACCACAGGCGAAGGAGGGATGGCAGTCACAGACAATGAGAAGCTGTACCAGCGTCTCTTGTTGTTTCGCAGTCACGGGGTAACCCGGGAAGAGTCCCTGATGGAGAAAAATGAAGGCGGCTGGTATTATGAACAGCTGGAATTAGGCTATAATTACCGGATGACGGACATTCAGGCAGCGTTGGGCAGCAGCCAGCTCAAGAAGCTGGACAGATTTTTAGCCAGGCGAAGAGAACTTGCAAAACGGTACGACAGGGCTTTTGAGGGAGTGCCCGGCCTTGTGACGCCGAAACAGCTGCCCGATACAGAAAGCGGCTGGCATCTCTATGTGCTGCAGTTTACCGAAGCAGATCGGAATAAAGTGTTTGCGGATTTGCGGGAGGCTGGCTTTGGCGTGAATATCCACTATATTCCCGTTTACCATCACCCCTATTACCGAAAACATGGCTATCAGGATGTATACTGCCCCAATGCGGAGGAACTGTACAGTCGTATGATAAGCCTGCCTCTGTATCCGGGGCTGACGGAGGAACAGCAGGATATTGTAATAAATAAAGTGTTGGAGCTGTCAAAGGAGCGATCATGAATCAGGAAATTTTAATCGGAAACAGGAAAATCAGCGCGGAAAGTCCGGCCTTTATCATTGCAGAATTGTCGGGAAATCATAATCAGGATCTGGGCAGGGCTTTGGCGATTATAGAAGCGGCTGGAGAAAGCGGTGCGGACGCCATAAAACTGCAGACCTATACGGCAGATACCATAACCATGGACTGCAGGAATCAATATTTTGCAATGCAGACAGGAACGTTGTGGAAAGGCAGGATCTTGTATGATTTATATCAGGAAGCTCATACCCCCTGGAGTTGGCATGATAAATTATTTCAAAAAGCAGAGGAAAGTGGGCTGATTTGTTTTTCCTCTCCCTTCGATAAGACGGCGGTAGATTTTCTGGAACAGCTGAATGCGCCGGCTTATAAAATCGCTTCTTATGAAATCAATGACATACCTCTGATCCGACGGGCCGCCCAGACAGGCAGGCCTGTGATAATCTCCACAGGGATTGCTGCGCTGTCAGACATAGAGCTGGCGCTGCAAACCTGCAGGGAGGAAGGAAATCAGGATGTAATTCTTTTGAAATGCACATCGGCATATCCTGCGCCTTACCAGGAAATGAATCTGAGGGTGCTTCCCCATATGGCGGAGACATTTCAATGTATGACAGGGCTGTCTGATCATTCATACGGCACGGAAGTTGCAGTCGCGGCAGCGGCATTGGGGGCAAAGGTTGTAGAAAAGCATCTGACGTTGTCCCGGCAAGACGGCGGCGTGGATTCTGATTTTTCTATGGAGCCAAAGGAATTTGCGCGGATGGTGAAAGAAATCCGGAATGTGGAGTCTGCCCTTGGGACAGTCACATATGAACTTACGGAAAAACAAAAAGAAAGTAAACGCTATTCCAGGTCACTGTTTGCGGCAGAGGATATCAGAAAAGGTCAGGCTTTTTCTGAAAGCAACGTCCGTTCGGTACGACCGGGGTACGGAATACAGCCCAGATATCTGGATGAAATTCTGGGAAAACAGGCGAAACGGGATATTTCCAGAGGAATGCCGCTGAAGTGGGAGGATATTTCCTGAAAAATTTACAGACAGGCTGTTGCGCTGAATCATGATAATCAGCGTAACAGCCTGTTTTTTGAATCATGATAATTAGCGTAACAGCCTGTTTTCTGAATTTCATCACAAAAAACAGTTGACAGAACGTACGTTCTGTGCAATAATATCAATATACCTGTAAGGAAGGGAAAATATCATGTATTCAGTATTGGAAATAGCAAAATATATTATTGATAAATGTACAGAGGACAGATGTCCTGTTTCAAATCTGCAGTTACAAAAGATACTTTATTATGTGCAGAGAGAATTCTTACAACAGGGAACTAAAGCTTTTCCAGAAGAAATTGAAGCGTAGCAGTTTGGACCGGTTGTCCGGGAGGTTTACAGACAATACTGCGGGTTTGGGGCAATGCCAATCAGAATGCGGTATGCTGTGAGGCTGGATCCGGATTATGCGAGAATTATTAATTCAATCGTTGAGAAAAAGAGGCAGTTGAATCCCTGGGATATGGTAAGCGATACGCACAGCAGCGGTAAGGCATGGGACTTAATTTACAGGAATGGGGAAGGGAACTTTCAGGTAATCCCGCAGGAGTTGATAAGAAGTAAAGGATAAGTGTATGAGGATATTAGAGGAACAGGAAAAAAGAGATGCTTTGCACGATATTTTATTAGAATTGTCGAAGTCGCAGGATATTTTACGGGAACCTAAGGAAAGAATCTCTTTTTTTAAAAGACTGGAAACAATATATTATAACTGAAATAAAGAAAATTTTCGTCATTTTTATTCTGATATTTTTCCAGCGCTTACGTTGATTGACGGAGATCCTGACATTGGAAGCTTAGATGTGTTAGCGCAGAATATGCAGGCGATAAAAGAAGGATATATACCTAAAAATAAAGATGAAAATTAATAGATATTCGTAAAGAAATTGTAAAACTTTAAGACCATACAAATTTGGACATAGCAAGAATTAATTATACAAAGACAATGACGAATGATACCATGTCGGAGTTAGCAAAGAATAAGCTGCTTGTAAGGGAGTTAGAGAATAAAGTTAAAGGATCAGAAGAGTATTTGAAGAGTTTGGCTATTGATTGATTTTATACGTGATATTAATGGAAAAACGATTAGAAAAAATTGGTTATGGATATTTGTGAATGTGCTCTTGGTCTGCGGCATGATAGCAACATGTTTTTCATATCAATATAGATGGTTTCTGTAAATGAGAATAAGTCAATTCTTTTTCTGATTTATGTTACCCCTCAATTCTATATATACCCCCTGCAGGCAGGTGGGATATCTTCTTGGAATGAGAATGCCATTTGGTAAATTATTTGACTTATAGGTACAAATATCATAGCAGGAGATGATAAAATGATTCCAGCAGATATAAAACTTAAGACCCGGCAGTTTTCTGCAGTAGAAACCGCACTTCATTCTTTATTTGGAGTAAATGCCGGAATTTCCGGCAGAAAGTTTCTGACAAGAGGAAAAGGTACGGCCGCTTACAAGCTGACGCTGGAAAGTGGGAAAGAGGTATTTCTGAAAACAGCCCCGCCGGAGCGTGCATCCATATTTTTGGAAGAGGCTGCCGGATTGGAGGCCATTGCAGAAACGGAAACTGTTTCTACACCCCGCCTGTTCTGTACAGGCTGCGGAAATGAGTATTCTTTTCTGATGACGGAATTTATGAAGGGAAAGACTCAGGCGGCTGATTATTGGGAGGTTTTTGCCCATCGGCTGGCTGCCATGCATCAGACTGATACAAAAGGCCTGGTTCCCGGCGGGAGATATGGATTTTCTCATGATAACCATATCGGGGCCACAGCACAGATTAATACGCCTTATGCCAGTTGGATTGATTTTTTCCGTGAATGCCGCCTAAAACCTCAGTTTCAGCTTGCAATGAATTACTTTAAGAAAGAGGAACAGGAACAAATTCCGAAGCTTCTTAACAGGCTTGGAGACATTCTGACAGAGCCGGAATTTCCCTCGCTGCTCCATGGTGATTTGTGGTGCGGGAATGTGATTACAGGCAATGATGGCCAGGCATGGATGATCGATCCTGCAGCCTATGTGGGACATGCAGAGGCGGATATTGCCATGACAGAGCTTTTTGGGGGATTTCCCCGGAAATTTTATGATGCTTACAGGAAAGTTATGCCTATGCAGCCAGGGTATTCAAAGAGGCGGGGCTTATATAATCTTTATCACCTTCTGAATCATCTAAATCTCTTTGGAAGTTCCTATCTTGCAGAGGTGAAATACTTGATGGGAGAATATATCCGGTAATGTAACGGTGGCAAAAATACTTTTTTTGTGGTAAACTTGAAACGGTCAGGTATGCGGTGTTTATTTCTGCAAAAAACGATTGGATGCAGAAAGATGCTGCAAAATCAGAAGAAAGAAGGAGAAAAAATGCTGGAAACAGGAATCAAAGGATATCAGGAATTTACCGTAACAGAGACAGATACGGCAAAAGTGCATAAAAGCGGAACCTTAGATGTGCTTGCAACGCCCCGAATGGCGGCGCTGATGGAGGAAACTGCGTGGAAAAGCGTGTCAGAGCATTTAGAACCGGGCATGGGCACGGTAGGAGTAAAGTTAAATCTGGAGCATCTTGCCCCTACGCCGGTGGGAATGAAGGTATGGTGTGAGACGGTTCTGACAGGAATAGACGGACGGAAGCTGACCTTTTCGATTACCGCCTTTGATGAGGCAGGCAAAATTGGAGAAGGGATGCATGATCGTTTTATCATTGAAGAAACAAAATTTCAGAATAAGGCAGATATGAAAAAGCAGAAATAGATTTCGGAAAGAGTGAAAGAAAATGGAATGCAGGGAACAGATGTCGGAGTCAGCAGTTGTGATTGCATTTTTATGCATTTCCGGCGGGTTTCAGGACGCCTATACTTACAATTGCAGGGATGAAGTATTTGCCAATGCTCAGACAGGAAATATGGTGCTGATGGGACAGAATTTTGCGATGGGAAACTGGTATCTGGGCATACGCTATCTGCTTCCGGTGCTTGCTTTTGCCATGGGAATCTATGCCGCCGAGAAGATTCGGGGGCTTTATGGGCAGTCCGGAAGGATTCACTGGCGGCAGATCGTGATTCTGCTGGAGGCGGCGGCATTATTTGCGGTGGGATTTATGCCCCGGCAGGTGAATCTTCCTGCAAATATGCTGGTTTCCTTTGTGTGCGCCATGCAGGTGCAGAGTTTCCGCAAATTAAAGGGAAGTGCGTACGCCACAACCATGTGTATTGGAAATCTGCGGGCTGCAACAGAATTATGGTGCAGCTATCGTTTTACAGGAAATAAGGAAACTAAGAAGAAAAGTCTGTTATATTATGGATATATCGGGATTTTTATTCTGGGGGCGGCCGTGGGCGGAATTATGACGATGGCTTTGACAGAGAAAGCCATCTGGATGTCCAGTGGGCTTCTTTTGGCAGTATTTTTTATGATGTTCCGAAAAGAGTGACAGGAGGAATATTATGGTTGAAAAGGATTATATGATGCGCCTGATTCATGAAATGGTGCGGACCATCGCCATGTTGATTTTTCATAAAGATCAGGGAACCGAGGAGGAATTAATTTTTCTGGAAGGAATCTCTCGGGATTTTTACCATCGGCTGTGCCATGTGGCGGATGAAGGAAAAATTAATGAAGCGGAGAATATGCTGTATGAAAGCCTGGAAGAAAATGACTGGGACAGGGAAGGGAATATGGAAAAACTGGAACTGGCGCTGGCGTTTTATGATTACCTCAATGCCAAGGAGAATGATTTTCTGGAGGCCCATAACTATTCCAGGGAAGAAATCGAGGACGGGATTCAGAGTGTGATGAAGCTTTATGGATATGGAGAATTGGCGGAAACGCTGTTGGAGAATCGGTAAATGAGTAGGAAAAGTGAAGCGGCCGGGAAGTCAGGATTTCCCAGAATTATGATAGCGGCGCCTGCCAGCGGAAGCGGAAAAACCCTGATTACCTGCGGATTATTAAAGGCGCTTGCAAACAGAGGGCTGCATCCGGTTTCTTTTAAATGCGGCCCGGATTATATTGATCCTATGTTTCACCGGAAGGCGCTGGGAATACCGGCCCGGAATCTGGATCTGTTTTTTACTGGTGAGGAAACGACCAGGACGTTGTTCCAAAGGGCTGCAGCTCAGGCGGATATTTCTCTGTTGGAGGGAGTAATGGGATTTTATGACGGAGCTGGCGGCGTGACTTCTTATGCGTCTTCTTATGAACTGGCAAAGGTGACGGATACGCCGGTGATTCTGGTGGTGAACGCCAGGGGAATGAGTCTTTCCCTTCTTCCGCTGATACAGGGATTTTTGGAGTTTCGGGAAGACAGCAGGATTGCAGGGGTAATTTTAAATCAGATCTCACCGGCTTCTTATGGCGTGATGAAGGAAAAGATTGAGGAAGCGCTGCCGGTAAAGGCATTGGGATATGTGCCGAAAGCGCCAAAACTGGCGCTGGAAAGCCGTCATTTGGGGCTTGTGACGCCGGAGGAGGTAGAAGATATCCAGGATAGGCTGCAATCCTTCGCCCAATTGCTGGAGGAAACACTGGACATAGAGGGAGTCTTAAAATGCGCCCGCAAAGCGGCTCCTCTGCCTGTAACGGAAGATGGAATTCTGGAGAAAAGAAAGGAAGCAAATGGAGAAACAGCTGGGAAATCCTGCCCTGTATTAGCCAGGGAAAATCAGAAGGAGCAGAATGCGCATCCTACAAAAGGAGAGGATTCCCACAGAATCAGAATCGGTATTGCAAGAGATGAAGCTTTTTGTTTTTGTTATGAGGAAAATTTGGAATTGCTGGAGCAGATGGGAGCGGAATTGGCGTTTTTTTCCCCCCTTCATGACAAGCAGCTTCCTTCCGGAATCAGCGGCCTGATATTATATGGGGGATATCCGGAGTTGTATGCGCAGGAGTTAAGCGGCAATGATAAGATGCGCGGTCAGATTTCATCCTGTCTGAACAGCGGAATGCCTTATCTGGCAGAGTGCGGCGGTTTTCTGTATCTGCAGGAATCCATGGAGGATCTGGAGGGCAGGGCCTGGCCTATGGCGGGCGTTTGTCCGGGAACGGCCCATTACACAGGAAAGCTGGGGCGTTTTGGTTATATTACTCTGACGGCCCGAGAGGAAGGACAGCTGCTGCAGCCGGGAGGAGTTCTCAGGGCTCATGAATTTCATTATTTTGACTGTACGGAAAACGGACAGTCATACCATGGAAAAAAACCTTTCGGCGGCCGGGAATGGGACTGTATCCGGGGCGGGGCAAATTATGCGGCAGGATTTCCCCATTTGTATTACTATTCCAATCCTGGATTTGCTGAAAGATTTTTGGACAAATGCAGAGAGTTCCGGAGTCAGAAGCCAGAATAGGGCAGCGGAATATTCCAGAGTCAGCAGCCAGAATAGGGCAGCGAAATATTTTGAAATCAGCAGCCTCACAGGCATAGAGGGGGATATTCCGTAATAGGAAGATAGACAGAAAGAAAGGATATGGGAAGGTATATGAATTTAGAAGAGTGTTTAAAACAAATCCAACCCTTGGATCAAGAGGCTGGCCGTGCCTGTGAAAAGCGGTGGGATTCTATCGCCAAACCTTTAAAAAGCCTTGGTAAATTAGAAAGCAGCCTGATACAGATTGCAGGAATCCAGGGAACGGAACGGATAAAGCTTGCGAAAAAAGCATTGGTGGTTATGTGCGCAGACAATGGGGTGGTGGCTGAAGGGGTTACCCAGACTGGACAGGAGGTAACGGCCATTGTGGCGGAGAATTTTCTGGATGTGAAATCCTGTGCAGCGATTATGTGTAAGGATACAGGGACGGATATTTTTCCTATTGATATTGGAATGGCAACCGATACGCCAAGGGTTGAAAAGAGAAAGATCGCCTATGGCACGAAAAATATGGCTGTGGAACCGGCCATGACAAGGGAAGAAGCAGTGCGGGGAATTGAAGTTGGAATTACCCTTGCCTGTGAATTGAAAGAAAAGGGATATCATATCATTGCCACAGGAGAGATGGGAATTGGAAATACCACAACCAGCAGCGCAGTGGCCAGCGTTTTAATGGGAAAGCCTGTGGAAGAGGTGACTGGAAAGGGCGCAGGTCTTACCAGGGAAGGGCTGGAGCGCAAGATTCATGTAATCCGGGAGGCTGTAAGAAAGCATCAGCCGGACCCGGAAGATCCCGTAGATGTGCTTGCCAAAGTAGGCGGCCTGGATTTGGCAGGGCTTACCGGGATTTATTTGGGCGGCGCAGCCTGCAGGATGCCTGTGGTAGTCGATGGATTTATTTCCGGAGTGGCGGCATTGTTGGCGGTGAAACTGTGTCCTCAAGCGGAAGATTATATCCTTGCCTCCCACGTGTCTAAAGAACCGGCAGGCGCGATGGTTCTGGAGGAAGTGGGCAAATCTCCCAGTTTGATGTGCGATATGTGTCTGGGAGAGGGAACTGGAGCCGTGGCCTTTTTCCCGCTGCTGGACATGAGTTTACATATTTATGAGAAAATGAGCACTTTTTCACAGATAGAAATAGAAGATTATGTGCCCTTGGAATAGGTTTTAAAGGAGCAAAACAGGTATGATTTTTTTTGTCATTGGAGGAAGCGGCAGCGGAAAATCAGAATATGCGGAAAATCTTGCGGTACAGCTAAAGGAGCAGGAGACGGAAAAATTGGTTTATGTGGCTACCATGAAGCCGTTGGATGAAGAGAGCTGGCAGAGAATCGGGCGCCATAGGAAGATGCGGGCAGGAAAAGGCTTTGAGACGAGAGAGTGTTACACCCATTTGGAACAGCTTTCGGTGGATAAAAATGAGATTATATTATTGGAATGTCTGTCGAATTTGACTGCAAACGAGATGTTTTCTGAAAATTGCAGGAAAGAGCAGGCTGCTCAGGCAATAGAGAAGGGAATCCTTCATCTGGCAAAGCATTGCCGTCATTTGGTGGTTGTGGGGAACAATGTCTTTGAAGACGGAATGGAATATGATGAAACGACTATGGAATATCTGCGTCAGATGGCCGGACTGCATCGTTTTCTCGGAAAGGTTTCAGACAGTCTGACAGAAGTGATTTGCGGCATTCCGGTGGAGTGGAGGAAGTTATGAAGTATATCAACAGCTTTATCATTGCTTTTGCCATGTATTCCAAAATTCCCATGCCCAAAGCAGAATGGGAAAAAGAGAATATGAAGTATGTCATGTGCTTCTTCCCCTGGATCGGCGGGGTGATCGGCCTGCTGTTTTATCTGTGGGGCGTCTGTGCGGCGCGCATTCCGGTGGGGCCGATCTTGTACGCAGCCATATTGACGGTAATTCCCGTTGCAGTGACCGGAGGGATTCATCTGGATGGGCTGCTGGATACTGCAGACGCCTTAAGCTCCTGGCAGACAAAGGAACGCCGTCTTGAGATTTTAAAGGATTCCAATGCGGGAGCCTTTGCAGTGATTGCCGGATGTTTGTATTTTCTGCTTTGGTTTGGATTTTCCTCGGAGCTGAAGCAGGAGGGAATTCTTATGGTTTCTTATGGGTTTTTCTTAAGCAGGTGTCTCAGCGGATATGCAGTGACTGCATTTCCCTGTGCGAAGGACAGCGGCCTTGCAGCCATGTTTGCAGAGCATGCCCAGAAGAAATGGGCCGGGCGCATTCTTCTGGCGGAAACGGGCATGATTGGGGCGGTGATGCTTATGACAGACGTGCGCCTTGGAGGAATTTCCCTTGGCGCAGCCTTTGTGGTCTTCTATTGGTATTACAGAATGTCTTTGGACAAGTTCGGAGGAATCACCGGAGATTTGGCGGGATGGTTTCTGCAGATCTGTGAACTGGCGGTTGTGATTGCTGCGGCAGCAGCGGGAAAAATATGGTAAAGAGCAATGATGTTGATACAGCGGAAGAAAAAGTGCAGAGGAAAAACCATGATATTAATAACAGCGGAAGAAAGAGTGCAGAGGAAAAAACCATGATATTAATAACAGGAGGAGCTTTTCAGGGAAAATCAGAAATGGCAAAACAATTATATTTCGCACAGGAGAATGGGAAGGAGCCTTTGATTCTGGAAGGAAAGACAGAGGAGATGGAGCTTCTTAAGAAAGCAGATATTATTTTACATTTTCATCTGTGGATTCGAAGCTTACTGGAGGAAGGAAAAGATCCATACGCCATGACAGAGCAATTGCTGAAGGCAAATCCCCGTGTGCTTATTACGATGAATCAAATGGGATGCGGCATAGTTCCCATGGATGCATTTGACCGGAAATACCGTGAGACGGTGGGGCGTATTGGATGCTTGCTGGCAAAGCAGGCGCAGGAGGCGTATCTGGTGAATTGCGGGATTGCCAAAAGGCTGAAATGAAAGGCAAATACATATGCAGAAAATCCGAAATACTATAACGTGTATCAAAGAGAAAATTTCAGCAGCAAGAGTTCGTTTCCGCAGCTGCCGGGAACGGAACTGGAATGACACAACTGCATTGCTGTACTGGTGCGCCATCTTTCTGTTCAGCTTTAGTGCAGGGCTGATGGCAGGAGGTTTCATGCGTCCCAGATGGGCGGGGGTTTTGCTGGCGTTTTTGGCGGCAGTTCCTATTACCATGCTGGCAGTGTGGCTTTTGGGGAAAATTCTTTACTGGCTGTTTCGGGGAAATATAAAGGAGCGGCTGTGCTGGCTTCTGCTTTGGATGGTCAGCCTGATTGTGATGACGGCGGGGGCGTATACGGCAGGATTTGGGAAAAGCGTGCTTCTTTCGTTGGCAGTTAGCCTGATGGTTACGCTGATGCTGAAAAGCCTTTGGGCGCTTTTGTATCATAAGGTGCGGACAAAGACGATTGCGGTTTCCCTGGGATTTTCTGTTATTTTTATGGGAGGGGTCTGTTGGCTTCTGGCGGGAGATGGATTTTCAGATTCTTATATTGAGACGTATCTGAACTTAAGCCAAAAGACAGGCGGCAAAGCAGAAACATTGACCAAACAGGAGCAGCAGGAATTTTGCCGGGAAATGGAAAAGGGGCCTTATCGGGCGTTAACGGCAGCTTATGGGACGGGAAAGCCGGGGGATTTGGAGTCTGAAACAGTAAATATCAGCAGATTTGCCGAAAATGAGGGAATTGGAGGATTTTTCAAGGAAAAATACCAGGGTTATCCGCTGACGGAGGTTCCTTTGTCCGGGATGATCTGGTACCCTGAAGAAGTTTCCAATTGCCCTACCTTGTTTTTGATTCATGGAAACCACAGCTGGCTGACGGATTCCTATCAGGGCTATGAATATCTGGGAGAATATCTGGCCTCCCATGGCTATGTGACAGTGTCGGTAGATGAAAATGCATGTAATTCCCTTTCCGGAGAAAATGACGGCAGGGCGGTGCTTCTTTTGGAAAATATCAGGCAGGTGGCAGCTTATAACCAGCATGAAGGGGGAGTGCTGTATCAGAAAATGGATTATGGCAATCTGGCGTTGGCCGGACATTCCAGAGGCGGAGAGGCTGTCTGCACAGCCTATCTGTTTAACGATTTGAATTATTATCCAGATAACGGAAACCGCAGATTTCAGTATCACTTTTCCATCAAGTCTTTGATTGCCATTGCGCCTACCTGCGGGCAATATCGCCCCTCTGACCGGAGTGTGGAGCTGGAAGATGTGAATTATCTTTTGCTTCACGGCGCCAATGATCAGGACGTCAACTCCTTTATGGGAATGGAGCAATATGAAAATATTTCTTTCAGTAAAACTAAGGACTGTATCAAGACTTCCCTGTATGTGGCGGGACTGAACCATGGGCAGTTTAATTCTCTCTGGGGAAAATATGATATGATGGAACCCATAAACCGTATGCTGAACGTGGCAAATTTTCTTTCTCAGCAGGAACAGCAGCAGATTGCAAAAATAGCGATCAAAGTCTTTCTGGATCAGACTTTAGGGCAGGAAGAAAAGAGTTCGTATGAGCTGCTGACCAATTGGGGAAAATACAGAAGCCTTTTGCCGCAAACCGTGTATGTCCAGTCTTACCAAAGGTCTGATGTAATGATGCTGTGTGATTTTGAGGAGGACGCCCGGATTGAAACAGGGACTGCAGAAGGGGTCAGGATTCAGGCAGAGCATGTAGACAGCTGGCGGGAGGAGCTGATGCGGTTTTCCAATGAAGAATCCAGGGGAAATTATGCAGCGGTTTTGAAATGGGATACTGAAGACAAAGAGGGAGAGAATGCCAGACAGGAGGAAAAAGCGGAATTTTGCATCTCTCTGCCGAAGCTTGAGCTGGAGGGAACAACGCTGCAGTTTGATTTGATGGATATGCAGGAGGATTTTTTTGAAAAAGAAGCCAGGCTTTTGGATGTGGAGATCTGGGTGAAAGACAAAAGCGGGGCAGAAGCATGTCTGTCAGGGAAAGATTATGTTCCGGTGTATCCGCCGTTATTGGTGCGGCTGAATAAGTTACAGTATTTGTGGAATACCATAGAATATAAACATCAGTTTCAGACTGTGTCTGTGCCGCTGGAGGATTTTGAAGGGATAGATTCTGGTAAAATCTGCCAGATTCGCCTGTGCTTTCCCGGTAAGGAAGGAAAAGTTGCCATTGACAATGTGGGAATCCGTCAGGGCTTACTGTTCACACAATTTTAAGATTTTTTATAACAAAATTTTATTTTTTTCTACCAAAAGTCTGGTATAATCTACCATAAGGAGGAACGGTAAGAATTATGACGAACGAGGAATATTATACGTTAATCCAGCCTTATGCAGATGCCAGTGAAGTTCTGCTTGCCCGGCTGAACGTATTGAAGCATAACCTATACAGTGAATCTTTAGGCCAGCCTGTTCACAATATCCAGCACAGAATTAAGGAAAAGGAAAGCATGGAGGAGAAACTGGCAGGGAAGGGAAAAGAACCGACTGTGATGAATGCAAAGGATTATTTGCAGGATATCGCCGGAGTGCGGGTGATCTGTTATTTTGTGGAAGATATTTATAATCTGGCAGACGCCCTGAAACGTCAGGCAGATTTGATTGTAATTCGGGAATGCGATTATATTTCCAACCCTAAGGCCAATGGTTACCGCAGTTACCATATTATTGTGGGGATTCCTGTGTATTGTCTGGATGGGATGGAATATTTTCCGGTGGAGGTTCAGTTCCGTACCATGTCCATGGATTTTTGGGCAAGCATGGAGCACCGCATTCTCTATAAGATGGAGCGGGATGACAGGGAAAAGCTGGCGGCGGAATTAAAGGAATACGCGGAAAACCTGGTCCGGATTGAAAGCAGATTTGAGCAGTATAGTGACGGACACAGTGTTTGGAAGGAGACTGTTACAAATGATATACCGTAGATTGTGCTGCTCTGCGATTGCGCTGGCGCTGGGCGTCCTGTGGGATTTTATCATTGGAGATCCCAGGGGGTGGTATCATCCGGTCATGGCAATCGGCCGCTTGATTTCCGGATTAGAAAAACTTCTGCGCCGCCTGTTTCCCCCAACAAAAGCAGGGGAGAGGACAGCAGGCGTCCTGCTGGTGGTTTTGGTGGCAGGATGTTCCACGTTGATTCCCGGGGCGGCTTTATTTGTGTGCTATCGAATTCATCCGGCGGCGGGAATTGTGCTGGAGGGCCTTATGTGCGGAACGCTTCTGGCGGCAAAATCCCTGAAAACGGAGAGCATGAAAGTAGCGGAGGCTTTGGAAATGGAAGGGTTAGAGGCAGGAAGGACAGCAGTTTCCATGATTGTGGGAAGGGATACCGGGCAGCTCAGTGAGACAGAGGTCATCAAAGCAGCCGTGGAAACGGTGGCGGAGAATACCTCTGACGGAATTGTTGCGCCTATGTTTTTTATGGCGCTGTTGGGAGGCGCAGGAGGATTTTTTTATAAGTCCATTAATACCATGGATTCCATGGTAGGATATAAAAATGAAGCTTATCGGTATTTCGGAACAGCTGCAGCCCGGCTGGATGATATTGTCAATTTTATCCCCGCCAGACTCAGCGCTTTCCTGATGATATGTGGCTGTTTGTTCTGCGGCCTGGACGCCAAAGGCGCCTTACGGATATATAGACGGGATCGTTACTGCCATGCAAGTCCCAATTCGGCTCAGACGGAATCGGTCATGGCGGGAGCTTTGCAGGTACAGCTGGCAGGGGATGCATGGTATTTTGGAGTAAAGCATGAAAAGCCGTTGATCGGAGATGACATTCGTCCAGCGGAGCAAAAAGATATTGAACGAAGTGGGAAACTTATGTACGTTACAGCAATTCTGTCGGCTGTTTTGCTGATAGGCATAAAACTGATTTTTTGTAATTTATGATGGAAATTTGCGAAAATTCCTTTATAATGTTTTTCGGAATCGAGTTGATTTCGCAAAGACGATATAGTATAATATGCCCTGTGAGACTTATAAAAGTATGAATGATTAGGAAAATTCTGCAAAGGAGAAGTCATGGAAAGGAATACTTTATTAATCGTTGACGACATTGACATAAATCGCGAAATGCTGAAGTTCATTTTTGAAGAGCAGTTCGAGATTTTGGAAGCCGAAGATGGTGACATGGCAATTCAGATCATTGAAGAGAAGAGTGAGCAGCTTGCATTGATGTTTCTGGATGTTATTATGCCGGGCAAATCCGGGCTGGATGTACTGGAATACATGGTAGAAAAGAATTATATGGAATACATACCAGTAATTATTATTACCGGAGAGGCTTCTGTGGATACAGAGTTGAAAGCATATGAATACGGCGCGTCAGATATTGTGTATAAGCCGTTTACTCCGAAGGTGGTTATGCGGCGCGCAATGAATATTATTGAGTTGTTTTCTCATAGAATAGATATAGAGAAGAAACTGGAGAAACGCACCAGACAGCTCAGAGAGAGCAGGGAGAAGCTTAAGAAAAATAATGATTTTCTGGTGAACGCTTTGAGTTCCGTGGTGGAATTCAGAAGCTTGGAATCGGGAGAGCATATTCAGAGGGTAAAATACTATACGGGCGTACTGCTGAAGTATCTGGTTCGATTTTATCCGGAATATGAATTATCTGAGGAAGATGTGGAGTTGATTGTAAACGCCTCCGCTTTGCATGATCTTGGCAAAATTGCGATTCCTGACAGTATTTTGCTGAAACCGGGCAAGCTTACCAATGAAGAATATGAAGAGATTAAGAAGCATACAGTTTATGGGTGTGAGCTTTTGGAGAATTTCAAACAGGAGGAAGATGATTTCTACCGTTATTGCTATGATATCTGCCGTTTTCATCACGAGCGGTATGACGGAAAAGGATATCCGGACAAATTGTCAGGAGATGAGATTCCAATCTGGGCCCAGGTGGTGTCCATTGCCGATGTGTATGACGCCCTTGTCAGCAAACGTGTCTATAAGGCTCCTTATGCAGTGACAGAAGCGGCGCGGATGATTTTTGACGGAGAATGCGGAACATTTTCTCCTCAGATTCTGGACTGCTTCGGGCTGGCGAAAGAAGAATTTTTTCATGCAACGGAGACAAGGCTGTCTTTTGCAGATGTGGAAAGTGTGAATTAATATCTGAGAATAAGAACCTTCGGAGATGTGTTTCCGGGGGTTTTTTCTATCCCAGGAAAGGGCGGGCGCATGTAATTCCCAGCTTGCCAAATCCCTGAATATATCATATAATAAAAAGAGTATGCTTTTAGAAAAGAGGTTATATATGGAAAAGTTGGATAGATTGCTGGAACGTCTGGATTATACCCTGGTACAGGGAAAAATCGATCTGGATATTACAGAATTGGTATATGATTCCAGAAAAGTGACAAAAGGCTGTCTTTTCGTATGTATCAAGGGAACGGTATCTGACGGCCACGCCTATGCGAAAGAGGCGGTAAAAAAAGGCGCGGCAGCCCTTTTCGTGCAGGAGGATGTAGAGGCGCCGAAATCTGTGACTGTGATAAAGACCAGAGATACCCGGTATGGACTGGCGCTGGCGTCTGCAGCCTGGTTCCATTATCCCGCAGAAAAGCTGAGGGTCATTGGGGTAACTGGAACGAAAGGGAAAACCACGACTGCTTACATGGTGAAATCAATTTTAGAACAGGCAGGCTATAAGACAGGATTAATCGGCACCATAGAAGCGATGATTGGAGAACAGGCAATCCCTGCAAATAACACCACGCCGGAATCTTATATTCTGCAGGACTATTTTCAGCAGATGCTGGAACAGGGCTGTCAGTGCTGCGTGATGGAAGTGTCTTCCCAGGGATTGATGATGCACCGTACAGCGGGAATACCCTTTGAAATGGGAATTTTTACCAACATAGAACCGGATCATATCGGCCCCAATGAACACGCTTCTTTTGAAGAATATCTGGCATGTAAAGGAATGCTGTTTCGCCAATGCAAAACAGGAATTGTCAATATTGACGATGCACATTGGAAACAAGTGACAGCGGGCCATACCTGCAGGCTGGAAACCTTTGGATTTGCGCCGGAGGCGGATTTGCGGGCAGAAAATATCCATCTGGTGAAGCGACCAGGCTATCTGGGGGTGGCTTACCAGGCCAAGGGCCTTGTGGATCTGGAAGTGGAAATTGATGTGCCGGGACGGTTCAGCGTATACAATTCTCTGACAGCCATTGCCATCTGCCGTCATTTTAAGGTGACAAAAGAGAATATGAAGCAGGCGCTGAAGGCGGCCAGGGTGAAGGGAAGAATAGAGATGATTCCTGTATCGGACGAATTTACGCTGATGATTGATTATGCCCATAACGCTATGAGTTTAGAGAGCCTGCTGGGAACCTTGAAAGACTATGAACCCAAACGTCTGGTGTGCCTGTTTGGCTGCGGCGGAAACCGTTCCAGGCTGCGCCGTTATGAGATGGGAGAAGTGTCGGGCAGACTTGCAGATTTGACGATTATTACTTCGGATAATCCAAGATTTGAGGAGCCTCAGGATATTATAGAAGATATTAAAACAGGAATTAATAAAACGGAAGGCAAATATGTAGAGATCCCGGACCGAAAGGAAGCCATCCGGTATGCTATTTCAAAGGGTGAACCGGGGGATGTGATTGTGCTTGCGGGAAAGGGACATGAAGATTATCAGGAAATCAAAGGTAAAAAGTACCCAATGGATGAACGCGTGCTGATTCAGGAAGTGTTGGAGGAACTGGCACAGGAATAAGAAAACAGGTGATGCAGCAATGGCAGAATACGCCAATATTATTATTGATATTTCTCATGAAAAACTGGATAAGACCTTCCAGTACAAAGTGCCCGGCCAGCTGCAGGCAAATCTTGCCGTGGGCATGCAGGTGGAAATTCCATTTGGAAACGGGCAGCGCAAAACCACCGGTTATGTGGTGGAACTGACGGATGCGCCGGAATATGATGTTGAGAAGTTAAAAGAGATTGAGGCTGTGGTAGAAGACAGCGTCCCCATTGAATCTCAACTGATTGCCCTGGCAGGCTGGATGCGGAACAATTACGGCGGAACCATGAACCATGCGTTAAAAACCGTACTTCCTATTAAACAGAAGACCAAAGAGAAGAAACAGCGTTTTGTAAAATTGGAATTGGGAAAGCAGGAAGCAAGGGAGCGGCTTGCCATGTTCGAAAGAAAGAACCACAAGGCCAGAGCACGGCTTCTTGCGGCATTGCTGGAACAGAATCCTCTTCCCTACGAGATGGTAACGGGCAAACTGAACATTACATCTTCTGTAGTGCGGGCTATGAAAGAAATGGAGATCCTCAGTGTGGAAGAGCGGCGGCTGTACCGCAGTCCCTTTGGGGAAGAATTTCAGAAAGAGAAACAGCGTCTTGTGCTGAATCAGAAGCAGCAGGAAATTGTGGAGGAGATCTGGCAGGAATTTATCCAGGAAAGACACCATACCTGGCTGCTTCATGGGGTGACTGGAAGCGGTAAGACAGCAGTTTACATAGAATTGATTGATCGGGTGGTGAAAGAGGGGAAGCAGGCGATTGTACTGATTCCTGAGATTGCCCTGACCTATCAGACCCTGGTGCGTTTTTATCAGCGTTTTGGGGAGCGGGTTTCGGTATTAAATTCCAAAATGTCGGCCGGAGAGCGGTACGATCAGTTTGAGCGGGCGAAAAGCAATGAGCTGGATGTGATGATTGGACCTCGTTCCGCATTGTTCACGCCGTTTTCAAATCTTGGAATTATAATCATTGACGAGGAGCACGAAACCAGCTACAAAAGCGAAACACTTCCCAGATATCACGCCAGAGAAACAGCCATCCAGCGGGCTAAAATGGCAGGCGCAAGCGTAGTCTTAGGTTCCGCCACTCCCTCTTTGGACAGCTATTATCATGCCAAAAAGGGAGAGTACCGTTTGCTGGAGATGACAGAAAGAATTGAGGAAAAGCCGCTTCCAGCGTGTGAAATTATAGATTTGCGGGAAGAATTAAAGCAGGGAAACCGTTCTATTTTAAGCGAGCGGCTTCAGGAGCTGATGGCGGATCGGCTGAAGGCAAAGCAGCAGATTATGCTGTTTATCAACCGGCGGGGAATGGCCGGATTTGTTTCCTGCCGCGGCTGCGGCCATGTGCTGAAGTGTCCTCACTGCGACGTTTCCTTAAGTCAGCACAACAACGGCAGAATGGTGTGCCATTATTGCGGACATGAAGAGCCGGTTCCTCAGGTCTGCCCGGAATGCGGTTCCAAATATATCGGAGGATTCAAGGCCGGCACGCAGAAAATAGAAGAAATTGTAAAGAAAAAATTTCCAGAGGCCAGAGTGCTGCGGATGGATTTTGATACTACCAGAAATAAAACAGGATATGAGAAAATTCTTTCATCCTTTGCCAATCAGGAGGCGGATATCTTAATCGGCACTCAGATGATTGTCAAGGGCCACGATTTTCCCAACGTAACGCTGGTGGGAGTGCTGGCGGCGGATTTGTCCTTGTTTGTCAGTGAGTTTCATGCAGCGGAGCGGACGTTTCAGCTTCTGACTCAGGCGGCCGGCCGGGCCGGCCGGGGCCGGCTTCCCGGAGAAGTGGTGATACAGACTTATCATCCGGAGCATTACTGCATTGAACTGGCCGCAAAACAGGATTATTGCGGCTTTTACGAGACGGAGATTGCCTGCCGGAAGCTGATGGATTATCCGCCCTGCGGCCATATGATGGCAATGCTTGTGGCGTCAAAAGATGAGATGACGGCCATGTTAAGCGCGGAGCTTTTGGCAAAGAAAGTCCGGCAGGCCAAGGAAAAGGGCAAATTGCCTGGGCTCTCCGTAGTGGGACCGGCAAACGCCGCAGTGGCCAAGGTGAAGGACATTTATAAAAAGGTGATTTATTTTAAGCATGAAGACTATGGAGAATTGGTTAAGATAAAGGATGTGCTGGAGGATTTTATAAACAGCCATCGGGAATTTGCCAGTGTCATCATACAATTTGATTTTAATCCCATGAATGGGTTTTAGAGACGCGTTTTGATTAAGGAGGAAGAAGATTATGGCGTTACGGAATATTCGTCAGCTGGGCGATGAAATTTTGACCAAGAAATGCAGGGATGTGAAAGAGGTGACTCCCAAGATTAAAGAATTGATTGAGGATATGCTGGAGACTATGTATGATGGAAACGGCGTGGGTCTGGCGGCGCCTCAGGTGGGAATTTTAAAGCGTTTGACGGTAATTGATATCGGGGACGGCCCCATTGTTCTGATCAATCCCAGAGTAATTGAGAGCCGGGGAGAACAGACGGGCGATGAAGGGTGTTTAAGCCTTCCGGGAAAGGCTGGGGTAGTTACAAGACCCTATTATGTGAAGGTTGAAGCCTGGGATGAAGAGATGAATCGGTTTGAGATGGAGGGAGAAGAGCTGCTGGCCCGGGCATTTTGTCATGAAATAGACCATTTGGACGGCCATATGTATGTGGAGAAAATAGAAGGTCCCCTGCATGATGCTGTGTATGAGGACGAGGAGGAAGAATAACAGAATGAGAATTATTTTTATGGGAACGCCGGATTTTGCTGTGGGAACCTTAGAGGCGCTGATTCAGGCGGGACATGAGATTGCCCTGGTGGTTACCCAGCCGGATAAGCCCAAAGGCCGGGGAAAGAACATGCAGTGTTCTCCGGTGAAGGCGGCGGCTCTGGCTCATGGACTGGAGATTTATCAGCCGAGACGGATACGGGAGCCAGAATGTGTGGAATATTTAAGAAAGCAGAAAGCGGATATTATGGTAGTGGTGGCGTTTGGCCAGATTCTTTCCAGAGAAATTCTGGAAATGCCAGAATTTGGCTGCGTGAATGTCCACGCCTCCCTGCTGCCTAAATACCGGGGAGCTGCCCCCATCCAGTGGGCAGTCATTAATGGGGAAAAGGTAACGGGAGTTACCACCATGCGGATGGATGCAGGCATAGATACCGGAGATATGATATTGAAAGAAGAAGTGGCTCTGAGAGAAGATGAGACAGGGGGAAGCCTTTTTGAACGGCTGGCGGCGTCAGGGGCAGAGCTTTGTGTCAGGACTCTGGAGGAAATTGCTCGGGGAACTGCAGTGTATACGCCTCAGAATCATCAGGAGGCGACCCACACTTCCATGATAAAGAAGCAGTTTGGAGAAATTGACTGGAAGAAATCTGCCCGGGAACTGGAATGTCTGATCCGCGGGCTGAATCCCTGGCCCAGCGCATACACGTATCTGGAAGGGAAAACTCTGAAACTCTGGAGGGCCGAGGTAAGAGACAATGATAAAGAAGAGGTTCAGGAGCCGGGAACGGTGGCAGCTGTTACCCGGGAGACCCTTGAGGTTCAGACTGGAAAGGGAATACTGATTCTGAAGGAACTTCAGCTGGAGGGCAAGAAGCGGATGAGCGCCGAAGCCTTTTTGCGGGGCTTTGCTGTGGAAACCGGGAAGAAACTGGGGAAAAGCCCTGAATGATATGTTGAGGGAAGAATTATTGCGCAGAGATTAAGAAAAGGAGTGATTTTATGCCGTATTATTATTATTTTGACCCAACTTATATTTTGGTAATTATCGGAGCAGTTATTTGTCTGATAGCGTCAGCAAAAGTAAAATCCACATTTAAGAAATTTAATAAAGTCCGGAGTATGTCGGGAATGACAGGAGCCCAGGCGGCGGAACGTATTTTGCATGCAGCTGGAATCTATGATGTAACCGTTCAGCATATTTCCGGGAATCTGACGGATCACTATGATCCCAGAAATAAGACGTTAAGCCTTTCTGACAGTGTATATGGTTCTGCTTCAGTGGCGGCAGTAGGCGTGGCAGCCCATGAATGCGGCCATGCAATTCAGCACCAGCAGTCTTATGCGCCGCTGACGATCCGAAGCGCCATTGTTCCGGCGGCGAATTTCGGTTCTTTTATTTCATGGCCTTTGATTGTAATTGGTTTCTTTATTACCAGCAGCACTGGAAGCCTGCTGATTAATATTGGAATTTTGTGCTTCTCTTTGACTGTATTGTTTCAGATTGTGACCCTTCCAGTGGAGTTCAACGCTTCTAACCGGGCGGTGCGGATTCTTGGAGAAACCGGAATTTTAGGGGAAGAAGAACTGAGAGGAACAAGGAAGGTGCTGGGTGCGGCGGCTTTGACCTATGTGGCAGGCGCAGCTTCCGCAATTTTACAGCTGGTGAGACTGCTGATTCTCTCCGGCGGAAGAGACGATTAAATTTCAGGAGGAATTATGGGCAGTAATACCATAAACAGCAGAGAACTGATACTGGATATTTTGCTGGCAGTGACGCGGGATCATAGGTATAGTCATATTGCCATCCGCAGTACGCTGGACAAATACCGGTATCTCCCGAAACAGGAGCGGAGCTTTATCAAGCGGATTTGTGAAGGGACGCTGGAGCATATGATATGGATTGATTATGTGCTGAATCAATTTTCCAGCGTGAAGGTTCATAAAATGAAGCCGGTCATTCAATGTATTTTAAGGAGCAGCGTCTATGAACTGAAATATATGGATGCTGTTCCAGCTTCCGCCACCTGCAATGAGGCGGTGAAGCTGGCGCAGAAAAGGGGCTTTCGGAATCTGAAAGGCTTTGTAAACGGCGTGCTGCGCACGGTTAGCCGGAATCTTTCCAATATTTCCATGCCGGACAAGGACAAAGAGCCTCTGGAATATCTTTCCATTGCAGGCTCCATGCCGGTATGGATTCTGGAATTGTGGCAAAATTCATATTCTTTAGAGCAGATCGAAGGATTTCTGGAGGCGTTTCTGACTAAAATGCCTGCTGCCATCCGGATTAATCCCCTGAAAACAACCAAAGAAGAATTAAAAAAAGAGTTGGAGGAGGCTCAGATTCAGGTTTTGGAATCTGAGCTGGAAGACGTTCTGTTGATTGAAAATTATGATTTTCTGGAGAAAATTCCGGCTTTCCGGGAAGGAAAATTCCATGTGCAGGACATTAGTTCTATGCAGGTGGGCCTGTGGGCCCAGCCGAAAGAACATAGCTTTGTGGTGGATGTCTGTGCGGCTCCCGGAGGTAAAAGCATCCATGCTGCAGAAATGATGCATGGAACCGGAAGGGTGGAGGCAAGGGATTTGACGCCCTATAAGGTTTCTCTGATACAGGAGAATATAGAGCGGTGCCAGCTTCCCAATATCCGCACAGTGCAGGCAGACGCCCGGATACCTGATGAAAAATTAATGGGACAGGCAGATCTTGTCATAGCGGATTTGCCCTGTTCCGGCCTGGGAGTTCTGGGGAAAAAGGCGGATATTAAATATAAAGTGACAGAAGAAGCATGCAAAAAGCTGGTGGCCCTTCAGCGGGAAATACTGGATACAGTATGTCAGTATGTGAAGGCAGGCGGGATTCTGATTTACAGCACTTGTACGATTAATCCCGCTGAAAATCAGGAAAACACGGTGTGGTTCTTACAGGAGCATCCGGAATTTTCTCTGGAAAAACAGCAGCAGATCTTACCCGGGAAAGGAATCTGTGATGGATTCTTCCTGGCAAAATTTGTGAGAAATTGATAGAGGAAAGTATGGAAAAAGCAGATATAAAATCATGGAATCAAAAGGAATTGGGGGAATTTTTGGTATCCTTAGGGGAGAAACCTTTTCGGGCAAAACAGATTTACCCCTGGCTGCATGTAAGACATGCGCAAACATTTGAGAAAATGACGGATATTTCGAAGAAATTAAAGGAAAAATTAATAAATACATGCGAATTGACCGTGTTGCGGAAGGAAGAAATGCAGCGTTCCAAATCAGACGGAACCAGGAAATATCTCTTTGCCTTGCCGGATGGAAATATGGTGGAAAGCGTCTGGATGCATTACAGGCACGGAAACAGTGTATGCATTTCTTCCCAGGCAGGTTGCCGGATGGGCTGTAAGTTCTGCGCTTCTGCCTTAGACGGGTTGGTACGGAACCTGACTCCGGCAGAGATGTTAGAGCAGGTTTACCGGATTCAGGAGGATACCGGGGAACGGGTTTCCCATGTGGTAGTGATGGGAACCGGAGAGCCTCTGGATAATTATGAGAATCTGCTGAAATTTATCCAGCTGATATCAGATGAAAACGGAATGAATATCAGCCAGAGAAACCTTACCGTTTCCACCTGCGGAATTGTGCCGGCCATGTATCGGCTGGCAGAGGAAAAGCTGCAGATTACCTTGGCGCTGTCCCTTCACGCTTCTTCTCAGGAGAAGCGTGAAAAATTGATGCCGGTGGCAAAGAAATATGAGATTCATCAGGTGGTGAAAGCCTGTAAGGATTATTTTGCAAAAACAGGGCGGCGGATTACTTTTGAATACAGCCTGGTAGGGGGCGTCAATGACAGAGAAGAGGATGCAGGGCAGCTTGGAGAACTGATCCGGGGAATGAACTGTCATGTAAATCTCATTCCGGTGAATCCCATTCGGGAGCGGGAATATGTGCAGCCAAAGGCACAGGTTATTTCGAATTTCAAAAATAAACTTGAAAAATATGGAATAAATGTTACTATAAGAAGGGAAATGGGCAGAGATATAGACGGAGCCTGTGGACAATTAAGAAAGAGATTTTCAGAAAGGCAGGATGAAGCATGAAGACTTTTTCCAAAACGGATAAGGGGAGAAGGCGGGAAATGAATCAGGACTATGTGTATACTTCTGAGACTCCGGTTGGAAATCTGCCGAATCTGTTTATTTTAGCAGATGGCATGGGAGGACACAACGCCGGAGATTACGCCTCCAGGTATACAGTGGAAGTGATTGTGGATTCTGTGAGGAAGAGCAGTGAAGCATCGCCCGTTGCCATCATCCGTCAGGCAATCCGTCAGGCAAACCAGGCAGTGATGGAAAAGGCCCAGACAGATATTGATTTGGAAGGAATGGGAACTACCGTAGTGGTGGCCACCATACGGGCTCAGGAGCTGTGCGTGGCTAATGTAGGCGACAGCCGGCTGTATCTGGCCGGATCTGAATCTTTCAGTCAGATCACCAAGGACCATTCCTATGTGCAGGAAATGGTGCGCCGGGGCGGAATTTCTCCGGAAGCTGCAAGAGTGCATCCGGATCGGAACATTATAACCAGGGCAGTAGGCGGCGGATATGATGTAGAGGTGGACTTTTTTGAGGTGGAGCTGAAAGAAGGAGACCGGATTCTGATGTGTTCGGACGGTTTGACGGATATGCTGGAGGATGAGGAAATCTTTGAGATTATAAATGAGAAACAGAATATAGAGGATGCTGTAGAGGAACTGATTGAAGCAGCCAATGACTACGGCGGAAATGATAATATTACAGTGATTTTGACAGAACCATTTTCAGGTGAGGTGAAAATATGTTAAAAGAAGGAGTCTATCTTGCAGACAGATATGAAATAGTAGGAAAAGCAGGAAGCGGAGGAATGTCCGATGTATATAAAGCGAAGGATCATACCCTGGGACGTTTTGTGGGAATTAAGGTTCTGAAACAGGAATTTTCAGATGATGTGAATTTTGTAACCAAATTCCGCACGGAAGCCCAGTCAGCGGCAGGTCTGGAACATCCGAATATTGTAAATATTTATGATGTTGGAAGCGAGAATTCCATTCATTATATTGTGATGGAATATGTGGAGGGAATTACGCTCAAAACTTATATAGAGAAGAAAGGACAGCTTTCCTTCAAGGAGGCGGTCAGCATTGCCATTCAGGTTGGCAGAGGAATTGAGGCGGCGCATAATAAGCATATTATTCACCGCGACATTAAGCCTCAGAACATTATTATTTCCACCGAAGGGAAAGTAAAAGTAACGGATTTCGGAATTGCCAAGGCGGCAACCAATAATACCATCAGTTCAGACGTGATGGGATCGGTGCATTATGCTTCCCCGGAGCAGGCCAGAAATGGTTTTGTAGATGGGAAAAGCGATATTTATTCTCTTGGAATTGTAATGTATGAAATGGTAACCGGCCGGGTGCCCTATGATGGGGAATCCACGGTGGCGGTGGCGATTCAGCATCTGCAGGAGGAAATGGTGGCGCCCAGCGCCTATGCCCCCAATCTTCCCATCAGTATGGAAAAGATTATTTTGAAATGTACTCAGAAAAGCCCAGACAGGCGATATGACAGTATCAGTGATTTGCTGATTGATTTGAAAAAGGCGTTAATCAGCCCGGATGAAGATTTTGTGGTGATGGTTCCTCTTGGACAGCAGGATAAAACAAGGGTTATGAAGTCGGAAGAGGTGGAAAGCATCAAGCAGCAAACCAGAAATATTTATTATCAGGAAGAGCTGGAAGAAGAGGAGGAAGACGAGGAAGAAGAGGAGGAAGACGAGGGGTTTTTGAATCCCAAAATGGAGAAAGCAGTTACCATAATGGGAATTGTGGCGGCGGTTGTTATTGTTGCAATTATCATCTACATCGGCGGAAGCTTTCTGGGGCTTTTTAAGTTCGGAGGCGGAGAGAAAGAGGGGGAGAAAAAAACGGAGATAGAAGAAGAGGTGGATAAGGAAGAGGTGGATAAGGAAGAAGAATCCGAGAAAGTGGAAATGCCCGATTTGAGAGGCTATACCATAGATGAGGCCAGGGATGTTGTGAATAAGATCCACCTTGGAATTGAAAAAGGCGGGGAAGAATCCTCCGAGGAATATCCGGAAGGACAGATTGTATCCCAGAGTGAAGAAAAAGGAGCCATGGTGGAGAAAAACACCACAATCCGGGTCATCATCAGCAGCGGTGCAGGAGAATTTGACACACCGGATGTAAAAGGCAGGGCAAAAGGCGATGCGGAAACTACTTTGCGCAATGCCGGTCTGGTGCCGGTGTTTGATTACCAGTTTGACGATTCCATTCCCAATGATCAGGTGATTTCCCAGAGTCCGGAGGCAGGCGCCAAAGTGAAAAAGGGAGATACGGTCACCGTGATGTTAAGCAAGGGAAGAGAAACCATTAATATGCCGGATGTATGGAATAAGCCGGAGGCAGAAGCAAGGGCAGAAATGGAAGCGGCTGGAATCACAGTTGCAAGCACTTCTTCGGATTATAGCGATGAAATACCGGAAGGGTATGTGATGGGACAGAGCATTGCCCCAGGTAAGATGGTGGAAAAGGGAACCCAGGTAACACTGACCATAAGTTTAGGCAAAAAGATCACAACCCAGTATTATTCTCTGAATAATTACAGTATTGATCTTCCCAGAAGCATCCCGGTAGACGCTATCCGGGTGGAGGCGAAGATTACCCTGTTTAAATCAGAAGGAAATGATGCAATCAACAGCTGGACGGCTACTTCTTTCCCGTTTACGGTAAATGCATCGAATATTGAAAACTGCAGCGAGGGATATTTTGTGATTGACTGGGAGTGGACTTATCGGGACGAGGATGATGCGGAGATTACGGAAACGGATCAGACCACCATTGATGGCGTTGGATTCACGCAGAATTAAGGGGCAGTCAGGTCAGATAATGGCAGAACGCTTCATTAGCAGGGAATGATACAGGAAGTTGCATATGCAGGGAAAAATTATCAAAGGGATTGCCGGTTTCTACTATGTATATACAGCAGAAGCCGGAATCTTCGAATGTAAGGCAAAAGGAATTTTCAGAAAAGAGAAAATAAAGCCTCTGGTGGGGGATCATGTTGAGATGGAAGCCATCAGCCAGGAGGAAAAAACCGGTAATATTGTCAGGATACTGGAACGGAAAAATGAGTTAATCCGTCCGGCTGTGGCAAATATTGATCAGGCTCTTGTGATTTTTTCGGCAGACAGGCCGAAGCCCAATTTCAACCTGTTGGATCGGTTTCTGGTTATGATGGAACAGCAGCAGGTAGAGACGGTGATCTGTTTTAATAAGCAGGATCTGGCAGAGGAAGAGGAGCTTGCCAGGCTCCGGGGGATTTATGAAGGCTGCGGCTATGAAGTTCTGGTTGTCAGCGCAAAGAAAGAACAGGGGATAGAGGAGCTTTTGGGAGTGTTAGACCAAAAAACCACCACAGTGGCAGGACCTTCTGGCGTGGGAAAGTCTTCCATTATCAATTTGCTGCAGTCTAAGGTTCAAATGGAAACCGGGGACATCAGTGAGAAAATTGAACGGGGGAAGCATACCACCCGCCATTCCCAGCTGATTTATATTCAGGATCAGACGTTTATTATGGACACGCCCGGGTTCAGTTCCATTTATTTGACAGGAATCGAACAGCAAAACCTGCAGACATATTTTCGGGAATTTAAGAAATATGAGCCCTGCTGCCGGTTTCAGGGGTGCAGCCATACCCATGAGCCGGACTGCAGCGTGAAGCAGGCCTTGGAGGAGGGAGTGCTCAGCCCTGTCCGGTATGAGGATTATGTCATGTTTTATGAAGAATTAAAAAATGTCAGGAAGTATTAGACATATAAATTAACAATTATAAATCAAAGGAGAAGGATATGAATTATTTATCACCGTCTATATTGGCAGCCGATTTTTCAAGGTTGGGGGAACAGCTTCGGGCCATTGACGAAGCGGGGGCAGAATATGTGCATATTGATGTGATGGACGGGGCTTTTGTGCCCAGTATTTCTTTTGGCATGCCGTTGATTCAGTCCATCCGCCCCTGCAGCGGCAGAATTTTTGATGTGCATCTGATGGTGGAGGAGCCGATTCGCTATATTCAGGAATTTGCAGACTGCGGAGCGGATATGATTACCGTTCATGCGGAGGCGTGTGTTCATCTGGATCGGACGGTGGAAACTATTCGGGAAAAGGGAATCCGGCCGGCAGTGGCGCTGAATCCGGCAACCAGTCTGAGTGTGCTGGAATACATTTTACCCAGTTTGGATATGGTGCTGCTGATGACGGTAAACCCAGGATTCGGCGGGCAGAAATTTATTCCCTATTCCTTTGAGAAGATCCGTGAACTGAGGCATATCATTGAGGAGAGAGGACTGAATACAGACATCGAGGTGGACGGCGGGGTTACGCTGTCCAATGTAGAAGAGATTTTGAAGGCCGGAGCCAATGTGATTGTGTCAGGAAGCGCAGTTTTTCAGGGAGATATCTCTGAAAATGTAAGAAGATTTCGAGAATTGATGAAATAATTTTTAACTGAGGGAAGATATGGAAGCATTGATTATCAGCGGAGGGCGTCTGGGAGACGTTTTTGCGCTTTCTTATATGAACGAACATCATTTTGACCTTACGATTGCTGTAGATGCGGGAATGGGATTTTTCTACCGAAAGGTGATGGCGCCGGATTTTATTGTGGGGGATTTTGATTCTGTTAATCCTGGGATTTTGCGGAAGTTTACAGAAATGGAGAAGGGCAGGCCAAAGATTTTGCGGTTTCAGCCGGAAAAAGATGAAACGGACACGGAGCTTGCAGTCAGAACTGCCATAGAACAGGGATGTAATAGGATACATATTCTGGGCGCTACCGGTTCCAGGATGGATCATGCGCTTGGAAATATCCATCTTCTTGGCATGGCCATGAAGCAGGGAGTGGAAGCTTTCATTGCAGACGCCAATAACCGGATACGGATGGTGCAGAAAGGGTTTGTGCTCCGCAGAGAGGAACAGTACGGGGATTATGTGTCCCTGCTTCCCTTTACGCCTCAGGTGACAGGACTTACCCTGAAGGGTTTTAAGTATCTGGTGGAGGATTTTACGCTGGAATGTTATCATTCTCTTGGAGTCAGCAATGAGATTGTGGAGGAACAGGCGGAAATTTCTTTTCGGGATGGAGCGCTGCTTGTGGTGGAATCTAAGGATTGACGGGGCTGCATGTACAAAAGGCGTTCGATGCTCTAAAAGACAGGGACTTTGTTCCGATGCCAAGCTTCAAAAGTGGCGGATTGTGCAGTAAAAATATAGAGAAAGGCGAAAACCCTTTAAATATAAGGATTTTCGGACAGGTATCATCAGAAATGAAACTAGGAATCGTGGGTTTGCCCAATGTAGGAAAAAGCACATTATTTAATTCATTGACAAAAGCGGGAGCAGAGTCAGCAAATTATCCCTTCTGCACCATAGATCCCAATGTAGGGATTGTAACGGTGCCGGATGAACGGTTAAAGAAGCTGGGGGACTTATACCAGTCTAAGAAAGTGACCCCGGCTGTCATTGAATTTGTAGACATTGCCGGATTGGTAAAGGGAGCCAGCAAAGGCGAAGGGCTGGGCAACCAGTTTCTGTCCAATATCCGTGAAGTGGACGCTATTGTCCATGTAGTGCGCTGTTTTGAGGACAGCAATATTGTCCATGTGGACGGAAGTATTAATCCGGTGCGGGATATTGAAACCATCAATCTGGAATTGATTTTTTCCGATATTGAGATTTTGGAACGGCGGATTGCCAAGACCAGCAAGGGTGCCAGAATGGACAAGACCCTTGCCAAAGAACTGAAGCTTTTAGAGCGGGTGAAAGCGCATTTAGAGGACGGGAAGCTGGCGAAGACCTTTGAGCTGGAGGATGAAGACGAGGAGCTTTGGTTCTCAGGCTATAATCTTCTGACGGCAAAGCCGGTGATATATGCGGCGAATGTGAAAGAAGATGACCTGGCAGACGAGGCTGCCGGAAATGCATTTGTGCAGGAAGTCCGGGCAAACGCCAAGGAGGAAGATTGCGAGGTTTTTGTGATCTGCGCGCAGATTGAGCAGGAGATTGCAGAGCTGGATGAGGAAGAAAAGGCAATGTTTCTGGAGGAACTGGGCTTACAGGAGTCCGGTTTGGAAAAATTAATCAAGGCAAGCTACAGCCTGCTTGGGCTGATTAGCTATCTGACCTCGGGGGAAGACGAAACGCGGGCATGGACCATCAAAAAAGGTACGAAAGCGCCTCAGGCGGCAGGGAAGATCCATTCAGACTTTGAACGGGGATTCATCCGGGCTGAGGTGGTGAATTATCTGGATTTATTGGATTGCGGCTCCCTTTCTGCGGCAAAGGAAAAAGGGCTGGTAGGACTGGAAGGGAAGGAATACGTGGTAAAAGACGGAGATGTGATTCTGTTCCGGTTTAATGTGTAGAATCTGTGCCAAAAGATATGCTTGTTTCTGAAGAAAAGTTCCCTGAAGTTTTCGGAATTTATCAATAAATTTCAGATAATTCCGAAGACTCAGGGGACTTTGTTGCTTTTTTGAAATAATAGAGGCTGCCGGCAAATCATTTGGTTTACGGGCGTATTTGGAAAGGGAGGAAGAAAATGAAAACAGAGAGCAGGAGATTCTACCGGGCCCTTGCATCTTTAGTGATACCGATTACGGTACAGAACTTTATTACCAGTGCAGTAAATTCTGCAGATGTATTTATGCTGGGCTATGTGGGGCAGACGGAATTGTCCGCAGTATCACTGGCAAACCAGTTCCAGTTTTTATTATCGGGAGTGTTTTTTGGAATTTCCTCCGGCGTTACTATGCTGGCCTCCCAATACTGGGGGAAAAAAGATACCAATTCCATTCAGGCAGTCATGGGAATTGCCATGAAAATTGCAGCTGTGATTACAGCAGTTCTGGCTATAGGCGCAGTGGCGGCGCCAAAAGCGCTGATGGGGATTTATACCAATGATGAGACCTTGATTTCCATTGGAGCCGGATATCTCAAGGTCATCGGCGTTTCTTACGTGTGTATGAGTTTTTCCCAGGTGTATCTCTGCGCTTTGCGGAGTATGGAGCGGGCCAGGTTAAGCACGGTGATCAGTACGACGGCTCTCTTAATGAATATTGCGTTGAATGCAGTTTTTATTTTCGGGATTGGCGGCGCGCCGAAGCTGGGCGTTCTCGGCGTGGCAATAGGAACGGTAACGGCCCGGGTGCTGGAGCTGCTGCTGTGCCTTTTGGACGCCCTTCGGGGAAAAGTATTTCGAATCGATCCAAGGATTATGTTTGGAAGTCATCGGCTGCTGTTTCAGGATTTTGTGAAATATGCGGTTCCTGCTTTGATCAATGACTGTGCCTGGACAGTGGCGTTTTCTATGTATTCTGCCATTATGGGGCGATTAAATGCAGATGTGGTGGCGGCAAGTTCGGTGGCTTCCACAGTGCGCAATCTGTGTACAATTCTCTGCTTTGCCCTGGGAGCAGGCGCTTCTGTACTGCTGGGAATTGAGATTGGCGAGGGAAAACTGGAACTGGCAAAACGGGACGCCAGAAGATCCTGTTATGTAACATTAGCGATAGGAGTTCTCACAGGAATATTCCTGCTGCTGATCCGTCCAGGCGTTTTTTACTTTTTCCATTTGTCAGATCGGGCGACGGGGTATTTGAATCATATGCTGCTGATCAGTTCTTATTATGTAGTGGGGCAGGCGATGAATACCTTGCTGATTGCAGGAATTTTCCGGGCAGGCGGGGACTCCAAATTCGGAATGATTTGCGATATTGTTGACATGTGGTTCGTCAGCGTGCCTCTGGGAATTCTGGCGGCGTTTGTGTTAAAGCTGCCGCCTATGGCAGTGTATTTTGTCCTGTGTCTGGATGAATTCTGGAAAATTCCCGTGGTGTACCGCCATTATAAAAGTTTCCGGTGGCTGAAAGATATTACGAGAGAATATGACGGGCAGCAGTAAGAGAGGCCGGGAATCCCAAAGAAGAACAAGTGTAGGATAAGCCGGGGATCTGAAGGAAGAGCAACGGTAACGTAAGCCGGGAATCCAAATGCAGGTTCCCGGCTTAATCTGTTTCTATATTTTCCCTGATTCGGATGTCGATGTCCGTGTAATAAAATTCTTTTTCCGGCAGAATGCCCTCCAGCAGATACCGGGAAAGCAGCTCCAGAGGACGGTATCCCTGCAGGAAAGGCTGCTGGCAGATGGTTGCTGTGATTACGCCGTCTTTCACAAGCTCTGCTGTGGTTTTCACATTATCATATGTAAAAATTTTTATTTTTTCGGAAAGGCCCAGAGAAAGCACAGCCTGGCATCCTCCGAAAACGCCTGCCGCTGTAAAATACAGAGCGTTGATTCCAGGGCGCCGGATAAGGAGTTCTTTGGTTTTCTCATAGCTTTCTCTGTCGTCGTCATGATTTTCCACAATTCCTGAAATCTTAATATGGGGATAAAATTTGCGGATGGTCTCAGTGAATCCGGCGATCCGCTGGGTATGGCAGAGGATATGGGAAGAACCGTTGATAATGCCAACCTCAGTTTGGCCAAAGGTCATCCTTCCGAGAAGCCCTGCGGCAGTCTGACCGGAAAGATAATAATTGCTGCCCACATAGGCGATGCGCCTGGAAGCAATGTCCGTATTAGTGGTAATGACAGGAATTCCCGATTCAGAAAACTGATTAATTTTTTCTGCTATTTCTTTCCCGTTGAAGGGAGAAATCACAAGTCCGTGAATTTTTTCTTGTAAAAGCTCTTCCATGGCATATTTTTGGCATTTTTCACCAAAAGTGACCTGGCGGATGAGGGCTTTGCAGTTATAGCCGGATAATTCTTCCGCTTTCGCGTGAACTCCTTTGAGCACTTCCTGGAAAAAAGGGTTAGCGTCCTGAAAAAGGATGACTCCGATTTTCAGATTTTTCTTCTGGGCAGCCAGTATCAGGCCAGCCTTGTTGGGCTGGTAATTTAATGCTTGGGCAATTTCCATAATGCGTTTTGCGGTTTGCGGATGAACGGAGCCGCGGTGATTTAAGACACGATCCACTGTGCCTCTGGAAACGCCTGAGAGTTCCGCAATTTCTTTCATAGTTGCCATGGCAATACCTCCCTGGTGCTTTTTGTAGTTTGGAACAGTTATTATATTACGGGAATATTTTCAGAAGTCAAGTATGCCGGATAAATTTTGTCACTGCAGCCATGCTTTGGAAAGCTGAAAATATTGCACAAATTCCAGATGGATTATTTGGGAAAAATAGATAAAAATTGTATTTGGAGAAAAAAGCAGTTGTAAAAAAATCCTTCCAGGTTTATGATGAAAGAAAACGTGCACGTGCACATTAAGGAGGAGTTCATGAATTACATAGGAATTGATCTTGGAACTTCTGCGGTTAAGCTTCTGCTGATGCAGGGGGAGGGCAGGATTTTAAAGATTGTAAACCGGGAATATCCCATCAGCTTTCCGAAGCCGGGGTGGTCCCAGCAGAATCCGGAAGATTGGTACCAGGAGACCATAGCAGGAATAGAAGAACTGCTGGAGGGAAGCGACAAATCCCAAGTGGCCGGAATCAGCTTTGGGGGCCAAATGCACGGGCTGGTGGTTCTGGATGAAGAAGACAAGGTAATCCGTCCGGCAATTTTGTGGAATGACGGCAGAACGGCAGAAGAATCCGATTATCTGAACCAGGAAATCGGGCAGGAAACTCTGGCGAAATATACGGCAAATATTTCATTTCCCGGGTTTACCGCCCCGAAAATCCTGTGGATGAAGCGGCAGGAGCCGGAAAATTTTGCCAGAATCCGCAAGATTATGCTGCCCAAGGATTATCTGGCCTATCGGCTCAGCGGCGTTCACTGTACGGATGTGTCAGACGCTTCCGGCACGCTGCTTTTTGATGTGGAGCATCGGCGCTGGTCCCAAGAAATGTGCGAAATCTGCGGAATCCAGGAAGGATGGCTGCCCCGGATTTATGAAAGCTATGAAGCGGCGGGAACATTGAATCCAGAGCTTGCGGCAAAGCTTGGCTTATCAGAGCAAACGGTAATTGCGGCAGGAGCGGGAGACAATGCAGCGGCGGCAGTGGGAACCGGAACCGTGGGGGACGGCGCCTGCAACATTTCCCTTGGAACCAGCGGCACAGTGTTTATTGCGGCGGAAAAATTCGGAGCGGACAGATTTCATGCGCTGCATTCTTTTGCCCATGCAGACGGCAGCTATCATCTGATGGGATGTATGTTAAGCGCTGCCTCCTGCAACAAATGGTGGATGGATGAGATCATAGGTACGAAGGCTTATGGAAAAGAGCAGGAGAAAATCACCAGGCTGGGCGAAAACCATGTATATTTCCTGCCTTATTTGATGGGAGAGCGTTCTCCCCACAATGATCCCGATGCAAGAGGAACCTTTATCGGCCTTACCATGGATACGGCAAGGGAAGATATGACGCAAGCAGTTTTGGAGGGAGTGGCGTTTGCGCTGCGGGATTCCCTGGAAATTGCCAGGTCCTTGGGAATTTCGGTTACACGGAGTAAAATCTGCGGCGGAGGCGCTAAAAGCCCGCTGTGGAAGCGGATTCTTGCAAATGTGCTGAATCTGAAAATTGATGTGCTGGAAAATGAAGAAGGCCCTGCCTTGGGCGGAGCCATGCTTGCAGCAGTAGCCTGCAAAGAATATGCGTCCGCAAAACAGGCGGCAGAAGCCATTGTGAAGATCAAAGAAACCGTAGAACCAGAACCGGAGCTTACAGCATTGTATGAAGAACGCTATCAGCAGTTCCGGGAAATATACCCAGCGTGCAGGCAATTATTTGAAAAATTGAAATAGCCCGAAGGGGCGTCAGAAATCGAATATCATAAAAAAGGAAGAGAGGAATGCATTATGAATCATATGCCCAAAGAAAAAATCGGAATCGTAGCAGTCAGCAGAGATTGTTTTCCCATGACCCTGTCTGAAACAAGAAGAAAAGCAGTGGTAAAAGCCTATCAGGAGAAATACGGCGAAATCTATGAATGTCCCGTTTGTGTGGAAAATGAAATCCATATGCGGCAGGCTCTTGCGGACATACGTGCAGCAGAATGCAATGCGCTGGTGGTATATTTGGGGAATTTCGGCCCGGAATCATCAGAAACCTTATTGATTAAGGAATTTGAAGGTCCTGCCATGGTAGTTGCGGCAGCAGAAGAAACAGGAGACAACCTGATCCAGGGCAGAGGGGATGCTTACTGCGGTATGCTGAACGCCAGCTATAACCTGAAGCTTCGGAACTTAAAGGCGTATATCCCGGAATACCCGGTGGGAACGGCAGAGGAATGTGCAGATATGATCCATGAATTCTGTTCCATTGCAAGAGCGGTGATCGGCCTTCGGAATCTGAAAATCATTTCCTTCGGGCCAAGACCCCAGGATTTTCTGGCTTGCAACGCACCCATCAAACAGCTTTATAACCTGGGCGTGGAAATTGAGGAAAATTCCGAACTGGATTTGTTTGAAGCATTTAAAAACCATGCAGGAGATGAACGGATTCCTCAGGTCGTGGCAGAGATGGAACAGGAATTGGGGGCAGGCAACAAGAAGCCGGAGATTCTTACAAAGCTGGCTCAGTATGAACTTACCCTTACGGATTGGGTGGAAGGCCATAAGGGAAGCCGTGAGTTTACAGCCATTGCCGGAAAATGCTGGCCGGCGTTCCAGACGCAATTTGGATTTGTGCCCTGCTATGTGAACAGCCGTCTGACGAAACGGGGAATTCCGGTATCCTGCGAGGTGGATATCTACGGCGCTTTAAGTGAATTTATCGGGACGGTGATCAGCCAGGATGCAGTGACGCTGTTAGACATCAACAATTCTGTGCCTGCCGATATGTATGAAAAGGAAATAAAGGGCAAGTATGAATATACCTTAAAGGATACTTTTATGGGCTTCCATTGCGGAAATACCCCTTCAGACAAGCTGTCTTTCTGTGAAATGAAATATCAGCTGATCATGGCAAGAAGCCTGCCGGAAGAAGTGACCCAGGGAACCTTAGAAGGAGACATTGCGCCGGGGAATATTACCTTTTATCGTCTGCAAAGCACCTCGGACGCCAAAATCCGCGCCTACATTGCCCAGGGGGAGGTGCTTCCGGTTGCCACCCGTTCTTTCGGCTCCATCGGCGTCTTTGCCATTCCGGAAATGGGAAGGTTTTACCGCCATGTGCTGATTGAAAAAAATTATCCCCATCACGGCGCCGTGGCGTTCGGGCATTTCGGAAAAACACTTTATGAAGTGTTTAAATATCTGGGCGTTCCGGTGGAAGAGATTGATTTCAACCAGCCCAAAGGCATGCTTTATCCTGCGGAAAATCCTTTTGCTTAAATGGCTGCTGATTGTTTCCTGCTTTAAGGGTAACACAAAATTATGCTTTACACTCCCGGAATTATTTGGTACAATATGAGCATCAATTCAGTTTTTAATCACAAGACTTACAAAACTTGACAAGAGAAAAGATTAATGGTTTAAGAAATGAAAAGATGATCCAGGAGGTAAGGTGAGACTATGAAAGGTGCATTAGGCGATCCGGAGATACGCAGAATTTTGAATACGGGACAGAATGAGACCAGGAAGGAAACTGCCCTTAGGATGCTGAAAGCCGGAGAATTATCTGTGGACAAGATTGCAGAATATGCAGGGCTTAAGGTAGAAGAAGTAAAGCAGCTTGCAGAACTTCAGAACACATAAGGCATTTTGTCGGCTGGTTATGGAATATTTTGAGGGCGCTGCCAATGCTGGAAGAGACAGCGGCGCCCTTTGATTATATCCCAAAACAAATAAGGCTTTATCACTTACAGTGCTATTAATTTTTGATTGTACTTGATTCTCCCGGAGAATTGTGTTACACTGACAAACAAATAAATAAAAGGAGGTGGAGAGATGTTTCACGTTTCTTGCAGATAATAACAGAATATGCGCTGGCAGTTTAGCAGCTTTTGGCTGCAATATTGTTGCGCCTGTTGCAGGAAAGTGATAAGTCTCTCTAACTCTATATCGTTGTGCCGTTACCAGAAGCAACGGTATCTTTATGTATATTGAGCTGCAGGAATTGACTTTCCTGCGGCTTTTTACTTTTTATATCCATTGGCCCAGGGAAAAATATCAGTGGAATTGGTAAACATGGAGCGAGAAAGAGAAAAGAATCCTGAGCGATGTCTCCTGGGCAGGAAAGGAGAATTTAAATTATGTCATTGATTCAAATAGAAAACCTTACCTTTTCTTATCCTACAAGCTATGATAACATTTTCGAGAACGTAAGCTTCCAGATTGACACAGACTGGAAGCTGGGCTTTGTGGGAAGAAACGGAAGAGGAAAAACAACATTTTTAAATTTACTGCAGGGAAAATATGAATACAGCGGAAAAATAATCAGTGCCGTACCGTTCGACTATTTTCCCAGAGCGGTGGGAGAGGAAAGCCGCCAGACCAGGGAAATCCTGCAGGAGATCTGTCCAAACGCCAGGGAATGGGAACTGCTGCGGGAATTTTCATATCTTTCCCTGCCGGAAGATGTTCTGTGGAGACCTTTTGGAACCTTGTCAAAGGGCGAGCAGACGAAGGTGCAACTGGCCGCATGTTTTTTGCGGGAGGGGAATTTTCTTCTGATTGACGAGCCCACCAATCACCTGGACACAGAGGGGAGGGATCTGGTGGCGGCATATTTGAAAAAGAAAAAGGGATTTATTCTGGTTTCCCATGACAGGCGTTTTCTGGACGGATGTGTGGATCATATTTTGTCTTTGAACCGGGCGGACATAGAAGTGCAAAGCGGGAATTTTTCTTCCTGGATGGAGAATTTTAACCGGCAGCAGAAATTTGAACAGCTGAAAAAGGAACATTTGCAAAAGGATATCCGCCGCCTTGAGAAATCCGCAAGACGTACCGGCGCATGGTCAGAACAGGTGGAAAAAACCAAAAGAGGAACCAGGAATTCCGGACTCAGGCCCGACCGGGGCTATATCGGCCATAAGTCGGCAAAAATGATGAAACGTTCCAAAATAATCGAGGCAAGGCAGAATCAGGCCATAGAGGAGAAGTCAGGACTTTTAAAAAATATGGAAACAGCAGAAAATCTGAAACTTTTGCCGCTGTCTTACCACACAGACAGGCTGGTTTCCTTTTCCGAAGTTTCGGTGCGTTATGGAGAAAAGGAAATTTGCAGGCCCGTATCTTTTGAGGTGCGAAAGGGGGAGAGGATTGTCCTGGAGGGAAGAAACGGCAGCGGCAAAAGCAGCCTTTTGAAAATACTAATGGAAGAAACCTTTCACCAGAACGAAAGGAGTTACGCCGGGCGAGCGAAAGCGCTTCAGATTCAGCAATATCCTCAGGGCTCAATTTCCCATACCGGGACAGTAACCGCAGGCTCTGGTCTTGTGATTTCTTATGTGCCCCAGGACACTTTCCATTTAAAAGGGAATCTGTCTGATTTTGCGGAAGAATCTGGTATTGAGGAAAGTCTGTTTAAGGCGGTGCTTCGGAAAATGGATTTTGAGCGGGTGCAGTTTGAGAAGGATATGGCGGATTTTTCCGGCGGTCAGAAGAAAAAAGTATTGATTGCCAAAAGCCTCTGTGAGCAGGCGCATTTATATGTATGGGACGAACCGCTGAACTTTGTGGATGTTTATTCCCGGATGCAGATTGAGGAATTGATCAAGGAATTTTGCCCGGCCATGATATTCGTGGAACATGACCAGGCATTTCGGGATGCGGTGGCAACGAAAGTAATTAAAGTTCCATATCAGTAACCTTGCCTTTCTCGCCTTTCAATTAAAATAGTTCAGTGAGCCAAAAGGGTTTTATTAAGATTTGCCGCTTGCTTTTCTGTTTCTAATTCCCCGCTGGTACAAAAAGATTCCAAGAGCCGCAGCGCAGACTGCCCCGGCAAAAATTCCCAGGTGAATCGGCAGCGAAGGTCCGGTATAATACAAAAACGACGGCACAAAGGTTCCCCACAGGTTAAACATCATATGAAACAGGATGGAGAGATAGATGCTGCCTCCTTTCAGGCACACATAACCGCAGAACAGCCCAATGACAAAGGCGTACACTCCCTGTATCACATTGCCGTGGAAAATGCCGAAAAGAGCCGCCTGAAAAATATTTGCAGCGATAAGAGGCATGGAGTTCACGGCATATTTTAAAGTAACGCCCCGGAATATCAGTTCTTCGCTGATGGGGGCAATCAGGACAGAATACAGCGCCAGAATCAGCGTTACATCTTCGAAGCCGATGTTTTTTAACAATGCTTCATAAATGTCATACCAGGACGGATTGACAGCCGTTGTGAGCATAACGATATAAGTGGTCAGGTACTGCAGACCGATCATCAGAAATAGCAGCCCGAAGAACATGGAGAGGTTGATAATGGAAGATATTTTTCTCCTGGGCCGTTTCTTTGGAACAAACCGTTTCCAGTACCAGAAACCCATAATCAGGGCGGCAATTACGGCATAAAGGGCTGAAACTCCAGCAAGAAACTGGCTGTCAGACGTCAGGGCAAATATAGTGGAGTAAAGTTCCTCCCCCTTTAAAAGCCCAGGATCTTTCAGGGCGGCCAGCATGATTCTGACAAATATTCCGCCGAAAGAGATCAGAAACTGAAGGGCAAAGGCCAGAAGGAAAGGAAGCAGGCAGACCAGAATGCGTCCAATGGTTTTTCGTAATTTCATAGTATGAAATCCTTTCTTTTCTTTAAAAATTTTGATATGATATATTATAGGAGTGCAGATGAGAAAAGTCAAATACCCCATAAGAGAATACAGCTTATCCAAAAGCGTATACTTATTTGCCAAATGAATGTTTTTTTGAGCGGTCATGAGGAATGTGAAACAATTATTTGGCTTCGGGTGTATCAGGAAGAAAGGGAGAGGTATTATGGTAAAATTTGGGACTGGCGGATGGAGAGCTGTGATCGGAGATGGATTTACAAAGGAGAACATACAGCTTCTGGCTCAGGGAATGGTGAATAAAATGAAGAAAGAAGGGGTGCAGGAGAGAGGCGTCGTTATGGGATATGACAGAAGGTTTCTCTCCAAAGAGGCGATGCAGTGGGCGGCAATGGTATTCGCAGCGGCTCATATTAAAGTATATCTGATTAACAAATCTTCTCCTACGCCTTTGGTGATGTTCCATGTGATGAAGCATGAATTCCCTTATGGAATGATGATTACAGCCAGCCATAACCCGGCCATTTACAATGGAATTAAAGTATTTACAGCGGGGGGCCGGGATGCGGATGAGGTTCAGACGAAGGATATCGAAGATTATATCAGAGACATCGGCCCGGGGGAAGTGAAAGAGATAGAATATGAAACGGGAAAAAAGGAAGGCTATATAGAAGAAATCTATCCATTGAATGATTATCTGGACAACATCATTGCATCTGTGAATATGCAGGCAATCCGGGAAGCAGGCTTGAAAGTGGCGCTGGATCCCATGTACGGCGTAAGCGAGACTTCCCTGAAAATGATTTTAATGACGGCCCGATGCGAAGTGGCTACCATTCATGACAGGCACGATACGCTGTTTGGAGGGAAATTGCCGGCTCCTTCGGCGGCTACGCTGCATTCTTTGCAGAATTATGTGGTGGAGAAGAAATTTGATATCGGAATTGCCACCGACGGAGACGCAGACCGGATCGGAGTCATTGACGATCAGGGCAATTTCCTCCATCCCAACGATATCCTGGTGCTGCTGTATTACTATCTGGTAAAATTCAAAGGCTGGAGCGGACCGGTGGTGAGAAATATTGCTACCACCCATATGCTGGATAAGGTAGCGGAGCAGTTTGGGGAAAGCTGCTATGAAGTGCCGGTGGGATTCAAGCACATTTCCGCCAAAATGAAAGAGACAGGGGCCATTATCGGCGGGGAATCCTCCGGTGGCCTTACGGTTAACGGCCACATCAATGGAAAGGACGGCATCTATGCGGCAGCCCTCTTGGTGGAAATGATCGCGGTGACAGGCAAGAAGCTTTCCGGTATTATGAAGGATATACGCAGGGAATGCGGGGAGATACATATGGAAGAGCGGGATTATAAATTTACCAGGGAAAAGAAAGAGGAAATGTACAAGATTCTGATGGTGGATAAGCGGCTGCCGGAGCTTCCGGAAGAGATAGACCATGTTTCATATTTGGATGGAAGTAAAGTTTATTTCAAAAACGGCGGATGGGTGATTGCCAGATTTTCTGGTACAGAGCCCCTTCTGCGGATTTTCTGTGAGATGCCAAATTTAGAGGACGCTGCAAAGATTTGCAGAATTTATGAAAACTTCCTGGGACTGCAGCGGTAATCTCTCACCATCGATCATTTGATATATGGAATGATAAAGAAAAACAACCATGGAGGATATCTATAATGAAACGAATGAAAAAAAGACTGGCAGGGTTGATTCTTGCAGCAGCGATGGCGCTGAATCTGAGCGCATGTTCTTCAGGCGGAACGGCGCCTGTGCTGACTGTGGCAGGGAAAGAAGTAACCCTGGGAGAAACTGGCGGAAGCGTGTTTCCCCTGACGGAGTTTGAGATGGCGATACCCGGCGAAGGGACTCCTATTGATAAGATGCCGGGCAACAGCTGGCTGTCCACATTCATGACTTTGAAAAAAGACGGCAGTTCCTATGCGTATCTGTATGTGTACAATCCGGGACGGGAGGAGGTCATGGTTCCCTCAGCCACCATCTATAAGCTTACGTTCCGTATGCATTCTGAGGAAGAAGATGCAAGTTACTGGGCAGAGGATAACGTGCTGGTCAACGGAGTGAATTATTTTGAAATGGATGCAGAGGCAGTCAAAGGGGCCATGGCAGAATATAAGCTGCTCTCAGAGGAAAGCGATCATCTGTCCTACAGAGACGGGAAATATCTCTACCGTTTTGATTTTGGCGAGAGCGGAATCGTAGAAGAGGTTGAGGTGGAGATGGAGATTGATAAAAGCTATAGCTGATCCGACAGGACAAATCATGAATAACAGGAAGGGAATCAGATATGAAACAATATATTAATGGAGCAGGTTCGACAATTGTCAGCAAATCAATCCTGGAGGGCGCTTCCAGGCTGAAGTGGTTTTTCCGGCAGGAGAACGCTCAGGGGAACGGATGGATTGCCTTTGGCGATACAGATACTCAGGAATATGTGGACAATCCGGACAATATGGCAGTTGTGGATTTTAATGTACTGGCAAATATCGAACCAGCGGTGGTTCATGTGTTTTATCTTCCGGCAGGCACCGATCTGGAGTTTCGTTCAGATGAGACCGGAAAATATTTTGTCAATACTCAGACAGGGGAAGAACTTCGGGAACCGGTTAAGAATCCTATGCAGGAAGCATTTGATAAGAATCTGAAATTTCTGAATCAGGAATCCTATCCGGAAGAGCTGATTCGGGGATTGTTTCAAAAGAGTGACAAGTTAAGGACGGTTGTTATCGGCAAAGCGGATTTCCCCAGCGGGGAGGTGGTGCTGGCCGATCCCCTTGCCTACCTGGGAAGCGAGTACACAATTGTACTGGAGAAGCGGATTCCCACAGGCAGCTATCCGGTGGAGGTTGCAGTCTGCCCTTCGAGGATTGCGGGGATGAGAGTCACAGCGGCCAGGCTGATTGTCAGCAGTAAAGAAGCCGTTCGCCATGAGATTGCAATGCCTAAGGGAAGCAAAATCCAGGATCTTGGAAAATCCGGCGTGTGGGGATTTTTTGGCGTAGATACGGGACTGGCATGCTTTTCGGATTTAAAGGTGGCCGGAAAATACAAGGATTTTATTCAGAACTGGCAGGAAAAGAATCCAGGCAAGAATAAATATACTGATTATTTTGCAGCATTTTTCCGGGAAAGCTACAAAAAATTTCCAGAAGTCCAGCGGGAGGGCGGGGACTTTCTTCTCTGGCAGGTTCCGGATACGAAGTATAAGCTTCCCATGTTTGCAAGCGGCTTTGGAGATGGAATTTACAGTGGTTACTGGGGACTGGATGCAAAGGGGAAACCGGCAGAGCTTGTCATTCCTTTCATTAATCCCGAATACATATAACATACAGAGGATAGATCATTATGTCATTTGCACATCTTCACGTTCATACGGAATACAGTCTTCTGGACGGTTCCAATAAGATAAAAGAATTTACAGCCAGGGTGAAAGAACTGGGCATGAATGCAGCGGCCATTACCGATCACGGCGTTATGTATGGGGTGATTGATTTTTACCGGGCAGCTCATGAAGCCGGAATCAAGCCGATTCTGGGCTGTGAGGTCTACGTTGCTCCCGGTTCCCGGTTTGACAGAGAGAAGGTGGAGGGAGAAGATCGTTACTTCCATTTGGTGCTGCTGGCGGAAAATAACCAGGGTTATGCGAATTTGATGAAAATTGTCTCAAGAGGTTTTACAGAAGGGTATTATTACAGGCCAAGGGTAGACCGGGAAGTGCTGGAAACTTATCATGAAGGGATCATTGTTTTAAGCGCATGCCTGGCAGGAGAGGTTCAGAAGCTTCTTTCCAGAGGAGCCTATGAGGAAGCGAAAGAGGCGGCGCTTTGGCATGATAAAACCTTTGGACATGGGAATTATTTTCTGGAACTGCAGGATCACGGCCTGCCGGAACAGAGGAATGTGAACCAGCAGCTGATGCGCCTGAGCCAGGATACCGGCATCCCTTTAGTGGCTACCAATGATATCCATTATACCTACGAAACAGATGTGGATTCCCACGATATCCTTCTGTGTCTGCAGACCGGCAAAAAGCTTTCGGATGAGAACCGGATGCGCTATGAGGGGGGCCAGTATTTTGTGAAATCGGAAGAGCAGATGAGAGAGCTGTTTCCCTATGCCCTGGAAGCGTTGGAGAATACCCAGAAAATAGCGGATCGCTGCCAGGTGGAAATCGAATTCGGCGTTACCAAGCTGCCGAAATTCGATGTGCCGCAAGGGTATACCTCCTGGGAATATCTTAAAAAGCTCTGCCATGAGGGACTGGAGCGCAGATATCCGGCAAATCCTGGTCAGGCGTCCGGGCGGGAAGAGGAAATGGCTTCGGCAGAAAATGGACTAGAAGCGTCTTCCCAAGAGAGACAGGCGTTCATTCCGGGAAAAGGAAAAGTTCCCCTGGCGGATTTGGAAGCCCAGCTTCAGTATGAGCTTGATATTATTCAGCAGATGGGATATGTGGATTATTTTTTGATTGTATGGGATTTTATCCGCTTTGCCAGGGAAAACGGGATTGCGGTAGGGCCGGGCCGAGGCAGCGCTGCCGGTTCTCTGGTGTCCTATACGCTGGAAATCACCAATATCGACCCCATTCGCTACAACTTGATTTTTGAACGTTTCCTGAATCCGGAACGTGTCACCATGCCGGATATTGATATTGATTTCTGTGTGGAGCGCAGGCAGGAAGTGATTGATTATGTCAGTGAAAAATACGGCAGGGATCGGGTGGTGCAGATTGTCACATTTGGTACGATGGCGGCAAGAGGCGTGATCCGGGATGTGGGCAGGGTCATGGATATGTCCTATGCCTTTGTGGACAGTATTGCCAAGCAGATTCCCACAGAATTGGGAATTACCATAGACAAGGCCATGGAAATGAACCGGGAACTGCGGGAGCTTTATGAAAATGATGAAAGCGTCACCAGATTAATCGATATGTCAAGGCGTCTGGAGGGGCTTCCCAGGCACACCTCCATGCATGCGGCGGGAGTTGTCATCAGTTCCAAAGCCGTAGATGAATTTGTCCCCCTTTCCAGAGGAAGCGACGGCGCCATAACCACCCAGTTTACCATGACTACCTTAGAAGAACTGGGGCTTTTGAAAATGGATTTTCTGGGGCTTCGAAATCTGACGGTTCTTCAAAATGCCGTTGGCCTGATTCAGGAAGGGCGGGGAATTAAGATCGATATTGACCGGATTGATTTTGACGATAAGGCTGTGTTGGATTCCATCGGAACCGGGAAGACCGAAGGAGTGTTCCAGTTAGAAAGCGGCGGCATGAAGAACTTTATGAAAGAGTTAAAGCCTCAGAGCTTAGAGGATATTATTGCAGGAATCTCCCTGTACCGGCCGGGGCCCATGGATTTTATCCCAGCCTATATCCGAGGGAAAAATAATCCGGATTCCGTCACCTATGACTGTCCCCAGCTAGAGCCTATCCTTGCGCCTACTTACGGCTGCATCGTTTATCAGGAACAGGTCATGCAGATTGTGAGGGAGTTGGCAGGCTATACTTTGGGGCGCAGCGATTTGGTGCGCCGTGCCATGTCCAAGAAAAAAGGCTCCGTAATGGAGAAAGAGCGGAAGAATTTTGTGTACGGCAACCCGGAAGAAGGAGTGTTGGGCTGCATCAGCAACGGAATTGACGAACAGGTTGCCAATAAAATTTACGACGATATGATCGATTTTGCAAAATACGCCTTTAACAAATCCCATGCGGCGGCCTATGCAGTGGTGGCTTATCAGACCGCTTATCTGAAATATTATTACCCCCTGGAATATATGGCGGCTTTGATGACTTCCGTAATGGGGCATATCGGAAAGATTTCTGAGTATATCTTTACCTGCCGGCAGATGGGAATTCAGGTGCTTCCTCCCAGCGCCAACGAGGGAGAAAGTGATTTTTCTGTGTCGGAGGGGGGTATCCGCTACGGGCTATCCGCCATTAAAAGCGTAAATCATTCTTTTATTAAAAATCTGTGTGAAGAGAGGAAGGAGAGGGGAAAATTTACCAGTTTAAATGATTTTCTTACCCGGATGGCGGATAAGGAGATCAACAAACGTGTGGTAGAGAATCTTATTAAAGCCGGAGCCCTGGATGATTTAGGCCCTACCCGGAAGCAGAGCATGATGGTGTATGTGGGAATTATGGATGAAATTGTCCAGAATAAGAAGAATACCATGGCAGGGCAGATGACGCTGTTTGATCTGGCAGATGAGGAGACGAAGGCAGATTTCGAGGTGCAGCTTCCGGATGTGGGGGAATATTCCAGAGAAGTATATCTGGGATTTGAAAAAGAAGTGCTGGGCATCTACATCAGCGGCCATCCCTTAGAAGAGTACGTGGAGAAAATGAAGAAAAACATTACCAGGGTAACTACGGATTTTCTTTTGGAGGAGGAAACGGAACAGACAAAGGTCAGGGATGGGGAAATCGCCGTAGTGGGCGGTATGATTGTGGATAAAACCGTCAAATACACCAGAAATAACCAGACCATGGCCTTTATTACCTTAGAAGATTTGGTGGGAAACTTAGAGATCATTATTTTTCCCAAAACCTATGAGAAATGCAGCGGTATTCTGAATGTGGATGAAAAAGTATTTGTGAAGGGCCGTGTTGTCACAGAGGAGGAGAAAAACGGAAAGCTGATTTGTGAGAAAATCTATTCTTTTGACGATACGCCCAAGGAGCTTTGGCTGCAGTTTGCCACGAAAGAAGAATATGAGCAGAAAGAAAAGCAGGTCATGGAGCTTTTGCGGGAGGGATTCGGAAAGGACAGGGTTGTAATTTATATTTCCAGCGAAAAGCTGATGAAGCGTCTGCCTGCAAGCTGCAGTGTGGATGCTGCAGATGAGAAAATAAACACATTGACGAATATTTTTGGAGAAAAAAATGTAAAAGTTGTAGAAAAGAGCATTGAAAATCTTTCCAAAAGAGATTAGAATGTAATAGATTAGATAATTAGGACAGGAAAACAGGAGGGACGGTTATGGCAAAAGAAGTTCAGACAATCGGTGTGCTTACCAGCGGAGGCGATGCGCCGGGGATGAATGCTGCAATTCGTGCAGTGGTGCGTCAAGGGCTTGCTCGGGGCAAGAAAGTGAAGGGAATTAAGAGAGGATATGCCGGACTGCTTCAGGGAGAGATCATTGACATGGAAGCAAAGGGCGTTTCAGATACGATTCAGAGAGGCGGTACGATTCTTCAGACTGCAAGATGCAGTGAATTCCGTACGCCGGAGGGACAGGCGTTGGGAGCGGAAGTCTGCAGAAAGCACGGCATTGACGGCATCATTGTAATCGGCGGCGACGGTTCCTTTAAGGGAGCCCAGAAGCTTGCGGCTCTGGGCGTGAACACAGTGGCAATTCCGGGAACCATTGACCTGGATATTGCGTGTACAGAATATACCATTGGCTTTGACACTGCAGTCAATACAGCCATGGACGCCATTGATAAGGTGCGCGATACTTCTACCTCCCATGAGAGATGTTCCATTATTGAAGTAATGGGCCGGGGCGCAGGTTATATTGCGCTGTGGTGCGGAATTGCCAACGGTGCGGAAGACATCCTGCTGCCGGAGAAATACGATTATGACGAGCAGAAGCTGGTAAATAATATTATTGCAAACAGGAAACGGGGAAAGAAGCATCATATTATTATCAATGCGGAGGGAATCGGACACTCTGCAAGTATGGCAAAGCGTATCGAAGCGGCTACCGGCCTTGAGACCAGGGCAACTATTTTAGGTCACATGCAAAGGGGCGGAAGCCCTACCTGTAAGGATCGGGTGTATGCTTCCACCATGGGAGCCTATGCGGTGGATTTGCTGTGCGAAGGCAAGTCAAACCGTGTGGTGGGATACCGTCACGGAGATTTTGTGGATTTTGATATTGACGAAGCTCTGGCAATGCAGAAGCAGCTTCCAGAATACCAGTTCCAGGTTTGCAGAAATTTAAGTGTTTAGTTAAGGTAGGTTTTATGATTACAAGTTCCGCGAATCAGCAGATAAAGCGAATCTTACAATTGAATAAAAAGGCAAAAACCCGCTATGAGCAGCGGGTTTTTGTGGTTGAGGGAATGAAAATGTGCATGGAGGCCCCCAGGGAACGTGTGGAGGCCATGTATGTTTCCGAATCTTTTCTGAAAGAAGAAGACAGGCGAAAGAAGGTTCAAAGCTATTCCTATGAGGTTCTTACAGACAGTTTGTTTCGGACGGTCAGCGATACCCAGACGCCCCAGGGGATTCTCTGCCTGGTCAAAATGCCGGAATACTGCCTGGAGGATTTGCTGGGAAATACTCCTGGCTGCCGGAATCAGAAACAGGAGGAAGGCAGGAGGAATCCGCATCTGTTAATCCTGGAAAGCATTCAGGACCCGGGAAATCTTGGGACAATGATACGGACCGCAGAGGGGGCGGGCGCCACGGGGATTTTAATGGACAAAACCTCTGCGGATATCTTTCATCCCAAGACAATCCGCGCCACTATGGGCGCCCTGTACCGGATGCCCTTTTACATTGCTTCCGATTTGCCGGCCGCTGTCCTTACTTTAAAGGAGCAGGGAATTTCCATGTATGCGGCCCATTTAGCAGGCGCGCTTTCTTACCATCAGCCGGATTACAGGCAGCCGGTGGGATTTCTGATTGGAAATGAAGGAAATGGATTGAGCCCTGAAATTACCGGGCTGGCAGATACCCTGATCCGGATTCCTATGGAAGGGAAAGTGGAGTCATTGAATGCGGCGGTGGCGGCAGCTTTGCTGATGTATGAGGCCAGACGGCAGAGGGGTTTATAGGCATATTTTTAAAAATAGGAAAAAGTGGCAGATATGATAGTTTTTCAGGTTTTGCAGGCAAAGAGATATGTAGACGGTAGCTTTTTTCCTGTGCATCCGGAGGTTTTTGTCTGGCGAAAAAGTCTGCCAACGAGAAGATAAACAGGCTTTTGTCCCAGGCGTCTAAGCGGAAAACAGAAAAGGCAGATGAATTTGCAGTCAATGGAGCGCTTTGGTATGCAAAATATCTAAAGACAGAGTATGATGTGATTGCAATAGGCATTTCAGGAAATCATTTGGAAGAGCTTATCATTGACAGCTTTGTCTGGAACAAAGGGGCTGCGTTTTTTAATAATTTGAATCTTCATGAAATATTGTCGGTGAAGGAATACCGGAATGTGCTTTTAGAACATTCCGGCCAGCAGTTCGCAACAGACAACGCTGCTAAAATGAATGAAAAAGCCAGAAAATTGGGAATTGTGCTTACGCCTTGCCATGTTACGGAATTATTCTGTGACCTGGCTGAAATCAGCGCGTCTTCTAAAGTGGTTGATATCTGTGTCGGGACAGAAGAATTTTTGACGGCGGCGTGGAAAATGGTCAAATACTCTGATTTGTATACACTGGAAGAGAAAGAGCGGTTTCGGAACAATAACTTGTTTGGAGTGGAGAAAGAAAAGAGCATTTATACCATTATTGCGCTGAACATGTTTATTAATAAAGACGGCAGATCACACATTTATAAGGGAGATTGTTTTTCTTTGGTAGAAAAGGTGAGAGAATTTGAATGCAACACAGGCTTTATCAATCCTCCTTATTCAGATGCTGTATATTCAGAAATTGAGTTTGTGGAATTGATGCTGGATGTTTTGCTGCCGGAGTCCACAGGGATTGCCATTGTACCAATTAATGCTATATCCTCCAGAACCAAGAAGCACAGTGGAATTAATTCAGTCAAAAAACGTATTTTACAAAAACATAAACTGGTGGCTTCCATCCAGATGCCAGTAAATTTGTTTTATCCAAAAGGAACAGAGACGATTATTCTGGTATTTCGAGCAGACGAGGCTCATATGGGAAGTGCCTGGTTTGTCAAGTTTGATGATGGATATGAATTAATAAAACATCAGAAAACCAGAATGCCTGGTGAATCTACAGAAAGAAAATTTCACTGACGAAGAAAAGGCTGGTTCATATTAATATTATGCTGCCCGTGAAGGAAGATGGATCCATAGACGGTTCCTATATTAATTGCCGGATGCAGTCAGTTCGGAATATTGTTATGATAAGGGAAATACCGAATCAGCGGTATGAATAAGATCCGGACGCAGCAATTTGTTTTGGATTTTCAGCCTTATTCTTCTATTACGTGAATCTCCAGATAATCGAAATCTATGGTTTCCACAAAGTTATCCTGGGAGAACCTGGCTTTCCCACGGTGTTTGAATTCTGCGATAGTGGCGTCCAACCAGATTGGCTTACTCAGGTCGAATTCGTAGCAGACCTGATCCAGCGCATCGAAAATCTTGTGTGTTCGTGTGTCGTCACTGTCGTTCGTAATTACAGTGTCTTTCAGAAGATGATTATTTTTCCATAGTTTAAACCAGATACGCATAGCAGATCCTTTCGTAGCTTTATCCTGTTTTACAGTTCTGTAACATACAGTAGAGTATATCGCAGTAAGAAGAGATTTTCAACAGGTTTTTCACAAAGGAGGACAATTGCCGGAAACAGCGCCGCTTTTCATGAAGCTGCGCACCCTGCTGCACTGTGGCCGAGCCAATAAAGCACTGCAGGCAGTTCTTTAAGCAAATGGAAAAGACCAGAAGCTTTGCCGAAGCAAAACCCTGGTCTAAAAGAGAGTGGGCAAAAATTAAGTTACATTTATGATGGAATCAACCATCACACTTGACTGTGTTTGTATTATATCTTCTAATTTGGGCTAATGCAAGGGCAAAAAATGAGAAGTGTCAAAAAATCAATTCGGTTTTTGACATTTATGCCAAGATGTATGAGAAAAGTAAAGTAAAGACATTAAAAAATCCTATTACTGAAGGATGGTCAAAACAACCAAATTGCCAGAGTGAAATATGAACGTTTTGGATATAATTTTATTTTTTTTGAAAGATTGCTTGAATTTTCCTGTTGAAAGTGCTAGTATAAGAACACAAGACAGAAGTCAACAAGGTGCCTGGAGAATGGAGAGTAAGGTTAGCGCAGCAGAAATGTTGTTTATTAGCTTTACTCTTTTTTCTTTTTTTGCGAAGGAGGTGGAAGAGTTCAAAGCAAAAGCGTGAACTAAGCAGAACTGGTGTGGAGGCTTATGGAACAGAAGTTTTATGATGCAATGTCGGATTGTCCGGTAATCGCAGCGGTTAAGAATTTTGAGGGAATTGAACGGTGTTTGGAATCTGATGTAAAGATTGTATTTATACTGTTTGGGAATCTGTGCAATATCAGTGAGATTGTGGGAAGGGTGAAAGAAGCTGGTAAGATAGCCCTGGTGCATATTGACTTAATTGAAGGCTTGAGCACCCATGAGATTGCAGTAGATTATATCAGAAAAAATACTAAGGCAGATGGAATTATTTCTACAAGGATGAATATGATTAATCGGGCGAAAGAGTTGTCCTTCTATACAGTTTTTCGGATATTTGTCCTGGATTCCAGAGCTTATCAGAGTATAGAGAAACAGAAAAGGCAGATCAGAGCGGACTTTATCGAGATACTGCCGGGGGTAATGCCGAAAATTATACAAAAGATTAACAAGCTTAGTTCGCAGGCTGTCATCGCCGGCGGCTTAATCACTGACAGGGAAGATGTCATTGATGCATTAAATGCAGGGGCGATTTCGGTCTCGACGACCAACCAGGATATATGGTTTATGTAAGGAGGAAGCGCCTCGGGCGTACCTGAATGCCCAAAGGACAGGGCCAAAAGGAGGAAAAGAGAGATGGGTAATACAAAGAGAAAGATTGCGGACGGATTGCAGGAGATGCTTCATGAAAAGCCTTTGCGGAAAATCACCGTTCAGGATATTATGGACTGCAAGAATATGAAGCGGCAGAGTTTCTACTACCATTTCCAGGATATTTACGGAGTGATTGAATGGATTTATCAGGAAGACTTTGTCAAACAGGCTGCATACGATGAGAATGAAACATTTGAGGACTGGATCAGCAAGGTGGTAAGAATTATCAAGGAAAATCATTTCTTCTATCGGAAAGTACTGGAGAATATCAGAAGGGAGCGGCTGATGGAGGAATTGATTCCTGTGGTGGATGAACAGCTCAGAAGCAGGTTCTGGTCGGAGAAGCAGGGAAATTATCTGGCGGAAAGCTTTATTGTGAAATCTGTCTGTCATTTCATGCTTGACTGTGTGGCTATGAAGAAGGGGCCGGAAGAAGAAGAGGTGCTGGCGGCAGTGGAAAACATCAGGGCGATGCTGCAGCATCCGTTTGGAAGCATTTTGGTACTTCCTACAACAAAATCCACGATGACTGCTTAGGGTTTCGGCAGAAAGACAGCAGAAAAGGGATACATAGGATGAAAAATGAATAAATTGTACAAATAAGTATATGTGTCTAATGACAAAATTCATGAAAAAAGATATAATATCATTATCAAGTTTAAACGGAGGAGGATTTTACAAATGGCAAAATATGTTATGGCGTTGGACGCCGGCACAACAAGCAACAGATGTATTCTTTTTAACGAAAAGGGTGAAATGTGCAGCGTAGCTCAGAAAGAGTTTACACAGTATTTTCCGAAACCGGGCTGGGTAGAACATGATGCTAACGAGATCTGGTCTACACAGTTGGGAGTTGCAGTAGAAGCTATGCAGAAGATCGGGGCTTCTGCAGATGACATTGCTGCAATCGGTATTACTAATCAGCGTGAGACCACAATCGTGTGGGATAAGAATACAGGAGAGCCAGTTTATCATGCAATTGTGTGGCAGTGCCGCAGAACTTCTGAATATTGCGACAGCCTGAAGGAGAAGGGTCTGGAAGATACATTCCGTGATAAGACTGGTCTGGTAATCGACGCATACTTCTCAGGAACAAAGTTAAAATGGATTCTTGACAATGTAGAAGGCGTTAGAGAAAGAGCAGAAAGAGGAGAGCTTCTGTTCGGAACCGTTGAGACATGGTTAATCTGGAAGCTTACCAAGGGCGAAGCTCATGTAACGGATTATTCCAATGCTGCACGTACCATGCTGTTTAATATCAATGATTTGAAATGGGATGAGGATATTCTGAAAGAGCTGAATATTCCGGCAAGCATGCTTCCGGAAGCAAAACCGTCAAGCTGTGTATACGGAACAGCAGATCCTTCCTTCTTTGGCGGCTCGATTCCGGTCAGCGGCGCAGCAGGCGATCAGCAGGCAGCATTGTTCGGGCAGACATGTTTTACAGCAGGAGAAGCAAAGAATACATATGGAACGGGATGCTTCTTACTGATGAACACCGGCGAGAAACCGATTTTCTCCAAAAACGGACTGGTAACAACGATTGCATGGGGACTTGACGGAAAAGTTAATTATGCATTAGAAGGATCTATTTTTGTAGCCGGCGCCGCTATTCAGTGGCTGCGGGATGAGATGAGAATCATTGACAGCGCTCCGGATTCCGAGTACATGGCTAAGAAAGTGAAGGATACCAATGGATGTTATGTAGTGCCTGCATTTACAGGACTTGGCGCTCCCCACTGGGATCAGTATGCAAGAGGAACTATTGTGGGAATTACCCGTGGCGTAAATAAATATCATATCATCCGTGCAACATTAGAGTCCCTGGCTTATCAGGTGAATGACGTTCTGGAGGCTATGAGAGCGGATTCCGGTATCGAATTAAGCGCTTTGAAGGTTGACGGTGGCGCAAGCGCCAATGATTTCCTGATGCAGACGCAGGCAGATATTATCAATGCTCCGGTTAACCGTCCCTGCTGTGTTGAGACAACCGCTATGGGCGCTGCTTATCTGGCAGGTCTTGCAGTTGGATATTGGGCAAGCAAAGAGGACGTTATCAAGAACTGGGCAATTGACCAGACCTTTAAGCCTCAGATTACTGAAGAAGAGAGAAAAGAGAAGGTAGAAGGCTGGAATAAGGCTGTAAAATACTCTTATGGCTGGGCAAAAGAAGACTAGTAGACAAAAGTAGATTGAAGGCAGAAAGGGGAACGCGAAATGTTACCATATATAGCAGAATTTGTAGGAACAATGATGTTGATTATCTTAGGTGATGGCGTAGTTGCTAACGTAACCTTGAATAAATCAGGAATGAAGGGGGCAGGATCTATCCAGATTACCATTGCTTGGGGTCTTGCAGTTATGTTGCCGGCATTTGTTTTTGGCGCTGCATCCGGAGCTCATTTTAATCCAGCATTAACCATTGCATTAGCAGCAGACGGAAGCTTAGCTTGGAGCTTAGTGCCTGGTTATATTATCGCACAGTTTGCAGGCGCATTCCTTGGAGCAGTGATTGTATGGATTTTGTTCAAAGATCAGTTTGACGCAACGGATGATCAAGGAACTAAATTGGGCGTATTTTCCTGCGGACCATCCATTCCGAATATGCCGCTTAATATTTTTGCTGAAGTTGTTGCAACTTTTGTACTGGTATTTGCAATCAAAGGTATTCCGGCAGAAGCTCCTGCTGGCGTAAGCAACTTGTTAGTATTCGGAATCATCGTTTCCATCGGTATGTCCTTAGGTGGATTAACCGGATATGCATTGAACCCGGCCCGTGACCTTGGTCCTCGTCTGGCGCATGCAGTTCTTCCAATCAGCGGAAAAGGAAGCTCTAACTGGGGATATGGAGTTGTTACATTAGTTGGACCAATCATCGGCGCTCTTATTGCAGTTGGTTTGTTTGCAGTGATTCCATGGTAAAAGCAGTTCGATGTTGAGAGATATGACATTGCGGAGATAACAGAGAGGCAATGATTACATTCCCCAAGCGGGGAGTGTAATTGTTGCCTTTTGTATAACAGAAAATAGAAAAGGAAAGGTGAACAATATGTATGATGTAGTAATTATTGGTGCAGGCGTATCAGGAAGCGCTTCCGCAAGGGAGCTTTCCAGATATAAGCTGAATGTCTGCGTAGTGGAGAAAGAAGAAGACGTATGCTGCGGAACATCCAAGGCAAACAGCGCAATCGTCCATGCCGGGTTTGACGCAGCGGCCGGATCTTTGATGGCAAAATTGAATGTGGAAGGTAATCAGATGATGGAGGAGTTGTCCAAAGAACTTGATTTCCACTATAAGAACAACGGTTCCCTGGTGGTATGCCTGCATGAAGAAGAAAAGCCCAATCTTCAGGAACTCTATGACAGAGGCGTAAAGAACGGCGTAAAAGATCTTCGTATCATTGACAGGGACGAGCTGGTAAAATTAGAGCCCAACATCTCTGACGAAGCAGTTGCAGCGTTGTATGCACCCACCGGAGGCATTGTATGTCCTTTTGGAATGAACATCGCTTTTGCTGAAAATGCGGCGACCAACGGCGTAGAGTTTAAGTTTGACACAGAAGTGACAGGTTTAGAGAAAAAGGGCGACAACTGGGTGGTAAAGACAAATCAGGGTGAAATTGAGACCAGATATGTTGTAAACGCAGCAGGCGTTTATGCAGACAAATTCCACAATATGGTAAGTGATAAGAAGCTTCACATCACGCCAAGACGCGGAGATTACTGCCTGTTAGACCGTTCCACCGAAGGGTTTGTAACACATACAATTTTCCAGCTTCCCAGCAAGTTCGGAAAAGGCGTTCTGGTATCTCCTACCGTTCATGGAAATACTTTGGTAGGGCCTACCGCAATTGATATTGAAAATAAAGAAGGAACCAATACCACACAGGAAGGTATTGATGAATTGATCAATAAAGCAGGAACCACGGTAAAAGGCCTTCCCATCCGACAGGTGATCACCTCCTTTGCAGGTCTGCGCGCCCATGAAGACGGCCATGAATTCTATATCGGCGAGTTAGAAGACGCAAAAGGCTTCATTGACTGTGCAGGCATTGAATCCCCAGGATTAACCAGTGCCCCGGCAATTGGAAAAATGGTGGCAGAAATTGTCAAAGATCTGACAAATGCGGAAGAGAACCCCAGCTTCAACGGGTCCAGAAAGGGTATCTTAGATCCCAAAACATTAAGCAACGAAGAGCGCGCAGCTTTGATCAAAGAAAATCCCGCTTACGGAAACATTATCTGCAGATGCGAGATGATTACCGAAGGCGAAATTATTGACGCAATCAAACGGCCTCTGGGCGCGAAATCCTTAGATGGCGTAAAACGCCGCACCAGAGCTGGAATGGGACGCTGCCAGTCAGGGTTCTGTTCTCCGAGAACCATCGAAATTCTTGCAAGGGAGCGCGGAGTAGATCCGGCAGAAATCACCAAAGCAGGCGGAAACTCCAAGATCATTGTGGGAATTAATAAAGATAGAATATAGTTGGCTGCAAAGCAGGAGGGAAAGAACATGTTAAATTATGATATCGTAATAGTAGGCGGCGGCCCTGCAGGACTTGCAGCAGCCGTATCAGCAAAAAGAAACGGAGTAGAATCTATTTTGGTTTTGGAAAGGGATAAAGAACTGGGCGGTATCCTGAATCAGTGCATTCATAATGGATTTGGACTTCACACATTTAAGGAAGAGCTGACTGGGCCGGAATACGCCGGAAGATTTATCGAACAGTTAGAAGAAGAAAAGATTGAATACAAGCTGAACACCATGGTTATGGACATTGCCAACAATAAAGTGGTAACGGCAATGAACCGGGAAGAAGGAATGTTTGAGATTCAGGCGAAAGCAATCGTTCTTGCCATGGGGTGCAGGGAGCGTTCCAGAGGCGCATTGAATATTCCCGGATACCGCCCGGCCGGTATTTATTCTGCAGGCACGGCACAGCGTCTGGTGAACATGGAAGGCTATATGCCGGGGCGTGAAGTTGTAATCCTGGGTTCCGGCGATATCGGATTGATTATGGCAAGAAGAATGACATTAGAAGGCGCAAAAGTAAAAGTGGTGGCAGAGTTAATGCCCTATTCCGGCGGATTAAAGAGAAATATTGTACAGTGTCTGGATGACTACGGAATTCCTCTGAAATTAAGCCATACCGTTGTTGATATTGAAGGAAAAGAAAGAGTGGAGGCGATCACCATTGCAGAAGTAGGCCCGGACAGAAGGCCGATACCTGGCACGGAAGAACGTTATACCTGCGATACGCTGTTGTTATCCTGCGGCCTGATTCCTGAAAATGAATTATCCAGAAGCCTGGGCGTTGAGATGAGCCCTGTGACCTCAGGCCCGTTGGTGAATGAATGCCTGGAAACTAACGTGGAAGGAGTATTTGCATGCGGCAACGTGCTTCACGTACATGATTTGGTGGATTTCGTTTCTGAGGAAGCGTCCGCTGCCGGAAAACATGCTGCAGAATATGTATTAAACGGCGCAAAGCATAAAGAATCCAGTGCAAAGGATGTTCCAATTGTTGCAGTGGAGGGAGCCCGTTACACTGTGCCTAAGACCATTAATCCGGACAGAATGGATGAAAAGCATACCGTTCGTTTCCGTGTAGGCGATGTATACAAGAACTGCTATGTATCCGTATATCTGAATGATGAACGCATTATTCACAAAAAACGTCCGGTGGTAGCTCCGGGAGAAATGGAAGAAGTGGTATTAAAGAAAGAAGAACTGGCTGCATTTTCAAATCTGTCCCAGATCACTGTAAAAATTGAGGAGGCATAAATCTATGGAAACAAGAGAATTAATTTGTATCGGATGCCCCATGGGATGTCCGCTGAAGGTAGAAATGAACAATGGCGAGGTAGTAAGCGTAAGCGGAAATACCTGCAAGCGCGGTGACGTATATGCCAGAAAAGAAGTAACCAATCCCACCAGAATTGTGACAAGTTCTGTTATCGTAGAGGGCGGAAGCCTTGCAGCGGTATCTGTAAAAACCAAAGAAGATATTCCGAAGGGAAAAATCTTCGACATTATGAAGGACTTAAAGGGAGTAAAGGTTCAGGCGCCGGTACATATCGGGGATGTGATTATTTCTGACGTGGCAGGCACCGGGGTAGATATTATCGCTACCAAAAACGTATTGTAAGCCTATCCTAAATTTCATATATAATTGCACATATATCCCCCTGCGGCATAGAATAAAGCAGGGGGATATTATGCGTTTATGTGATTTAAAAGAAAAAGAAGTCATCAATGTCTGTAACTGTAAGTGCCTGGGATTTGTGGTGGATTTGGACATTGATCCCTGCAACGGATGCATTCTGGCGTTGATTATTCCAGGTTGCGGAAGGTTCTGGGGGCTGTTTGGAAGGGAAAGCGAGCTTGTGATTCCCTGGAACCAGGTGGTAAAAATCGGACCGGACATTATTTTGGTGGAAGTACCCGAGCCGAAGCCGCCGAAATAATCTTTGGAAAAGAAAAGGGATTGCCGGAAAATGAAATTCTAACAACCATATGTTGTGGGAAGCCAGTCATATTCCGGCAGCCCCTTTTCTTTTTTTAGTTTTTCATTAGGCCTTCCGTTGTTGCAGGCCTTCTGGATAGTTTGTGCGCCGACACAAAATGAAAAAAAGATTTCCATTAAATTTGGGGATGGCACACGATGTTAAAAAATAGACAATCCAATATAATTATAAATAGATAGATTAGCCAAAGAAAGATAAGCAAAAAGGAGAATTAATATGTCAGTAAAAGTAATGGGAATCGCAGCAGGCAGAAAGAACAGCAACAGTGAGATACTGCTGAAAGAAGCGCTGATGTACTGTGAAGAAGCAGGCGCTGAAGTTACTATGATTAATTTGAAGGACTACAACATCCTGGACTGTACCGGGTGCACCTCCTGTACCATGGGAATGTCTCAGGGAAAAAGTACGGGATGTGTCCTGGATGAGAAAGACGATAAGAAAAAAATCATGGACGTTATGCTGGCACAGGATGCTGTCATTTTTTCTGTTCCCACTTACGATTTGATGCCGGCAAGCGCGTATCTCACCTTTGCCCATCGGAGTTTAAGCTATGAGACGGCGTTTTTGGAGACAATCGGCGCCATTGAGCATAAGGACAGAGTGGCCGGGCTGATTGCAGTGGGCGGTTCTACCCGTTCCTGGCAGTCTATGGCGTTGGAGGGCCTGCAGGCGACCATGTTTACCACAGACATGAAAGTGGTTGATATGATTCTGGCTGCCAGAGTGCCAGGTCTGGCCCAATGCCTGTTGGATGCTGGGCTGATTGCCCGGGCAAGGCAGCTGGGGGAGCATATTATGGCAGCAGTCAATACTCCGGTTAAAGATCGGAAGTGGCTGGGAGATGAAGATATGGGCTGGTGCCCTAATTGCCACTCTAATGCGCTGGCGTTAGGAGAAAAACAATGGGACGGGCTTTACTATCCGATTGAATGCCAGGTATGCGGCGCAGGGGGAACACTGGAACAGACAGAGGAAGGAAAATGGAAGTTTGTCATCCAGAAGGACGGCCTGCTAAAAGACAGGACTACCGTAGAAGGGCGCGCAAAGCATTTAGAGGAGATTGCACATACCCAGGGCGGATTCTACGCCAATCCTGAAAATCGTAAGATTGTACAGGAAAAGCTGGAGAAATATAAAGAGAAACAGTTCCAGGCAATTTAATGACCGGGAAAACAGGAGGTATCGCGATGAAACAGATGAAAGCAGATGTAATTGTAGTAGCAGCAGGGTTATCCGGCCTTGCAGCAAGTATTGCGGCAGCAGAAAACGGAGCGCAGGTATTGACTTTTGAAAAAGCAAGCACCACAGGCGGAGCGGCCAATATGGGAATGGGACCTTTGGGAATAGGTTCCAGGATACAGAGGGAGCACATGATTTCCCTGACGCCGGGAGAGGCGTTCCGGAAACATATGTATTTCACGCATTACCGTGTGGATGCACGTATGGTGAGAGATTATTATTTTAAATCAGGGGATACCATTGACTGGCTGATGGATATGGGCGTGGAATTTGTTGGAGTGCAGCGGGCTTTCAGCGCCCCGGAGGATACCAGGGCATATTCCGACGGAGAATTTACCTGGCATGTATGCAAGCCGGAAGGCGGCGGAGTTCCCGGTCCCCGTGCAGCAACTTCCATGACAAAAAAAATGACAGAGCATGCAACGGAACTGGGTGTGGAATTTCTGTTTGAGACTCCTGTTTCCAAAATTCTTATGGAAGAAGGGAAAGCAGTAGGCGTTTTGGCAAAGACAAAAGAGGGAGAAGAGATCGAGGCAAGGGCTAATTCCGTAATTATCGCAACGGGAGGATTTGGAGATAACCCGAAGATGATTCAGGAAGAGACAGGCTATGAGTTTGGAAAAACTATTTTTAACTTTGCTATTCCGGGGATGAAGGGGGATGGACTGAAAATGGCATGGGAAGCCGGAGCTGGAAAAGAGCCCTGCAGCATGGAACTGATGTATCAGCTTCCGGATAACATGAATCATTTTATCCTGGACGGAGCATTCCGTCAGCCTTGCCTGTGGGTGAACCGGAATGGAGAACGGTTTATGCCGGAGGACCAGATTGGGAATACAACATTTACCGGAAACGCCATTACAGCTCAGCCGGGAAGCATAGCATTTTCCATTTTTGACAGTAAGCTTTTGAAAAAATACAAGAAAAAAGGTCCCGATATTGTCTCCCATGTACATCCCCATGATCTGTATGATCATTTTGACGAACAGTGGGAACGGGATTTGGCGGAAGGCTATGAACCGATTGTACAGGCAGATACCATTGAAGAACTGGCAGAAAAAGCCGGAATCGATGTGGAAGGACTGACGGCCCAGATTGAAGAATACAATGAGATGTGTGAAGCTGGCTTTGATGAGATATTCGAAAAAGACAGGCGATATATGCAGCCAATTGCCAAAGCGCCTTTCTATTGCTGCAGGCAGAACGTAGGAGCCTATGGTTCCTTAGGCGGCGTGAAAATTAATCATAAGACCCAGGTCCTTACCCAGGACGCCAAAGTAATTCCGGGTCTGTATTGTGTGGGAACAGACGCATGCAATATTTTCGGGGACAGCTATCCCTTTATCCTGTCCGGAAATACAATGGGCTTTTGTTTGAACAGCGGGCGCATTGCAGGAGAACATGCAGCTGCAGAACTGGATGATTTTGAATATTAAAGAATTGCATCCAACAGAAAGAGTATGATTTTGAATATTAAGGAATGATAGCTAATATGAAAATTACCATTGATGGAAAAGTAATTGAAGCAAAGGAAGGACAGAATATACTGGATGCTGCCTTGCAGGGGGACGTTTTTATTCCCCACCTGTGCAGCCATCCGGATTTGGAGGCAAAAGGCGGATGCCGGTTGTGCTCTGTGGAAATTGCAGGGGAACCAGGCGCCGTGCCTGCCTGTAAAACAGAAGTCAGAGATGGAATGGAGATTACGGTAAATGGCCCGGAGTCGTCAAAGGTGCGGAAGATGGCCATGGAACTGATTCTTGCAACCCATCCGGCAGATTGCACCGGATGCCCCAAATATGGAAAATGTGAATTGCAGTCCATGTACCAGTATTTGGGCGTCAGTGCAGAGGGGTGGAGAAAGAAATCCAGAAGTGTGGCAAATGATGACAGCAATCCGCTGGTTTCTCATTTATTTACCAGATGTGTGCGCTGCGGAAGATGTATCCGTGCCTGCCAGGAGCTAAGAGGGGTAAAGGTGCTGGATTATATCCGGACTCCGGCAGGCGTTCGGGCGGGGATTCCAGACGGAAAGTCTCTGAAGGAGGCAGGGTGCCGGTTTTGCGGCGCATGTATTGAGGTCTGTCCCACCGGTTCTATTATGGATCAGGTGAAAATTATGAAAGAAGAGCGTTCTTACGCAGAAAATATCGTACCCTGCAGGAGCGCATGTCCGGCCCATATTGATATTCCCAGGTATGTCCGCTATGTCAAAGACGGGGAGTTTGGAAAAGCAGCAGCGGTGGTGCGGGAGAAAGTTCCGTTCCCGGAGACGCTTGGAAGCGTCTGTACCCATGCCTGTGAAGGAGAATGTAAGCGGGGAGAACTGAACGCCCCAATATCAATCTGTAAGCTAAAACGTTCTGCTGCCGCAAATGACAACGGCGCATGGAAGCGGCATGTCCGGAAAGATGCAGCCACAGGAAAGAAAGCAGCCGTTATCGGCGCAGGTCCTGCAGGATTGACAGCCGCATATTATCTGGCAAAAAAGGGCCATGAAGTGACAGTGTTTGAGAAAAATGAAAAGGCAGGAGGCCAGTGCCGTTACGGCATTCCGGCATATCGGCTGCCGGATGAGCTGCTGGATCGGGAAATCAATACGATGCTGGAAGCAGGCTTTGAACTGAAAACAGGAGTGTCTGCAGACAGTCCGAAAGAACTCTTGGCCCAGGGCTATGATGCGGCTCTGGTTTCCATCGGGACGCACCAGGGAACGAAACTTCCCATAGAAGGGAATGATCTGCCTGGAGTATATGTCAATGCAGAGTTCCTGAAGCAGGCCAGGAAAGGGACGCCTCTTCCGGTAGGAGAGAAAGTGATGGTGCTAGGCGGCGGAAATGTGGCCTATGATTGTGCCAGAACAGCGCTTCGGTTGGGTGCAAAAGAAGTTCACATGGCCTGTCTGGAAAGGGAAGATCAGATGACAGCCACCCCGGAGGAAATCGAGGAAGGACGGCAGGAAGGGATTATTCTTCACGCAGCCTATTCTTTCCTTCGGATTCTTGGAACGGACAAGACAGAAGGAGTGGAAATTCAGAAGATTGCCAGGTTCTATTTTGATGAGAACCGAAAAGCAGTGACAGAATTAGTGGAAGGCAGCAATCAGGTGATTGCTGCAGATCAGGTAATTTTTGCCGTGGGGCAGAAGCCGGAGGGCACAGACAAGATGGAGCTTGATCTGACCCATGGCCCCTATATCCAGACAGACGGGCAGTTACATACCAGCATGGAAGGCGTGTTTGCAGCAGGAGACGTTGTGACAGGAACCAAATCGGTAATTGAAGCGATAGCTGCCGGACGGAAAGCGGCACAGCAGATGGATCTGTATCTGGGCGGTGACGGAGATATCAGCGAGCGGCTTTTAGAGGAAGAGGAACCTTCTCCTTATCTGGGACAGGCAGATGGATTTGCAGGATTAGAGCGGGTGGAGCCGGAAGTGGCAGAGGCGTCGGCAAGGGCAAAGGATTTCACCCTTGTGGAAGAGTCCATGACCTGTGAACAGGCACAGTGTGAAGCCAGCCGGTGCCTGCAGTGTGATTTGCGGCTTATGCTTCACAGGCCGAAATTATGGAATGAGTATTAGGAGGCGTCTGTATGAGTATGCTGGATAAGATCAATAATTTAAAGGATACCCAGTGCATTGTGGATACGATATGCAAACTGGTTTCTGAAAATGAATGCGCCGGATGCGGCAAATGCGTATTTGGATATGAGGGCGTCACCCAGCTTCAATTGATGCTTGGAGATATCGCAGAGAAAAAGGGAAAAAGCACAGATCTGGCGCAGATGCAGGAACTTTGCCAAATGATGAAGAGCCAGTCTCTTTGTGAGACAGGGGAGGAGATTGGAGCGGCTGTTCTTGCTGCAATTGATAGTTACCGGGAGGATTTTGAAGATCATATCGGCAGGAGAGGATGCCGGGCCGGAGTCTGCAGGAAGTTTATGACGTATCATATCCTTGCAGAAAAATGCATCGGATGCGGAGAGTGCATAGACGCCTGTGAAGAGGATGCGGTTCTGGGAAAAGCGAAATTTGTGCATGTAATAGATCAAAAAGAATGTATCCAGTGCGGAGCCTGCATGGAAGCCTGTGAGGAGGACGCTGTTGTCCGGGCAGGGACAATTAAGCCCAAATGCCCGAAACGTCCTATTCCCTGCAAAAGAAAATAAGCCTGTTCCCAAGCCAGATTAGATGAGGTGCAGATATTTCATAATTTTTACAGACAGGTTGTAATTCATATATTCCTCCCCTTCCACAAAATCGCAGCCTGTAATCTGTTTGATTTTTCCCATGCGGTACAGCAGCGTGTTTTTGTGGATATGCAGTGCATCCGCAATATTTGCAGGCTGGCCGGGATGCTTTAGAAATTCTATTATAGTATCCATGAAGTCTGTGCCGTGTTCTTTGTCGTAAAGGTACAGCTTCATCAGGCCGGGCTGGATTAAGAATTGGATCTGGGGATCTTCCCTTTCCAGAGTTTCTAACATTTTGTAGAGGTAGTAATCGCTGAAATAGTAAACAGAGGAAGCGGGAGACAGTTTTATTCCCAGAAGCACGGCGGACACGGCCTGTTGATAGAAACAGGCTGTGTCTTCCAGATTTTGATAAAAATTACTGATGCCCGCTTTCAGGTTATTAGCGTTCAGGTAGTTTTCCAGCTGGTTCATTTCATAGTCGCTGAAACGCTGGTTCAGGTTTCGGCTGATTAGGAATACAATCGTATTTTCGTAAATCACGTAAATGCTTCCAGATAAGATAAATTTCATCCGCTCCAGGATTACTTCCATTTTCAAATCCGAGGTGCTGTATCCCACGGTGGGAATGGCAATAATGTAAAAGGTTTCCTTCAGGTTGTATCCCATAGCTTTTAAGCGTTCCTGGATGTGGTTGGTATTTTTCTTTGGATGTTTGATTAAATCAATTAAAAAATAAGAATACATGACGCCTTTGTTCCGCCGGAAAGAGGAGTCTTTCTGCAATTCCATGGATATCAGCTTGCTGAATCGATGGAAAAATTCTCTGTCAAAATCGTAAAACTCATGTTCCGATTCCAGCATCATCACATGTCCGATTCCCACTCCCTGAATTTCTACTGTATCAATCAGCATTCCTTTCTGGATTAACTCATTGTAATGGTAATAGGCGTGGTTTGTCTTCTGTACTTTTTCATCCAGGTTATTTCTGGTAATATGCTGAATTCCTGTTTCGCTGATGTATCCGGTGGCGCTTTCCTCCTGAAAGAAAATATTGTCAGGCACAATTCCGGCAGACATAGCCAGATATTTATATTGCAGATCAATCACATAAATGGGATTGCCAAATATGTTTGTGGCTGTGTCGATTAAATATTGAAGCCCGTTTCCAGAAAATAAAGCATTTACCAGAATATGCATGCCGGAGGTAATCTGCTGGATTTCGGTAAGACAATCTAAAATAAAGTTCAAAAATTCTCCCTGGGAGATTCCCGGCTCAAAGGCCGCAACCTGAAAGGCGCTTGTTTCATACTGCTGGAAATTGGCAGACTGCTCCAGGCAAAACAAGATGATGGAGTTGTCCAGATCGGGAGGCGGAAGCAGGCGGGCAGGCGCCAAATATAAGGTGGATGGAGAATAAGCATGGTTCTGCTCTGTCAGGATACGCGCATGAATCAAATCCGGATCCAGCAGGGAGTTTCCGTAGATATGGTAACCATATCCCTGTTCTTTTAAATGGCTAAGTAACTGTATATATTCCATAGAGGCGTTCCTTTCGCTTTTGTGGCGTGTGAATGGTTTCTTATTGTCATTGCTTTTATTATATCCCAAACAGAATTGTGCGTGTGCACGAAAAATCAGGCTGGCAGAGGAAAAGATTGGATGCAGGCACGATGAATCAAAGCAGAAAATTCTCTATACTGATGATATCAAAAGAGAGGAAAGGAAGAAAAATTATGGGTACTTTGGGAAAGTATGGAAGAAGCGTGTCGATTATCGGCGTTGGCTGCACTACGTTTATGTACACGGTAGATCACCCCGAAACGGACGGGCTGACAGAGGGTGAAATGTTTGGGTATGCGGCATTGAAGGCAATGGAAGACGCCGGCGTGAATCCGAGAGATGTGGATTTTTATTTTCATGGGGAAGCCAGCCCTTTAAACGGCTCCAACTATCTGACGCCGAATGTGCAGGTTGCCAACTGGTTTGGAATGAAGGGGAAGGGCTCTATTCATCATTCTGAGGCGTGCTGCACCGGATATCTTGCCATTGAACAGGCAGTGAATGCCGTAGCTTCCGGAAAATATGACTGTGTGCTTACCGGGGCAGTGGAATTTGGGGACAGCACGCCGTCGCCGGCAGACAATGTGGAATCTCCGAAACATCCCTATAAAAGAGATAAGATGACCATGGATAAGTTCTTAAAAACTACATCATGGCTCTATGACCGTACCTATACCAGAAGCCTGATGGCGGGCCAGGAACTGATTTATGATGATGCGGCAGAGTGGTATGTCAGAACCAGAGGCATTACGTCAGAACAGATGAACCAGACCTTAAACTGGATGTGCATTAACAACAGAAGAAATGCTTCCGTCAATCCCCTGGCAATTGAGAGAAAGACTTATGAAGCCCTTGCCGAAGAAGCGGGCATGACACTGGAAGAATATATGAATTCTCCATACAATCCGCGGATGGGAGATTTTCTCCGCGCCGGCGGCATCGAGCTGAAATGCGACGGGGCAGCCGCAGCGATTGTGTGCGCAACGGAGAGGGTTTCTGAGATTGCAAAGAATTTAAAACACAGGCCCATTGAAGTGCTGGGAATTGGAAGCGCAGCCTGCGAAGCCACAACTCCCCATTTTGAAGTCCGGGCAACGGAAGAGGCAGTGCGGCAGGTCTATGAATTAACCGGATTGTCAGGAGAAGATCTGGACTTATTTTATGCCAACGATTTTATCATTACTTCCCATTTGGTGTCTGCAGAGATTGCAGGTTACCTTCCATACGGAGAAGGCTGGAAGTATATCTGCGATGGACGCACCGCATGGGATGGGGACAAGCCCATCAACACCAACGGCGGCCGGACATCCTTTGGACATGCACATGCAGCTTCTGGCCTTGCAGACGTGTACGAGGCATGCAAACAGATGTGGGGCGAGTGCGGAGAACATCAGGTGAAGCAGACGCCCAGGACTGCGATGCTCCGGGGATACGGCGGGGCCCAGAATGTGGCTGCAATTGTAATTCGTACATTAGAAGGATAGGAGGCGCTTTCATGAGCATTCAGTTAGAAAAAGTAGTCCAGAAGTTTTATGAGGGACTGGAAGAAGGAAAATTTATGGGACGGAAATGCCCCAAATGCGGGAATGTGGAATTTCCCCCGGTATACGCCTGCAATGCATGCGGCAATTATGAAACGGAGTGGTATGAAATCAGCGGAAAAGCAAAGCTGCATTCGATTGTCCTTCCAGCGGCTCTTTCTTCCAAGCCGGAATATAAAAAGTTAGGCAAGTACGCCTACGGCGAAGTGGAACTTGAAGAAGGTACACGGCTGAACGCTGTTGTCCGGGGCGTCAGTAAGAAAAACAGGGCGGAATTGTCCGCAAAACTTCCCCTTAACTGCCATGCGGCTGTGTTTGAACGGGAAGGCGGCTTTAAGACAGTGGTGTTTGACCTTGATGAAGCATAAATAATAGATTGTTTGAAAAAGGAGAATAAGTAAAATGGAACGAAAAGAATTAGAAGCACAGGTAATCAATATGGTGGCGACATCTTATAAGCAGGAGGCAGCAAACCTTTCGATGGAAACATTATTCAAAGAAGACTTAGGCGGCGCGTCCGTGCAGATGGTGGCTCTTGTGGCTGAGATTGAAAATGAGCTGGATGTGGAACTGATGCTGGCGGACGCAAGCGGCTGTGCAACCATTGGTGATTTGGTAAACCTGATTGAAGAGGAAATGTAAAAATGGGAGTATTGGATGAAATTTACCAAAAGGCCAAAGGGAACCCCAGAAAGGTTGCGTTTCCGGAAGCCATGAATGAAAAAATGATGCAGGCTGCCTATGAAACAGGGCGTGAAGGTTATATTATCCCTGTTCTTGTGGGAAACGGCGGTGAGATCAGAGAAGCGGCCAGGGAAAGAGGTTATGAGGAAAGTGTGTTTGAAATTGTGGATATCGGCGAAGAAGACCATAAGAAAAAGCTGATTGAAAAATACGTGGCCCTTCCCCAGACAATTTTAAAGGAAAAAGCTTTAAACCGGCGGATGCAGAATCCTTTATATTACGCCATGGTAATGCAGGCAGTGGAAGAAGTGGACGTAACCTTTGCGGGCATTGACAATACCACCGGGGATGTGCTTTTGGCGGGGCAGATGATCATTGGATTAAAAGAAGGCATCAGCACTGTTTCCAGTATCGGCTTGTGCGATATTCCGGGATTTGCGGGAAGCGAAGGGACGCTTCTTGCGGTGGGCGACAGCGCCGTGTGCACTAATCCGGATGCAAAGCAGCTGGCGGATATCGCAATTTCTGCCTGCGATACGGTCAAAGCCTTACTGGACTGGGAGCCCAGGTGCGCCATGGTCAGCTATTCCACCTTGGGAAGCGGCCAGGGGGAATTGATTGATAAAGTAGTTCAGGCGCTGGAGATTGCGAAAAAACAGCGGCCGGATCTTGCCATTGACGGAGAGTTTCAGTTTGACGCGGCAGTTTCGCCAGCGGTAGCGGAGAAAAAGGTGAAGCGGGAGAGCAAGGTGGCAGGCAAAGCGAATATCATAATCTGGCCGGATTTGAATGTGGGAAACGTTGGAGTGAAGCTGATTCAGCAGTTTGGGCATGCAGACGCTTACGGCCCTATGATGCAGGGATTCAACAAGGTGGTATGCGACTGTTCCAGAGGAGCTCCCGTTTCTGAAATCAAAGGAAATATTGTAATCAGCGCTGTGCGGGCGTCGGGAGAATGAAAAGGAGAAAATAAATGAAACAATATAAGGTTTTGGCGGTAAATCCCGGCTCTACTTCTACGAAAATCGCTTTATTTCAAGGGGAGAAATGCGTTTTTACAAAAAATGTATCCCATGACGCCGCAGAGCTTTCAAAATATCAGACGATTCCGGATCAGCTTCCTTACCGGAGGGATATGATCCTGGAACTTCTGAAGGAGGCGGGGATTTCACTGGAAGAGGTGGATGTGTTTGTGGGAAGAGGCGGCGGTCTTCTTGCCATGGAGGGAGGAACCTATGGAGTGTCGGAACTGATGCTGAAACATGCCAGGACATGCGCCAACGGCGTCATCCACCCGGCTGCCCTGGGTTCCCAGCTTGCCAATGAATTTGCCGTGAAGTATGGGAAACAGGCCATGGTAGTGAATCCGCCGGATGTGGATGAGCTTCAGGATCTGGCAAGGATGACAGGCATTCAGGGAGTGAACCGGATCATCCATTTGCACGCATTAAATTTAAAGGAAACGGCAATCAGACACAGCAAAAATGTGCTGAAAAAAGCTTATGAAAACTGCAATTATGTAGTATGCCATATTGGCGGAGGAATTTCCGTATCTGCCCACCGCCAGGGACGGATGGTGGACGGATATGACATTGTAGGCGGCGAAGGGCCTATGGCTCCTACAAGGTGCGGAAGCGTTTCGGCTGCAGATCTTTTGGAGTATATGGGGAAAAATCATCTGGATGCGGCAGAGATGAAGAAACTTTGTACCAGGACCGGCGGCTTTGTCAGCCATGTAGGAATTTCAGATGCAGTGGAACTGACTCAGCGGGTAAAGAAGGGGGATAAATATGCAGAAATGCTGTGGAATTCCATGATTTACCAGATTGAAAAATGCATTGGCGCTATGGCGGCGGTTCTCCATGGAAAGGTGGACGGAATACTGCTTGGCGGGGGCATGGTGCACAGTGATGATTTAGTGCGGCAGATAACGGAAAGCTGTTCCTTTCTTGCGCCGGTTACTGCTTACCCGGGAGAGTTTGAAATGGAAGCAATGGCTGCCGGGGCAGTCCGTGTGCTGAACGGGGAAGAAAGGTTAAAAGAATATACCGGGAAACCAGTATGGAGCGGTTTTTCGTGGTAGCCAGATGAAAGGAAGACAAGGCATATGGAGAAAAAACAAAAGAAAATAAATATGCTGACTCTGGCGTTGGGCATTGCCTTTATGCCGCCCATCTGGGCAGTGGCGGCGCCGTATCTGGGCGTTGACGTAGGCGCGGTTGCGCTGATATGCGCCGGCCTTTATGTGGCAAATGGAAATAAAAGAAAAGACGCATTAAAGATTACCGCAGGTTTTCTTGCCGGCGATGTATGGGCGGTAACTGCAATCTGGGTAATGGAAGTTCTGGCCCTGCATCCCAATCTGGAATTATATTTTACCCTGTTTCTTTTGGGCGGCGCTGCGGTTCTCATCGGAGAAACGTTTCCGGCAGTGTTTTATACCCCTGCCTGGCTCTGCGGATGGGCAATCGGACTTACCGTTATGGGGCCGATGAAACTTTCAGAACTGAGGACGCTCCCTATACAAATTGGAATTGCCATGGCGGCCGGAGTGTTTTATGTAGGCGTAGGCGTGGATGCTTTTCAGAAATTTTTAATTCGTAAAATAAAAAGGTGAGAAATCGGGGCTGCCCCAGGAAGGAATATGAGACGGGAAGGTGTTTTCTGCATTCATATTCCAGAATGCGGCAGTCCTTTTCTTGGGGACATATGATTAGGATCACAAAAGTATTAGAGAATGTGTATGTATTAAAGGATCAGGCAGGATGCTGTGCGAATCTGGTAGTGGGAGGTAAGAAGGCTCTTTTGTTTGATACCGGCTGCGGAATTGACCATATGGGGAAAGCGCTGAAAAGCGTGACAGAACTTCCTCTTTTGGTGATAAACAGCCATGGGCACTTTGACCATATAGGAGGAAACAGCCAGTTTGAGCGTGTGTATTTTCCAAAACCGGATTTTTCCATTTTAGAAAGCTATGATACGGAAACATTGAACCGCTGGATTCTGGATTTGGCCGGGAATGGCGCCCGGCCCTTTTTGGTTCCGCCAAAAGAATGGAAATGTATCATTCCTCTGGAATTTGAAAGCTTTGATCTTGGACGGATGGAGTGCCAAATAATTCCCCTGAAAGGGCATACGGCAGGTTCTGTTGGAGTATGGATTCCCTCGATGAAGCTGCTTTTGTCGGGAGACGCCTTAACTCCGGTGATGTGCTTGAATTTTCAGAATCATTTGTCAGGGCAGGAACAGTATGCCACTCTGGCACAGATTCAGAACCTGGAATTTGACAGTTATCTAACGTCTCATCATGACAGGTTATTTCCAAAATCACTGACCAAAAGGATGATGGAGTGCATAGAAAACAGCGTTGGAAAAAAGTTTCTCCGCTATCAGTATCCTTATCCGCCTTATGCAAAGGGGTGGATATACCTGGATTCTCTGGAGGAGGAACCTGTAGCGCTGATTCTGTCAGAAGAGGAGAAAAGTGGTTTCTGTATTGGCTCTGTTTAATACCTTTGGACGGATTCTGGCAGGAATGGCGTCGGATCGGATTGACTGTATCCAGACATTGCGGGCAGTATTCGTTGCTTCTGTTGCTGCCATGGGAATTCTCTAAATGAGCGGAAATGGCTCTGCTGGATTATTTTATGTGGGGATCTGTCTGGTGGGAATTTGTTTTGGCAGACAGGGGGTTACAGACAGGCTTTTTTGATTGCTCTGGGGTTTGCCGCTATCAGGCTGGCAATGTCATTCATGATTCGAAACTGGGAGTAAAGCTGCCTGCTGACGCTGGCTGTAGCAGGGGAATCTTGCAAATTTTGTTGACAATAAAAAAAAAGAAAGATATACTGAAAGAAATTATAAACTGCATGAGATTAAGGAAAAATACGGAAAGAAATGATAAATTGCAATAGATAAAATTGGGGAGGCGATATCATGAAATGTCCATATTGCAGCAGCGATAACACACGGGTCATAGATTCCAGGCCTGCGGATGACAATTATTCTATCCGCAGAAGAAGGCTTTGCGATGATTGCGGGAAGCGTTTTACTACTTATGAGAAAGTGGAGACAATTCCCTTAATTGTAATTAAGAAGGACAACAACCGGGAGCAGTATGACCGGGCAAAGGTGGAAGCGGGAATTCTCCGCGCCTGTCACAAGCGTCCGGTATCTGTGGATTTGATCAGCCAGTTGGTGGATACCGTGGAAGTGGACATTTTCAGCCGGGAGGAAAAAGAAATTTCCAGTTCGGAGATAGGGGAAATTGTGATGAACCGGCTTCAGGAGCTGGATCCGGTGGCGTATGTAAGATTTGCATCCGTTTACCGGGAATTTAAAGATGTCAATACCTTTATGGATGAGCTGAAGAAGATTTTGGACAATTAAGCAAGATTGGATTTTATTGTGAAAACCTTCGGCTTCCACAATAAGGATGGTCGTGGGACCTGCAAAACGCCAGGTTAAGTGAGACAGAAATTTATTGGCACAGGAGAAGTTACGGAATGTTAGAAAAATTTTATCCCAATGAATATTTGGATTCCGCATATCAGATAGAATTCGAGCGTTTGTTTCAGGAAGGGTATCGGGGAATTATCTTTGATGTGGACAATACCCTTGTACCTCACGGCGCACCGGCCGATGAGCCTGCAAAGAAATTATTTGCCCGGTTGAAGAAGCTGGGCTATCAGTGCTGCCTGTTGTCGAATAATAAGGAACCCAGGGTGAAAATGTTTAACGATGAGGTGCAGGTGCAGTATATTTTTAAGGCAGGCAAGCCGAAAGTTTCCGGTTATGAGCGGGCCATGGAATTGATGGGAACCAATAAGGACAATACCTTGTTTGTGGGAGATCAGATTTTTACAGATGTGTACGGGGCAAACCGGGCAGGCATCCGTACAATTTTGACGAAGCCCATTCACCCAAAGGAAGAGATTCAGATTGTATTAAAACGGTATCTGGAAAGAATTGTACTGTTTTTTTATCATAGGAAAAAATGAAATAGGGAAGGTTTGTTTGTAAAGGAGGAGCACCATGAAAATAGCAATTGGAAACGATCATTCCGCCATTGATTTGAAAAAAGAAATCATAAAGTTTGTGGAAGATCTGGGGCATGAAGTCATTAATTTTGGAGCGGACAGTACAGAAAGCTGCGATTATCCCGTTTATGGGGAGAAAGTAGGACGCGCTGTTGCAGCAGGGGAAGCACACTGCGGAATTCTGATTTGCGGAACAGGAGTGGGAATTTCCCTAGCCGCCAATAAGATTAAGGGAATCCGCTGCGGCGTTTGTTCCGATACTACCACCGCTCATTTGATCAAGGAGCATAATAAAGCAAATGTGATAGCTTTCGGAGCCAGAATCGTAGGGCCTGAGAAAGCAAAAGATATTGTGAAGGCTTATCTGGAAGCGGAATTTATGGGAGGAAGGCATCAGACGCGGGTAGACATGATTTCCGAAATAGAAGAAAGTGAAGGGGGACTCTGCAGCCGGTGACAGATGTCTTGTTTGAAGTTTTTTCGGTTAAGCCCGGCGGCAGGAGAATGTTTCGTGTGGATGAACAGGAAAAAAAGGTTGAAAAATCTGCCATTATAGTATAGAATGTAGAAAGCACATGGGCGGATTGCGCCCGAATGTAGTTTAAGGAGGAAAATCCAATGATTTCAGCAGGAGATTTTAGAAATGGTATTACGATTGAATTAGAAAATAATATTTTTCAGATTATTGAATTTCAGCATGTAAAACCGGGAAAAGGTGCAGCTTTTGTCAGAACAAAATTAAAAAATATCAAGAACGGCGGCGTAGTGGAGAAAACATTCCGTCCTACTGAGAAATGTCCTCAGGCGCGTATTGACAGAGCGGACATGCAGTACTTATATTCTGACGGCGATCTGTTTCATTTTATGGATGTTGAGACCTATGAACAGATTGCATTGGATTCCGCAGCCATTGGGGATGCGCTGAAGTTTGTCAAAGAGAATGAAATGGTAAAAATGTGCTCCCATAACGGCAGTGTGTTTGCCGTAGAGCCGCCATTGTTTGTGGAATTGAAAATTACCGAAACAGAGCCTGGATTTAAGGGAGACACTGCAACCGGAGCAACTAAGCCGGCAGTGGTGGAAACCGGAGCAACCGTATATGTTCCGCTGTTTGTGGAACAGGAAGACGTAATCAAAATCGACACAAGAACCGGAGAATACCTTTCAAGAGTTTAGGTTACCATGAGGAGGGACCCGGCGCAAAACGAAGAATGAATCGCAACAAAGAATGCCGGGAGGAGACCTGATGGTTACCATGAGGAGGGACCCGGCGCAAAACGAAGAATGAATCGCAACAAAGAATGCCGGGAGGAGACCTGATGGTTACCATGAGGAGGGACCCGGCGCAAAACGAAGAATGAATCGCAACAAAGAATGCCGGGAGGAGACCTGATGGTTCGTTTACCTCACAAACGCCGGAATGACACTATTTGGAAAAGGCCTGAATGGAAAGGGCGTATTCCGAAGGCGTCATTCCGGTTATTTTTTTGAATTGCCGGGAAAAATAGTGGATGGAATTATACCCCAGAAAGTCGGCAATCTGGGTGAAGTTCATATTTTTTTCCCGAATCAGCTCCTTTGCCCGGATAATTTTCATCCGGGAGAAATATTCAATAATGCCGCATCCGCATTTACTGCGGAACAGATTTTGCAGCTGGGAGACGCCAATCAGGTTGTCACGGCAGATTTGCTCCAGCGTGAGGGTTCCCGTTAAGCGGCTTTCCATATAAGCAATAATGTGCTGGAAGGTTTCGTCATCCTGTTTTAATTTGACGGATTTGCTCAGGCGGGCGTCAGAAGCAGGCTGACAGCTTTTGCGGTATAAAGAAATAAGAAAATGCTCTAAAGACAGCTGTATGATTTGTTCAGAGCCGGGGCGCTGGCCGGGGTTGCCGGAAAGCTGGCGTGTATAGGGATTGTCTAAAGGAGTCAGGAATGCATCTTTGGCCTCTGCAAGAATGGTTGCCAAAAGGTTGCGTTCCGCTTCACCCAAAGGCAAGATTTTATCTTCAAAAAAAGAGATGGCAGGGGAATGGCACACAAAAGAAACTACCACAAGATTGGGCGCAATGACCCCATTGGTAGCCACAGAATGAAACTGGCCGGGTTTGTGGAAAATAATGTTTCCTTTTTTCAGTCTGTGGGTTCTATGGTCTGCTGTGACTGTCACCTCACCCTTGTCTACACAGAGAAATTCCCAGAAATCATGGGATTCCCCGTCAAATATGAAATCCCTGCTGTATTCAAAATAGTGGATGGTAACGATTTGCGGGATTTCAAATAATTTTGTAAGAGGGTATTTGTAAAAGTCCATAGATTGTCCTTTCCGGCCTTTGCGCAGCAGCCGTTGAGTTGTATTTTGAATTGCAGGCGTTTTTTGAATTGCGTCTGCCTGAAATAGTATTCTGAAGCAGGAAGCGGCAATCGATCCAGGTATTTTATTTTAACATAAAATAGTGCAAAAAAGTAAAAATATTGTGCAAATACAGAATATTTTTTTTGTATTATCATGATAGACAACAGAAGAAATTAAAATCAGGAGGGTTTGAAATTATGAAGAAACCAGCATTGGTAATTATGGCAGCAGGTATGGGAAGCCGTTACGGCGGATTAAAACAGATTGATCCGGTGGACGCCCAGGGGCACATTATTATGGATTTCTCCATTTATGATGCGGTGGAAGCAGGCTTTGAAAAAGTAGTGTTTATCATAAAGAAGGCCAACGAAGCAGTGTTCCGGGAATCCATCGGCAATCGTGTTTCCGAGAAAATGCAGGTGGAATATGTGTTTCAGGAACTGGATAAAATACCTGCAGGCATACAGGCGCCGGAAGGCAGAGAAAAGCCCTTTGGAACAGGACACGCGATTTTGTGCTGCAAGGATGTGCTGGACGGTCCCTTTGCAGTGATTAACGCAGACGATTATTACGGAAAGCATGCTTACAAGGCAATTTACGATTATCTGACCAGCCATCAGGATGATGAAAAGTACCGTTACGCCATGGTGGGATATGATTTGAAAAATACCTTAACGGAAAACGGTCATGTGGCAAGGGGAGTCTGTGAGACAGACCCAGAAGGGTTTCTGACGGAAATCTGTGAGCGGACCCATATTGAGAAGCGGGGCGATCAGGCGGTGTATACCGAAGATGACGGCGCTACCTGGACAGAGATTTCCATGGACAGCACAGTTTCCATGAATATCTGGGGATTTTCCGAAAGTATTTTAAAAGAACTGGAACTGGGATTTGAGACTTTCCTGAAGGAAGAGCTGCCCAACAACCCATTGAAAGCAGAATATTATCTGCCTATGGCAGTGGGAAGCCTGCTCAGGGAAGGGAAGGCAAGCGTACAGGTGCTGAATTCCAGGGATCAGTGGTTTGGCGTTACTTATAAAGAAGATAAAGAAATGGTGGTAAACGCTATTGCAGAATTGAAGAAGAAAGGGTTGTATCCGGAAGAATTTTAAGAATTTCGAAAAAAAGGAGAAGGAAATGCAGGAACAGGCAAAAGAAGCGGTTAGTCACTTTGAATTGGAGGGAATTAGAGGGGAAGTGCGTCCTTTTGGCAGCGGACACATTAACGATACTTTTCTGGTGGAGGGAGAAAAAAAAGCCGTTTTGCAGCGGATGAACCGGAGTATTTTTTCAAGTCCCGAGGAAGTGATGGAAAATATTGTGGGCGTCACAGAATTTTTAAAAAAGAAAATCGCGGAAAACGGCGGAGACGTTATGCGGGAAACACTGACGGTGATTCCCGCCAGAGACGGGAAATCTTATTACCTGGATTCCCGGGGAGAGTATTGGCGTATGTATTATCTGATTGAAAACGCCATAAGCTATGACAGGGTGGAACGGGAGGAGGATTTTTATGAAAGCGCGCTGTCTTTTGGGAATTTTCAGCAGCTTCTGGCAGATTATCCGGCAGAAACCCTTCATGAGACAATTCCCGGATTCCATGATACGAAAGCCCGGTATGAGGCGTTTTTGAAAGCGGTGGATGAAGATGTCTGCGGCAGGGCAAAAAATGCGGCGAAGGAAATTGAATTTTTCCGCGCCAGAAAAGAGACGGCTTGTGTGCTGGGCGATATGCTGGCGGCAGCGAAAGTGCCTCTTAGGGTAACTCATAATGATACCAAGCTGAATAACATCATGATAGACGAAGATACCAGAAAGGGGATTTGCGTGATAGACCTGGATACCGTGATGCCGGGGCTTGCGGTCAATGATTTCGGAGACGCAATCCGGTTTGGCGCCAGCACCGGAGAAGAAGACGAGCGGGATTTGTCGAAAGTAAGCTGTGATTTAAGATTGTTTCGTATCTATACGGAAGGATTTTTGAAAGGCTGCAAAGGAAATCTCACCGATATGGAAATTGCCATGCTTCCTATGGGGGCAAAGGTGATGACTTATGAAAACGGAATCCGTTTCCTGACCGATTACCTGAAAGGAGACGTGTATTTCAAAATACACCGGGAAGGGCACAATCTGGATCGGTGCCGCACACAGATGAAGCTGATGGCGGATATGGAAGAGAAATGGGAACAGTTGAAGGAAATTGTCAGAGAAATCAGTGGAATCAGCTTTGAGTAAAACAAGTATCAGCGGGAGAAAGCTGCTGCGATTCACAGCTGCGGCGATGACGAAAGTTGTGGTTCATATCTTAAGCTGTTGTAAAAGATAAAGTTTTACTAAAAATATAGTAAAATAAATTTAGTATTTACTAAAATATTGGATTGTGCTATACTTTGTCATGAAGAGAGAAGGGCGTTCTCTCCGGGATGCAATGCAATTTTTGCACAATGGTGTGCAGACTATGGACAGGAGGTAATCATTATGGCAATTTTAGTAACAGGCGGAGCAGGCTATATTGGAAGCCACACCTGCATCGAGTTAATTCATGCAGGCTATGATGTGGTAGTTGTGGATAATTTGGTAAATTCCAGTGAAGAAGCGGTTAAAAGAGTGGAAAAAATTACTGGAGCCAAGGTGCCTTTCTACCAGGTGGATATTTTAGATGCGCCGGCCTTAAGCCAGGTTTTTGACAAGGAAAAAATTGACAGCGTCATTCATTTTGCAGGGCTGAAGGCGGTAGGGGAATCCGTACAGAAGCCGTTGGAATATTATCATAACAATATTACCGGAACATTGATTTTGTGCGATGTGATGCGCAAGCATGGAGTGAAAAATATCATTTTCTCCTCTTCCGCAACGGTTTACGGCGATCCGGCAATCATCCCCATTACAGAGGAATGCCCCAAAGGGCAGATTACCAATCCTTATGGGCAGACAAAGGGAATGCTGGAGCAGATTCTGACGGATTTCCATGTGGCAGATCCGGAGTGGAATGTGGTGTTGCTTCGTTACTTTAACCCCATCGGAGCTCATGAAAGCGGAATTATCGGCGAAGACCCCAAGGGAATTCCGAATAACCTGGTGCCCTACATTGCACAGGTTGCAGTGGGCAAATTAAAATGTCTTGGAGTGTTTGGAGATGACTACGACACGCCGGACGGAACAGGAGTGCGTGATTACATTCATGTGGTTGACCTGGCAAAAGGCCATGTGAAGGCTTTGAAGAAGATTGAGGATAAGTCCGGCGTGAATATTTACAATCTTGGAACCGGAAACGGATACAGTGTGCTGGATGTGGTCAAGGCTTATGAGAAAGCCTGCGGCAAGCCGATTCCCTATGAAATCAAGCCGAGAAGGGCCGGAGATATTGCCACCTGCTATTCCGATGCGTCCAAAGCGAAGAAAGAACTGGACTGGGAGGCTGAGTTTGGCATTGACCGGATGTGCGAAGATTCCTGGAGATGGCAGAGCATGAATCCGGATGGATACCGCAGCTAATAGAAAGGGGCTGTCATTTCCCGACAGCCCCTTTCCTGTGCTTTCCAACGGTATCTTACAAAACCCTTCCTGCGGCCACCAGCTTGCTCCGCTTCTCCTGGTACCGTTTGGCAGTTTCCTTGGTGTGGGGATCGCTGGCATATTTCTTCAGAGTCTCCTGATCCACTTTCAGCCGCAGATCCATGGTTTTCATCACATCTGAAATGTGCATGGTTTTCTGGAATCTGGCGTCGGTAAAGTCAATGCGCTGGTTATCGGAGAAAAGAATTACTACAGGCTGTGCATAATTCTTGTCATTTTCTTCAATGATAATGCCTTTCTGTCCATTGGAAAAGTCCACGCAGCATCCGCCGGGCAAGATATGGATGCACTGGGTAAGGGCTGTAACAAAAGGCGCAGGGTAGTAATCCGGATGTTCTCTGAGGAAGCGTACCGCACGGATTTCAGAAACTGGTTCTTTGTCCAGGTTCATGGAAGTCAGTTCATCAAACATGCTTGCTACATGAAGCACGTGGGTGCCGTTTCTCCAGCGAATATTTTTCTGAAGAGGGATTTTCACATTGTGCTCTAGCCGGGTCAACTGCCCCACAAGCTGAAGGGTAAGCTCCGGCAGCCTGTAGTCGTTGTAATCTGGGTGCAGAAGCTGGTATCCCTTTTCCAGATAGCCCCGGATCAGCCGCCGCTCGTCCGGTGACAGGAGGGCGTCGCCTTTTTCCATAATTTCATCAGGAACCAACAGCAGTCCCATATCATGAAGCAGAGCCGCGCATACAATGGCAAGCTGCTCCCCGTAAGAATAGTGCAGTCTGTGAACCATCATTGCAGATAAAATAGCAGTGTTCAGGCAGTGCTTGTATACATAATCGCCGTTGCTGCGCAGATTTTTTGCAAAATTGATTTTATGGTCCAAAGAACCGAAATCTCTGAGGATTGTCTGGGCCAGTCCTGTAAGGTTCTGGGGCGCCATATCGTTCGTAAGCAGGGCAAGATCGTCTTTCAGACGGAAGGTGGAGACGGTCAGAAACCGTTCCAGTTCAATGTCCTCATCGCTTAGAGGGGGCACTGGCTCCGCCGGCTCTAAAATATAGACCCCCCAAAGACCAAAATTTTCTATATTTGCGATTCCCTGACGGGTGAGCCGGGTATCCCGTTCTAAAAGCATAACTCCCTTTTTATTGTAAATAGGCCGGGCAAGACGCATGCCAGGCTTTAAATGGTTGATTTTTACATATTGCACGAAAACACCTCCAAATCCTGTTGCCATTCTGTCATTGTATTTTATATCGGATAAAATATGCAATTGGCAAAGACTGTCAGCAGATAAAATTATTTCAGGAATTGCTTTGCGGCCGCCAGTGTGATAGAATTTTAACAGCGGTTCACAAAGGAGCAGGATGGAGATACTGGAGGATACCATGAAGAGAACAGGAAAAGCCCTGGCATTAATTTTCCTTTTGTGTTGTTTATCCAATCTGGTGGTTTTTGCAACTCAGGGGAAAATAAATGAAGTCCAGGAAGGGATCAAAGACCTGGAGCAACAGAAGAAAGAAGCAGAAAATCAGGCCAACAGCCTGTCTGGCAAGGCAGGAAGTCTGGAAGGAGATCTGAAGGAGTTCAACAGCAGTCTGGAGGATGCGGCCGCCAGGCTGAATGAGACGGAAGAGCAGCTCACAAGCACCAGAAACAGCCTGGAGGAAACCAGGATTGCGCTGGAAGGAGCCAGAATTAGAGAACAGGAGCAGTATGAGGCCATGAAAAAAAGAATCCGGTTCATGTATGAAATGGACATGGAAGGAATGGTGGAAGTGCTGCTGAGCGCGGAGAATTTTGCAGATTTTCTGAATAAAGGAGAATATATCGTAAATATTCATAACTACGATCGGAAAATGCTGGAAGAATACCGTGCAACGAAAGAGGAAATTGCAGGAAAAGAACAGGAGCTGGAATCGCAGGAACAGCAGCTGGCAGAATTGCAGCTGCAGCAGGAAGAAAAAAAGCAGGAGCTGGCAGTTCTTGTAGACAGCACTTCCGAGAAGCTGAGCGCTGCCAGAAAACAGCTTGCAGAAGCCCAGGCAGATGTAAAAGCCTATGAAGCGGAAATTGAACGGCAGAAGGCTTATGAGGAGGAGCTGGAAGCCCAGAAAGCAGCCGAGGATGCAAAAAGGCTGGCAGAAATCAGAAAACAGGAAGAGGAAATCAAGAAGCAAGAAGAAGTCAAACAGAACCAGAACAGTTCCACAGGCAGCGGGACGGTTACGCCCAGCAGCGACGCTTCTGATATTTCACTTCTGGCAGCGTTGATTCAGTGCGAAGCAGGAGGGGAAAGCTATGAAGGAAAGCTGGCGGTGGGAAGCGTTGTGATGAACCGGGTGAGAAGCTCCTATTTTCCCAATACGGTGGCGGGAGTCATCTATCAGGGCGGACAATTTTCCCCTGTGGCAAGCGGGCGGTTTGCTTCTGTGCTGGCAAAAGGGGCCAATCAGAGCTGCACCCAGGCGGCAGGAGAAGTTCTCGGCGGAAACATTACAATTAGTTGTCTGTATTTCAGGAGGAATGACGGAACCATTCCCGGCACTGTCATCGGCAATCATGTTTTTTATTAATACATAGCGGAAACAGCAGAAGATGAGGAAAAGGCAGTTTTTGTATAATATTTACAAAAAACAGCCTTTTTTCTGGGAAAAAGGCTGGAAAGAATGATAAAAATATAACAAAGATAGACAAAAGGACAGAGGGAGAGCGGGGGCAAGATAATTCTTGCAATTTACGTAAAAATATGCTAGGATACTTTTATCGACGGAGAAAACACAGGAAAAACGGGAATCATCGGAAGCGCCCTGCAGGTATGGAAGCCTGGAAGAGGTCCACAGCCTGTTTTCCTTTTTTTGGCAAAAGATTGTTAAAAAAATAACATGAATTTTGGTGATTTTGTCAAAAAGTTTTCGCGATACACTATATTTAAAGAAGGAGACGAAGAAAATGGCAAAGAAAGTTGTTTTGGCAGGCGCATGCCGTACTGCAATCGGAACTATGGGAGGAGCTTTAAGCACAACTCCGGCACCGGTATTGGGATCTATCGTAATTAAGGAAGCATTAAGCAGGGCAGGCGTTCCGGCTGAACAGGTGGATCATGTGTATATGGGTTGTGTTATCCAGGCTGGTTTAGGACAGAACGTGGCACGTCAGGCGTCCATCAACGCTGGTTTGCCAATTGAGACGCCAGCAGTTACCGTTAACGTAGTTTGCGGTTCCGGTTTGAACTGTGTAAATATGGCTGCTCAGATGATTCAGGCAGGCGATGCTGATATCGTTGTAGCAGGCGGTATGGAAAATATGTCTATGGCTCCTTATGCAGCTATGCAGGGACGTTACGGATACAGAATGAACAATGCTACTTTGGTGGATACCATGGTAAATGATGCATTGTGGGATGCATTCAACCAGTATCATATGGGAATCACAGCTGAAAACGTAGCAGAGCAGTGGGGACTGACCAGAGAGCAGTTAGACGAGTTCGCTGCAGCTTCACAGCAGAAATGCGAACAGGCAATTAACGACGGCAAGTTCAAAGATGAAATCGTTCCTGTAGAAGTAAAACAGAAAAAGAAAACAGTTATTGTAGATACAGACGAAGGCCCGCGTCCTGGAACAACTAAGGAAGGCATCTCTAAGCTGCGTCCTGCATTCAAACCAGACGGAATCGTTACAGCGGCAAATGCTTCCGGTATCAATGACGGTGCAGCGGCAGTTGTTGTTATGAGCGAAGAAAAAGCAAAAGAATTAGGCGTGAAGCCTATGGCTTCTTTCGTAGCAGGAGCTCTCGGCGGCGTAGATCCTTCCATTATGGGAGTAGGCCCGGTTGCTTCCACAAAGAAAGTATTTGAAAAGACAGGTTTAACCATTGACGATATGGATCTGGTAGAGGCAAACGAAGCATTCGCAGCTCAGTCTCTGGCAGTGGCTCACGATCTGAACTTTGATATGAGCAAAGTAAATGTAAACGGAGGCGCAATCGCTCTTGGACATCCTGTTGGAGCCAGCGGATGCCGTATTCTTGTTACATTGTTACATGAGATGCAGAGAAGAGACGCTAAGAAGGGTCTTGCAACTCTGTGCATCGGCGGCGGTATGGGATGCTCTACCATCGTTGAGAGAGACTAATATAGAATCAAGCCGTTCCTGCCCTGGGGCAGGCGGCATGAATTCATACCATTACGGAGGTTAAGGCTTCTGTAACATCCGGAAATAAGAAAGCTAATGGGGCGCCGGGGCCAGTCCCCGGTATCCCATAGAATAATTTAAGGAGGACTATCATGAAAGTTGGCGTTATTGGAGCAGGAACCATGGGTTCCGGAATTGCACAGGCATTTGCACAGACAGAAGGATATGAAGTATGCCTCTGCGATATTAATGACGAATTTGCGGCAAACGGCAAGAACAAAATTGCAAAAGGATTTGAGAAGAGAGTTGCAAAGGGCAAAATGGATCAGGCAAAAGCGGATGCAATCCTGGCTAAAATTACCACAGGCACAAAGGAAATCTGCGGTGACTGCGATTTGATCGTAGAAGCAGCATTGGAAGTAATGGACATTAAGAAACAGACTTTCAAAGAGCTGCAGGATATCGTAAAGAAAGACTGCATGTTTGCAACTAACACATCTTCCCTTTCCATCACAGAGATTGGCGCAGGACTTGACAGACCGGTCATTGGTATGCATTTCTTTAACCCGGCTCCGGTTATGAAGCTGATTGAGGTTATCAAAGGTGAGAACACGCCGGACGATATGAAAGACAAAATCGTTAAAATTTCTGAAGAAATCGGCAAAACTCCAGTAGAAGTAAATGAAGCTGCAGGTTTTGTTGTAAACAGAATCTTAATTCCGATGATCAATGAAGCGGTTGGAATCTATGCAGACGGCGTTGCTTCTGTAGAAGGCATTGACACTGCTATGAAGTTAGGCGCAAACCATCCGATGGGACCTCTGGCTTTGGGAGATTTGGTTGGTCTTGATATTTGCCTTGCAATCATGAATGTATTGTATGACGAAACAGGAGATCCGAAATACCGTCCGCATCCATTGTTAAAGAAAATGGTTCGTGCAGGCAAGCTGGGACAGAAGACCGGAATCGGTTTCTATGACTACAGCAAATAATACATAAATATAATGAAGCGTGGCCGGGCAGCCAGTCTGCAAGGCCATGCTGTATTGAAAATAAAAGAAAGTTTGGAGGAAAAGTATCATGGATTTTTCTTTAGATAAAAAACATGAAATGGCGAGAACTCTGTTCAGAGAGTTTGCTGAAAATGAAGTAAAGCCTCTTGCTCAGGAAGTTGACGAAACAGAAAAATTCCCAAGAGGAACCGTAGAAAAAATGCAGAAAATAGGATTCATGGGTATTCCTATTCCGAAGGAGTACGGCGGACAGGGATGTGACCCTCTTACCTACATTATGTGTGTAGAGGAATTATCCAAGGTTTGCGGCACTACCGGCGTTATCGTATCCGCACACACTTCCCTTTGCTGTGACCCTATCATGACATACGGCAATGAGGAACAGAAGCAGAAATATCTTGCACCGCTTGCAAGAGGAGAGAAACTGGGCGCATTTGCCCTGACAGAGCCAGGTGCAGGCACCGACGCACAGGGATGCCAGACCAAGGCAGTGTTGGACGGTGATCAATGGGTATTAAACGGCTCCAAATGCTTTATTACAAATGGTAAGGAAGCTGATATCTATATTGTAATTGCAATTACAAGCGTAGTGGAAGATAAGAGAGGAAGGAAGAAAAAGAATTTCTCCACCTTTATCGTAGAGAAAGGAACTCCAGGCTTCTCCTTTGGAACCAAGGAAAAGAAAATGGGTATCCGCGGCTCTGCTACATATGAATTGATTTTTGAAGACTGCAGAATCCCCAAAGAGAATCTGTTAGGGCCGGAAGGCAAAGGTTTCCCAATTGCGATGCATACATTAGACGGCGGACGTATCGGTATTGCAGCTCAGGCTCTTGGTATCGCAGAAGGCGCATTGGAGGCAACTGTTGCTTATACAAAAGAAAGAAAACAGTTCGGACGTTCCATCGCTGCACAGCAGAACACTCAGTTCCAGTTAGCAGATATGGCAGCTAAGATTGAAGCGGCTCAGCTTCTGGTTTACAAAGCAGCTATGGCAAAAGCAACACAGAAGGTTTATTCTGTTGAAGCAGCTAAGGCTAAATTATTTGCAGCAGAGGTTGCTATGGATGTAACCACCAGATGCGTTCAGCTCTTCGGCGGATACGGATACATCAGAGAATACGATGTAGAGCGTATGATGCGTGATGCTAAGATCACAGAGATTTATGAAGGAACTTCTGAAGTTCAGCGTATGGTTATTTCCGGCGCATTGCTGAAATAAATTATTATTCAGCGCTTACAAAATCATTGATCTCAATATGCCAGTGACGGGCAAAACGGTTATCTATGTGATGGAAGCCGGGAGTTTTCGCCACAAAAATAAAACATAAGGAGTGAATTACCGTGAAAATCGTTGTATGTATAAAACAGGTACCAGATACCAAAGGCGGAGTGAAATTCAATCCAGACGGTACTCTGGACAGAGGCGCAATGCTTACTATTATGAATCCGGACGACAAAGCCGGGTTAGAAGCAGCCCTTAGATTAAAAGAACAGTATGGTGCAGAAGTAACTGTACTTACCATGGGACTTCCCAAAGCAGACGAAGTTCTCCGTGAAGCAATGGCAATGGGTGCAGACAAGGGCATCCTTGTAACAGACAGAGTATTAGGAGGAGCAGACACATGGGCTACTTCTACTACAATTGCAGGAGCAATCCGGAATCTGGAATATGATTTGATTATTACCGGACGTCAGGCAATCGACGGCGATACCGCACAGGTTGGACCTCAGATTTCTGAGCACCTGAATATTCCAGTTATTTCCTATGCGCAGGAAATCAAGATTGATGGGGACTATGTAGTAGTTCAGCGTCAGTATGAAGATAGATATCATGAATTAAAGGCAAAAATGCCATGTTTAGTTACCGCTCTTTCCGAGTTAAACGAGCCGCGTTATATGACGCCGGGCGGAATCTTTGACGCTTACGACAAAGAAGTAACTGTATGGGGCAGGGCAGATTTGAAGGATGTAGATGATTCTGACCTTGGATTAAAAGGCTCACCTACGAAGATTGCAAAGGCATCTGATAAAGTGAAAAAAGGTGCCGGAGAAAAAGTGGTTCCCGATACGCCCGAAGATGCAGTTGCCTATATTACAGGTAAATTGAAAGAGAAACACGTAATCTAAAGAAAAGTTCAGAAAGCTCACGAAAGAGCGAATCAGATGGATTGCGAATATCCGTAAAAATAAGGAAAGTGGTGAAAATAATGGGTTTAGAAGCATATAAAGGAGTATATGTCTTTGCACAGCAGGTAGACAATGTATTAAGCGGAATTGCTTTTGAATTACTGGGCAAAGCGAAAGACTTGGCAAAAGATTTAAGCACAGATGTAACAGCAGTATTGATTGGTTCCGGAGTAAAAGATTTGGCAGATCAGCTGGCAGAGTACGGTGCAGATAAAGTCATCGTTGTAGATGATCCGGAATTGAAAGAGTACAGAACAGAGCCTTATACACATGCCCTTGCATCTGTCATCAATGAGTATAAACCGGAAATTATGTTAGTAGGCGCTACTGCAATCGGACGTGACCTTGGTCCCCGTGTGTCCGCAAGGGTGAAGACTGGTCTTACTGCAGACTGTACCGTATTGGAAATCGGTGATTTCCCATTGAATCCGGTTCCGGGAAAAGAAAATGAGCAGAAGCACAATCAGCTGCTTATGACCCGTCCTGCATTTGGCGGCAACACAATTGCTACTATCGCATGCCCGGACAACCGTCCTCAGATGGCAACCGTGCGTCCCGGCGTTATGCAGAAAATTGATCCGATTAAGGGTGCAAAAGCTAATGTAGTTGAGTACAATCCAGGATTTACTCCCAATGACAAATACGTTGAAATCCTTAACGTGGTAAAAGCTGTAAAAGAAACAGAAGATATCATGGAAGCAAAGATTCTGGTTTCCGGCGGACGCGGAGTTGGAAGCGCAGAGAACTTCAAGATGCTGCAGGATTTGGCAGACGTGATCGGCGGAACCGTAAGCTGCTCCCGTGCAGTAGTGGAAAATGGATGGAAGCCGGTAGATTTACAGGTAGGCCAGACTGGTAAGACAGTTCGTCCGAATGTATACTTTGCAATCGGTATTTCCGGAGCAATCCAGCACGTGGCAGGTATGGAAGAAGCAGATATCATCATTGCAATCAACAAAGATGAGGACGCTCCGATCTTTGATGTAGCTGACTATGGCGTGGTTGGAGACTTACATAAAGTTGTTCCGGCTTTGACAGAAGCTTTGAAAGCTGAAATGACGAAATAAGCAGATAAGTCATGAAACTCTGTGTGGTTTCCGGCGGTGAATCTTCATTGCCGGAAGCCACATTTTTTTCGATTATGAATGTTTATTGCCGGTAACCACATTTTTTCGGTTGTGCCAGCAGGATGATGTTGGAGAATTCATGAAATTAATTGTATTTTTCCTTCCGGTTGTGTTATAATTTGCCTTGAGGAGGGACCCGGCGCAAAACTAGAAATAATCAAAACAAAGAGCCCGGGAGGAGCCCTGAAGGCCTTGCCTTGAGGAGGGACCCGGCGCAAAACTAGAAATATCAAAACAAAGAGGCCGGGAGGAGCCCTGAAATGAAATATCATTTTAAAGAGAGAAAGGGAGATGGAAAATCTTATGAGCAAAAAACCAGCAGTATTAATGATTTTGGATGGATTTGGATTAAATGAAAAGCATGAGGCAAATGCAGTGTATGAGGCGAATACCCCCAACATTGACGGCTTGATGAAAGATTATCCTTTCGTCAGAGGCTATGCCAGCGGGCTTTCGGTAGGATTGCCGGACGGACAGATGGGTAATTCCGAAGTAGGCCATTTGAATATGGGTGCAGGAAGAATTGTGTATCAGGAATTAACCAGAATCAGCAAGGAAATCGTAGATGGAGATTTCTTTAAAAATGAAGCGCTGCTTAAGGGAATGCAGAATGTAAAAGACAATGACTCTGCCCTGCATTTGTACGGTCTGCTGTCAGACGGCGGCGTACACAGCCATAATACGCATTTATACGGATTGCTGGAAATGGCAAAGCGGGAAGGCGTTGAGAAAGTATATGTGCATTGCTTCCTGGATGGCCGTGACACCTCTCCAACCTCCGGAAAAGGATTTATGGAAGCCCTGGAAAGCAAAATGCAGGAAATCGGCGTGGGACAGATTGCAACGGTAATGGGCCGTTATTATGTAATGGACCGTGACAACCGTTGGGATAGAGTGGAAATTGCTTATAAAGCTCTAGCTTACGGGGAAGGAAAACGTGCGGCCAATGCAGTGGAGGCGGTGGCTGCGTCTTATGCAGAAGATGTGACGGATGAATTTGTAGTTCCAACAGTAGTGGAAAAAGACGGTAAACCGGTTGCAACGATCGAAGATAAGGACAGCATTATTTTCTTCAATTTCCGCCCGGATCGTGCAAGAGAGATTACCAGAACTTTCTGCATGGATGAGTTTGACGGATTTGACCGGGGCCCCAGGAGACAGGTGACCTATATCTGCTTTACGGAGTATGATGTGACAATTCCCAATAAGACTGTGGCGTTCCATAAAGTGGAGCTGACCAATACTTTTGGGCAGTTTTTGGCAGACCATGGCAAGACCCAGGCAAGGATTGCGGAAACAGAGAAATACGCCCATGTTACCTTCTTTTTTAACGGCGGCGTAGAAGAACCGAATGCAGGAGAAGACAGGATTCTTGTGAATTCCCCCAAGGTGGCAACCTATGACCTGAAGCCGGAAATGAGCGCTTATGAAGTATGTGACAAGTTGGTGGAAGCCATTAAGTCAGACAAATATGATGTGATCATTATTAACTTTGCAAATCCGGATATGGTAGGCCATACTGGTGTGGAAGCGGCAGCTATCAAGGCAGTGGAAGCAGTAGACGCCTGCGTGGGCAAGGCAGTGGAAGCATTGAAGGAAGTGGACGGCGTAATGTTCCTATGCGCAGACCATGGAAATGCAGAGCAGTTGATTGACTATAACACCGGGGAAAGCTTTACGGCCCATACGATTAATCCAGTGCCCTTTATCCTCATCAATTATGATGACAGCTACACGCTGCGGGAGGGCGGCTGCCTGGCAGATATTGCTCCAACCTTGATCGAAATTATGGGTATGGAACAGCCAGAAGAAATGACAGGAAAATCCCTGTTGGTAAAGCGGTAAGAACGGGTGCAGAGAGTTCTGCGAGAAGAAAATATTCTGTAAAGTAAAAGGCTATCACAGAGAACAGGAGCAGTCCGTCTCCGGCGGACGCTTCCGTGCGGTGATAGCCTTTTCATTATAAGGTTTTGATATACTTCCGAATCGAAGTACGGAAAGAATCTTCCAATTCAATAAATTCACATACATATGCATATCGGTTATGTTCCACTGCGGAACAGTGGACAATCTTCAATGTAACCAAAAATCCTGGTATTGTCCCAAGAGTAAGGCAGGCGTGGAATTGGTATTGGGGTGGAAGGATACTCTCTGAAATGAATCCAACGCCATGCTCAGAAATATGAATCAGCACAAGGGAGACTTCCAAATGATGGATGCCGGAGACATCCTGTCTGTACAGATCACAAATGTGAAGTTGAACATCACTGGGAATTCGTTGGCTTCTGCGTTTTTCCAGCATGGTTGATTTAACCTCCTTTGTAAAATTTGTAACCAGAGCATTTTCAAAAGAACTCTGGTATTTTGGTACTAGTCTATCACGGAGAAGAAAATATGGCAAGAGGTTTTTCGGAATTTGGAGTAAATAGTTATTTATTGAAAAATAGTAGAATTACTCCAAAGGTTTACAATCCATTTACAGATTAAAAAGGTATGGTATAATATTGGTTGAAAAAAGAGGGCAGGTTTACCCTGCATATTCAACGGAGGTGCCGCATGGATTTAAAACGGGACAAATATCTAGCAAAGAAGAAAAGAAGCAGATGGAAATAGATTTTATTGCCAATCTTGGCAGCAGGCGTTATTATATACAATCTGCGTTCAGCATGCCACGGAGGAAAAAAGACTTCAGGAGAAAGTGCCCCTTGCCAGTGTAAATGACTTTTTTTAGAAGATTATTCTTGTGAAAGATGTTGTCAATGTCACAAGAGATGAAGTTGGAATTACCACAATGAGTATTTATGATTTTCTTTTGAAAGAAAACAGCCTGGAGTTGTAGACCAGGCGGACAGAGGCTTTTGTCCATGCGAAAGAGAGTGTCCTTGCAAAGAACAAAAAGTGAATCAGTCAGGCGGTTATGCGGAACAACGAGAATCAGCATAATTGCCTTTTTTATATTTTTATAGGAGAAAAATACGAGTATTGTGCGGTTATGTTATACAAACGTTGGAAGATTATATAGAGGCAGCGGAACAGGAGGATACCGTTTTGATGTTGGATACGTTGGATTATGGACTCCGGGAGCTTGTGGATATTTATAGAGAAGATGATGAGGCTATAGCATGAAAGAGACTATTTTTGAAAAAAATCTAAAGGCAATGGAAAAGTGGTATCCAGATTTTGCAGACCTGATTCGGCAGAAAAAATACGAGGAGGAACCTTATGCTGAACAACAAAACCATACTGATTACCGGAGGCACAGGCTCTTTCGGCAATGCATTTACAAAATATGTTTTGGAGCATTACAATCCCAAGAAAATCATTGTTTATTCCAGAGATGAGTACAAGCAATTTGTCATGAAAAATAATTACAGAGAATATGAGAAAAAGCTGCGGTTTTTTATTGGTGACGTCAGAGACAGAGAGCGTCTGTGCCGGGCCTTTGACGGAGTGGACTATGTGATTCATGCGGCCGCTTTAAAACAGGTGCCGGCCTGTGAGTATAATCCTATCGAAGCCATTAAGACCAACATTAATGGCGCAATTAATGTGATTGAAGCAGCCCTGGACTGCAATGTAAAAAAGGTGGTTGCCCTTTCCGCTGACAAGGCGGCAAATCCCGTGAATCTGTACGGCGGAACGAAGCTGGTGTCAGATAAATTGTTTGTTTCAGCCAATTCTTACGCAGGCCCTAAGGATATCAGTTTTTCCGTGGTGCGATATGGCAATGTGACGGGGAAACATTTATTTCCAAAATTCCTTCCTTCAAAATTACGGATTTGGCGCAGGCCATATTACCGGGATGTGAAATGCCCCAGGTTGGCGTTCGGGAGGGAGAAAAGCTTCATGAGATTATGGTGACAGAAGAAGATTCCCCTATGACTTATGAATATGAAAAGCATTTCATCATTTATCCCCATTACAGCTGGTGGGGAAAGGAAAAGGTGATTCCGGGAGGCAGGAAGGTGCCGGAAGGATTTGAATACAGTTCTGGCAGCAATCCGGATTGGCTTGGGATAGAAGAACTGCCAAAACGGCTGAAAGTGTTTGAAGCAGAATAAAAACAGGCAGTCTATGGAGTGCTCTTTCAAGAGAATTCATAATCATTTTTAGAAAAGAGAGGAACAGGATATGGCATACAGGACAGAACAGGAAGAATTTTGGAGCGGGCAGTTTGGGGACGCTTACATAGAAAGAAACCAGAATCAACAGATTGTGGCTGCTACCTAAGGCTTCTTTGGAAGCGGTTGAGATCAACCATAAAGCGGCGGAAATCTTACGAAAGGATTCTTTTTTCGAAATCCCGGTAAAGGTTCATGAGACTTCTATTTTGGAATATGAACCTGCAGTGCCGTATGATGTTGTCCTGATTAAATACCAGGATGTGAAGCTTTTATCTTATGGTTTTCGCTATCATTTGGATTCCAATTTTCCCATGGACGACATTACATGGTTTTTGATGGAAAAAGAGTAATGTGTTTGAGGATCAGGCAGCGATAACATGCAATTTCTGCGGAAAGCCTATCTTGGCATATTCCATTGAAGCGGCTCTTGGGACAGGGCTTTTGGAAGAAGCCATGGTTTCTACAGACAGTGAAGAAATTGCAAAGGCGGCAAGGAGGTATGGAGCGGCAGTTCCTTTTATGAGAAGCCAGGATGCGTCGGGAGATTACGCCACAACAGCGGAAGTATTGCTGGAAGTTCTTGAAAATTACGGGGAGCAGGGCAAAACATTTGATTACATGGTCTGTATTTATCCCAAAGCTCCCTTTGTGACAGCAAAGAAGCTGGCGGAACTGAAATATGAAATGATGTGCAGCAGGCAAGAAGTTGGAGGGAATCAGGATTGAACAGAGAAATACAGTTGGGAAACCATATTATTTCAGAAAACAGCAGCGTCTATATTGTAGCGGAACTGTCTGCAAACCATAACATGGATTATGAACGGGCGTGTGCGATTATTGACGCAGCGGCAGAGGCTGGAGCGGATGCAGTGAAAATCCAGACCTATCGGGCGGATACCATAACCATTGACTGCGGCGCCAAGGAGTTTCAGGCCCATGGCTTGTGGGAAGGGATGAATCTGTACCAGCTATACCAGAAAGCCTACACCCCATGGGAATGGCAGGAAGGGCTCATCCAATACGCCAATGAAAAAGGTCTGGATTGTTTTTCGTCTCCCGTTGACGTTACAGCTAAAACGGGAAGATGGAGGAGTGGATGCTGCTTTTTCCATGGAAAAGGATGAATTTGCTGCAATGGTCTGCCAAATCCGAAGGATAGAGAAAGCCTTAGGAACTGCGACCTATGATTTGAACCAGAAGCAGGAGGCAAGCCGGCATTTGCAGATATCGCCCCCATTACCTATAATATCGATCCGGAAGATGTAAGACGTAAGATAAGAGACTTTGCTTTGTATCAAAAAGTAATTTTGTGACGTATAAGCTTATCAAAACTGATAAAACGGCAGAGACAGATTTGAGCGAAAGAACCTGTTTCTGCCGTTTTTTTCGAAGTTTTTTCGTGGAAAAATATCCATTGACGAATCAAAACCCCCTGTATTATAATAAATCCGATACATGAGCAGGATACCAGAAGACGGACAGTCCCGAAGTTTCTCACAGGAAATCAGCTCAATGCGAGGTTTTCAGATTCCCAGAGTATGCCAGGGCTGTTCCGAAGAATGGAGGAAACGATGAGTATTCAGGAATTTAAACCAGTAAAAGAAGGAAAAGTACGTGAAGTCTATGACAATGGAGACAACCTTATTATTGTGGCGACAGACAGGATCTCAGCTTTTGACGTAATTTTAAAAAATAAAATTACCCAGAAAGGCGCAATCTTAACGCAGATGTCTAAATTTTGGTTTGATTTTACAAAGGATATCGTGCCAAATCATATGCTTTCCACCAATGTGGCAGATATGCCAGAATTTTTCCGTAATGAGAATTTTGACGGAAACAGCATGAAGTGTAAGAAGCTGGATATGCTTCCAGTGGAGTGCATTGTCCGGGGCTATATTACCGGAAGCGGCTGGGAAAGCTATCAGAAAGACGGAACCGTCTGTGGAATCCGCCTGCCTGAAGGGCTGAAGGAATCGGACAAGCTGCCGGAGCCTATTTATACCCCTACTACCAAGGCAGAGCTGGGGCTTCATGACGAACATATCACCTTTGAGGAAAGTGCCGAGATTTTAGAGAAGCTGCATCCGGGCAAAGGTGCGGAGTATGCAAAACAGATTCAGGAATGCACCATCAATTTATATAAAAAATGTGCAGAATATGCATTAAGCAAAGGAATTATCATTGCAGACACCAAATTTGAATTTGGACTGGATGAAAATGGGACTGTGGTTCTGGGCGACGAAATGCTGACGCCGGACAGCTCCAGGTTCTGGCCTCTGGAAGGATATGAGTCTGGAAAATCACAGCCTTCCTTTGACAAACAGTTTGTCAGAGACTGGCTGAAACAAAATCCCGACAGTGAGTATCTGCTGCCGGAGGAAGTGGTTGCAAAGACTGTGGATAAATACAAAGAAGCATATGAACTTTTGACTGGGGAGAAATTTGCTTGAGAGAGTCGTTCTCGTTGCATACAATGACTGGAGAACAAGTATGGATAGTAAAATGGCATTAAGTATGGATTCCGACAGGCTGCATGAGGAATGCGGCGTTTTCGGCATCTATGATTTTGACGGAAATGATGTGGCGTCCACCATTTATTACGGGTTGTTTGCCTTACAGCACAGGGGGCAGGAAAGCTGCGGAATTGCAGTCAGCGACACCAAAGGGCCGAAAGGCAAAGTGATTTCCCAGAAAGGCATGGGCCTGGTTAACGAGGTTTTTACCCAGGAATCTTTCGAGGGCATGAAAGGAGACATCGGCGTGGGACATGTGCGTTATTCTACGGCAGGGGCTTCTACCCGGGAAAACGCCCAGCCCCTGGTTTTGAATTATGTCAAGGGAACTTTGGGGCTTGCCCACAACGGTAATTTAATCAACGCCAATGAGCTGCGGGAGGATTTGGCGTATACCGGAGCGATTTTCCAGACCACCATTGATTCTGAAGTGATTGCCTATCATATTGCCAGAGAGCGGCTGAATACCCATACGGTGGAGGATGCAGTGTGCCGGGCGGCAAAGAAGCTGAAAGGAGCATTTTCCCTGGTGGTGATGAGTCCCCGGAAATTAATTGGGGCCAGAGATCCCTTTGGATTTAAGCCCCTTTGCATTGGAAAACGGGAGAATGCTTATATCCTTGCTTCTGAGACCTGTGCCCTGGAGACCATCGGGGCGGAATTTGTACGGGACGTCCTTCCAGGCGAAGTGGTGACAATTACGCCGGAAGGAATGAAGTCGGATACCAGCCTGTGCCTGCCGCGGGAGCAGGAGGCAAGATGCATTTTTGAATATATTTATTTTGCAAGGCCCGACAGCCGAATTGACGGAGTAAGCGTATACGCCGCAAGAATCCGGGCCGGCCGGTTTCTTGCCATAGATTCTCCGGTGGAGGCGGATCTTGTGGTGGGCGTGCCGGAATCCGGTAATGCGGCGGCTTTGGGATATGCCATGGAATCCGGTATTCCTTATGGCAATGCATTTGTCAAAAACGGTTATGTCGGCCGTACCTTTATCAAGCCGAAGCAGAGCAGCCGGGAATCCAGTGTGCGGATAAAACTGAATGTGCTGTCAGATGCGGTCCGAGGAAAACGGGTGATTATGATAGACGATTCCATTGTACGGGGAACCACTTCCGGCCGGATTGTGAGAATGCTTCGGGAATCCGGGGCCGCTGAAGTGCATGTGCGCATTTCTTCTCCGCCTTTTCTGTGGCCCTGTTATTTCGGAACGGATATTCCAGAGCAGAAGCAGTTAATTGCCTGCAGCCGTACCGTAGAAGAGATCCGTCAGGTGATCGGAGCTGATACCCTGGGGTATTTAAAGATTGACCGGCTTAGCGAAATGTCTGAGGGACTGCCTATTTGTAAGGGGTGTTTCACCGGGAAATACCCCATGGAACCGCCGGCAGAGGATATTCGCGGAGATTTTGAGAGATAGAAATGCTTTTTCGGCAGGTTTATATCTATGAGCCAAATAAAGGATTTGCCGGCAGATTTCTATTTAACCGCCGGAGTAATAAATCCGTATACTCTTAAATATAACCATTAAGGAAGGAGAACATCAATGGCGACAGACAGATACAACAGCCCATTGTCAGAGAGATATGCAAGCAAGGAGATGCAGTATATTTTTTCCCCGGATATGAAATTCCGTACCTGGAGAAAATTATGGATTGCCCTTGCGGAAACAGAGATGGAACTGGGATTAAGCGAGAATGGCAAGCCTGTCATTACGCAGGAACAGATCGAGGAACTGAAAGCCCACGCAGAGGACATCAATTATGAGGTGGCAAGAGAACGGGAAAAGCTGGTAAGGCATGATGTAATGAGCCATGTATACGCATACGGCCAGCAGTGCCCCAAAGCAGCCGGGATTATCCATTTAGGCGCAACCTCCTGCTATGTGGGGGATAATACCGATATCATTGTCATGGATAAAGCCCTGAAGCTGGTACAGAAAAAACTGGTAAATGTCATTGCCGAGCTGGCAAAATTTGCAGATACTTACAAGGAGCTGCCTACCCTGGCATTTACACATTTCCAGCCGGCCCAGCCCACTACCGTAGGAAAACGCGCAACCTTATGGCTGCAGGAATTTCTGATGGATCTGGAGGATTTGGAGTATGTGATGGGAAGCCTGAAGCTTTTAGGCTCCAAAGGAACCACAGGCACTCAGGCAAGCTTTCAGGAGTTGTTTGCAGGAGATCAGGAAACTATTGACAAAATTGATCCCATGATTGCCGAAAAAATGGGATTTAAAGAATGTTATGCAGTGTCGGGGCAGACTTATTCCAGAAAAGTGGACACAAGAGTCTTGAATATTCTGGCAGGAATTGCAGCCAGCGCCCATAAAATGTCCAATGACATCCGGCTTTTGCAGCATTTAAAAGAAGTGGAAGAGCCTTTTGAGAAAAATCAGATTGGCTCCTCAGCCATGGCCTATAAGCGCAACCCCATGCGCAGTGAGCGGATTGCGTCTCTGGCCCGCTATGTGATGGTGGACGCATTGAATCCGGCCATTACCTCTGCAACCCAGTGGTTTGAGCGGACGCTGGATGATTCGGCCAACAAGCGTTTGTCGGTGCCGGAGGGATTTCTTGCCGTTGACGGCATTCTGGATTTGTGCCTGAATGTGGTGGACGGTCTTGTGGTATATGAGAAAGTGATCCGCAAACATATGATGGCGGAGCTGCCCTTTATGGCAACGGAAAACATTATGATGGATGCTGTGAAAAACGGCGGCAACCGTCAGGAAATGCATGAAAAGATCCGTCAGCTTTCCATGGAAGCAGGAAGAAATGTCAAAGAGGAAGGGAAGGATAACAACCTTCTGGAACTGATTGCGGCAGATCCGGCTTTTAACTTAACATTGGAAGAGCTAAAATGTTCGATGGAGCCTTCCAAGTATGTGGGACGGGCGCCCTTACAGGTAGAGAAGTTCCTGGAACAGGCGGTACGGCCCATGCTGGAGGAGCGGAAAGAAATGTTGGGCGTGACGGCTGAGATTCACGTGTAGCAAAAAGATAAATGCGTTGTAATTTTATCCCATTGCTTTCGCATTTAAAGTTAGATTTTATAGGGCTGTCGGGAAATGAAATTTATACACAATATATGGTAGAAATTCTTGAAAATCAAAACCATACCTTGTGCCTGAATTTCATTTTCCGACAGCCCCTTTTTCAATGCCTGATTTTCAGTATCATTTCCATCAAATCTATGGTAAAATCATGTATGACAGTACGATAGATGATATCTTAGATATTTTACCAAATCCAGATTATGGAGCAGATATACCCGTGAGCGAAATGATTTGCCAACAAGTTTTCACTATTTCAAAAAGATCCGCAAATCATTTCGCAAATAAGTATGCTCTTGAGTATAAGAGCAAAGAATCATAATGGAAAGGTGTATAGATTACATGGAAAGAAAGGAATATAGCGCTGGAGCAGTCAAGCATTCTTTTTGGTTTATGGAATTTCGCAATGAGGTAAAGCTGTTGTCTGAGGGAAAGAGTTTTGAAGCTGTAAAAGAGTTATGCAGAACAGAAAACATATTTGCAGCATCTACGCCAGATAGAGCAGCACAGATTTTCAATACAGTATCGTCAAGAATCAAAGGGATGGGGGACAGTTTTTATCCGGTGTTTTTAAAGGGAGACGTATCGTCGCAAAAAATTTTTAATCTGGCAGCAGTTATGGCAAATGACACGTTATTTTTTGATTTTGTGTATGACGTGATACGAGAGAAAATGATCATTGGAAGCAATGAGTATAAGCCAGGGGATTTAAATATTTTTTTTAAGGACAAACAGCTGCAAAGTGAAAAAGTAGCTGGATGGACGGACGCCACAATTGCAAAATTGGGGAGAAATTATAAGACATTTCTATTTGAGGCTGGTATGACAGATAAGGGCAGGGATGTAAGAAAAATCTTCAAGCCGATCTTAGAACCGGATATGGAAAGATGGCTTGCAGACAATGATATGGAGCCGATCGTAAAGGCTCTTTCGGGGGTAAGATGATGGCAAATATTGAAGAACGGTTAGAGCAGATGGAATTGATGATAAAGAAACCATCTTTCAGGCAGACAAAGGGAAAGGCAAATGAGGTCAACTATTGGGTGTTTGATTATGCGCCGGAAGATGAACTGACAGTAAGAAATAAGATTTCCTGTTTGAAAAATAAAAACCTCAAAGGAGCAGATGGTTTTGAACTGATGGTATATGATTTATACGATTTGATGATAGAGCACCTGCAAAGCAAGAACTTTATGGAAAAGTGTTACGCACAGGAAAAAAAGCGCGGCATCAGGAAGCTGCAGGATGCGATTCAGCATACGTTAAAAATTACGGATAAGGAGAACCTGCTGGTAAAATATATTGCAGAGCATACGCCGAAGAATGCGGTAGTGTTTTTGACTGGGGTAGGAAAATGTTTCCCGCTGCTGCAGGCTCCGGAAGTGTTTAATAAAATTCTCTACAATATGCCTCAGGCTTTTGCAAGCGTACCTATGGTTTTATTCTATCCGGGCACCTACACCGAACAGGAGTTAATCATTTTTAATGAATATCCGGAAGACAATTATTATCGGGCGTTCCGCCTGGTTCGGTAGATAACATAAAGCAAAGTCAGTAATGGAAGGATGAAAACGAATGATTTCTCAGGAGGGTACGACAAATGTTAATGAAAGAAATGTTTGAAAAGGAGATTGACCGTGACATACAGGGCGTAATCATTGTGGGGCAGAGTGAAGCGGAAAACGCAGCCCAGGAGTTGGATGAGTATGTAGTGACAAAGGAATTACAGAAACACTTTGCGGATTTCTTTTCCGCATATAAAAAGGGGATTGTTGGCGCTACTCCCAAAATGGGCGTATGGATTTCCGGTTTTTTTGGAAGCGGTAAATCTCACTTTTTAAAAATCCTTTCTTATTTGCTGGAAAATAAGTCTGTGGGCGATAAAAGGGCCATTGATTATTTTGCAGAGGATAAAAAGATTGAAGACAAAAATGTGCTTGCAGATATGAAGCTGGCAGCTGATACGGATACAGATGTTGTGCTTTTTAATATAGATTCGAAAAGCGACGGAGGCAGCAAACAGAATAAGGATGCAATCGTTCATGTATTCTTAAAAGTATTTCATGAAATGCAGGGCTTTTGTGGAGCAATGCCTTTCGTGGCAGATTTGGAAAGGAAGCTGACAGAGGAAGGACGATACCAGGAGTTCAAACAGAAATTTGAAGAAATGTACGGAGAAGCATGGGAAGATTCCAGACAGGACTTTGATTTTATTCAGGATGATGTTGTGGAAGTTCTCGCCGAAATGGAATTTATGAGTGAGGCGGCGGCTCGTAACTGGTGTGAAAAGGCGGCAGAACCATATCAGATTAGCATTGAGGATTTTGCAAAACGTGTGAAAGCCTATATTGACCGCAAGGGGAATCACCATCATGTAGTTTTCCTGGTAGATGAAATTGGTCAGTATATCGGAGAAGACTCAAAGCTGATGTTAAACTTACAGACCGTAACAGAAGAACTTGGCAAGGAATGTATGGGTAAGGCGTGGGTGATTGTAACCAGCCAGCAGGATATTGATTCCGTGACAAAGGTAAAGGGAAATGATTTTTCAAAAATTCAGGGACGTTTTGATACCAGGTTATCTCTTTCTTCTGCAAATGTAGATGAAGTAATCAAGAAAAGAATCCTGGAAAAGAAGGAGACTCCTGCACAGACTTTACGCTTGTTATATGGTCAGAAGGCAACTATTATTAAGAACCTGATTACATTTCATGATGGCGTGGAAAAGAAATTGTATGCAGATGAAAATGATTTTGTGTGCGTGTATCCATTTGTGCCTTATCAATTCAATCTCCTTGCAAGTGTATTGGCCTCTATTCGTACCCATGGTGCATCTGGAAAGCATCTGTCAGAAGGAGAACGTTCCATGCTGGCAATGTTTAAAGAGTCAGCAATGGAATATAAAGAAAATGAAGTAGGGACCATTATTCCATTTCATGCTTTTTATGATGCGCTGGAAAATTTCTTAGACCACAGCCACCGTGGAGTTATTATTCGGGCCTATGAGAATGACAGGATCAATCCGGAACACAAAGAAAAAGTATTTGCAGTGGACGTCCTCAAAGTGCTTTTCATGATTAAGTATGTGGATAAAGTTGTTACAGCAAATATCGACAATATTACAAGTCTCATGGCATCCAATATTGATGATGACAGAATTGCGCTGAAGGAAAAAGTAGAAGACGCATTGAAAGTGTTGATACGTCAGAACCTTGTTCAGAAAAATGGGGATATTTATGTATTCCTTACGGACGAAGAGCAGGAAATCAACAGAGAAATTGAAAGCCAGAGCATAGAGACGGCAGAGATTATCAATAAAGTATCTGAAATGATTTTCGAGGATATTTTTACAGATAAGAAATATAAATATCCTGTATTAGGCGGCAGGTATTCCTTTTCGTTCAATCAGACTGTGGATGACAGACCATATAAGTCCACACAGAATTTTGATATCGGGGTGCATATTCTTACTCCGGCGTCTGATTATAGCACGGATGAAACAACACTTAGAATGGTATCAGGACAGGGGAGAGAAGTGCTTGCAGTTCTTCCAGATGACCGTGCATTTATAGATGAGATACGGAGATACCTGAAGATTGAAAAATTCCTGCGATTAAATACATTTTCTGCATTATCCAAGTATGAGAGCATCAAGGAGGCAAAAAGACTGGAAATGAGTGAGCGTAACAGTAATGCCAAGTTGTTTTTGACGGAATCCTTAAAGGAAGCAGTGATCTATGTGAATGGGGATCGGGCGCAGATCAGTGTAAAAGATGTGTCAGCAAGAATCGGTGAAGCTTTGAACAGATTAGTAAAGACCGTATATCACAAACTGGATTATATTGACGCTGTCATGGGAGAGGATGACATTCGAAGGCTCTTGAAAAGCAGCAATCAGATTACCCTTAATCTGGAGGACGGCACAGAGCCTAATGTCCATGCACTGGATGATGTATTACAGTATGTTGCAGGAAACAGTCGGATGCATGTAAAGACATCCATGAAATCCATAAAGGATAGATTTATGAAAGCGCCTTATGGATTTGTAGAAAGTGATATTCAGTGGCTTGTGGCGAAACTGTTCAAGCGGGGAGATGTGTCTTTTTCTGTTAACGGCGCAAGTGTTACTATGATGAATAAGGAGCCAGAGGAAATCGTCAATTATATTACAAAGAAAGCCTTTGCAGAAAAGCTGATGCTGGAAGAGCGTATCCGCGTAGCGGATAAAGATAAAAAAACAGTTCGCGATATTTTAAAAGAACTGTTTCATACCACTAGTCCCTCTGAGGATGAAGACGCAGTCATGAATTTCTTTCTTTCCTTTGCAGATAAGCTCATTACAGAACTTCGGGTTGCAAAAAAAGATTATGACAGGGCTAAGTATCCAGGATTAAAAGTGATGGAAGAAGGTATTAGCATCATGTCGGATATTGTGCAGATTCAGTCTCCGGTAGAATTTTTCCAGACAGTATCCAGGAAACAGGATGACTTGCTTGATTTTGCAGAAGACTATGAACCAATTAAGGCATTCTTCGCAGGGGAACAGAAAAGCATTTTCGACAAGGCATTATTATATCTGGAAAAATATGATGACAGTAAAACTTATATCGTAGACGCCGAACTGGAGAACGTTGTGGACGCAATTCGGACAATTATAAAAAAAGAGAAACCATTCGCAGATATTCCAAAACTTCCGGAACTATTGAAACAGTTTACAGATGCATATACGAAAGTGTTGGATGAACAGCTGGTACCTGTGCTTGATTCCGTGTCAGAATCCAGGAAGAGAGTGTTTGAAGTGTTAAATACAAAGGAATATAAAGAAAGTAAACAAAACAGGTATATTGAATTGTTCCGTGAAATTGAGAACGGAGCAAACGGCTGCACGAATGTGTCTATATTGCGAGGTTACGCTGACCGGGCAGAAACCTTAAAAATCCGTCTTTTGAATGAAATGGATAAGCTGGATCAGGAAATTGCTATAAAAAAAGCGGAAGAAATTAGAAAGAAACTTGAAGCGGAGGCAAAAGAAAACGGACGGTATGATACAGATTTGATAGAGCAGCAAGTAAGTAAAGTTGCAGAAGAAAATGGGTTTCAGTGTAAACGAGTAAAAAATATCTCATTCAAGAAAATAGCAAAAACTTCCTCATGGCACATTGAAAATAAGGAAGATGTAGAACGTTATATTGATGAACTTCGGTTAAAATTAATGAGTGAGCTGGATGCAGATACGATTGTAAATATTGAATTTTAGGAGTGTTGGTATGGATAAGACAGCCATAAAAAATTTTTCTATCTGGGCGAGAAATAAACTGATTGCAGACATTAGATATAAAGCAGGACTGTTAGGCATAACAGAGGAAGGCGTCAAAGACGCTCTGCCTCAATCGACGCAGGATGCAGAATTTTATGATATTGGAACAAAGGAACCGTACGCCATTCAGAGGGAGGAAATAAAGCAGCGCAGGGAACTGGTAAGCGTAATCCGGAAAAAAGCGTTACAGTTAGAGTATAAAGACGCATACCGCAATGTGTTAGAGGAAGTGGCTTATACATGGTTCAACCGCCTGATTGCAATACGATTTATGGAGGTCAATGATTATATGCCGGCACATATCCGGGTATTATCTTCGGAAAGCGGGAAGCTGGAACCGGATTTGGTAACAGCCCCCTTTGATGCTGAAATCGAGTTTACACAGCAAGAAACAGAACATATTCTGCAGTTGAAAAATGACAATCAGGTGGATGCGCTTTTTCGTTTTCTTTTTATCAAACAATGCAATGGGTTGAATGGGTATTTGCCGAAACTGTTTGAAAAGACCTCTGATTATACCGAACTTTTATTGAATGTTTCTGTTACAGATCAGGATGGTATTGTCTACCATTTGATACATGACATCGCGGAAAGTGACTTCAATATCAGCAATCTTGGAGCGGATGGAAAGCCAACCGGGCAGGTAGAAATTATTGGCTGGATGTATCAGTATTACAATACAGAGCCGAAAGACGAAACATTTGCGTTACTGAAAAAGAATGTAAAAATTACAAAAGAACGTATTCCGGCAGCCACTCAGCTTTTTACGCCGGACTGGATTGTCCGTTACATGATAGAAAACAGCGTCGGCAGACTGTGGTTGGAAGGACATGAAGATGAAGAACTGAAAAAACAATGGATCTACTATCTGAATGAGGCAGAGCAGGAAGTGGATGTGGAACAGCAGCTGAAAATGATCCGGGAAGAATATAAAAATACAAAGCCGGAAGAAATCAAGATCATTGATCCATGCATGGGGAGCGGCCACATTCTTGTGTATGCATTTGATGTCTTAATGCAGATATATGAAAGCTATGGATATAGCCGAAGGGATGCTGCTAAGAGTATTGTGGAGAATAGCATTTATGGTCTTGATATTGATGATCGTGCGTTCCAGCTTGCGTACTTTGCAATCATGATGAAAGCGCGCTCTTATAACAGAAGATTTTTGACTCTTGGGATAGAGCCTAATTTGTGTGCAATACAGGAAAGTAACGGCATACAGTATGACAAGGAAATGGGGGATTTCCTGCTTCGGGAGGAACATAGGGAAACTTTGCAGTATTTATTGCATACGTTTGTGGACGCGAAGGAGTATGGTTCGATTCTTAATGTAGAGATGCGTGATTATGATGGATTCCTGAAAGCATGGGAGCAAACGGCAGAAGCGACTCTTGAAAATGTTATTATGATTGGTTGGTATAATGAATGCAATCAGATCGTTCCAACATTGGCAAAGCAGGCAAAAATTTTATCACAGAAGTATGATATTGTAGTGACAAATCCCCCCTATATGGGGATTTCAAATGGAAATGAGAAATTAAATAAATATGTAAAGAAGAATTATCCAGACAGCAAGAGTGATCTGTTTGCGGTGTTTATTGTGAGATGTGGGGAGATGTTATGTAAGAATGGCTATCAAGCTATGATTACACAGCATGCATGGATGTTTTTGTCCAGCTTTGAAAAACTGCGGGCTAAATTGCAAATGATAGATACTGTGAATATGGCTCATTTAGGGGCAAGAGCCTTTGAAGAAATTGGCGGGGAAGTTGTGCAGACCACCAGCTTTGTGATGAGGAAAAGCCATGTGGAGGAATATAAGGGAGTATATTGCAGACTGATTGAGCCGACGACCCAGAAAGGCAAGGAAGAGATGTTTCTTGCAGGAGAAAATCGCTATATGGCGGTGCAGGATAATTTTACGAAAATTCCGGGAAGTCCGGTGGCATATTGGGTGCATTCTAATGCAATTAAGGATTTTTATACTTTTTTGCCATTATCAAGTGTTTCTGAAGTTACGAGAGGATTAACAACTGGCAATAATGATTTATATCTCAGAATGTGGTATGAAGTATGCTTTGATGACATATCATTATGCTCTAAAAGCGTAGAAGATTCTGCTAAAAGTGGATGTAAATGGTTCCCTCACAACAAAGGTGGAGAATTTAGGACTTGGTATGGGAACAATGATTTAGTGGTTATGTTTTACAATGCAGGAGAAGCATTGAAAAAATATTATAAAATTAATAAAGCTGTAAGATTTACAGGTATTGCATTTTATTTTCATCCTGGAATAACATGGAGTTCATTAACAACAGGTAAAAATTCTTTTAGATATAGTAATATGCACATCTTTGACTCAAATAAAGGACCAATGCTTTTTTCAGAAGATGATAATTTGCTATATATATTAGCCTTTTTAAATTCATGTGTTACACAATATTTTATAAATATCCTTAATCCAAGTTTGTCTTTACAAAACGCAGATATGAATAATTTGCCATTTGAAAAATGCAATGAAAACATGTTAGAAGTAAATGTACTGTCAGAACATAATGTTGAAATATGTAGACATGATTGGGATTCTTTTGAAACTTCGTGGGATTTTCAACAACATCCTTTAGTGGCATTAAGTTTAAAGTCAAAAGAAAGAGCTAATGAGGGTAAATGGCAGTATCGTGTAGAAGATGCTTTCTTTTGGTGGGCAAATGAATGTGAAACTCACTTTTCGGAATTGAAATCAAATGAAGAAGAACTTAACCGCATTTTCATTGATATTTACGGTTTACAAGATGAACTGACACCAGAAGTAGCAGACAAAGATATTACAGTCCGCAAAGCTGATTTAGGCAGAGATATCCGCAGCTTTATTTCCTATGCGGTAGGCTGTATGTTCGGGCGATATTCTCTCGATCAAGCGGGTCTGATGTTTGCAGGCGGAGATATGGCAGATATATATACATATTATGGTGGAACCTTTGCCGATACTGCGAATCTTCGACTGGATGGGAAATATACATTTGGAGAATTGGGAACGCCATTTTATTATTTACCAGTAGAAGGAAAAGAACCATTGGAGTGTTGGAAAATAGATGCAGATAATATCATTCCAATTACAGATGAAGAATATTTTACAGATGATGTTGTGAACAGATTTACAGAATTTGTGAAAACTATCTATGGTGAGGAAACTTTAGAAGAAAATCTGGATTTTATTGCACAGGCATTAGGGAATAAAGGGAATTCTTCAAGAGAAGTCATCCGTAACTATTTTCTGAAAGATTTTTATGCTGACCATCTAAAAGTATACCAGAAACGCCCGATTTACTGGCTCTTTGACAGTGGGAAACGAAACGGTTTTAAAGCGCTTATTTATATGCACCGCTATAATGCAGATACAATTGGAAACTTACGAGTAGATTATTTACACCGCATGGAACGCATTTATGAAAGTGAAATGGAGCGTATGCAAGACATGATTGATAATAGTGGAAATGCAAGAGAAGTGGCGGCAGCCACTAAACGAAAAGAAAAATTACAAAAACAATTAAAAGAATGTCAGGAATACGATGAAAAAATAGGACATTTGGCGCTGTCAAGAATAGAAATAGATTTGGACGATGGTGTAAAAGTTAATTATGAAAAGGTACAGACCGCAAGGGATGGGAAGAAATATCAGGTGTTGGCAAAGATATAAAAGATCAAATAAATATTTTATAGAAACAGTAGGGAGGAATTCGGGTGTCAATTAAGTCAATTAAAATATTAAACGTAATGGCATTTCAAAGGCAGTGGAATAAGAACAATGAAGACAGCAAAGAATTTGATTCAAAAAAGGGTGACATAATAAGCCAAGGGTTTGCCTTGAAATTTTGTGATGGCATTAATATACTTATTGGAGAGAATGGCGCAGGAAAGACTACAATTCTAAAGATGATTTACGCAGCGACGCAATGGTCCATGTCAAAAAAGGATGCAGGAAAGACCCAGAGACTGACACAGTTTTTTTCTCATAATCTTTCAGACGTTGATTTACTGAAGAACAAAAGTGGGGACGGATATGCTTATTTTGAGGTATCTGATGGAAGGCATAAATTCACTGACAGTTTGTCTCATAAGGAAATTTTAGATTGTGGTGATTGGTTTGGATTGAATATTCCGTCAGTTTTTATACCAACGATGGAGATGTTATCACATTCTCAGGGATTTCTTGCATTGAATCAAAAGTATAAACTTCCTTTTGATAGTACGCAAGTTGATATTATTGTAAATGCTTCTTTGCCGGAATCAAGACAATTGCCGGATTACATGAATACAATTTTGGGTAAAATCAGTGATGTAATTGATGGGACAATCCTGATGGAAAATGACACTTTTTATGTGCTGAAGAAGGACGGAAGAAAGATGGACTTTTCATTGGAGGCAGAAGGGTTAAGAAAATTAGGCCTGCTTTGGAAATTGATACGCAATGGTTTGTTGGAAAATGGCACGGTTTTGCTTTGGGATGAGCCGGAGGCAAACCTGAATCCTGAATTGTTTCCAATTGTTGTAGATATATTATTGGAATTGGAAACAGCAGGGGTACAGATATTTATTGCGACACATAGTTATAATCTTGCAAAATGGTTTGAAATTCGAAGAAAGTTTAAAGAACAGGTGCAATACCATAATTTGTATAAAGAGACATCAGAGGTGGAAAAAGAATACTTATTGCCCGAAGAATCTATTTCCCAGGAAACTGGCGTTTTCGGAAAGTCAGCATATTATTTAAGTGAATTGAACGGGAACAAGATTGTTGATGCGGATGACAGATTATTGGATGAGGCGCTAAAGAAAAATTTAGGGGATTAGGGTATAGTATATGCAGGACGATAGGAATAAAAAAATATATTGGGACGAGAACCATAATGTACAGTTTGATTTTTCAAATGCATCAGATGTGTTTGAACCGCATGATTTGGCAAATATGTATTCGGAATATTTGTCAGATGTTGATTTTGTGATAGAGGATAAAGAAAAACTGATCTGTCTTGAATACAAGAATGGAAATATAAAAAATGCAAAGAATCCTGAAGCTTTGAAACAAAAGACGGATACAGAAGTGTTTTGGAAAAAAATAGCGAAAAAATTTTATGGAACAATGTTTCTTGTATGGGCGTGTAATAAAAATCAGGCAGAAAAAACAGTACAATATGTCCTTTTATTGGAGTGCAATCCTGGTTTGGATAATGCTTTGAAGAAAAGATTTGTTATGAAGATGGTGCGTCAGCTTCCATTTAAATATAATTCACAGAATAAAATTCACAAAAGGGTAATAGATGATTTTTGTCTGGTGGATTTCAATGAATGGAGAGAAAAGTATCCACAATATCCAATCTATAATATGGAATGTTCAGAGGTATAAATCATGGCAGAATTAAATTTAAAACAAATTGTAGATAAGCTGAATGCAGAATTTACCGGAGACGCCAGAAAAATTGTTTTTTGGTATGACGAGAAGGGCGAATTTGCAGAGGATATCGAGGGGATTGCACTTGCCAATGCAACAGTATATCAACTGGAGCAGGGGAATCAGTTTTATACAAAGTATTTTTTAGAAAAGGTGGATACCACCACAAATTATCTGGTTTATGCACCTTTTCCAAAACCTCTGGTATCTGAAAATCATCTGGAGGATACGCTTGCTTATTCAAAAAGATTTTATGCTGATCGGGCGTCTCTTTTGTCGGTTGATTTGGGGATAGAGGAGAAGTATAAGCCTATGATAGAAAAGCATATGAAATTCTTTGGCAATAAAGAGAGAACGCAGCGTTTCTACGATTTAGAAATAGAGAATTTCAATGAGGAAAAAATTCTGATCGGGCTTATGAGTGCGGTTTGCAGGGCGCGTATCTGTTCTTTTGATGAAGTGATCCGGACACTGCTTACAGATGATACTTTAGAGGATAATAAGTTTATTGCAGACTTTGGGAAATTTGATTTATTGGAATCATTCTGGAAATATGTAGAGCAGCAGTTTGGTTATTCATCCCCGGCGCCGACTTTAGAAAAGTTTGTGATTTCCATGTTTGTCACTTATGCAGACCGACAGATCAGTGCAGAGCTTCCAAAAGAATGGAAGGGATTTGTGTCTTATAAGTCCGGCAACATTATCGCATTCATGGACAATCTGATGAATCACGTATTGTATCGGGATAAATATGATGAACTGTCGGCTTATGCGGCAGGAGTACTGGATGCGGGAAAGATACTTTCCGCCTATGAGCAGGAAACTTTAGTGGAATGTGATTCCTTTGCGGAAATTGACATTATCTTGATACGCTGGATCAAAGAGAGGCTGCTGGCAGAAGACTTGATTGCCAGATTGGAGAATAAAAATTTGTGTGAAATCTGTGAGATGCGTTCTAAGATGCACTTTGGGAGAAAGTATGCAAAGGTCTACCAGATGCTTAACAATGCGTATTTTATCATCAGTCAGGCAAACTATGAGCCGCTGGATGGATTTAGGAAAATGATAGATCATTATGCAGCAAATGATTGGGTGATAGATTGCAATTACAGGGAGTTCTATACGAACTATGACGAATTAGAAGATACGTCTGGTTTAGAGGAACTTCGTGAACTTGTGGAAAATATTTATACAAATGAATATCTTGGAAAAATGATGCCTAAGTGGAATGAAGGTTTGCAGGAACAGGGCGCCCTTACAGTGATACCGTTGCAGAGAGATTTCTTTCGTAAATATGTACGTCCCAATAAAGAGCGTACAGCAGTAATTATTTCTGACGGTATGCGCTATGAGGTTGGATGTGAATTATTTAAGAGAATGAAGGACAACCCGAAATGTAAGGATTCCTTGTCTATTAAGCCCATGCTTAGTGTGCTTCCATCCTATACAAGGCTTGGCATGGAGGCCCTTCTGCCCCATAAGACCTTAGAACTGACGGATGAATTCAAGGAGCTTGTGGATGGAACCTATGCAGTTGATACGCCGACAAGGCAGGCAGTATTGCAGTCCTATGTATTGAAAAGCCGTTGTGTAAAGTACAGTGATATGAAAAATCTAAGGGGCATGAACCTAAGAGAAATTTTCACATCACAACAGGTAGTCTATATTTATCATGACCAGATTGACAATGCCGGAGAGCATACGGAGGATGAGGTGTTCCAGGCTTGTACAAAAGCAGTAGATGAGATTGCGGAACTGATCCAACGGATTGCAGGTAGTGCAAACACCTATCGTTTTATTGTGACATCCGACCACGGATTTATTTATAAGAGAAATCCGGTGCAGCAGAGCGATAAAATCAGTACGGCAGAAGAGCCGGGCAAATTAAAGAAACGCAGGTACATTGTTGCAAAAGAGCCGGTATTAGATGATGGGGTATTGAATATTGGATTGGGATATATTTTGGGAAATGAAGACGATAAAATGATATCCTATCCTTGCAGCACAAGCGTATTTTCTGCAAAGGGGAACGCCGGCTTGAACTATGTGCATGGCGGTTCATCACCACAGGAAATGTTAGTCCCAGTGATTGATATTAAGATGGATAAGGGCGCAGTGGAAACACGTACTGTTCAAATTATGCTTGTGAGCCTGGTGCAGAAAATAACGAACCTGATTGTTGCACTTGATTTTATTCAGTCGGAGCCAGTCAGTGATGTGGTAAAGGGTACAACATATAAGCTGTATTTTCTGTCAGAGGATAATGAAAAGATTTCCAATGAAAATATTTATGTGGCAGACAAAAGAGAGGAAGATGTACAGAAAAGATTGTTCCGTATGCGTTTTACATTCAAGAATAAGAAGTATGATAAGAGCAAAAAATATTATCTTTCAGTTTATGACGAAAACAATAATAAAGAAGTATTCCGACATGAAGTTATTATGGATGTGGACTGTATCGGACCTGACAGATGATAAGAGAGTCGCATGGACAGCGATGCGCAAAATAACACAGATTATTTGGCGAATAAATATGTTCTCGGGGGTAAATTCACCAGTTCTGTGTCAAATTCCGTATAATTGCAAAATTCCTGCAAATACTGTATACAGGAAAACTTTGCAAGAAAGATGAACTGTGCAAAAATAGCTTTCGCCTGAACATTCTATTTTGGCACAGTTCCCAAGGGAAAGGAGACCAGACATGAGTTTTTCTTTGAAAATTACCAATATCCATGCAAGAGAAATTTTAGATTCCCGGGGAAATCCAACGGTGGAAGCAGATGTGACTGTGGAAGCGGCAAGCAACGGGAAAAAGACCACCGGACGGGCGGCCGTGCCTTCCGGAGCTTCCACCGGGCAGTTTGAAGCTGTGGAATTAAGAGACGGGGAGCCCAGGTATTTCGGGCTGGGCGTCCAGAATGCAGTAAAGCATGTGAATGACAAAATTGCCAAAGCGCTGATTGGAAAAAATGCCCTGAACCAGGTGGAAATAGACCGGATTTTAATTGCCGAGGACGGCACAGACGACAAGATCAACCTGGGCGCCAACGCCATGCTAAGCGTATCTCTGGCAACGGCAAGAGCGGCGGCAAAAGCCATGGAGCTTCCTTTGTATCAATATCTGGGCGGCACAAATGCAAAGCAGATGCCGGTGCCCATGATGAATATTTTAAATGGAGGCCGCCACGCAGACAATACGGTGGATTTTCAGGAATTTATGATTATGCCTGTGGGAGCGGAAAGCTTTCGGGAAGGGCTGCGGATGTGTGCGGAAGTTTACCACAACCTGAAAAAAATCTGTGAAAAAGAAGGGCTCTCTACCGCAGTAGGAGATGAGGGCGGATTTGCGCCGGATTTGCCGGATGCTTTATCTGTACTGGAACTGATTGGACATGCCATACAGGTTTCCGGGTATGTGCCGGGAGAAGATTTTAAAATCGCCCTGGACGCAGCGGCCAGCGAACTTTACGATGAGAAGACAGGAATGTATCATTTTCCGGGAGAGTCGAAAGTAAAAGGAGAAAAGATTGCAAGAAACACAGAAGAAATGATCGAATATTACCGGGAATTGATTGAGAAATTTCCGATTATTTCGATTGAGGACGGTTTGGACGAAGAGGACTGGGACGGCTGGCAGGCCATGACAGAGCAGTTGGGAGAGCGGATACAGCTTGTGGGCGACGATTTGTTTGTGACAAATACCAAACGTCTGGATGCGGGCATTAAGCTTCAGACTGCCAATGCAATTCTGATTAAGGTAAATCAGATCGGAACCCTGACAGAAGCCATGGAAGCCATCGAAACAGCCCATAAGAATGCGTACCGCGCTGTGATTTCCCATCGTTCCGGAGAAACAGAGGATACTTTTATTGCAGATTTGGCAGTAGCTGTGAATGCCGGACAGATTAAAACAGGCGCACCCTGCCGGGCAGAGCGCACCGCCAAATACAATCAGCTTCTCAGAATCGAGGAACAGCTTGGCGTGGTGGCGGAATATAAGAATCCTTTTAACAAGTTTTAAGGCAAACGCCGCCGCAGGAAAATCATCATTTTATCAAAGAAGGGTAAGCTTTCTGCGGCGGCTTTTTAAAAATTTGTGCAAAAATCTTGAAAAGAAGTCCGAAATGTGTTAGTATGAAACAAGTTGTGAACATAACAGTCACAGGAGGTATGGAAAAATGGCAGTTTTGAAGACGATTTTAACCGTAGTATTTATTTTAATAAGCATTGGATTGACAGTAATTGTTTTAATGCAGGAGGGCAAATCTGCAGGACTTGGAACCATCAGCGGCGCTGCAGATACATACTGGGGCAAGAATAAGGGCCGTTCCAGAGAGGGAGTTATGGTTAAGATTACCAGAGTGCTGGTAATTCTGTTCCTGGTAATTGCCGCTGTATTAAATATCGGAAGTTTATAAACAGCTGTATTTCACACAAGAGACTGTCGCTTTGCGGCAGTTTTTTCGTATCATTAGGAGAAATAGATGGAGAAAAGTTTGTTAGAGAGCAGAAAGAAAATGATTTATGAATTCATGTGCAGCGATCTCTACGTGCCCATGAAAATAAAGGAACTGGCTGTATTGATGGATGTGCCCAGGGCAGAACGGGAAGATTTGGAGGAAGTGCTTTCGGAACTTATGGAAGAGGGGAAGATTGAGGTTTCCAAACGGGGCAAGTATTCCAAAGCAGAAGGGAAATTCTTAAGGGGGACTTTTACCGGAAACGTCCGGGGATTTGGATTTGTTACGATAGAAGGGGAGCCGGAGGATATTTTCATACCAGAAGAGCGGATTAATGGAGCCATGCATGGAGATGTGGTGCAGGTTGCGCTGCTGCCAGGGAAAGCGGAAGCCGGGAAGCGCCGGGAGGGAGCAGTGATTAAAATTTTGCAGCGGGGAGTCATTCAGGCAGTAGGCACCTTTCAGAAAAGCAAAAATTTCGGGTTTGTTGTGCCGGACAATATGAAGCTGGGACAAGATATTTTTGTGCCTGCCGAGCGTTCCATGGGGGCGGTAGACGGACATAAGGTGGTGGTGGAGCTGACCGATTACGGCAGTGAAAAACGCAAGCCCGAGGGAAAAGTAGTAGAGATTATCGGGCATATCAATGATCCGGGAACGGATATTATGTCCATTGTAAAAGGCTATGACCTGCCCACGGAATTTCCGGATAAAGTATTAAAGCAGGCCATAAATGTGGGAAAGCCTGTAAGCTCTGCGGACATGGCGGGGCGCAAAGATATCCGGGACTGGCAGATGGTAACCATTGACGGAGAGGACGCCAAGGATTTGGATGACGCTGTATCGCTGACAAGAGAGGGGGAAAATTACCGTCTGGGAGTGCATATTGCAGATGTAACCAATTATGTGCAGGAGAAAAGCGCTTTGGATGTGGAGGCGTTGAAACGGGGAACCAGCGTGTATCTGGTGGATCGGGTGATTCCCATGCTGCCCCATCATTTGTCCAACGGAATCTGTTCCCTGAATGCCGGGGAAGACCGGCTGGCGCTGAGCTGCATCATGGTAATTGATCCGAAAGGAAATGTTATTGATCATGAAATTGCAGAAACAGTGGTCCGTGTGGATCGACGCATGAGCTATACCAGCGTACGGAAGATTTTAAAGGATAACGATGAGAAAGAACGGGAGGAATACAAGGAATTCGTTCCCATGTTTGAGGAAATGGAAAAGCTTGCGGCTCTTTTGCGGGAAAAGCGGAGAAAACGGGGTTCCATTGATTTTGATTTTCCAGAGACTAAGATAATTTTGGACAGGCAGGGAAGACCGCTGGAAATCAAACCCTATGAGCGGAATGTAGCTACCAGAATCATTGAAGATTTTATGCTGATTGCCAATGAAACGGTGGCCCAGGATTTTTTCTGGCAGGAGCTTCCTTTTGTATACCGTACCCACGATACGCCTGATCCGGAGAAAATACAGAAGCTCAGCCTGTTTATTAATAATTTCGGCTATTCCATCCGAATCAGCCAGGACGAAATCCATCCCAAGGAGCTGCAGAAATTGTTGGTCAAAATTGAGGATACGCCGGAGGAAGCGTTGATCAGCCGTTTAACCCTGCGTTCCATGAAGCAGGCAAAGTACACCACAGAGAATACCGGGCATTTTGGGCTTGCAGCTCAGTATTACTGTCATTTTACCTCGCCCATCCGCCGGTATCCGGATCTGCAGATTCACCGTATTATCAAGGAAACCCTGCGGGGAAGGATGAATGAGAAACGGATCTCCCATTATGACAAATTATTGCCGGAGGTGGCGGCTCAGTCCAGCGCCAGAGAGCGGCGGGCAGAGGAAGCAGAACGGGAGACAGAGAAATTAAAGAAAGTCCAGTACATGTCAGAGCGTATTGGAGAAGAATTTGAAGGCGTGATTTCCAGCATCACTTCCTGGGGTATGTATGTGGAGCTGCCCAATACGGTGGAGGGTATGGTGCATGTGACGAATTTGCAGGACGATTATTATCATTATGAGGAAGCGGCCCATGAGATGGTGGGGGAAACTACGGGAAAACGCTATAAGCTGGGACAGAAGCTGCGGGTTGTGGCGGCAAGTACCGATCCCCTGATGCGCACCATAGATTTTGTGCTGCCGGAGGACGCCAACGCTTAGCGCGTGTTTGAAAAATGCTTTCTCAAACACGCGCTGGGAAATGTAAAAGCGCCGTATTTCAGGAAAACACAGGAGAGGATAAGCAGATGGGAAAAGAAAGTAAGAAATTAATTGCCAATAACAAAAAAGCATTTCACGATTATTTTATTGAGGATAAATACGAAACGGGAATCAGCCTGGCAGGGACGGAAGTAAAGTCCCTGCGGATGGGAAAATGTTCCGTAAAGGAATCCTTTATCCGCATTGAGAACGGGGAAGTCATCATTTACGGAATGCACATCAGCCCTTATGAAAAGGGAAATATCTTTAACAAAGACCCCCTCCGTCCCCGAAAACTTCTGATGCATAAATATGAAATCAATAAAATTGCAGGAAAGATGGCGGAGAAAGGCTACACGGTGGTGCCGCTGCAGGTGTATTTCAAAGGAAGCCTGGTAAAAGTGGAAATTGCCCTGGCACGAGGAAAGAAGCTCTATGATAAACGCCAGGACATTGCCAAAAAAGACATGCGCCGTGAATCAGAACGCGAGTTTAAAGTGAGGAACTTATCATGAGGAGGGCCCCGGCTCAAAAACCAGGCGCATCCTAAAAGGAAGAAAGCCGGGAGGAAACCTGATACTTATCATGAGGAGGGACCCGGCTCAAAAACCAGGCATAGCCCAAAAGGAAGAAAGCCGGGAGGAGACCTGATGATAATCATGAGGAAACCTATTATTTATTGGTTTCCTCAAATTTTTCTTTTGTTGGATAACAACTGTTAATTCAATTCCCAAACATTCCGATATAACTAACAACAAAAAACGAGGTGAACATATGCCAAAAGAAGAAACCACTCCCAGCGAAAGCGAATGGGCAGTTATGGAAATTCTCTGGGAAGAGGAAAACTGCCTGACTTCCGCTGAAATAATTGAAAAGCTTCAGGGAAGCATGGCTTCTAAGATGGTCCGCGTGCTCTTAAACCGTCTGTACAAGAAGAAAATTATTGATTATGTGTCAGATAAAAAAGACGCCAGAGTGTACCGCTATTTCCCGCTCAAATCCAGGGAAAAATGCCTGCAGGAAAAGAGCAGGAGATTTGCAGACAGCTATTTTTCCGGGAGTGGAGCGAATGCATTTGCAGCGCTTCTGAGGAATATTACCCTCACCGAAGAACAGATCCAGGAGCTGGAGGGAATTATAGAAGAGAACAAGGGAAAACATTCCGAAGGGCGGAGAAAACATTGAATCTGGAAATGTACTGGCAGTTTATTAATTTTTGCTTTGTGTATCTGACGACGCTGCTTGGCAGATCTGTGCTCTGTTCCTATCTGATTCTGCTGGCGGTGCTCTTGCTGCGCCAGACAGCCTTAAAACGGGCGGTATTTTAAAAAGGGTTTCTTTGGTCGCTGTTTATTCTGGCTCCATTTGTGGGTAAATTGAAATTATTTTATGAAAATCCCTTTGCAAAAGCTTACCATCTGGCACAGGATTGGCCGGGAGCAGGGCATATGGCCGTTTATCCTGCGGCAGCGCTGAATTTTTTGACGAAAATATTTTACCAGTGGGGAAATCTCTGCGTGGCTCAGCCATGGATTTGCAGGATTTATCTGTTTGGGGCGTTGGGAAGCTTTTTGTTTTTTGCAGGCAGAGAAGAAAGAGGAAGCGGCTGCTAACCCAAATGGCGTTGTATCAGGAAGAGTTCTGTTGGCCAGGCCGGGGGTTCGGCGGGAAAACTCCTTTGGGTAGAATTAATCGACCATTGCAGCAGAGAAGAAACAGAGCTTATGATACTCCATGAGAAAATACATATCCGTCTGGGGCATTTGTGGTTTTATTTTTTGTGGGATTTGCTGCGGTGCCTGCTTTGGCCCAATCCCTTCCTCACCTTATGCACTGGATATTTCAGGCAGGATTTGGAGGATATCGGGAATTTAGGCGGCGCATCCGTAATATTATGGCTTTTCGGCCTTACCAACAAGCCGGAGCTGTCTGTCTTAGCGGGATCTGCCTGTTAACTCTGACAGGGATGCTTGCCTTTGTATCTTATAGTTCCTATCCCAGGTATACGGAACTGGATCAATATATACTGGTGAACGCCCAGGGAAACAAGGTTTTGAACGATGACAGTGAAGCTCTGGAACAGGTCGTTTTCAGAGACAGACAGAATGTATATATTGAACCGGAAGCGATGGAGGAGCTGCTTACAGAATATGGGATTTGGGAACGTACTTTTTATCTGGGATTCGGCGGATTTATGAAATTGCCCGGCATGAGAGGCGGCGTTTGCTGCGTTTTTGTGGATTACAGAGAAGGGCAGGGCGGCCTCGTGATTCCCTATGAAGAACAGAAAGATTTACTGAACAGTATTTTAAAAGTATTGTAGCGGGTAAACCGCATGCAGCCAAATGATGATTCGGTCAAAGTGAAGAATGGAGGTAGGAAAGATGGCGGTAAAGGTTGGAAACAGCTGGGTTACAGAAGAGGCGTACGCCTACGCCAAGGCAAAACAGGCAGAACCGAAGGAAGGAAAAGCAATGTTGTCACAGCTGTCAGAAAAATTTCCGGATACGGATTTTTCTACAAACACAGCTTCCTTTTCCTGAAAAGGCGTGAACAATATTGCGATATCGCCAAATATCTTAAAAGAGATGGAACAGAATCCGGAGAAACAGTTGGATTATGAGGCATTGATTTATGATTGCGCAAATCTGCAGAAAACTTTGCCTGGAACTTTTCAGAAAAATGGAAGCAGGCTGCAGGCTTTTGGGTTTATTATAGACAGCAATGGCGGACTCGGAGCATGGAGCATTTCTAAATCACCAGGAAGTAAGGAAAAAAATGCGTTCCAGTGCATGCTGCCCAGACAGGATAAGAAGAGTTGGGCGTCGCGGATTGTTCCGAAAAAGAAGGAATCCCAGCGTACAGCCAGAAACAAAAGAACTGGCAGCCGGTTAGACGTGCAGGTATAAGCAAGGGACGTTGCGGCGGCTTACGGAGGGATTTACGTTCCTTACCTTATGGTGAGCAATGGTGAAAGTATAAGAAGAATCATTTTAGACAGGGAGGAAGAAAATGAAGATTAATGGAAACAACGGAATCAACAGCATGGCAGGGCAAAATATTTCTCAGACAACCGATGCAGTGACCAAAAGCCTGCTAAAGCAGATCGCCGATGCACAAAAAAGCCTGCAGGAACTTGCAGCCGATCAAGAGATGAGTGCAGAAGAAAAAATGAAGAAGCGCCAGGAGCTGCAGCAGAAGATTACCGATTTGAATAACCAGATCCGCCAGCGTCAGATTGAATTGCGGCGGGAAAAACAGCAGGCACAGAAATCTGCAAAGCAGGGAATAGAGAAAGAAAGGCAGGGAGAAGGGGAATCAGCGTCGGGATTTGGCATGTCAAAGGCAGGCATGGAGGCCCTGGTATCTGCAGACACTGCCATGAAGCAGGCAGAAACTTATGGAAATACAGCAGAGCATTTAAAAGGAGAAGCAAGAGTTCTCCAGGGTGAAATCAAGTTGGATCAGGACAGGGGCCTGAACGTGGAAGAGAAGGAAGGAAAATTTGCCAAACTGGAAGAACGGATTCAAAAAGCAACGGCTTCTCAGGTTGATACATTGGAAGAAGCCGGCCAGAAAATGAAAGAGTCAGGGGAAGAGGAGCGGGAAGAAAAGCTTAAGAATCCTTCGGAAAAAGCAGAAGAGAACAAGAATGAGGATGAGAAGGATAAAGTAAAAACCAGCGGCAGGTTTGTAGATATCCAGTTGTAAATGATAAGATATTTTATCGCATTGTCCGTTAATAATCAGGACGGTTGTGACGAAATAAAGATAGAAGAAAATGGTAAATTCGTTTTTTCATCCGGGGCAGTACAGGAAAGTGCAGGTGATTTTTATGAATATGTTTACAGTTAGTACAGGAAGCCATGTTGCCGGCAGTTATCAGGCAAAAAGCATTTTTGCCGGAAGTTTGCCAGGTCTACATAATAGTATGTTAAAGAGCACAAAAGAGAAAATGGAACGGCAGCAAAAGGCAGGAAATGAGATTGCATTCTGGGAGAAGCAGAAAGAAAATCTGAAGCAGAAGGAATGCGGCACCGTAGAAGAAATTGCCGAGAAGCTGGAATTACTTCATAATTATGAGGATGAGATTGCGGCAGTTAAGGCGGCTTACAATAAGGAACAGATGTCTCATATTCTGGATGAGGCAGAAGAACAGGGCAAGAAGAACGCCGAGGCAGCCAAGAAGCTGGAGCCCAAGACGCCGGAAGAAAGACAGGAAGAAATGGCGGAGGAAGCTTTGGGCACCGAAGAGAACGAAAGCATTCTGGACGAAATGCTGGACGAAGTGTCAGAGTCTATGAAAGAGGTTCAAGAAGAGCTGCAGGAGACTCAGGAGCAGATGGCAGAGGAAATAACAGAAGAAGCTGCAGAAAGTATGTCAGAGCAGCTTGATATGCAGAAAGAAAATATTGAGGAGAATTCCGAAGAGCTGCAGCGTTTGCGGAGTATGTCCAAAAGAGAAAATTCTGTAAGCATGTACCAGAGATTTGATATGAGGGTATGATTGTCTGAAACATGCCGAAAAATAATTTGCGGAGAGAATATGTCATGAAAAAAGTATTGGATTTTATCATTGTAATCGTTTCATTGGTGGCAGCCACATTTGTGTTCAGCGGATTTAATATGGAAGGGATTTTGCTGAAGATGAATCAGCCGGAATCCATCGGCAGCCAGGAAATAGAAGCAAATCCAGGCATTGCCTATATGGGATATCCTGCAGGAGAAGGAATTCCGGAAGTGAAGAGCCAGTCAGAATGGGAGGAAGTGCTGAATGATGTGGATTACGTCAAAGTGGTTCCGAAGTCCATACAGAAAACCAATGTTTACAGCCTGGCAGATTGGGCAGATCCTTTCCGCAGACGGCGAAACGGAGCAGTTGGCAGACAGAAACCGACGGTGAAACAGTCGCCAATAGATGTTTCTTTGGATTATGTTCCCTACTATATTCTGGAATTGGAGGATGGAAGCAAAATTCTGGCCCAGGTCAGCCAGAATACGGCAAAAGCCCTTAAAAAAGGAGAAACAGACGCAATTCCTATCGGGAGGAAACATGGATTTTCCCAGGGAGCAAAAAACATGCTGGCAGACATTTGCCAGGAGAACCAGGTTTCCACAGAGTATATTTGGTATGCGATTGACAATGAATGGCAGGAGAAGCATTCCTTTGAAATCCTGATTGGAAAAGCAGTGGTGGCAGTGGTGTTTTTCTTTGTGCTGGCGGTTATTTTGGAATTGCTGGCGGATAAGATTTTCGGAAAACGGAAAGAATCATAATTTCCGGCTAGCGGAAAAAATCCTTGACAAAAAGTAAGGATGAATTTATAATAGATGGAAGCTAGAGACATCAGCGAACCAGGGGTTGTACTGGTTTCGACGGGGGTTGTGCAGCTATGGAAGCCATTGGCGGCTCCTGACCGCCTCAACAACGGGAACAATAAATATAAACGCTGAAGATAATTTAGCAATCGCTGCCTAGTTGCAGCAGTCGGCCTTAGACCACCCACAGTTTAAGCAACCGGCTTCGACGATGTGGGAAACGACGTATGCAAAGCTTTGCGCATGCGGGCGTATGATGAAGCTACTGAAACCGGAAGCCTGTCACTCGGCGTTCGGCAGAGGGAATGTCAAAGGAATGACTGTAATGGGAGACGCCATAGTGAATTGACTTTCGGACAGGGGTTCGATTCCCCTCAGCTCCAGTTAGACGAATTAAGACGAACTTTTTATTCCATTCGGAGAAGCTATGAAAATCGGTTTTTCCCGCAAGATAATGTATGATTCCGCGAACAGCGGTCAGCCGTCACTGCTACAATGTGGCGGCTGTTTCTTTTTCTGAAAAATCTGGAAAAACCGTCTTTGCCCGGTATCTGCCGGCAGGGGCAGGCGATTCCGGCTTGTCAAAGGAAGAAGGATAGAATATAATAACGGTAAAGAACGGTACAGGCAGAATAAGGCAGGGTAAAATATGGAAAAGAACAGTATCACAGTGGAAGGAATTACATTTACGGATCCGGAAGAAGTTCGCAAGGCGCTGCATGAAGCGGAAAACATAAAATATGTCAAGGAAAAACTGGATATGGACAATCCCCGGATGGTACAGGAAATGTACCGGAAGCTGACAGAGGAACAGGTTTTTGAGACTCCGGTAGGAAAGATGTATTTAAAACAGCTCAGGGATTATCTTACCAGAGTGCAGGAAAATTCTAAGAATGGTTTGGAATCGGTATCGGCGCCTGAAAGGAAGCAGGTGCAAAAGGCTGTGCAGGTAAGAAAAGAGAATTCTGCGCCTCTCTCTGGCGAAGAAGAAATGGCAGAGTGGTATGAGGAGAGTTTGGAACAGGAGAAGCAGAAACGCCGTGCAGCTGAGTTAAAGCAGCGGCGGACGGAAGAGAGACTGAAAAGCAGCAGGGGGATGCTGCGGTTCAGTATCGCAGTCAATTTCTTTCTGCTCCTTGTGGCAATCGGAATGATTGTGATTACGCTGCTGGATAACAGTCCGAATATCATCAATTATGAGAATAAAATCATCAATCAATACACAGAATGGGAACAGGAGTTAAACGAGAGGGAGCAGAGAGTGAAAGAAAGGGAGCAGGAATTGGATCTGTAGAACAGGGAGCAGGAATTGGAACTGTAGAACAGGGATCAGGGAAGCGATAAGGAAATGCTTGTCTGTAAGAAGCCTGGATTAGCAGAAAGTGCGAAAATATTGGGTTTTTCACAGATTTTCCATAATTACATGATACCATGTGGATGATTATTATTGATGGAAGCGAGGGTGTGAACGTAAATGGAGAAGCTGAAAATATTGGTAGTGGATGATGAGAGCCGGATGCGTAAGCTTGTGCGGGATTTTTTGGTGAAACAGGATTTTGAAGTGGTGGAAGCGGAAAACGGAGAAGAAGCGTTAAATATATTTTATGAGCAGAAAGACATTGCGCTGATTATTCTGGATGTAATGATGCCTAAATTCAACGGATGGGAAGTGTGCAAGGAAATACGGGAGAATTCTAAGGTTCCGATTATTATGCTGACGGCAAAGGGAGAAGAGAGCGATGAGTTGATGGGATTTGATATCGGCGCAGATGAATATATTTCCAAGCCCTTTAGTCCCAAGATTCTGGTGGCCAGAGTAGAAGCCATTTTGCGGCGCACAGGGAAGAAGGATGAAGAAACCCTGGAAATCGGCGGAATTCTCATTGACCGGCTGGGGCATCAGGCTCTGGTGGACGGGAGAGAGATGGAATTAAGCTATAAGGAATTTGAATTGCTTACTTACTTCATTGAGAACAAAGGAATCGCCCTCTCCAGAGAAAAAATCCTGAATCATGTCTGGAATTATGATTATTTCGGCGACGCCAGAACCATAGATACCCATGTAAAGAAATTACGCAGTAAATTAGGAGAGAAAGGGAATTATATCAAAACTATCTGGGGCATGGGTTACAAGTTTGAGGTAGAATCATGAAATATTCTATTACAGGTAAGCTGACAGCTATTATGCTCAGTATCGTTGCCGGCACAGTGTTACTGTGCTGGTTTATTAATACATCCCTTTTAGAGCCTTATTATGTGAAGGATAAGCAGCAGAAGCTTCTGGATACCTTTGAAATGGTCAACAGCGTCAGTATGTCAGAGGAAGGCTGGACAGAAGAGTTTGCGATACGTCTGGAAAAGCAATGCTCCAACAGCAATATTACCAGAATGATTATCAGTTCTGACAGTACCATTATAGATTCCAATGTAGGGGACAATGAAACATTGCTGCTGCAGTTTCTGGAACTGGTTTTTCGGAAAGATAAAAATGCTGAGACGCTCTTAAATACCGAACAATATATGGTGGAAAAGACCACAGATAAAAGGCTCAAAACAGAATATCTTGTTTTATTGGGAAATCTGCCGGATGGAAATTTTCTCCTGATGCGCACAGCCCTTGAGAGCATCAAAGAAAGCGTGGACATTGCCAATCGCTTTCTGGCTTATGTAGGGGTTACGGCAGTAATTCTCTGCGCAGTGATTATTTATGCGGTAACACGCAGAATTACAAATCCTATTCTGCAGCTTGCGGAGATATCAAGCCGGATGACGAATTTAGATTTTGATGCAAAGTTCCAAAGCAAAGGAAAGAATGAGATAGATATACTGGGAGAGCATATGAATCAGTTGTCGGAAACGCTGGAACAGACCATTTCCGAATTAAAAAGCGCAAACAATGAGCTGAAAAGAGATATTGAGAAGAAAACGGAAATAGATGAGATGCGCAAAGAATTTATTTCCAATGTTTCCCATGAACTGAAAACGCCCATTGCATTGATTCAGGGTTATGCGGAAGGGCTTAAGGAGTGTATTAATGATGATGCGGACAGCCGGGAATTTTATTGTGATGTGATTATGGATGAAGCGGATAAGATGAATCAGCTTGTGAAGAATCTCCTTACTTTAAACCAACTGGAATCCGGCAGCGACCAGATAGTATTCGAGCGGTTTGATCTGATAGAAGTAATTCGGGGCGTCATCAACGCCACCGCTATCTTGCGGGAACAGAGCGGTATTGCACTGCAGATGCATGGCAATGAGCCGCTGTATGTCTGGGCGGATGAATTCAAGACCGAGCAGGTGCTGACTAATTATATCAGTAATGCCATTCATTATGCTTCCGGTGAAAAAAGGATAGAAATATTTGTACGGCCCAAAACAGAGACTGTGAGGGTGGAGGTCTTTAATACAGGCAATCATATTCCCGAAGAAGAACTGGAACATATCTGGGATAAATTTTACAAAGTGGATAAGGCCAGAACCAGGGAATATGGCGGGAATGGGATTGGACTGTCCATTGTAAAGGCAATTATGGATTCTTTTCACAGGGAGTGCGGCGTCAGCAACGAAGAAAACGGCGTAAAATTCTGGTTTGAACTGGATTGCAGAAGCCAGTAGCCTGACATATATTTCCAGGTTTCTGAGAACGGAAAAGAAAAACAAGAAATTGTGGTTGCCCTATGGAATAAATAATGGTAAAATACAAGATAGAGAAACAGGAATATGCTTTAGCATAAAAAGGAGACATACTTATGAAGAAATTCATAAAACAGGGATCAGTTCTGGTGGCTGCAGCATTGCTTCTTGCCGGCTGCGGAGAAGAGATGGTCCCATTAACAGAGAGTGAAGCAATGGTTATTGTCAATTACTCTGCCGGAACCCTTGCAAAACATAATACTCATCAGCAAGAAGGAATGGCGGCAGTGTACCCGAAGGAAGAAGAGGAAGAGGAAATCCCGGCAGAACAGGATGAGAAGAAACCGGAAGAACAGATCGAGAGCAGCGAAGAGCAGGGAGGCGGAGAACAAAGCGAGGCGTCCGGCTCAGAGGACACGGCGGTTAACGCAGTTACCATGACGGAAGCTTTAGCGGTTCCGGGTCTGGAATTTTCTTACAAGGATTATTCTGTCAGCAATTCTTATCAGCAGGGAGATTATTTTTCACTGGATGCGAAGGACGGAAATACATACGTAATATTGAATGTGAATATAACCAATACAGGGGCAGAAGCGGTGACCTGTGATTTGTTAGGAAAACAGCCAATTTTTACGTTGAAGATAAATGGAGAATCCGGAGTGAAGAATGAGGTCACCATGCTGGAGAATGATTTGTCTACTTATATCGGTACGTTGGAAGCAGGACAGACTGTTGCGGGAATTCTGATTTTTGAAGTGCCGGCGGCAAACGCAGAGAGTATTTCATCTATTCAGCTCATGCTGCAGATGAATGAAACGACAACTGAGATAAATATGAAATAAATTTTGAATAAATTGAAAAAACATTATATATTTTTCAGAAAGTATGTGCTATAATGTAGGCAAAGCATGTTTGAACATTGCACGGAAATATACCGGAGAGGAGAGAGTTACTATTATGGATACAAATATTCTTTTGGAGAATGGAACAAATGAGCTGGAGGTATTAGAATTTACATTAGCTGGAAATCATTACGGTATCAATGTAGCGAAAATACGGGAAATCTTGACATATCAGCCCGTTACTCCGATTCCTAATGCACATCCAAGTGTGGAAGGTATATTTATGCCAAGAGATACCATGATAAGTGTAATTAATCTGCGCAATTGTCTGGGACTTCCAGATATTGACAGAGACGGATTATTTATCATTACTAATTTTAATAAGCTGAACATTGCGTTCCATGTGGATGAAGTATGCGGCATCCACAGGCTTTCCTGGGCAGACATTATAACTCCTGACGCTACCATTAATATAGAAGAGAATGGAGTGTCCACCGGAGTGATTAAACTGGAAGATCGATTAATTGTAATTTTAGACTTTGAGAAGATTGTAACGGATATCAGTCCGGAGACAGGCTTACAGATTTCTGATCTTGATGATTTGGAAGAGCGCAATAGAAGCGATTCCCCGATTATGGTAGCCGAGGATTCTCCGCTGTTGTCTAAACTGATTACAGATTGTCTGAAGAAATCAGGATATACTAAGCTGAATGTGAACAACAACGGGCAGGAACTTTGGGATAAACTTTGTGATTTCAGGAAGTCCGGGGATTTGAATGACAAAGTACATATGGTAATTACGGATATAGAGATGCCGCTGATGGACGGACATCGTCTTACCAAGCTGATTAAAGAGGATGATGACCTGAAGCATATCCCGGTTATTATTTTCTCATCTCTTGTAAATGAGGAAATGAGACGTAAGGGTGAGATGCTGGGAGCAGACGCTCAGCTGACCAAACCGGAGATCGGCAAGCTGGTAAATGCAATTGATGAGCTTCTGGACAAGAGAAAAGAATTTCTGGCGCAGAAACAGGAATAATACAGCAGTAGAATAAAGTGATAAGATATCCTTGAAGAGAGGAACAGCGCTATGATATTTTCAGATACATTCTAAGGTAAGGGCTGCCGAAGGGAAGAACAGTAACAAGTTCTTCCCTGTTTTACTTGTAATGGGAAAAAGTACATGGTAGAATGGGCATAGGGCATCCTAAAATTAATTGAAAAAAGGAAATTTTTCTGATGCGGGTTTTGCGGAAAACATTTTCAAATATGCCCTGAGAACGGCATAATTAAAAAAATCAAAGACATCAAGCATAAGGAGGATACCAAGGAGTGAATAAGTTATCGTTGGAAACAGAGTTAAAGGGTAATTCATATCCGGGAAGGGGAATTGTAATTGGAAAGTCCAAAGACGGCAGGTATGCGGTGACCGCCTATTTTATTATGGGAAGAAGCGAGAACAGCAGGAACCGTATTTTTGTGGAGGATGGAGAAGGCATCCGTACCCAGGCCTTTGATCCGTCTAAGCTAAGCGATCCCAGTTTGATTATCTATGCGCCGGTGAGAGTGCTGGGCAATAAGACAATTGTAACAAACGGGGATCAAACAGATACCATTTATGAATTGATGGATAAGCAGCAGACCTTTGAACAGTCTTTGCGTACCAGAGAATTTGAGCCGGACGCGCCCAACTATACCCCGCGGATTTCCGGTATTATGCATGTGGAGCATGGCAGCTACAATTATGCAATGTCTATTTTAAAGAGCAACCACGGAGAACCAGGTTCCTGTAACCGCTATACTTTTGCCTATGAGAATCCATCAGCCGGGGAAGGGCATTTTATCCATACTTATATGGGAGACGGGAATCCGCTGCCCAGTTTTGAAGGAGAGCCGAAGTTGGTGGAATTGGACGGGGAGATTCATGAGTTCGCCAGGAAAGTTTGGGACAGCCTGAATGAAGAGAATAAAGTTTCCCTTTTTGTGAGATATATTGAGATTGAAACAGGGAGCTGTGAAACTGTTATTATTAATAAGAACAAGTAAACCTGCCTGTGTCTGAGCAAGCGAGGCATACAATACGGAAAAGATACGGAGTGGAGGGAATTATGCAGGAATTAGAATTGAAATACGGATGTAACCCCAATCAGAAACCATCCAGAATCTATATGGAGAAAGGAGAGCTTCCTATTAGAGTGTTAAACGGCAAGCCAGGCTATATTAATTTTCTGGATGCTTTCAACGGATGGCAATTGGTCAAGGAATTGAAGAAGGCCACAGGGCTTCCGGCAGCTGCTTCTTTTAAGCATGTTTCACCTGCCGGGGCTGCAGTAGGACTGCCTTTAACGGATGTGGAGAAAAAAATTTACTGGGTGGATGATATGGAAGAATTTACTCCTCTTGCCAATGCATATGCAAGAGCCCGAGGGGCAGACCGTATGTCGTCTTTCGGAGATTTTATTTCTCTGTCTGACGTCTGTGACAAAGCCACGGCTCTAATTATCAAACGGGAGGTTTCTGACGGCGTAATTGCACCGGGATATGAGCCGGAGGCGCTGGAGATTCTGAAAGCCAAGAAGAAAGGGAATTACAATGTCATAGAGATTGATCCGGATTATGTGCCGAACCCTCTGGAACGGAAGGAGGTATTTGGCATTACCTTTGAACAGGGCAGGAATGAGTTAAACATTGACAGTGATTTCTTTGGCAATGTGGTAACAGAGAACAAAGAGATTCCGGAATCTGCGAAAATTGATTTGGCAATTGCCATGATTACCCTGAAATATACGCAGTCCAATTCGGTATGTTATGCCAAGGGCGGACAGGCCATCGGCATCGGCGCAGGACAGCAGTCCAGAATCCACTGTACCCGCCTTGCCGGACAGAAGGCGGACAACTGGTTTCTGCGTCAGTCTCCCAAGGTGCTGGGATTGGAATTTGTAGACGGCATCGGTAGGGCTGACAGGGATAATTCCATTGATCTGTATATTGGAGAAGATTATATGGATGTTCTGGCAGACGGCGCCTGGGAGAAGATATTCAAGGTGAAGCCGGAGATATTTACCAGAGAGGAGAAGCGGGAATGGTTGGATCAGATGAGCGGAGTGGCGCTTGGTTCCGATGCATTTTTCCCATTTGGCGATAATATTGAGCGGGCGCACAAAAGCGGCGTTGCCTATGTGGCGGAACCAGGCGGTTCTATTCGGGATGACAATGTTATTGAGACCTGCAATAAATACAATATGGCAATGTGCTTTACTGGAATCCGGCTATTCCATCATTAGAAAGGCGTGTTAGCAGGGCGTTCTGCCTCTAAAATGTTGGGCGGCAAAAGCAGGAGAAGAATTATCGTTCAGCATGCAGAGAACATAAGGTTTTGCGTCTGCGCTTATGGGCATGCGGCAAGATTCCTACAGTAAAATTAGAGGCTGCTTAAAATCATTCTGCAGACTGTTGTCTCCCCTGGCAGTCAGGCCGATGCGGTACAGGTCAGAAGCCGTCAGATCCAGGGAAAAGAGACGTTGGGTAGGAGAGGCAGTGAAACGATGGGGCAGCGGCAGATATTCCAGAGAAGTGCTTGAACTTTTGCCGTCCCATAGGGAAGCCGGGCTGGTGATAAAGGGCAGGCTTCCCTTTGCTTTTATGGCCGACAGCAGAGGTACGGCTTCTTTGCGAAAGCCCAGCGCCCGCAGGTAAGAAGGTTGGGGAAAGGTTTGGTAATCCTCTCCGTAAATATTCAAAATGGCATGCAAAAACACCCGGCTTAAGCGGGTATAGGTGAAGTTTTTGCTTTTTAAATGACTGCAAAAGCTGCTCCAGGAAAGAAAAGCGCCAGATTCATGCTTCATGCGCCGGGCAAGATCTGGAGAACTGTCTGCATAGCTGGAAAGTTGCTCTGAGGATTCTGTAAGCAGCTTATAGTGAAGCAGCAGGGAGAAATCATTTTCCTGCAAAAAGGGGTGGGGATACGCCAGTAAGATGTCGGAAGCGGCTTTTGGCATGGAAGTATCCAAATCAGGCAGAATTCGGCGGCGCAGCAGTTCCAGACGGCCGGGATTATGGGGACAGCCGGCTTTTGATTCTGCGTCTGGAATGATATTTTCTGAGAGGGAATTCGTTTCTGCAATTCTGGCCCGTATGGCTGAGGCGGAAGAAAATGTCTGTCCCGGCGCAGTGTCGTGGTAGGATTGCCCCCGGCGCAGCAGAGGACAGGGAATAATCCCAGAGCAGCGGCGGGACAAAGCTTTCAGGTATTCCAGAGCCAGTATATTGTTTGGAGAAGCCAAGATTTCTTCCGGTTTGGCGTATGTGGGATGCTGCTCCATAAAACAGGTTTTTAACGCCTGGGCCCGTGCGGCAGGAAATGACAGTCCCTTTTTCAATTCCTGCTGCAAAGCATCCCGGAAGGCTTCCGGCTCCTGGCAGAGGATATCTGCAATTTCCTGCAGGAAACCAAAATCTTCCGTTTCCGTGCCGAATCCCAGGTGCGTTACCACGCCGGTGCTTTCCAGTAAAGCAACGCCGCCGCTTGCAAAATATTCTGCGCTGGCACAGGCATAGAGCGCAGGCAGTTCCAGTACCAGATCTGCGCCGCAGCTTAGAGCCATTCGGGTGCGGCTGTATTTGTCCATAAGGGCAGGCGCACCCCGCTGGACGAAATTTCCGCTCATGGCAATGATGACGTAATCGGCGTTTGTTTCTTTTCTCAAAGTTTCGATCTGATAAGCGTGTCCTTTGTGGAACGGGTTATATTCTGCAATAATTCCAAGTACATTCATGAGGTCTCCTTTCTTTGGGGGCAGATGTTCCATTTTGGTGATACAGGCTTTTATGACAAAGTTTGGTTCAGAGGTTTTTCAGCTTTGCCGAATGTCTGTTCAAGCTGGCGAAACAGCCGGATCAGGACAATTACAGCGGCAATGGCAAGGATAAATTCGGCAGTCAGCTGCGCATAGGCAAGTCCGTACAGTGGGAAGAAATAATTCAAAAGAAACAGCGCCGGAATTTCCAGGACAATCTTGCGGAGTATGGCAAAGAGAAAGGATTTCTTTCCAAGGCCGCAGGCCTGAAATACGCCCACTGCAAGAAAATCCATGCACAGAAACGGCGTTCCCAGGCACAGGCCCCGTAAAAATCTGGCGCCGTATTCTATGATGGCAGGGCTCTTCATAAAGAGCGAGGTGAGAGGCCCGGCTCCCAGATAATAACCGGCAGAAACCAGTATCATGAAAGAGAGGGTGATTTTTACAGTGAAAATCAATGTGTCTTTCATGCGTTTGATATTTCCGCTGGCATAATTATAGCTGATCAGGGGCATAATGCCCTGGGACAGCCCCAAGGCAATGTTAAGAGGCACCATGTTGATTTTCTGTACGATTCCCATGGCGGCTACCGCGTCTGCACCGTAAGAGGAAGTAAAATTATTCAGCACAGTCATGCCTGTTACGTTTAAAAGGTTCTGAATAGAGGCGGGGATTCCCACGGCAAAAATGCCGGAAACTATGATTTTCCGGAAGCCGAAGTGGGAAGGCCGGATGGAAACATAGGTATGTCCCCGTTTTACATACAGCAGGATGAAAAAATAGCCGCAGGCGGTGCAGTTGGACAGAAACGTGGCAAGCCCTGCGCCGGCCGCGCCCATATTCAGTCCCTGAGGAAGGATAAATATGGGGTCCAGGATAATATTTAACAGGCAGCCGCTCATGGTGCCGATACTGGCGTGAAGAGAGGAGCCTTCCGCCCGCACCAGGTAGGCCAGCACCACATTCAGGATGGAAGGGGCGGCGCCGAAATTTACCGTCCATTTCAGGTATTCTCCGGTGGCAGCCCCAGTCTGGCTGTCTGCGCCGAGCAACGTCAGCATGGGAGCCTGAAATATGGTGCAGAGGACAGAAAACAGGATTCCGCTCATCAGTGCAAAATAGAAGCCGAAAGCGGAACTGCGAAAGACAGTATCGTAATCTTTTCTGCCAAGCCCCCGGCTCATCATGCTGGATGCGCCAATGCCGAAGAGATTATTGACTGCGTTAAAAGCCAGAAGCACCGGAGCCGCCAATGTGACAGCGGCGTTCTGGATGGGATCATTTAAAATGCCGACAAAATATGTGTCTGCCAGATTGTAAATTACCATAACCAAAGAGCTGATAATGGTGGGAACCGCCAGTGTCATAACCGCTTTGGGAATGGGCATTTGTTCAAATAATTCTGTTTTTTCGGTATTTTCCATAGTTGACAGTCTCCTTTTGTTTTTCAGGCGCACCTGAAGTTCTTATGGTTCATTCTTTGCATATGGAAGCGAAGAAATGCATAGGTTGAATGCGCTTTCCCTATATGGTACAGGATTTTGTTCCGGTTTACAAGGAGGAACTGGAAAAAAGCCCCTTGTATCATAATTTAGATTGGTTTATAATAGGAACATACATGTTAGAACTATAATATGGAAAAGAAGAGGAGAAGGAAAATGAATGTATTAGTGATTAATTGCGGAAGTTCTTCCCTGAAGTATCAGGTAATCAATTCCGATACAGAGGAAGTATTGGCAAAGGGATTGTGCGAGAGAATCGGTCTGGACGGAAGGCTGGTCTATCAGAAAGCAGGCTGTGAGAAAGAGATCACAGATGCGGACATGCCCACCCACAAACAGGCCATTCAGCTGGTATTGGACGCGTTGGTGAATCAAAAAACCGGAGCATTGAACAGCCTTGAGGAAATCGGGGCAGTGGGCCACAGAATGGTTCATGGCGGAGAGAAATTTGCATGCTCCACGGTATTGAATGAAGAAGTGCTGAAGGTTGTGGAGGAATGCAGTGATTTGGCTCCTTTGCATAATCCGGCCAATTTGATCGGAGTTCGGGCCTGCCAGGAATTGATGCCGGGAGTGCCTATGGTGGGCGTGTTTGATACCGCATTCCATCAGACCATGCCGGAGAAGGCATACCTTTACGGCATTGATTATGATTACTATGAGAAATACAGAGTGAGAAAATACGGATTCCACGGGACTTCCCACAGCTATGTGTCCAAACGTGCGGCAGAAATCATTGGAAAACCTTATGAAGAACTGAAGACCATTGTCTGCCATCTTGGAAACGGCGCTTCCATCTGTGCGGTGAAAAATGGCAAATCTATAGATACCTCCATGGGACTGACGCCTTTAGAAGGACTGATTATGGGAACCCGTTCCGGCGACATTGATCCGGGAGCCATGGAATATCTGGCAAAGAAGGAGAACCTGGATCTGGAAGGAGTTATGACTATTTTGAATAAGAAATCCGGCGTTCAGGGCCTATCCCATATTTCCAGCGATTTCCGTGATCTGGAAGCTGCCGCTGCGAAGAATGATCAGGGCGGAATCCGGGCGTTGGAAACATATATTTACCGTGTGGCAAAATATGTCGGTTCCTATGCGGCAGCCATGAACGGCGTGGATGTGATTTGCTTTACGGCAGGAGTTGGAGAAAACGGGCCGGATACCAGAAAGGGCGTCTGCGATTATCTGGGATACCTGGGAGTGGAACTGGACGACGAAGCCAATCAGGTAAGAGGAGAAGAGAAAGTGATTTCCACGCCAAATTCTAAAGTGACTGTACTTTGCCTGCCTACCAATGAAGAGCTGGCTATTGCCCGTGAAACGGTAGAACTGACAAGAAAATAAAATAAATGATTGACAAACCATGTTTTGACAGTTATAATATACCAAGTGTGGATAGGAGACTGTCATGAGAGTAGAATTAGCGGACATAATTTCCTGTGAGAATAAGGAAATGTCAAGACAGGTAGAAATTGAATTATCGTCCTTCGATTCAAGGCTGGGACAATTTCCCATTCGGACGAAACAACCTTTTGTAATGGAGTTTGTCAATGAAGACGGGAAACGCCTGTTGATTCAGGGGGAAACAGAAGTTACAATCCGGATTCCATGTGATCGCTGTCTGGAGGAGGTAGATTGGACTTTTTCCATTAAGGTGGATAAGGAGATTGATCTTACTGGAGACAATGAGGAGAAGAGCATGGAGAATCTGAACTATATGACAGGAACAAGTCTGGATGTAGATCAACTTATTTTTGGAGAAATTTTGGTGAGTTGGCCAATGAAGGTTCTGTGCAGAGAAGATTGCAAGGGCATCTGCAAGCGGTGCGGGGCAAATCTGAATCAGGCAGAATGTCAGTGCCAGAGAACGGAGCCGGATCCAAGAATGGCAGCAATCCAGGATATTTTTAACAAATTTAAGGAGGTGTGACCATGTCGATATGTCCAAAAAATAAATCTTCCAAAGGCAGAAGAGACAGAAGAAGAGCAAACTGGAAAATGACTGCGCCGGCTTTGGTAAAATGCAGCAAATGCGGCGAGTTAATGATGCCTCACAGAGTATGCAAGAACTGCGGATGTTATAACAAAAAAGAGATTATCCCTCAGGATTAATCCGGGATGCGTAAAGAGTCTTTCTATCTTTAGGAAGGCTCTTTTTCTTTCGGCATTCTCATGTTTAAAGAAATTTTATGATTGCAGACATTGACATTTCAGAGGAAATAGGTAAGAATAAGTGAAAGGACTAAAATATCAAATGAGAGAGGAATTTGCCATATGAAGCTATTTAATCCGGACAGCGGTATTATGAGGTCATTATCCAAATTTACAGACTGTATTTGTCTGAGCCTGCTGTTTTTTGTAAGTTGTATTCCCATTATTACCATAGGAACTGCATCCACAGCATTGTATTACACGGTACATAAGGTGCTCCGCCATGACAGGGGATATATGTTCCGGGATTACGTTACCTCTTTCCGGGAGAATTTTAAGCAGACCACGCCGGTGTGGCTGGCTGCCCTGGTAATCGGGATTGTGCTGGGGCTTGATTTGCGGATTGCGAATTTTTACGCCGCTTCCGTCACCTATTTTTCCGCCCTTTCTGCAGTAAGCTTTCTGGGGCTTGTAATCTGGTTTGCATGGATATCCTATCTGTTTCCCTACATGGCCCGTTTTGAGAATACCAGGAAACAGTCTATGAAGAATGCCGCGCTGATGGTGATTGCCCATCTGCCTATGACGGCGCTGATGCTGGTGATTGCTGCGGTAACGGGGGTTGCGCTTTATATTGCGCCTCTTGTGATCTTTATTATTCCCTCTGTTTATACATGGATTCAGAGTTATGTGCTGGAGCGGATTTTTCGGAAATATATGAGTGAAGAAGACCGCAAAGCAGAGGACGCCAAATATAAAGCGGACGATGATATGGCAGTTCGTTGATTTTTATGTTGATTTCTCCGGATACTTATAGTATATTCTTAGGTGGGTATTCGATAAACAGGAAATTTTTTACAGGAATTGCCTGTTTGCGAGCCATAAGGAGGAATTTTCATGCAGGAAATGATAAGAGTGGCAGTCGATGCCATGGGCGGCGATTACGCACCTGCCGAAATGGTAAAAGGGGCAATCAATGCTGTTACGCTGCGGCAGGACATTAAGGTATATCTGATTGGACGTCAGGATGCGGTAAAAAAAGAGCTGGAGAAGCATTCCTACAACGGGAAACAGATTGAAGTAATTCACGCCGAAGAGGTAATTGAAACCGCAGAACCTCCAGTGATGGCAATTCGAAAGAAAAAACAGTCATCCATTGTAGTGGGATTGAATATGGTGAAGGAGAAAAAGGCAGACGCTTTTGTGTCAGCAGGAAGCTCTGGGGCCATACTGGTAGGCGGACAAGTTATTGTCGGAAGGATTAAGGGCGTGGAACGCCCGCCGCTGGCGCCGTTAATTCCCACGGAACAGGGAGTGTCTTTACTGATTGACTGCGGGGCAAATGTAGACGCCAGGGCATCGCATCTGGTTCAGTTTGCGAAGATGGGCTCTATTTATATGGAGAATGTGCTGGGCGTGAAGAAGCCGAAGGTAGCGATTGTCAATATTGGTGCAGAGGAAGAAAAAGGAAATGCACTGGTAAAAGAAACATTTCCTCTGCTGAAGAACTGCCCGGACATTAACTTTACGGGAAGTATTGAAGCAAGAGAGATTCCCCATGGAGAAGCAGACGTGATTGTGTGTGAGGCGTTTACCGGAAATGTCATTTTGAAGCTTTATGAGGGATTAAGCGGGACGCTGGTAAGCGTTATAAAGCGGGGAATGCTGGCAAGCCTCAGAAGCAAGATCGGCGCGCTGCTTGTGAAGCCATCTTTGAAAAAGACTCTGAAAGCCTTTGACGCTACAGAATACGGCGGTGCGCCGCTGTTGGGGCTGAATGGTCTGGTAGTCAAGACTCATGGAAGTGCTAAGGCCAAGGAAGTTACCAATTCCATTATCCAGTGCGTCACTTTCAGTGAGCAGGAAATCAATGAAAAAATCAGAAAGAATATTGGAACATCTCCCATGGAGGAGTAGAAAGGAACAAGAATGGAGTTTGAAAAATTAAAAAAAATCATTGCAGAAGTATTAAACGTTGACGTGGATGAAATTACAATGGATACTACATTTGTAGATGACCTGGGGGCGGATTCTCTGGATATTTTCCAGATTATCATGGGACTGGAAGAAGAATTTGACATTGAGATTGCCAACGAAGAAGCAGAAAAGATTGTAACGGTAGCAGATGCAGTAGAGCAGATTAAGAATGCAACAAACTGATGAAAGAACCGTACAGTGAGCATAAAGATTAATTGCCTGCCTGGAGCAGGCGATATCAGATGACAACCACTTTCACATTTTGCGGGAAGTGGTTGCATTTGGTTAGAGTAAGGAGCTGCTATGAAATATCTGCGCAGCCATTTCATGACAGGTTTCGAAAAGTGCGTCGGAGGTTTAAGATGAAATTGCAGAAAGAATTGGAAGATAAAATCGGATATCATTTTCAGAACGGCAGATTGCTGACACAGGCTTTGACCCATAGCTCCTATGTGAACGAGCATCATATGAGCAAGCTGGCAGATTATGAGCGGCTGGAATTTCTGGGGGATGCGGTGCTGGAGATTGCAGCCAGCGAATTTCTGTTTCATAAATATCCCAGGAATCCGGAAGGGGAGTTAACCAGAATGCGGGCCAGTATTGTCTGTGAACCTACCCTTGCCTTCTGTACCAGAGAATTAGAACTGGGAAAATATCTTTTGTTGGGAAAAGGGGAAGCTCAAACTGGGGGCAGAGAGAGGAAATCAGTATTGTCCGATGTGTTAGAGGCGTTGATTGGGGCAATTTATTTAGATGGTGGTTTTGCTAATGCAAAAGAGTTTGTGCACCGTTTTGTGCTAAACGACATAGAGCATAAGCAGCTCTTTTATGATAGCAAGACTATCCTGCAGGAAGTGGTGCAGGCCAATTACGGGGAAGGTCTGAAGTATTGCCTTCTGGCGGAAGAAGGGCCGGATCACGATAAAAAATTTATCGTGGAAGCCAGAATCGGTCATGCGCCCTACGGGAAAGGCTGCGGAAGAACCAAGAAAAGCGCAGAACAGGAGGCGGCCTATGAGACGCTGCTTTTGCTGAAGGAAGAGAAAAACATTAAGATTCCCCGTAATTTGGCGGAATAGCGTCGGAGGGACAGATGTATTTAAAAAGTATAGAGGTTCATGGATTTAAGTCATTTGCCAATAAGATTCTGTTTGAATTCCACAATGGAATTACCGGAATTGTAGGGCCCAACGGAAGCGGAAAGAGCAATGTGGCAGACGCTGTGCGCTGGGTGTTAGGAGAGCAGCGGGTGAAGCAGCTTCGGGGAGCCAGTATGCAGGATGTTATTTTTTCCGGTACGGAGAACCGCAGGCCCTTAAGTTATGCTTATGTGGCAATTACATTGGATAACGGAGACGGGCAGTTAAATGTGGATTATAAGGAAGTTACGGTGGCAAGACGCGTCTACCGTTCCGGAGAAAGTGAATACCTGATTAATGGGACAACCTGCCGTCTGAAAGACGTAAATGAATTATTTTATGACACGGGAATTGGCAAAGAAGGTTATTCCATCATTGGACAGGGTCAGATTGAGCGGATTTTAAGCGGAAAACCGGAGGAGCGGCGGGAACTGTTTGATGAGGCGGCGGGAATTGTGAAGTTTAAGCGGAGAAAAGCAACGGCGCAGAAGAAATTAGAAGACGAGCGTCAAAATCTTCTGCGTGTGAACGATATTCTTTCCGAACTGGAGAAGCAGGTGGCCCCTTTGGAGAAGCAGGCGGAGAAAGCGAAGCTGTATCTGAAAAAGAGGGAAGAACTGAAAGAATATGATGTGAACATGTTTCTTATGGACATGGAGCGCATGGAGGAGGAGGTGAAATCCCTGGGAGAAAAAACGGGGATTGTGGAGCAGGATTTGAAAGAATCCAACCAGTCTTATATTAATATCCGGACAGAATATGAGCAGATGGAACAAAAGATGCAGCAGGCAGACGGCAGACTTTTGGCCCTTCGGGAAGAACTGGGAAATACTACAGTGCTTAAGGGCAGGCTGGAGGGCCAGATCAATGTGCTGAAAGAGCAGATTCACGGGGCAAGGCAGAGCGAAGAGCATTTTCAGTCACGACAGCAGGCCATTGACAAAGAGCTTAAGGAGCGCCAGGAACAGAAAGCAGCCTGCCAGAATGAAAAGCTACAGCTGGACGATCAGATGAAGTCTTTAGAGGAGCAGAAAAGCCAGGTGATGGCAAAGTATCAGGAAATCCAGGAAGAAATTGCCCGCTGCAGCAGGAAAATTGAGGACGGAAAAAGTGAGATTATTGAGCTTTTGAACAATAAAGCTTCTATCAAGGCAAGACAGCAGCGTTATGATACTATGCAGGAGCAGATCAACATACGCAGAGCCCAGTTAAACAAACGGCTGCTGGAACAGAAAAGCGAAGAGGAGGAGCTGCAGTCCGTATTGGAAGAGTATGAGGAAAACTGCAGCAAAGCCCGGGAAAGCTGCAGCAAATTAGAAGAAGAGAGACAAAAGCTGGAAGCAAAAAATCAGGAGTGGCAGAAGAAACGGGCGGAAACCTTAGAGCAGATGGAGCGGGATAATGCCTGTTATCACAGGGAAAAGTCACGGCTGGAATCTCTGATTAATATTGCGGAACGCTACGATGGCTATGGCAACTCCATCCGCCGGGTGATGGAGAAGAAAGAGACGGAGCCAGGACTCTTAGGGGTAGTGGCCGATTTGATTCAGGTGGAAAAAAAGTATGAAGTTGCCATTGAGACGGCGTTAGGCGGCAGCATTCAGAATATTGTCACCAGCGATGAAAATACGGCCAAGAAAATGATTGGCTATCTGAAGCAGAATCGGTATGGGCGGGCTACATTTTTGCCCTTAACCAGTGTGGGAAAGAAGCCGGTTGCTGTGAACCAGGCTGTTTTAAGAGAGCCCGGCGTGATTGGAATCGGAAGCGATCTGGTGCAGGCGGACAGTAGATTTCAGGAATTAAAGATATATCTTCTCGGCAGAACTTATGTAGTGGATACCATCGATCATGCCATTTTGCTGGCAAGGAAATATCAGTACAGCCTGCGGATTGTGACATTGGAGGGAGAATCCTTAAGCCCCGGCGGTTCCATGACAGGCGGAGCTTTTAAAAATACCAGCAATCTGCTGGGAAGAAAACGGGAAATCGAAGATCTGCAGCAGGGAACAGAGAAATTGGAGCATGCCCTTGCCGGACACAAAAAACGTCTGGAGGATATCAGTACAGCAAGAGAGCTGCTGAAAGAAGATATCCATCAGAAGGAAGAAGATTTGAAACAGGCGCTGCTGAGACAGAACACGGAGGAAATGAATCTGGAACGGGCAAGGGAGCTAAAAGCGGAGAATGACAGCCGATTTGTATCCCTTCAGGCGGAAAGCAGGGAGATTGAGCGGCAGTTACTGGACATCAGTGAAAGCAGAGAACAGATTCAGGAAGAAATTCAGGCGGCCAGCCGCAGGGAAAAGGAAATAGAAGAAGAAACGGGAGAATTTCAGCAAATTCTGGAGAGGCAGAATAAGTTGGCCGAGGAGAGCCAGAATGATGTTTCCAGAGTGCAGTTAGAAGAGGCCAATTTTCAGCAGAAGGCGGAATTCGTGCAGGAGAATATGTCCCGTATTTCAGCCGAAATCCGTAAGCTGGAAGAGGATTTGCAGGCAGCAGAGCGGGAACGGGGCCAGTCTCAGACAGATATCCGGAGAAAAGAGCAGGAAATTGAAGAGATTAGAAAGAACATGGAACAATCGGAGGCCAGCCGAGAAGAATTGGAACAGCAGATTAAGGAAGGACAGAAAGCAAGAGAAGAGATGTCCGAGAAATACAAGGGATTTTTCCAGAAACAGGAAGAATTGTCCAAACGTATCAATGATCTGGACAAAGAAATGTACCGCTTAAACAGCCAGAAGGAGAAGCTGAATGAATCGGTGGAGCATCAGACCAGTTATATGTGGGAGGAATATGAACTGACCTTTCACAATGCCATGGCGCTGCGCAGGGAGGAATTCAGCAATCCTGGGGAGATGAAAAAGAGGATTTCCGAAATCAAAGATGAAATCCGCAAGCTGGGGGATGTGAATGTCAATGCCATTGAAGATTACCGGAATCTGTCAGAGCGGTATGTGTTTATGAAAACCCAGCATGATGATTTGGTGGAAGCGGAAAAAACGCTGCTGGACATTATTGAAGAGCTGGATACCGGAATGCGCCGGCAGTTTATGGAGAAGTTTGCCCAGATTCAGAAAGAGTTTGACAAGGTGTTCAAAGAACTGTTCGGCGGCGGAAAAGGGACGCTGGAGCTGGTGGAGGATGAGGATATCTTAGAATGCGGCATCCGCATTATTGCCCAGCCGCCTGGAAAGAAGCTGCAGAATATGATGCAGCTTTCCGGCGGGGAAAAATCTTTGACCGCCATTTCCCTTTTGTTTGCCATCCAGAATCTGAAGCCCTCGCCCTTTTGTCTGTTGGATGAGATTGAGGCGGCGCTGGACGATTCCAATGTGGGGCGGTTTGCAAAATATCTGCATAAGCTGACGGAACATACCCAGTTTATTGTCATTACCCATAGAAGGGGAACTATGGCGGCGGCAGATCGGCTGTATGGAATTACCATGCAGGAGAAAGGGGTGTCCACTCTGGTGTCTGTGAACTTAATCGAGGAGGATTTAAGCGCATAGTGGAGCCGGATTCAAAATAATTAGGATAGAAAGCAGAGATTGCTGTAACCAATAACAGGAAGGAGCGAAAAGCAATGGGAAGTGAAGAAAAGGAAAAGAAAGGGTTTTTTAAACGGCTGGTGCAGGGACTGACGAAAACCAGAGATAATATTGTATCCGGGATAGATTCTATTTTCAGCGGATTTTCCAGTATTGACGATGAATTCTACGAAGAGATCGAAGAGATTCTGATTATGGGGGACCTGGGCGTCCATGCGACCACAGAAATTATCGAGAATCTGAAGGTAAAGGTAAAGGAGCAGCATATCAAGGAGCCTGCCCAGTGCAAAGAGCTGCTGATATCCAGTATCAAAGAACAGATGGATGTGGGAGAAACCGCCTATCAGTTTGAAAATGAGAAATCTGTGGTGCTGGTGATCGGCGTAAACGGCGTGGGCAAGACCACCTCCGTTGGAAAACTGGCGGGCAAGCTGAAGGCCCAGGGCAAACGCGTGGTGCTTGCGGCGGCAGATACCTTCCGGGCAGCCGCCGGAGAACAGCTTGGCGAGTGGGCCAGCCGGGCAGGAGTGGAAATGATCGGCGGACAGGAGGGAGCAGATCCTGGGGCAGTGGTATATGATGCGGTGGCGGCGGCAAGGGCCAGAAATGCGGATGTGCTGCTGTGCGATACTGCCGGCCGTCTCCACAATAAGAAAAATCTGATGGAAGAGTTAAAGAAAATTCACCGGATTTTAGAAAAAGAATATCCGGAAGCGTTTCGGGAAACACTGGTGGTACTGGATGGAACCACAGGCCAGAACGCCCTTTCCCAGGCCAGGCAGTTTTCAGAGGTGGCTGAGATTTCCGGGATTATCCTTACCAAGATGGACGGAACCGCAAGGGGCGGCATAGCCGTGGCAATTCAGTCAGAGCTTGGCATTCCGGTAAAATATATCGGAGTGGGGGAAACCATAGACGATCTGCAGAAGTTTGACTCAGAACAGTTTGTAAAGGCGCTGTTTGAAACCGATGAAAAAACAGAGGAGGAAGAGTAGAATGTTGACTCTGGAAAGATTTGAGGAAGCAAGCAAAATAGTAAAAGAGGTAACTCTGGAAACCAAACTGGTATATAGTGATTTCTTAAGCGAACAGACGAAAAACAAGGTATATCTGAAGCCGGAAAATATGCAGTTTACCGGAGCTTACAAGGTGAGGGGCGCCTATTACAAGATCAGCACCCTCTCAGAAGAGGAAAGGGAAAAGGGCCTGATTACCGCTTCCGCCGGCAACCATGCCCAGGGTGTGGCTTATGCGGCAAAATGCTATGGAGTGAAAGCGACCATTGTGATGCCTACCACAACGCCACTGATTAAGGTAAACCGGACCAAGGGATACGGCGCAGAGGTAATTCTCTACGGGGATGTGTATGATGAATCCTGCCAGAAGGCTTATGAACTGGCAGAAGAGCATGGATATACCTTTATTCATCCCTTTGACGATCTGGCAGTGGCTACCGGGCAGGGAACCATTGCAATGGAGATTTTTAAGGAGCTGCCATTGGTGGAATATATTCTGGTTCCCATCGGAGGAGGCGGGCTTGCCACAGGAATTTCTGTCCTTGCCAAGCTTTTGAATCCTAAAATCAAAGTCATCGGCGTGGAGCCTGCCGGGGCAAACTGTATGGAGGAATCCATCAAGGCAGGAAAAGTCACCACTCTGCCCGGGGTCAGCACCATTGCAGACGGTACTGCAGTAAAGACGCCAGGAGAACAGATTTTTCCTTATATCCGGGAAAATCTGGATGGAATTATTACAGTAGAGGATGATGAACTGGTTGTGGCTTTTCTGGATATGGTGGAAAACCACAAAATGGTTGTGGAAAATTCCGGGCTTTTAACGGTGGCGGCGCTGCGCCATCTGAAGGTGGAAAATAAGCGTGTGGCTGCGATTTTAAGCGGCGGCAATATGGACGTGATCACCATGTCTTCCGTTGTGCAGCAGGGTCTGATTTTCCGGGATCGGATTTTTACTGTGTCGGTTCTTTTGCCAGACAAGCCGGGAGAATTGTGCAAAGTTGCAGATACCATTGCCAAAGAGCAGGGAAATGTTATAAAATTAGAGCATAACCAGTTTGTATCCACCAACCGGAATGCGGCTGTGGAACTGCGCATTACCATGGAAGCTTTCGGCACAGATCATAAGGGGCAGATTTTGAAGGCGCTGGAGCAGAAAGGGTATCAGCCTAAGACGGTAAGAACCAGCCTGTAGAAGCATTCCGGCCGGGGAGAATTGCAGACAGTATGCAAGATACGAAGGAGGGTGTGACGGAGTATGAGGAGAATCACTGCAAAAATGATTGCCGTACTGGCAGGGCTTTCTCTTGTATTTGGAGTCAGTATCGTGTTTAATCTTGGACAGATCAGGATGATTCAGGAGAAAAGCGAAGGAATTACAGCCAGTCAGGTGCCGAATGTGTACCTGGTAAATGAATTCCGGAGTGCATATCAGGAAAAGGAAACCCTGCTGTATGAGATGATGATGACCAGCAAAGAGGAGCAGATACAGGAGCTGACCAGTCAGATTGAAGCGCTGGATCTGGAACTGACGGAAAGAATGGGGGAAATCAAAGAAGCTTTTCCTGAGGAAGAAGGAAGTAAAATTGCAGGACACATAGAACTGAATATGGCTGCCTACGATAAGATTTATAAGCGGATTCAGAAAAAAAGCTCCGGCGATATCGGCAGTCAGGCGGCTTTTCGGACGGCTACCTCCAAGCTGGTGGAGTTTGACGAGCTGGTAAAGGCTGATTTGACGGAACTGGACAATCTGATTGCCAGGGCTATGGATACTGCAGTAGAGGAACAGAATAAGGGCATCCAGACGGCTTATCAGACCCTGGTTCTCTGCGTTGCTGTTTTTCTTGCGGCAGCCGCCGCAGGAGTGGCTTATGTGGTGGGCGGCGTGGCAAGGCCCATACGCAGCGCAACAAAGCAGTTGGATGGAATTATCGGGAAAATCCAGAGGGGCGAGGGTGACTTGACCCTTCGGGTGGAAACCAGATCCAGGGATGAAACTGGGCAGATGGTGCAGGGAATTAATACGTTTATTGACAATCTGCAGCATATTATGAAGGATGTAAAGGGCTATTCCCTGGAGCTTAAGAATTCCGTGGAGGCGGTGAACGGACAGGTGGCAGTGGTATCCTGCAGCGTCAATGACACTTCTGCGGCAACCGAGGAATTGTCTGCCAGTATGCAGGAGGTATCGGCAACTTCCCTGGGGATCAGCGGCCAGATTGAGACAGTCAGTGAAACAGTTCAGAGAATGCAGAAGGAGGCCCAGGAGTCGGCGAAATACGCCATGGAGGTACGAAAGCGCGCCAATGAGCTGAAAGAGAACGCCGATGCCAGCAAAAAGAATACCGGCGGCATGGTTGCGGATATGACAGGGATTTTGAAAGCTTCTGTGGAAAACAGCAGTAAAGTCGCTATGATAAATGATTTGACGGAAGAGATTCTGGAAATTGCCAGCCAGACAAATCTGCTGGCGCTGAACGCTTCCATTGAGGCGGCCAGGGCTGGAGAGGCGGGAAGAGGATTTGCAGTTGTGGCGGATGAAATTCGGCAGTTGGCGGACAGCAGCCGGAATACGGCCGGCAGCATTCAGGAAATCAGCCGGATCGTTACGGAAGCGGTAGAGGAACTGGCGGCAAATGCCAATGAAATGATGGAATACTTAAACAGGAATGTGATGGAGGATTACGCCGCGTTGGTACATACCGGGGAACAATACGATGCGGATGCAGGGATGTTTGCTTCCGTAATGGAGCGCTTTTCTGCCGAAACAGCCGGCTTGCAGGATACCATGAATTCCATGGTAGGCTCTGTCAGTTCCATTGCCGCCACCATTGACGACAGTGCAAGGGCCATTGAGTCAGTGGCTGCAGGCGCCGCAGGGCTTGTGGATTCCATGGGAACCATCCATGAAAATATGGACGCCAACACCAGGATTTCCAATACCCTGAAAGAAGAGGTGGAAAAGTTTCAGAATTTGTAAAAGCTCAGGCGTCAAGAAAAATACTTGATATGTATTTCACAGGAATGCAGTAAATAAGCCACTTTCAGAGGTTATAAGCAAAGATTTGTGACAATGTTGTGACAAATTCAGAAGAATATAGGATTATGGAACAGAGAAAAGCACTCAATACTTTAATTGGTATCAGGTGCTTTTTGATGTGAATTTAATCTAAAAAATTAGGTTTTTATTATATTCTTCTTTTAAGATTTTCAATATATGTTCCATTTCCATTAAGAACAATTCTTCTTTTTGCTTTTTGGTTATCTAAAGGTTTTTGCTATCCCAAAATATAATGCCGTTGTCTATAGTATGTGGCTGAGCTTCTTTCATATTTTCTCTTTGATTAAGAGCATACATTTTATTATCATCCTGAAAATTGAGATAATTTGCAAACAATTCTACAAAAGGACGATACCGCCGCCCCTCTTCCTGATAGTACATATCGCATATTAGAAGATTAAGGGCTTCTATCATGCGTTTATATCCTATATTCATTTCTGTGCGCAAAACATTGATAGCGCTTTCTGAAAGCCCGGTTGACTTTTCCATCATAGCAACATCCTCATTCACAATAGAGGTTTTCCGTATTCCCAAAAGATAATCAGCGGTTACATTAAAATATTTTGCATAAGCAGCCACGAAGTTTGCTTCTAAAGTTTGATATACGCCGTCACAATTCAAAATACGATTGAATGTGGACTGTGATATTTCATAGCCTAAAGATTTTCGTAATGTTTCTTTTGTAGTGCCATGCCGAAAAATATCCGTAAGCGTTGCAAGCAAGTCCCGCCCGTCTTTTCGGAAATGGGCGGTGACGGTGTATTCCGTGCCGCCGATTTTCTCGGTAAAGCTCATCAGCTCTGGGATGCGGACAAGGGGCGCGACATTCTGGACAGGCGGCAGAGGGGGATATATTTTGTCGGGATTTACCATAGGGGCGTCCTTGTATTTCTCCATAATCGCCTGTATTTCTTCCTCGGACAGTCTGCTCATCGCAATGATTCCTCCCTCTTGAGGTCTGTTTTAACTGGCTGTTTCTGCCGATCTAACCGCCGATTTTCCATCGTGTCGTGGATTTGGTTTAAGCAATTGTCGATATGGGCAGAGCGTTTTTTAATCCTGTTTGCATATTTCAGCCGCTTTCTAAGCTCCGTTATCTGCTCCGTCACGTCCTGTTTTTCGGCCCGAAGTGTTTCTTTTTCGGCTGGTATGGCCTGGCGTGCCTTATTCCGCAAGTGCTGGCGGTAGTGGATAAGGTTTATTCATTTCATTCTGGTTTTGCTCCCTGTCGGCGTGTAACTCGGAGAGGGTGGAAATGCTCTGCTTTGACATATACCTTACCTGTGCGGTAATCTCGTCCAGTTTCCGAAGCTCCTCTTTCATCAGCGGGCTTGTCGGCTTATAGTCCGTGCCTTTTGTGCATAGATAGCCCCTGTTGTCAATCCAACAAGCGGGCGATTTCCTTTGTGGAATAATCCTGCATTTTCAGCAGGTCATAAGTTGATGAGGATTTTTTTAACAAGTTACCTACCAATTCTTGGTATGGTATATATAAGTAGAATCCGCTGCTTGCAGACAAAAGAAATCCCTTCAAATTTCAAAAAGCGAAGTCGGAGAGACGTTAGAGCATAGCGAATAGGCTCACCGAAACATCGTTTTTTTATTCGGCGCAATGATATTTTGTATTTCTTTATTGTAAAACAAGAATCTCGTAGAAATATCACAGACAACCGCTTGTATGGCAAAATTTTAAAACGAAATCTCGCGGCTTTGTGACATTTAAAAACCGAGGGCAAATCGCTCCTCGGTTTTAGACAGATAAATTTAGTTTTGACGCAGGCGCTCTATAATACTCGTCTTACTTATCTGTTTATAAAGCAATGCAGGTATTAAGACTGTCAGAATGATAAGACATGGATATATAATCAGCATAGGCCACATCACAAAGCGGTAGGTAAAGAACCAGATACCGTCAGAAATGCCTTTCACAATTATGACTGAAAATAGCGTTCCAAATACAACAGATGCAAGAATTGTTCCTGCAGAATAATACAAACCCTCATAGGAAAGCAGCTTTTTCAACTGTTTTCCCGTCATGCCGATGCTCTGCAGCATGGCAAACTCTTTCCTGCGGGTAATAATGCTTGTCAGGACGGAGTTTACAAAATTTACAATTCCAATAAAGCCAATCACGATGCTCAAAGTCCCGCCGATTGTCACAATTAACGAAGTCAGATTTTCAAAAGAGCTTACATAGTTTTCCCTACAGTCAAAATCCATGCCTGGCTCTATATCTTTTACATAACCATCTAAAAATTCTTTCATCTGTGTGTCTGTCCCGCCCTTTACATTAAAAGGAAAGCTGACAAGGTGCGGCGAAGCGCAAAGCGGCAAATAATTTTCGGTCGGCATATAAAACCGAGTTGCGCCGGTATTTCGGGTAGTAGCCGTATTCTCATTTACACAGACTTTTGCCATTACGATAAGGTCAAAACGATTATCGGTAACGCTTGAAAGACCGTCCATCGAAACATGATTGAAACGGACGGTATCTCCCACTTTCACATCTGGATTGTCAATCATATTTCCGTTATCGTCACATTCCACATTAAGCAAAACATATTTTCCTGTTTTAAGAGCCTGCCAGTCTATCTCCCCTTCCACGACTTCCATATTTTTTAGCAGGAAGTCATCTGCCCCATACAAATCCACAAGCGGGTTGCCATTTTCATCGGTATTGTAATTTGAAAAAGCGTTGCTTTCAGCAGAAAAGGCTTCTTCCAACACACGGGCTGTATATAATCTTCCGCCCGCTTCAAAACAGTCGCTTTCCATAACTGTTTCTATAAAAGATTCCGACAAATCATTGCTGCTGGTTTCATACCGAAATTGGAAATAATCCGCAGTCGAAATCACAAAATCAGTATTTACAAATTTTGCTATATATTTATTAATATCAAAGCCACTGGAAAAAGTAAATACTGTATTAAACAACACCAACGATAGTGTCATGGAAACGATTACAAGCACGGTACGCTTACGGTTTCGTCCTAAATTTGCCAGTGCCATACGATAGATTTTTGCTCCATGCGTAGAATTTTTAAGCGCATGTTTCTTTCCTCTAAATGCAGACGAATCATTTTCCGTATATTTGATTGCTTCAATTGGAGATACCGTTCCTGCAATTTTGGCAGGCTTTTGCACGCTAATCAAGACGGTAAAGACTGCAAACGCAGCAGCTCCTATAAAAATTAGCGGGTTGGCAGTTACGGTTATGCCGGCATCCGCAGTATAAATTGTCCCATTCATTAGGAATGGCACTAATGCACGTCCCAGAAAGAATCCAATCAGCAGACCAATGGGAACTCCTATCAAAGAAAGATTGGCTGCCTGACGGTTAATCATCTTTTTTATCTGCCGCTTTGTTGTTCCTAAAGTCTTTAACTGCCCATAAGCCTGAATATCCTGTATTACGGATATCTGAAAAATATTATAGATAATCAGATATCCAGTGACTATTATTAAAAGGATACCTACCATGCCAGAAATGAGCAACGTAGGATTTTCAAACAGGTTAGAGCTTTGATATGCAGGGCTGACACGGGCAATCATATAGTTTTCTTCCTTCGGGCTTCCGCCCATTATGTCACAGGTATAGCCTGTTTCAGAAAGCAGCCTGCTTAGCTTCGATTCTATGTCCCCTTTACCATGAAACATGATATAAGCGGTCACAACACCCGAATAATCATTATCTTCCCGATATGTGTATTCCAGAATATCTGAATGGCTGTCAATAAAGGATTTGGAAACAATCATCCGTCCAATATTACTCAGGCTGTCTGTTTCCCAAAAACCACAAAGAACAAAATCCGTCTCATATTCTGTCCCTTTGATTTCATACTTTAAGGAAACTGTTTCACCAATCCCCGCTTTTATGCCTAATGCGTCCAATGTCTTTGTGTCCGCAATAATCTCATTTTCAGCTTCTGGTCGACGACCTGTCGTCGGTTCATAGCGGGCAAACTCTAAGGCCGTATCGTCCATATACCACAGATCAGAACGCCATTTTTCCAATCCTTCGTTCTTTATGCGATAGGAAACTGCTTTCGTGTAGGCAATCTTTTCGATAAGGGAATTGCCCTCAATGTCATTATAAATATCATCACTGATATAGCTTAAAACCGCCTGCCCATCCCCGCCCGCTTTTCTGATATTCTGCTCCTGAACGGTGTCAATCAATCCAGAGCCTAATGTGAAAATAGTAGTAAACAATACAGCTGTTAAGACAATGGCAATAACGGCAATAATAGTTCTGCTCTTATTTGATTTAAAATAACGGTCTGACAACTTTTTGACGGCATGGCGGTTATTATTGCCAAATAGAATATCGCTCATGCTGATACCTCCCCTTGCTGTGAAATTCTGCCATCTTCAATACGGATGATACGGTCAGCAAGCTGGGCAATTTCGCTATTATGGGTAATCATTACAATTGTCTGGTTGAATTTACCTGTAGTGACTTTTAGAAGCCCCAAAACATCGCTGCTCGTCCTGCTGTCAAGGTTTCCTGTCGGCTCGTCCGCCAAAATGATTGCCGGTTTTGAAACTAAGGCTCTGGCAATCGCCACACGTTGCTGCTGCCCCCCAGACAGATTGTTGGGCATATTATTCAGCTTATCCTTTAGTGCCAGCATCCCCACAACGTCATCCATGAACTTCTGGTCTACGCTGTCCCCATCTAATTCTACGGGCAGTACAATATTTTCATATACATTTAGGACAGGAACAAGGTTATAATTCTGAAATATAAATCCGATATTCCGCCTGCGGAAAATTGTGAGCTGTTCGTCTTTCAGCTCTGACAGTTCTTTTCCCCTGACCTTGATCTTGCCAGAAGTTGGAATATCCAGACCTCCCATCATGTTCAGTAAAGTTGATTTGCCACTGCCTGACGTTCCGACGATGGCAACAAACTCCCCCTCGTTAATCGCAAGCGTCACGCCATCCAACGCTTTCGTGATGTTCGGTTCTGTCCCATAGTATTTCTTTAGCTCTGTCACTTGTAAAATGCTCATAAAGAACACCATCCTTTCGTTTTGATGGCTATATTATAGAATTCAATCCTCGCAGAAATGTCACGGTATCAGGGAAATTTACGTTTTAATTCTCGCAGTTTGATGACATTTCGCTTTCAGTCAGCAGGAAGAAATACGGAAAAAGTTGCTCCCATTTGAGAACTGGAAGTTACTTTTACATATCCGCTCTGCATTGTGATGATTTCTCTGGTTAGATACAGACCGATACCTATCCCGTCTATATCGTGGACTTCGCTTTCACGGTAAAAACGTTTAAAGATTTCCGCATGATGTTTTTCTGGAATCCCTTTTCCATTATCAGAGATGTCGATTTTCAAATACATTTCCAATTTTTCTGCTTTGACACGGATTTCACCGCCTTCTGGCGTATATTTTACCGCATTGTCCAAAATATTGAACAGGGCTTCGCCCGTCCATTTTTTATCATGCGTAACCTCTATGCTTTCTGGACAATGCACCAAAACCTCAATGTTTTTCTTTTCAGCGTTTAATAGTATCCCGCCCAATGCGGACGCAAGCGTATCATAAATCGGCTGCTTTTTCTTTTCCAGAGAAATAATGCCTGTTTCCAATCGGGATGTCTTTATAAGCGCCTGCATAAGAAAATCAAGTTTGTCAAGCTGCTCGCCCATCGCAGAAAGAAATTCTTTCTGCTTTTGCTTTTGTATATCCCGTTCCAACAAAGTTGTCTCTATCATTTTCAGATTGGCAATCGGCGTTTTAACTTGATGCGATACATCAGATATCAATTCCTGCAAGTCCTCCCGTTCTCTGGCTATGCTCTGGCGGTTTTCACGCATGATGCCATATAAACGGGAGAGTCGGTGGCTGATTTTATAAAAAAGGCTTTCTTCTTCTGCAAACTCCAAATTCGCTGCATTTCCCTGCATCATCCCGTCAAGCTGTCTGCACAGCATATCGGAAAAAGCAGTCAGCTTTTTGCGGACAATGGCAATAAAAGAAAACATGCCGCCATAAACAAGAACGGCTAAAAACAAGATGGCATAAACGGCAGCGGCATTATCCGTCAACAGATAAAGAAAAACAGCGACGGCTGCAAATAGGAAAGCCAATAAAGTACATATAACTGCACAAATCCTGTTAATGGAGAACTTTACCGTTTTCATTTTTTCAGCCCTCCAACCCACATATAACCCATTCCGTAAACCGTTTTGATATATTGGAAACTTCCCGCTTCAATTTTTGCCCTGATGCGGCTGATGGCACAAGTCAATGCGTGTTCGTCAACAAAATTCCCATCAGCATCCCATAGCTTTTCCAATAAGATACGCCTTGTCAAAACAATCTGCATATTTGCCGTCAATATTTTTAAGATACGGTATTCCATAGCTGTGAATGAAATATCTTCTCCTGCAAGCGTAGCGCTCATCTCCGAAAAATTGATGAACAGATTCCCGTCATCATAACAGTCTATGGCGCTTTGCTTTTGAATGCGGGAGAGCAGGGCTGACACTTTTTTCTGAAAAACACTTATAGGGAAAGGCTTTATCACATAGTCGTCAGCGCCCAATTCAAACCCCCTTAACTGGTCGCTTTCCAAGTCTCGGGCAGTCAAAAAAATCACGGCGGTATCGGGATTTTTCTTTTTCACTTTATAGGAAATTGCGATTTTTGAGGAGAGAAAAAGAACAAGAGTTTACCGAAC
>NZ_SRYA01000019.1 GCF_004793545.1 Petralouisia muris | reverse complement strand
GTTCGGTAAACTCTTGTTCTTTTTCTCTCCTCAAAAATCGCAATTTCCTATAAAGCGAAAAAAGCAGGAGGTTTTTTCCTCCTGCCTGAATCAGCGGTTTCACTGTTATAATATGCAATTGAATTATGGGCGTTTATCAACCAACCACCTACTCCACTCTTTCTATCAGGATTTTAATCCTGTTTCCGCTGATTTCACAAATAGTGCATTCAAGCTGATAACCACTTTCTATGATATCATATATTTCTTCAGAACATTTCATCGGTACATACCCTAACGTATATTTTCTGTCATATGTCATGGCTTTTACTGCATACATATCATATTCATTCTCTTTATCCTGAACTAATTCCACATGCTTATTGTCTTCAAAATACTCTATGCCTATTTTGAAATAATCATAATATTTCAGACCCATGACGGGACATTTTATCGCCCTGCTTTTATCAAAATAGTGGGTCAGTTCTCTTTTTATAGAACGATATTTTGCAACCTGTTCCAGAATATACCTGTCAAATTTATCTCCAAAAGAATTCTGCAATTTCTCCTTTTGCACATTTACAACCCAATCCGTGATATCCGTTTCCTTATTTTCCTCTTCATATAAGGCATTTAAATCAATGGCAAGCTCACGTGATTTGATTCCGCTTTCACATAACAGCACAACATTTTCATCCAATGTCCCATACTTTACGCACCGAATTAGTAAGGAAATCATGCTGTATGCCTCCGAATTTTCATCCACATACACTAATAATGCACTTAATGCCCACGGAACAATATACTGAAACATCCTTCTTATGTACTTTGTGCATCTTTCCGTTGTTTCCTGCAAATCATTTTCTTCTCTGAAAATTTCTTCCCGGAAGGCTATATAGGAGCTGCCTTGAAGCCACATTTGAATCGCGGCATAATGATTTACTCGTTCGTCCTCTGGCAGAAATTCATTGCATTCCAATAATTCTAAATATATATGTTCTGGCAGCATGATCTGCATTTCATCCAGATCATTTACTTTCTCTGCCAACTCACACAAAGTTCTGTTTGTATCATAGGAAACCCCGGTTTTATTACATTTTTGCAAAAAAGAAAATGGAATTTCACGAGCCAAGCCATAATATTCGGACACATATCTGTCCATCATTTCTTCCACCTTAGATGAACGCTCTAAAAAAAATGAACTTTTATATTTCTCCTTAAACTCTTCTGCATCACAGTCCGGCATCATTTCATACAAAGAAAAAACAAATATTTGAATCCTCTCTATCATAGCCCAAAGGGATTTCTGTTCTTTGTCCAACTGGTCAAATCCCATCTGCTCTATCATTTCCAATTCATTTTCTTCACATTTATCAAATGAGCTCTCCAATACATTCGTGATTTTTTCACCATAATAGTATTCTAACAGCCGATCTTTCTCTTCCTTTTTGTATATATCTGGATACTTGATTAAAAAAATTTTTCCTTCCGTATCAACCAATGCCCTTCCAATCCTACCGGCAATATTCTTATAGTCGCCTAAATCCAAGCTTCTTTTCTTGTCAAAACTAAATACACTTCCAATCACTAATGTGCTCACAGGCAAATTCACTCCATCTGCCAATGTTGTGGTACATGCCAAAACTTTTATCACTTTTCCTTTATACGCGCTTTCAATAACGGCTCTGACATCCTCCGGTAAATCTGCATTATGGAAGGCAACGCCATACTCCAAAACATTTACAAGGGGATGGCTCTTTCCAAGCTGTCTGGCAATCGTCTGTCTTAAAGCCTGCAGCCTGACATCATGATATTTTTCCCTGTATTTTTCACATCTGGATATGAATCCTTTCATATCCCTTTTTGTATAAAAAAATACCAGAATGGTTTCTTCTTTCATCGTATTAACTGCTTTCCAGCATAAATCATACTTTGTATCCGATCTTTTGGCATCCTTACCGTTCGTTCTCTTTTTCCCATACGTTACTTTCTGAAAAACATTTTTCATTTCTGCACTCAGTTTATAAGCATATTTCACCCTTAAATGATATTCTTCATAAACGGTTTGCTGTTTTCCTATGCTATTTCCATACACTTTCACATTATTTTTGGGCAGATAAAACATGCCATAAATCTTTTTTGATGGAGTCCATTTATTATCATATACCGTTGCTTCTATATCTGCCAGACTTTCTCTTAACCCATCCACAATTGCCGACATCATGATTATTTTGTAATCGTATTTACTTTTGTTATAAATGAACCAGGCAATTAACGTCTCTTCTAACCAGCCGCGCTGGCCGTCTGATATTTTATGAAATTCATCAAATACGATGCATTGTAATTTTTCAAACAGCTCCGCCTGTTTTCTTGTTAATAAATCAAGTTTTTCCGGCGTCAAAATCAAAATCACAGGCTTATCAAACTGGAACTCTTCTTCAAATTCCAATTCCTTCTGTATCTGTATTCCAACTTTCCGAAACCGCCTGATAAATGAGTTCTCAATCTCATTGGTCAACGCAATGGTAGGAACAACATATATGGCAATCCCTTTCTTCCCGGACAGAAACCGATATAGAATCAGTTCAGATATCAATGTTTTGCCTGCGCTTGTAGGCAATGACAGAAAGAAAATATCTTTTTCTGTTTTTATTTTTTCCAACATGTCAAACAAAAAAGACTGGGATTTCCACAACTCATAAACATTATGCTCTTCTTTCTGAGTCAGCACATCGATATACTCTTTTATGCTTCTGTTTCGGCTTAATAAATTTCTAATTGAGCAGGAATCCATTTTCTCTGAAACAAGAAAAATCAGCCTGAACATGTAATAATGCTCTGAATCCGCTTCTTTTAATTCCATTAAAACTTCACTCAATCCATCCAAATCATCATGCTGTCCGTCCCGGTAAACCATGCTTTTGGAAAAAGCAATCACAGCATTCCGCAATTTATCGTCCGTCATCTTCTGTCTGGATATTATTTTAAATTCCCTCGCCAAAAACATTGCGTATAATTGCGTATAACCGGAATTCTTTTCTATGTCAGGGCACTTGTTCATTACAAGCCTGGCTAATATGATGCTGTTCGCTTGATTTTCCGCTAAAGAATAACATATGGAAGAAAATATTCCGTACTCTGCTGTTTCATCCTCTGGATACAATTCAGATTTACACAATACTTCAAAACAAAATGCCGCAATTTCAAATCCCTGCAGGCACACCTCATCTTCATACTGAAAATTTGTCAGCTTTGTCATAAGATAAAAAGCTATCTTATTGTATACTTCCAACTCTTTTGCGTAATTTCCATGGTTTGGAATATGAAATAAATCTCTCTCCAATATCTGCAGGTGAACCAACCCAAGCTGTTCTCTGATTGCTGCAATATCTTCCTTTTTTTCAAGCAGCCGCTTAATATTTGAATAGAGCCGCTCTGCGCCTACAACACGTTCCATATCCTATCCCTCATTCGTTCTATTACATCCTCAATATTGTATATCCCAATTAATTTAAATCTTCTGCACGCAGGAAAATCATCCACGATTTCTTCCAATTCCTCTTTTACTTTGCGAAACGCAAGCTTTCCAGCATTCTTTCCCTGATAATCATAATTAATCGCGCCTGCAACACGTTTCTTTTTATTTCCGCTCCCTGTAAGCCTATAAAAGATATCCAACATTTCTTCCAGAAAAGCCGAATATTCCGGTATGCTCTCATCATCACTTTCCAGGATACTCTGATAAATTTCACTGAAATTTTTATCTATCCTTCCTTGGAACGCCTGGATGATTTCCGGCAATCTTGTACTGTAACTGTTTCCGGTTGTTTTTACCTCTCCAATTATCATATAATAGCCATCCACATCTTTACGGATATCAATAAAATCAATTCCAGGCACTTTTGACGATTTCTTAGGGAATTTCGGTTCTATGTAAACCTTTTCGTCTTCAAAAATCTGCTCTCTTAATATGTAGTAAAAGCACTCGCCAAAATATCCTTTCACTGCATCATCATCAAATGATAATTTGAAATCTTTCGTCAACTTATACTTATCATCGCTGATAAAACCTGTATAAAATATATCCTGGAAAATTTTCTTTCTTCCGCTGTTCAATACGGAACTACCATTGACAGCATCTTCCATTTCCCTCAGCAGTTTAGCAGATGGGCATCTAAGCCTGCAGATAAATAGAGCGAACTCTTTGCAGAATTCATCTATCTCTGTATCGGATAAATCCTTCATGTTTATCTCAATTTTCCTGCAGCTATTGATTTCAGCATAATTTACGATGTCAAACCACCGGTTGATGTCTGGAAATTTCTTCACGCTTGCATCTCCCCACTCTTCTTAAATTCTACAATTTTCGGATACTTTACGTTTCCATTGTATCATGGATTGGAATTTCTTACCACAGCAATCACTGATTCAGATTGATAAATCATTGCCTGTTCCATTTCTGAATTATCACAGTTTGTGTAAGCATAAAGTTTGTGGCAGGGAAAACATTATTCCCTGCCACGTTTGGGCTCGCTTACAAACTGATTTAATTTTTGTGGGATTCCACAACTTTTACCTTATCCTCTATTTCTGGAAAATACAGCATTTTCAGAGTGGGTTTTCCAGAGATATGCGCATCTCCTGAATCTGCTTTTTCCATTTGGGGAGATTTGTTTCTACTATTTTGATATCTTCCGGTTCCAATCTGCCATGAGTATTTTTTTCCATGATGCAAAGCAACTGGGAAAGGTCATGGGCTATGCCTTCCTTCTGTCCGCCTGGAAGATTCTGGCAGAATGAGTCCAGCGCGGACGTTCTTTGCATTTCTTCTCCCTGTCCTGATTTCTGAGCATAATCCAGCAATTCCGCCACGTATTCATTGACATCTATGGAAGCATCTTTCCAGAAAATCTTAAGCAGCCTCATAATCTCTCTGATTCCCGCTCTTAATTCTTTGACATTTCCATCACATCTCTCAACAAAACTTTCAAACTGATCTCCAACTTCCGTAATCGGGTTTTTCAAATCCTTTATAAAAGAATCCCACAATATTTTTTTATGTTCTGCTGTTATCTTGGACCTCCAAGAGAAAGCACCAGTATCTATATGGTTTTTTAATATAGTACATTCATATTCCCTCACTTCACAAACGATCCAATCTCTTAAAGTGCATATTTCTTCTGCTTCATTCATTTCGTCTGTTGCCATTCTTTCATTCTCCTGTTTCTTAATACAGTTTTCATGCCAATCATTTCTCCGCAATCCAAAATCCGCCTGGCACTGTTCACTGTTTTTGCATAGTAATTTTATCCATCTTTCCTGAATTTTCCTGGGTATATCCGGCATTCCACTTCTCCCGGATATACCCTTTTCCACCAGATACACAGGCAATTATAATGATTCCATTTGCTTCAGGCATGACTTCATGGTCTGAATCTGCTCCTTCCAGTTCGGCACATTTTTTTCCAATGCTTCCATATCCTCTAACTGCAATTCCCTGCGCATATTTTTCTTTAAAATGCAGAGCAATTGCTCCCGTTGTTCGATTCTGTACAGGATGCCGCCTTTTTCTTCTTCCGAAAATTCCTTGTATAACCGGTTCAGGACAACGGTTTGATTTCTTTTCGGTTCTTTTCCCTGCATGGCATTTGCCCGCTCCATCAACCTTTCAACCTGTTCTTCCCGAATATCATATTCCCAATTTCCTGGAAAACTTTCTACCAGCTCCCGGATATATCTTTTCAATTCAATTTCATTTTCAACCTTCTGAAGAAATATTTCATACCAACTGCCCAGCTTTGTGCTGGGATCTTCCAGTCTCTGAATCAGCGACCCCATTTTCTGATTTATACTTTCCCTTCGTCAGTAAAAGCCTTAACCTTATCTAGGAGCATAAACATTTCCATCTTCATTCCCATCTTCAAATTAGCCATTATCGTTTCAATATCCTCATTCCCTTTTGCATATCCTATATCACCTTTGAAAAGTATCATATTTCATCCTCCTGTATTTCATTTATTACCAGAACAAAGAGCGTATTCCATCCACAATGCTTCCACCAAGTTCTTTTATGCCTTCCCAGGCCCTTTTCACAACTTCCCCGCCCTTTTCTGCAATCTTTTTTGCTCCATTGAACACTTTCTCTCCAACCGCGCTTCCGGCAGTATAACCCACAATGCCGCCAATCAGGCCTCCGGCAATCGGCCCCACAATGGGTATCCAGCCAAGGGCTGCAGCTCCAATTCCCGCCCCGGCTCCGGCACAGGCCAGGCCGGAAACCATGGCTGTGCTGGTTCTCCCCATGTGCTCCAGGCCTTCACTCATGGTCAAGTCCCCTTTCGCAACTTTCCAGAGGATTTTTACATTTTTCACAGCTACACAGGCAATCTTTGTAATGGTTCCCGGAGCCATTGGTTTTGGCAGGATAGAAAACACGCCTTTTTCCGATGCTACCGTCAGCGCGCCTCCCGCCGCTGCCTTGACGCCGGTATCCGCCCCTGTTCGTAAAGCTGCTTCCACCACTTCGTTCCCGTCAATTTCCTCTCCATTGAACACCTGTCCTGCCAAGCTGATTCCGGTAGTAAGCAATGCAGCCTGCATTCCGGCCACGCCGGCCTGTTTTCCAAGATTGATGGCCAATTCCCTGGTATTGTATACATTCCAGTCAGTTCTTGGAATTACACCCGATTCCTGTGCCTCTGCCTGCATCTGTTTTACTGTTTCTTTTGTCAGAGGGTCAGCTGTAATTCCCACTTCATCTGTACCACCGATATATGCTGTTACACTCTTATTCGGGAATGCCCTCTGCACCTCCTCCACCTGGTCCGCAGGTACCACCATACGCTGATTATTGTAATTTCCCCGTTTGAACAGCTCAATGGTGGACCGGGCGTCTTTGCCAAATTTAAACTGATACTGATGTACAATCTTCTCTGCCTCATTTTTCTTCCTGATTACCACATCAAAAGCGTTTTTTCCATATGCTTCTCCCTGTTTTGGTATTTCCGCATAGAGTTCAGATTTTTGTAATGTAGCTTTCACATTAAAGCTGTTTACCTGATGCTGCTCTGCAATAAAGCCATCCAGATTGATACATTCTTTGATTCCACCATCCATCCGCCGGACTGTCCTCATCATCTGGGTATTGGCTTTTTCCATGGCGGCATTAATCTGGTTCAGGTAATCCCCGTACTTATTGACTGCCACCCCTTTTGCCGCTTCCTCCATACGATCGGCAAACCACCTCTCTTTCGTCCTTCCATTTTCCATCTGTCTTGTCATATCCTGCAAATCCGCATCATATTCCCGGATGGAAGTGACAATTTCTTCTTTCATTTTCCGGGCTTCTTCCTGGGATTTTTCCGGAAGCTCTTTTTTGAGTTGGCATTCCAGCCATGCAAATTCTTCCTGCTCCTGTCCGCTTTCTTTGTATGCTGTCAGAAAGCGCTCCCAGATCTCCCGGACTTTGGCAGCCTCTTTTACCGTTAGCCCATCCACAGCAATTCCAGATTCTTCCAGTTCACCAACCACGGTTTTTACATCTGAACTGTCTTTCAACCTGCCAGCCACGGACTGCCCGCTTTCTTCCTCACAATATGTTTTTCTTTCTTCCATCCAATTTTCCTCCTGTTTATCTGCCGCTGGAAGCACATTTGAATTTCCGTTCCTTATACTCCTTCTCCAGTTTTTCAATATCATCCTTCATGACTTCATTGAGGGAATGGGTGGCTTCTATGGCCTCCAGTATATCCGAAGTAGAAATACATGGCCTGCCCTGTACAAAAGCATTTTCAATTCCATCTTTCACCACGCCCTCAATATCTGCTCCGCTGTATCCCTCCGTTTTGTTCACCAGCGTTTTGATGTCTATCCGTTCCAAATCTCCCGGCCTGCGTTTTCTGATATGAATTTCAAATATCTTTTCCCGCTCCCCCGGCGCAGGCAGCTTCACATAGAAAATTTCATCAAACCTGCCTTTTCGCATCAGCTCCGGGGGAAGCTTCATAATGTCATTGGCTGTGGCCACCACAAACACTGCGCTTTTTTTCTCCTGCATCCAGGTTAAGAACTGGCCGAACAGCCTTGTGGTAACTTCCGCGCCGCCTCCGGTTCCGCCGATTCCTGCAAATGCTTTTTCCAGCTCGTCCACCCACAGGACACAGGGGGAAATGGCTTCTGCCAGTGAAATGGCCTGGCGCAGGTTCGCCTCCGATTCCCCCACATATTTTCCCATCAGCCGCCCCATGTCCAGTTTCAGCAGCGGCACCTCAAACAGCTGGGCTGAGGCTTTGGCGTTCAGCGATTTTCCGCAGCCGGGAACCCCTGCAATCAGCACGCCTTTGGGAAGCTCCACGCCATAGCTTCTGGCTCCTGCCATATCCTTTAAAATAACGGCTTTCCTTCCCAGCCATTCCTTCAGGTTTTTCAGGCCGCCAATGTCCTCCATGCGCTCCGTGACCGGAATCATTTCCAGTATCCCGGCTTTTCGTATCATCTGCTGCTTCTGTTCCACGATAAGCTGTATAGTTTCCCGGTCAATTTTTCCTCTTGCGGAAACATCCAGAGCAAGAATCGTCTCAATTTCCAGTTTGGAAAGCCCTTTAAAGGCCACCACAATTTCATTCAGTAATTTTTCGTACAGGCTGCCCATGTTGCAGGCTTCCAGAAAATCACAGATAACTTCCCGTATGGCTTCCTCCTCCAGAAAATCTTCCTGTAAAAGCACCATGTATTTCTCCAATTCCCTTGGAACCCTGACAATGGGAGAAATAAAAATAAATGTGGTTTCCAGTTCCCCTCTCTCGATTTTCAAGCAGGCATTTTTCAGAAGGGCCACCAGCTTCGTCTCTTCCAGATAAGGATGGATGTCTTTGACAATCAATATTTTCCGATCTAATTCCCCATGGCATGCGCCGTCCCTGATTAAATCGTAAAGGCTTTTCTGGCCGCTTATTGTCTCATGGATGCTGACAGGCTTTCCCTGTTCCGTTTTTTTCCGGTTCACGCAGCCCTCCAGTTCATTCCATTCCCAGATTTTCCGGCTTCCGGTCACCTTCAGAATCATTTCGTCAATTTTATTGTCATCAAAACTGTCGATATAGATAATAGGCATCTGGGCATCAATATATTCCCGCAGCTTTGTTTCAAATTTTTCTTCTCTCACATGCCATTCCTTCCCATTCAGCGCAATGCCTGCTGCACTTTATCCAGATACAAATCCAACACGTCCAACAATCCGAAAAAGACATCTTCTACCCCTGTTTCCTGGGCAATCTTTCTCATCTCTTCTTCTGCAAACGCAACATCCCGCAATTTAATTTTCTTTTCCTTAAATTCTTCCCGGCTCTTGATTTCCAGCCAGATGGCTGGACGGTTGACGCCGATGCACTCTATGTTTTCCATCCATTCCGGTATCCGAAATTCTTTTCCAAAAAGATACACCCTGCCGCAGCCTGACTTTGCCAGCCGCTCCAATTCTTCCTGGCTGCCTGCAATATGCTCCATGTTCTGAAGCTGCTCTTCACTGACATATGGCTTTAGCTGCTCTTTCAATTCTGTCTGTTTCATGACTGCCTGCAAATCAATTTCACAGGATCCCTTCCATTGAACTCCCAAGGCCTCTGACAATTTCTGTCCAAAATCCGCCTCGCTGCCGTCCAGTTTCTGAACAGCTTCCCAAATATCATCGTAATAATTATTTTCCAGCCATCGTTCTAATTTTCCATTGGAAAAATATTCTGCCGCCAGCCCAGCGTCAAAATGCTCCCTAAGCTCTTCAATGCCCCTTGCTTCCGCCCCATCTTTCATCACCAATGGGAATTTAATCCTCTTCATTTATCTTTTCTCCTTTTCTCTTAAATTTCTTGTATAGTTCCTTCCCTTTCTGGTAGCTGTACTTCCTTGCAATCTCCTTTCCATATTTCTGGATGGCTATCTGGAAGGATTCTATTTCAACCAGCAAAAATGCAAAAAGCTCCTGGCCCTTCTAGTAGCCCAAAAGATAAAATTCCCCTCCCTGATATTCCACTGCAACTGGGTAAAACCGAATCCTTTTCTTTCCCTGGCTGTTTCCTTTCATCTTTAACCGGATGATGTTCCGCTCCAAAATGCATTCCAGCAAATCACCAAACAGTTTTAAAAAGGCTTCCTGCCCTTCTTTTTCCTCATACTGGCTGATTTCCTGCCGGATTAATTTCTCCACTGCATCTTTTTTCCTTTTCTCCGCTACAGACTGCAGGCTCCTTGCAAACCCTTCAAACTCATTTTTTTCCAATACCTGCCCGTTTTTGAGTATTTTAAGGATCAGCGCCAGTTCTGAGAAGGACAGTTCCCCGTTTTCGCAGCTGCCCGGCATCTGATATCTATTTCTGGATGGGATATAGTCGGCTCGCTGCCCGCTGTAATTTTCGCTTAAGAATATCCTGACTTTTTCTATATCCCTTTCAAATGTACGTTCAGAGATTCCATGTTCCATGCAGAAAGCCTCCTTATGGACTTCCCTTCCCCTGCGCATGGTGTCATACATTATCAAAATCCGGTTTACCTCATCCGTCCTATCTGCCTTTGCCATCCTACCAGACCTCCGTTACAGCTATACCATACTTTATGGGAACGACATATTATGACGCTCTGGAAAAATTTTTTGTTTTTTTGTATAAAAACCTTAAATTCTGTATATTGGTCTATTTTAACAATACTTTAGTATTTTGTTAATATATTCCAGATTCGATAAGCTGATAAAAAAGAAAGGAATCTCATATGTTTGGCGAAATAATAAAAAAAATACGGACTTCCCGCAATCTGAACCAGGTACAGATGGCAAATGAACTGAATGTTTCCAAGCAAACCGTTTCCAACTGGGAGAATAATAACATCCTCCCCTCCATTGAAATGCTGGTCAAAATCTCACGGTTCTTTTCTGTGAGTACAGACTATCTGCTGGAGTTGGATGACAGAAATTATATTGAGATCACCGGATTAACTGATACACAGCTGGCACATATACAGCAGATTATCTGTGATATTATTGATGGGAAGGACTGATTTCCTTTTTTGGATTTTGGATACTCCTTTCTATTAATCCTTCCACTTTCCAAAAAAGCGTTATTCTTCCACTCCCGTAGAAAATGAGACAGTCATTCCACCTCTGGCATGCTGTCCTGCAGAATTGCAAGTGCATACCGATACCCATCCATAAAAGCTGTGGTTCCTGTCCCGTCTATCAATTCTTCTATTTTCCGTCTCAGTTCCATACTGTTCTGCTCTGGAACAAGGGTGAGCAGTTTTTCTGTTTCATGACAAATTTCCACTTCATACTTCTGTTGATTCCATTGTCTCTTTTCATTTCGTTCTTCTTTTTGCATACTCCTGCCTCCTCCTGCTAAGCTGCCTAGACTTTTCTGTACCAGGCTATTTTATGCCCGTTACTATTTTTACTGTTGCTTTCTGTTAGTCTTATGATATTGTCCTTACTTCCGTAAAATCTGAATATCCTGCTGCAAGCTTGAAAACCTCTGTTCCCCATAAAACAGCAATTACACTGGTCGGAAAATGGAATTCAGGAATAATTCCATTATTCCATTTCATCCGAAAAGAACCTCCATGCCACCTGGCTGTGTATCACAGCTATAATATGTAATTCAAATATTGTTTCTTGGCATCTTCTTCCATCTGCCACAGTCATTTATTATTTTTTACATCTAATGGTAACATCCCATTGTTGCTGATGGTAACCGCTTACAATCTTTTGTGCGTACAAACTCCAAACGAAAAAATTCCAGAAGCCCAAAATACGGGATCCTGGGATACGCACAAAAGGCTGGTTACCTGCTGGAATGCTGCCTTCGCTATCAAATACAATAACCGCCACTCTTAGCTTTCTGCATGATTTACTTTCCATTATACTGTATCTATATATCTTATATCCTATATTCTATATATGGTTTGCATCTTTCATTTCCTAATATATATTCCGTTCTTTCTCCTCCGATTATATTTTCTTTATTCATATGTTTTCATCATCTATCAAAATTAAAAAATATATCATCTCTCACATAAATGTAACAAAAACCATAAAGGAGCAAATGAATATGAGCAAAAAAGAACGAATTTTTCTCCGTGTCACCTCAGACAAGAAAGAGCTCTGGGAACAGCGGGCGAAAAAACAAGGACTTACACTTACCGGACTAATAACATACCGCATGGACAACTGTGAAACCATACCGCCCAAAACCCACGAACAGAATGTTGTGGATTCCATGAAAGAAAATTATTTGATTAATACCTTCCTTCAAAGTCCTGATTTATCTGACAAAACAAAAAATATCATTGTAAAGGAGATGAAAAAATATGTCTGATCTACAGATTATAAATTTCGAGGGGAATTACGATAACGAAGACGCTTACAACCGGGTTTTAGGCTATATTGCACAGAAAAAATATATTGGAGGATTTGGTTTTTCCTGTATGCCAGAAATCTCCGTGGTTGAGTGGTTCCGGCTGAGTGAATTTTATTCCAACTATCCCTGTTCCAGAAAAATATGGCACTTTGCCATCACTTTCCAGAAAGAATGGGACAGTCGCAGCCTGATTTCTATGGCGGTATGGGTTTGCGGCATATTCCGGGAAAAATATCAGAGTTTGTGGGGCGTAGATTACAGCCAGGGAACTCCCCACCTGCATTTCGCCATAAACTCCTTCAGTTACCATCCTGATATTCCACCATTATCAGAAACGGAAATGCACAGATACCTGGAAGATTTACAGGGACGCTTGCAGCAGCTTTATCCAAACAAAACAATATCCTTAATATTTAAAGAAAAAGACGGCAGCTATGTTTGAGCAGTATGATGACATCCGCACCGTAAAAGAAGCCTCTGATACTTCCCATCTCTTATTTCTGTTGTACCTGCCTTGATAATATTTCCTTTGTACCGGCATTCCCTTTTCCCCCTGAAATTATTGTTGTTCTATAAAAGCACAAAATACAGCTATGGGTTTTCCATAGCTGTAAATTTTCCCGCTATTTCTGTTTGTTATCACTTAATCTGGAATTTCTGAAAGCACAACTGACAGTTTCCCCTCCTTTGCAAAGCTGAACCAGGAATCCCTTCCTACAATGATATGGTCGTAAAGCTGGATTCCCATAAACTCCGAAGCCACCCGTACCTTATCCGTCACACTAAAATCTTCTCTTGAAGGGTTCGACAATCCCCCGGAATGGTTATGGGCAAGTACAATCCCTGCTGCCCCGCATAGCAATGCTCGGATAAAGATTTCCCTTACCCCAACCAATGCCGCATTGTGCGTACCATGAGCCAACTCAAAAAACCCGATTGGCCTGCAGCCAGAAGTCATGCAGATAAGGTACATGTATTCCTCTGCCCTTTCTGACAAGTGAAACACATCATTCATGACCTGCACAATCTTTTCTGGGCCGTTTAAGTTTTCCACTTTTTTATAATTTTCTGAAAACTCTTCCACTAAGATATTTCTGTAATCCTGGTTAAGTGCCGTGTTAAACTTCTTTATTTTCAATTCTTTCGCTTCCTTTTCCTCTATTTTCTCCTAACTCCGGCCATCTCCGGTGAGACGCTTGGTTATCCTGCTATGAAAATCAGAGACGTTGCGCCACTGTGTATAAAACAAAAGCAAACCAGAGGCATCTTGCGCTTTTTCGCTCTCCGCAAGGTTCTGTTTTATAGTGCCCCCATCATGCAAAGTCTGCCGTCCGGCGGGCCGCATGGCCATCCATGCTGTGAAAGCTTTAGCTTTCATAGCAAAAAAAGGGACTGTCCATCTCCAGACAGTCCCAATAATTTTATATTTCAAAAATCCAATTAATTTTGTCCCTTCCCAAACCGGACTTCACAATCCTTCCGGAAAAACGACACTCCATAGCAGTCAATCTTCCGGTATCCTTCCGCACGCAACTCTTCCATATATCTTTTATCATATATCTGCTGCAGCGCTCTTTTTGCGTCATTTTCCAAATCGTCAATGGAATCTGACACTTTGATTTCCAGAATAAATGACCTCCCCCGCAGGGATGGGCTTTTCACCATAATGTCAGAACGGCCATTTCCCGATTCACGGTTAGACTTCACCAGATAATTCTCACTTTGGCTTAAGATTCCTGCCAGAAAGCCATGATAAAAGTTTTCCGCGCTGTCGTAAAAACTGACAGTATGGAACAGCTGGCCAGTCAATATGTCTGTCATTTTCTGGGCATTGCCGTCTTCCATCGCGCGGTACAAATCATGAAAATCCTCTTTCTTTATGATATCCTTCATCCAGTTCATAATCGTAGTCTCGTAAATCGTCATGACTTCCAGGTTGGGAACCCGTACTTTCAAAAAGGTATATTTCCCTTTAAAATATTCTCTTTCCTTTGTCAGATACCCTGTAAAATACAGGAAATTCCAAAGATTTTCGCTATTGCTGTGCATATCCCCATAAGTCACTTCTTCATGCACTTGGATGTCCAGAGTACCACCACTCAGAAGTATCTCAATCTGCCCTTTCATCTCCCTGTCGGCCCTGGCAATCATGTCCTTAATGATGTCATTGGAACTGGTATTAATCCAATAGGGACGCGGAAATGCATTTACATCTGAATACAAATCATATAGAAACTTAATCACGCTCCAGGGATTATAAACCTCTGCATCTCCAAATAAATACCCATCGTACCATTCCTTCATGGTGGGAAAACGGCTTTCCACGCCATAATCTTCCATCATCTGGAACACTTCCCGCTCTGTAAACCCGAAATGCTCGCTGTATTTCTTGTCAAGCACAGATATAATGTTCAGGTGGTTTAATCCCGTAAATATGCTTTCTTTTGAAATGCGCAGGCATCCAGTAATCACCGCGAACTGCAGATAATCATTGGTTTTTAATGCAGACTCAAACAACGAACGGATAAAATCCACCATTTCATTATAAAAACCTTTAAAATACGCATTCTCCAAAGGAACATCATATTCATCTATCAAAATAATTACATGCCTGCCTACCGTTTGGCAGAGACATTTGCTCAGGAACTTCAGGGAACTGGAATAATCATCATACTCCGCTTTCCCGTCTGCTATTTTTCGAAACAGGGATTTTACAGCATCATCCATTTTTCCACTTTCCAGTACATATTGATGCCTCTGGAATTCTTCTGCAAGTTCATTTTTTATTTTGCCATATGCCGATTCAAAGGTTGGCTGTTTTGCTGATTTCAATGTTAGGTTGATAACCGGATACCTGCTCATGTATTTTTCATACTCTTTTCCTTGTTCTATAATCTTCAACCCCTGAAAAAGCCTTTTATTTCCTTCATTTTTCTCCGAAACTCCCGTATCCTCAAAAAAATACCGGAGCATACTTAAGTTTAGTGTCTTTCCAAAACGTCTTGGTCGGGTAAAAAGATTTACTTTCCCTTTCAAGTCCAATAGTTCTTTTATAAACATTGTTTTATCTACATAATAATAGCCAGACTTTATCATGTCTTCAAAATTATCAACGCCTACTGGTAATGGTTTCTTCATTACTGCCACCTCCATATCATGCCAGATCGCTATACCGCGTGGCATTCTGCCCTCAGAATTCCTGCTTAGGCATATTATAACCTATCTCTCTTTGTTTCACAATCAATTTCCATATGGCAATGGCAAAGCCACTTCCAAATGCCTTTTTGTATTTTGACAAATCCTACATATCAGGTCTTCCATTTTCCAAAAAACTTTATTGTTCCGTTATTCCATTTCATCTGAAAAGAATCTCCACACCGCCTATTACAAATTTTTCGTAGGCTTTTTTGCCAAGATTTAATATATACCCAAAAACGGGCACACCATATAGGCATGCCCGCTTGTAGTCAGAAATTATTCAAAAATTTTAATGAACCAAATTCTGCAGCAATTGTCTCTGCTGCTGTTTTGTAAGTCCTGATTTCCCCACTTTCTCAGATATTTTTCCTGTCCAAAATTCTTCCGACTGCTCCCTATCAAAAACTGAAGATGCCTGTTCCGGCATATGTACCACAATCCTGATTTCCTGTCTCTTTCCTGCCATAACAACCCACTTCCCGTCAGCAGAGGCTCATAGTATACTATGCGCTCGCTGACAATTTATTCTTTATGGGTTGTTTGAAGGATTGTAAGAATTAACAGTCTGCCTTTATGTATATTTTTGTAATAATTTTCATCTCTCTCAGAATACAAAAACGGGATTATTCAATAATAGTGCCATCATTCTTCAGATTCACATACTTCCTTTTATGGATTTCCATCCACAATCCCATACTCTTTTCCCTCTCTCACCAAACAATAATTCAGTCCAATAAATTTCATTACATCATTGAATTTTTTTGTAAGAGGTCTGTTATCACTGCTTTTACTATATTCTTCTATCAGTCCTTTTATCACCTTCTTATCCTTTTCTTCAGAAACATCACAGGATTTTAAAATACGCACTATATCAAGTCGAATCTTTTCTCGTACCGCTTTTCTATCTTCTTCACTTAATACTTTCCCTTTGTAGTTCTCTATTACCTCACGCATTTTTCCAAGCAACGACTGCATTAATTCTTTACATTTTTCTTCAACATTTTTACATCCTATCCACTCCAGCTGTTCTTTAAGAAAAGCGGTTCCACCTTCGTATTCAAATCTATCAACCATTTTCTGATAATATTGGTACAAATAATCCCATTGTTTCACCGCTAGTTCATTGAAAATCAACGAAGTTCCTTTTACAAAACAGAGTTTTCTTGCACATTGATAGGAAAACTCAGATTTCATAATTTTTTCTAACAATTTATCCTCCTGACCCGAAAATTCCGTTTTAAATTTTACCTGTTTCTCACTTGTTAAAAAAAACCGTTCAAAATCTTTTTTATCTCTTAATAAAATATATACATTCAGGCACTCGGTATCTTCCCTTTTCCTTTTCCGTCCAAGCATCTGGATGAATTGCTCCCTTGTTGTTGCCATGATAATAAAATTCCGCAATTCATAATCTTTAATTGAAATTCCATTATCTAAAACACTCGTCGCTATTAATACATCCTCTTTAAAACACTCTTTATTACCAATGTATTTTACTATATCAGCTCCCTCTTCCTCATTTTTTGAATCAGAATCTATAAAAACAACCGTTCTCTTTCTTGATGTTTCACTTTCCTTCTGTAATGATTTATCTAATAAGCTTTTAATTTCCTTTCCTCTTTCCAATTCTTCCCTATTTTTCCTAACTATAACACCTTTTTCTTCTCATCACCACCCCTTTATTTGGAAAAGCAAGGACTTTCTATTTTTGCCTACAGAGAAAACAGGACCACATACTCTGCAGTCCCGTTTTTTACCTTTCCTTCCATTTTGTAACTACATGGTAATATTTCTCTGGAATCTGAACAGCGCCTGTCTCATACTTTTTATAAGACGACAGAGACACTCCTGTATTTTCCGCAAATTCCTTCTGTGACATGTTCTTTTCCTTTCGGATTTTCTTTAAATATCCCGGCACATCCGTTGTATCCACAAATATATGATACTCATTGCAGAAATAATATGTCTCAATTCCAAAATAATCTGCCATTCCTTTTAAGAGGCCGATATTCATATGTCCTTCCGCTATCTTTCCATTTGCATAAGCAAACACTGTATCATGGGAACACCCAATTGCTTCTCCTAATTCCCGATATGAAATCTTTGATTTCTTGATAAAATATTTAATCCTAATATAAATTTTATTTTCCATCCCGCAATAATCATCAAACATGCCCTCAAACACTTTATCAGACCTGGTTAAAATCACTCCCTTTGTTTCCCCTGCTGAACCATCGGCAAATCCACCCTCCTCTCCCTTCTGTCAGGGCTTCTGGAACCGGAACACGGTTCCATCTTGTTTTATGGACAGAAGCTGAACCAGAAAAGCTGCAATGCCATCGGCTATATGCTGCAGCACGACCATCTGTTTGAATGGCGCACCATTGAGAAAAACATTCTGCTTGGACTGGAAATCCAGAATAAGCTGACGCCGGAAACAAAAGGAACAGCGCTGAATATGCTGAAAACCTACGGCTTGTACAAATTCAAAGACGCCAGGCCCTCTCAGCTTTCCGGCGGCATGCGCCAACGGGCGGCCCTGATCCGCACCCTTGTACTGAAGCCGGAAATCCTGCTGTTGGATGAACCTTTCTCCGCTCTGGATTATCAAACACGTCTCACCGTAGGGGATGATATTGGGGCAATTATCAAAAAAGAAGGAAAAACCGCAATTCTGGTAACCCATGATTTGTCAGAAGCAGTCAGTCTGGGCAGCCGGGTACTGGTATTAAGCAAACGGCCCGCCACCATTCAGACTGTGGTAGATATCAATTTTCCGGACAATATCAGCGCACTGGAACGGCGGAATTCCTCGGAATTTAAAGATTACTTTAATAAAATATGGAAGGAGTTGAATGAAAATGAATGAAATATCCCTTGCTCAGCAGAATTTCCTGCTCACTCAAAAGAAGCATAAGCGCACTGTCACAGTCAGCAGGCTGTGCATTTTTATTTTATTCCTGGCAATCTGGGAAGGAGCCGCCAGGCTGGAGCTAATTGATTCTTTTATTTTCAGCAGCCCCTCCAAGGTGCTGCTCTGCGCTTATGGGATGATATTGGATCAGACGCTGTTCGCTCATATCGGAATCACCCTGTTTGAAACAATTGCAAGCTTTGGACTTGTTCTGTTTTTTGCCCTTGCCATAACGATTCTGTTATGGCTGAACAAACGTCTCTCTGAAACGTTAGAGCCGTATCTTGTAATTTTAAACAGCCTTCCCAAATCTGCGCTGGCGCCCCTTCTGATTGTATGGCTGGGCGCAACCTACAAAACCATCATTATCACTGGCATGTCAGTAGCTATTTTCGGCTCCATTCTAAGCCTGTACACCAGTTTTCAGTCTGTGGACCCGGAAAAAATCAAGTTGATTTATACCATGGGCGGCAGGAAATATCATGCCCTCATCAAAGTAATCCTGCCTGCGAATATCCCCTCCCTGTTCTCTATTATGAAGGTCAATATCGGCCTGTGCCTGGTAGGGGTCATTATTGGGGAATTTATCGCTTCCCGGCAGGGCCTTGGCTATCTGATTATCTACGGAAGCCAGGTATTTAAACTTGACTGGGTCATTATGTCCATTGTAATTCTGTGCATCCTGGCCCTGGGGCTGTACAGTCTGATTAATGTACTGGAAAAACAATATTTAAAGCGGCTGGGCTAAGAATTATTGAACGATTTTCTTACAACGTACACTCTGCGCTGCAGCAAAAGAAGCCTGGATTGAAAATAACGGAATCCATAAACTGGCTGCGGCGCAGAATGATTTGAGACAGAGCGTCACAGGCTATTACTGCCGCAGAGAATGTCTAAATTTTCCATATATTCGGGGAAACTTCAATTCCTGCCAGTCAATTTTGCTCTCTTCCTTAAAATTGTTGCACACAGCAATCCAGTACCCCTCTATCTTTCTCTGGGCAAAAAAACCAGGCTGTATGCAGGAAATATTAAATTCTCCATTAACTTTTTCCTCAATAGAAAACGCTGCCTCTTTCAAGGGGAAACTCATCCCTTCTCCCGTCATTTTGATGTAGCTTTCCTTCAGAGTCCAAATCTGCGCAAAGCGATCCTGCACCTGAATATTTCGTATTTCTTCCCTTGTTTCTTTCCTTGACCTAGCTTTTCTTTCTGTTCCAGAACAAATGTCCACTCCGAAACCATCCGCTCCCGATTCCCCAAAACAAAATTCCTTACCGCCAGGGGAATATTCCTCTCCAAGAATATACCTCATCTCTTTAAGGCTGCAGCAGCGGTGGAGCAAGGACATCCGCACACTTCTAGGCTGTTCTGTATCTACGCCGATTTCATTCCCCAAACCGCCGGGCGCGCCGCCGCTCCCCTCTGCCGCTGTCTCTACTTTTGCAGCCTTTCCTCTGGAACCGGCAACCGCGCATACCACCAGCCCGTCTGTATTGCTTACATTAAACCAGACATTCTCTCTCCCATCCCAATAAGGCTTTCCGTGTTTCCCTGTTCTTACTTTATCCCGGTTAAATTCAATCTTAAAAAGCTTCTTAAAACCATAATTTAATATCTCATCTGCAATTTTTCTCTGATATTGCAAATACGCCCCCAAAGCCTCCTGCTTCCGGGGACAAAATGTATAATACACGGTAATGGCGCTGCTCATAATTCACACTTGAATCCTTATCGAAAAGCCTTCGTAAAATCCAACCGGTATCGGTTCCTCAAAAGAATATTCTTCGGCCGTTTCCTTTTCAAAGTTATAAACGCAAACCCTTCGTTTCTGAGGATCTGCAATCCAGTATTCTCTGACGCCTGCGTTCTGGTATTTGAACAGCTTAACAAAATAATCCATCCGCCTGCTGCTGGGAGAAACAACTTCAACTCCCCAGTCAGGAGCGCCGTGGCAGCCCTTTTCATCCAGTTTGGAAGTATCGCAAATAACCGCCACATCCGGTTCTACATAATTTATCTCCTCCTGATTTAAAAACACTCCAAAGGGTGCCGGATATACCTCGCAATCTCCCTCATTTCCACGGACATAATTTCCAATCTCCATGCTTAACAGCTGAACCACTTTCTGATGGCTTCTCCCCGGAGGATCCATGTCATAAATCTGACCGTCAATCAGCTCCGCCCTGACTCCTTCCGGTAAACCATAAATATCCTCAAGCGTGTAACTTTCTTCTTTTCTCAGCGCTCCCATGCCTTCACCTGCTTTCCCACATTTCACTGCCATAAGCTATGATACAGCCCTCCGGCCGCAGCCACAATTTACAAAAAGGAGCTGCGATAAATGCACAGCTCCCGTTTATCAGCCAAAGAAGGGACTCGAACCCTCGACCTACGCATTACGAATGCGACGCGCTACCAACTGCGCCACTTTGGCATGTCATATAAAATCTTTGTCTATTATACCCGTTTTCTCTCTGTTTTGCAATCCCTTTTTTGAAAATTTTTGTAAATTTTTCTGTCTTTTTTCTATTGACATTTTCTGGTTTCCAGATATAATAGAATTTGTTTATTATTATTAAACAAAAAATCTATTATTAGTTTGACTTTACAATTACTATACATAATGTTTATATACTATGCCGTTATGTCTGATCGGCAAGACTTATCATTAATTCAGAAAGGATGGCTTTTATGGATATCGGGCACCGTATGAAAGAACTACGCATTCAATATGGGCTGACCCAACAGGAACTGGCAGACCGAAGCGAGCTTTCCAAGGGATTTATTTCCCAATTGGAACGCAACCTGACTTCTCCTTCCGTGGGCACGCTTCTTGACATTATCCAGTGTCTGGGCACTACCCCGGCAGAATTTTTCACTGACCAGGAACCGGAACAGATTGTATTCCGACAGGAAGATTACTTTATTAAGGAAAATGAGGATTTGCACCATACCATCAAATGGGTGATTCCCAATGCCCAGAAAAACGCTATGGAACCAGTGCTGATTACCCTGGCCCCCCATGGGTCTTCTGAAATGTATCTTCCCACTGAAACAGAGGAATTCGGATATGTTCTGAAAGGCTCCGTAAAGCTCCACTACGGACCCCGCTCCTTTGTAGTCAGGCAAGGAGAGTCTTTTTATTTTAAAGCAGGAAAAAAACATTACATCGAAAATTGCGGCGGCAGGGAAGCTACCATATTATGGGTTTCTACGCCACCAAGTTTTTAGGAGGAAACATCGGCCATGAGCAAACGACTGATTGATTTATCGCATATCACCAAATCTTATGACGGGCAGACCGTCTTAGACGATCTGAATCTGTATATCCGTGAAAATGAATTTCTGACACTGTTAGGCCCTTCCGGCTGCGGAAAAACCACTACTCTGCGGATTATCGGCGGCTTCGAGACGCCGGATTCCGGAAAAGTGATTTTTGATGGAAAGGATATCACCAGCCTCTCTCCCAACGAACGGCAGCTCAACACGGTATTCCAGAAATACGCCTTATTCCCCCATATGTCCATTGCAGAGAATATTGCCTTTGGACTGAAAATCAAAAAGAAAAGCAAGGCTTACATTGACGATAAAATTAAATATGCATTAAAGTTAGTGAATTTGGAAGGATTCGGCAAACGAAGTGTAGATTCCTTAAGCGGCGGCCAGCAACAAAGAATCGCCATTGCCCGGGCGATTGTCAACGAACCCAAAGTGCTGCTGCTGGACGAACCCTTAGGCGCACTGGATCTAAAGCTCCGGCAGGATATGCAGTATGAATTAATCCGCCTGAAAAATGAACTTGGCATTACCTTTATCTATGTAACCCATGACCAAGAGGAAGCCCTTACCATGTCTGACACCATTGTGGTAATGAACCAGGGGTATATCCAGCAGATTGGCACGCCGGAGGATATCTACAATGAACCCACCAATGCTTTCGTAGCTGATTTTATCGGGGAAAGCAATATTATTGACGGAATTATGATAAAAGACCGCCTGGTTCAGGTTCTGGATGTGAACTTCCCCTGTGTGGACGAAGGATTTGGAAACAATACTCCTGTGGATGTGGTGATCCGGCCGGAAGATGTGGAATTGGTGCCTCCGGAGACAGGAATGCTGGAAGGAGACGTTACCTCCCTGATTTTCAAAGGCGTCCATTGGGAAATTGAAGTTCTTGCCAACGGATTTGAATGGCTGGTGCAGACCACGCAGATGCACCCGGTAGGAAGCCATGTGGGAATCCGGGTAGATCCCTTCAACATCCAGATCATGAACAAACCGGAATCCAGCGACGAACAGGCGGTGGAGTCGGATGAATAACATAAAATTGCAAATGATACTAAAAGGCGGTGAACCCATATGCGTAATATAAAGCGGCAGCTTCTTGCCGGCCCATATCTTTTATGGATGGCAGGATTTATCCTGCTTCCGGTGGTAATGATTCTATACTATGCCTTCACTACCACCAGCGGACATTTTACTTTATTAAATGTAAGTTCAATTTTTGCATCTATTCATTTAAAATCATTGTTTCTCTCACTGAAACTGGCATTCGTCTGCACAGGCGCCTGTCTTGTGCTGTCCTATCCGCTGGCTATGATTTTAAATAATATGAAAGAAAAAAGCCAGGGATTTATTGTATTTATATTCATCCTGCCCATGTGGATGAACTTTATGCTGCGCATCCTGGCCTGGAAGCTGCTGCTGTCCAATAACGGCGTTATCAACACAATCCTGCAGGGACTGGGACTTCCGGGACTGGATATCCTGAACACCCCTGCTGCCGTGGTATTCTGTATGGTATATGATTTCCTGCCCTTTATGATACTTCCGATTTACAACACCATGTCCAGAATCCAGCAGGACATCATTGAAGCGGCAGGTGATCTGGGCGCAGGAACAGTTACAATTTTCTTTAAAATCATAGTGCCTCTTACTATGCCGGGCGTAGTCAGCGGCATTATCATGGTATTTGTCCCTGCCCTGACTTCTTTTGCAATCTCAGATCTTCTGGGCGGCGGCAAGGTGCTATTAATCGGAAATGTCATTGAACAGGCATTTATGCAGGAATACAACTGGAACCTGGGTTCCGGTCTGTCTCTTGTGCTTATGATCTTTGTTATTGCAAGCATGGCCCTGATGAGTTCCAAAGGAGAAGAAGGAGGTGCAGGCGTATGGTAAAGAAATCTGCAGAACGCATTTATCTGGCTTTAATTTTTCTGTTTTTATACCTGCCCATTGCGGTGCTGATCATACTCTCTTTTAATAATTCCAAAACCAGAGTTCAATGGGGAGGATTTACCTTAAAATGGTACAAAAATCTGTTTTCCAGCGGTTCCATTATGGAAGCCTTCGGCACCACCCTGCTGATTTCCCTGACCTCTGCGCTAATTGCCACTGTCCTCGGCACACTGGCAGCTCTGGGAATTGACGCCATGAAAAAGAGAAATCAGGCCATTATGGTGGGCGCTACCAATATTCCCCTGCTCAATGCAGACATTGTAACAGGTATTTCCATGATGCTTCTGTTCGTGCGCTTTACGCGCCTTGGCATGGGTACGGTACTGATTGCCCATATCACATTCAATATTCCCTATGTGATACTGAATGTGCTGCCCAAGCTAAAACAGAGCAGCCGTACGACCTATGAAGCGGCTCTGGATTTGGGAGCTACCCCTGTCTATGCCTTTTTTAAAATCATCTGGCCACAGATACGCCCTGGCGTTTTTTCCGGTTTTCTGATGGCAATGACTATGTCATTAGATGATTTTTCCGTTACCTACTTTACCAAGGGAGCTGGCATTCATACCTTGTCTACCATGATTTACACAGAAATGCGCAAAGGAATCCGGCCGGAAATGTATGCCCTGTCCACACTTTTATTTTTACTTGCGTTGATACTGCTGCTGTTTATGAATTTCGGCCCTTCTGCCCGCCGGGAAGAAAGGGACGCATGATTGAACTATTTAAAACCAAAGGAGATTTTCAATGAAAATAAAAAAAGCACTCTGCTGCCTTTTGATCTGCCTTGCTATTTCCTGGCTTTTTGCAGGATGCGGCCCCAAGGACTCGGAAAACACCCTGACTGTACTAAATTATGGCAAATATTTAGACCCGGACGCCATCGAAATGTTTGAGGAAGAAACAGGAATTAAGGTAGAACTGGAAGAATATGTAACCCCGGAAAATATGTATACCAAATACCGGGCCGGGGCCATTGACTATGATTTAATCTGCACCTCCGATTATATGGTAGAAAAGCTAATTCAGGAAGGAGAGGTTTTGGAACTGGACTACAGCAATATCCCTCTTTCCGAAAATCTGGATTCCACTTATTTTGAATTTTCCAAATCCTTCGATCCGGAAAACAAATATGCCATCCCCTATTTTTTCGGCACGGTTGGCATCCTCTACAACAAAGATATGGTAGATGAATCCAAAGTGAACTCCTGGAATATCCTCTGGGATCAGGAATATTCCGGCCAGATTATCATGGCCGATTCTGTCCGGGATTCTTTTATGGTAGCGCTGAAGCTTTTGGGCTGTTCCCTGAACACGACAGACGACGCCCAATTAAAAGAGGCCCAGGATCTGCTTCTGAAGCAAAAGCCTCTGGTCTATTCTTATCTGGTGGACGAAGCGCAGGATGAAATGATTTCTGAAAATGCTGCCATGGCAGTGGTCTATTCCGGGGAAGCCGGATATGCGCTGGAATTTAATGACAAGCTGGCTTTTTCTGTACCGGAAGAAGGCTCTAATATGTGGATTGATTCCTGGTTCATTCCCAAATCCGCCAGACACAAGGAAAACGCAGAGAAATTCCTGAATTTTCTCTGCCGGGAAGACATTTCCATGATGAATTTCGATTATGTTTACTATGCCACTCCCAATCAGAAAACACGGAAAGCTTTGGATTTAGATCTGCAGGAAAATACGACGATTTTTCCTCCTACGGAAACGCTGAACAACTGTGAGGTCCTGAAACCTCTGGACGATGAGACTACTATGAAGCTGAACCTGCTTTGGAAAGAAGTTAAGGCGGCAGATTAATCTAATTTTCAGCAAACAATTTATCCACAAAAACATCCCCGGAGAAATCTTTTTGACAGGATTCCTCCGGGGATGTTTTTTCTTGCTGATGTGACACTAAAAATAAGTGAAACTTAGACTGTTCCGTCTATTCTGTGTTCATCTGCCTTAGTTCTTAGTAGCATTCATGAAATACTTCATGCCATAAACAGTTGCATAAATTCCATCTACGTTAGGTTTCTGCATATAGATATCATTGTAGTAGTAGAGCGGAACAACTGCCCATGTATTCATCAACATATCTTCTGCCGTATGCATTAACTCCACACGTTTTGCAAAATCTGCAGTATTGCGGATTTCTGTAATTAATGCATCGTATTCTGCCCAATCCGGTGCGGAATCACTCTTCTCGCCTTTTCCTAACTGCATGTCATTATTACCGGAATTAGAAGTAAAGATCTCTAACATATTTACAGGGTCATTGTAGTCAGCCAACCATCCTTCACGGGCGATGGTAAAGCTTCCGTTCTTTCTGTTCTCAAGGAATACGTTCCAGTCCTGAGTCTGGATTTCCATGGTAATTCCAAGAACGCCTAAATCCTGCTGTACTGCCTGTGCAATTGCAACATGGCCGGTACCGTCATTGGTCAGGTATGTCATGTTGATTGCCGGATCAATTTTATAAGTGCCGTCGCCGTTGTCTGTGAAGCTGTATCCTGCTTCTTCCATCAGTTTCTTAGCATCTTCTACCATAGCCGCACCTGTAGTGGTTGCATCATAGTAGCTGGTATCTGCCTGTTTGAATTCGCCGCCGTTACCATCTGCCATTCCAAGAGGAACGAAAGAATCAGCAACTACCTGTCCGGACTGTCCGATATTGTCAACGATGAACTGACGGTCAATCAGAAGGTTCATAGCCTGACGCATTTTTGCAGCTTCTTCTACGGTTTTTCCATCAAAAATCGGGTCATTTACATTGAAACCAATGTAATAAGTTCCCAGGTTATCCAGGATGCCGAATTCCGGATTCACGCCATTCAAAGAGGAAATCTCATCGTTTGGCACAGTGTCAATGTAATCTACATCGCCGCTGTTGTATGCTGCATAGATTGCAGTATCGTCAGCGCTTAACATGAAATGAAGCTCTTCCATGGTTACACTGTCAACATTGTGATAATTGGCATTCTTCTTGTAAACCATGCTCTCATTGTGATTCCAGGATTCCAGAGTGTATGCGCCGTTACATACAAATCCTGCTTCCTGCGCCCATTTTCCAGGAACTGTTCCGTCCGGATCTGCTGCTTCTACAGAAGCCTGATGTACCGGGAAGAAAGTCGGGAACGCCATTAAGTCATTGAAATAAGGACAAGGATTTGTCAGAGTAATTACCAATGTATAATCATCTGTAGCTTCCACAGAAAGAGTGCCGTCATCTTTCTTTGCAATAATGTCAAACAGATATGCATAATCTGCTGCCGTTTCTTCTGCAATAGCACGATTCCAGCTATAGATAATATCGGATGCCTTCAGGTCGTCTCCGTTACTCCATTTGGATTCAATCATCTTAACAGTATAAACTTTACCATCTTCGGATACTTCAGGCATATCCGTTGCCAAATCCGGAATCAGGTTTCCGTCCTTGTCATAAGTATACAATCCTGCAAAACTATTTACTGCAAGACAGCCTCCGTCTACAGAGCTGTTCAATGCCGGGTCAAGGTAGTCCGGTTCAGAAGCCAGGTTAATATTCAGTACATTTGTATCTGAATTAGTTGTGGAACCTTCTGCATCTGCGCCCTCTTCTGCATCTGCATTGGCGTCTGCATTGTTTGAGTCTTCTGTCTGTGTATTACTAGCTGAATCATCATTTTTATTCGCTGAATCATTTTTGCCGCAGGCAGTCAGACTCAATGCCATACATGCAACCAGTAATACGGATACCAGTTTCTTTTTCATAGTATTTCCTCCTAATTATAATATTAAATCTATGCTTTAACCAAAGAAAAACTCTGGAAAAAACCTTATTTATTCCAGCATGCAACCATATGTCCGTTGCCCCTGTCTGTCAATTGAGGCATCTCTTGTGCACACTGGTCGGTCGCATACCGGCATCTGGTCCGGAATGGACATCCGGTAGGCATTTTCAGGGGGCTTGGTACATCTCCCTCCAAAATAATACGTTTGCTCTTTCTTGCTGTTTCAGGATCCGGAATCGGAACCGCCGACAACAGACTCAATGTATAGGGATGAATGGGATTGGCATTTAATTCATCTGCATCCGCCAACTCCATCATTTTACCAAGATACATAACCGCAATACGGTCTGAAATATGATGTACAATCAAAAGATCATGGGCAATAAACAAATATGCAACGCCCAATTTTTCCTGTAATTCTTCAAACATATTGACCACCTGCGCCTGAATGGATACATCCAATGCAGAAACAGGCTCGTCACACACAATAAATTTCGGATTTACCGCCAGCGCACGGGCGATTCCGATACGCTGCCTCTGACCGCCGGAAAACTCATGGGCGTACCGCATGGCATGTTCCGCATTCAATCCTACCAGTTCCATCAGCTCCAGGATTTTCTCTCTGCGTTCCCCCCGGTTGGCATAAAGGTTATGCACATCCAGAGGCTCTCCGATAATGTCCTCCACAGTCATACGGGGATTCAGGGATGAATAAGGATCCTGGAACACCATCTGCATCTGCTTCCGGTAAGGCAGCATATTAACATCAACTTTAGTTCCAAGGACAGGCTTACCGTCTGCGCCTAAAATGACTTTTCCTTTCTCATCATATTGTTCCCCGCTGTCAAAGAGCACTTCACCGTCGAACTCAATGCGCCCTGCCGTGGGCTGATACAGCCGAAGCAAGGTTCTTCCTACTGTTGTTTTCCCACATCCGGATTCCCCCACAAGGCCCAGTGTCTCACCAGGCTTTACTGTAAAGGATATATCATCCACCGCCTTCAGCGGAATTGTCTTAAATCCCTGACGCACGGGAAAGTACTGCTTTAAGTGATCTACCTTTAACAGATACTTTTCGTTTTCACTCATGACCGTTCTCCTTCCTGTGCTTCATACAGCTCCTTAATGTTCATCCAGCAGCTTGCCAGATGTGTGTCACTGACACGCAGTTCTTCTGGTTTTTCCTTCAGGCAGATCTTCATAGCCGCATCGCATCTGGGGCAGAATGCGCATCCTTCGGGCATCTGCAGAAGATTGATGGGCGTTCCGCCGATGGGAACCAGCTTTTCATTCATATTGTCTGTTTTCGGTATGGAGCGAAGCAGACCTTTGGTATATTCATGGGCCGGCTGATAGAAAATATCATCTGCCGTTCCCCGTTCACAGACCCGCCCGCCGTACATAACGAGAATCTCATCGCACATGCTGGCAATAACTCCCAAATCATGAGTTACCATAATAATTGCCATTCCAAGCTTCTTCTGTAAATCCTGCATCAGTTCCAGAATCTGTGCCTGTATGGTTACGTCCAACGCCGTAGTAGGCTCGTCTGCAATCAGAATATCCGGCTCACATACCAATGCCATGGCTATCATGACACGCTGGCGCATACCGCCGGACAGCTCATGGGGGTACTGCTTCAATCGGCTCTCCGGCTCGTTGACTCCAACCAAGGTCAACATCTCCACAGCCCGTTCTCTGGCCTGCTTCTTATCTTTATCTGTATGGAGCAATATCGCCTCCGTCAATTGGCTTCCAACGGTAAACACCGGATTCAGGCTGGTCATAGGGTCCTGGAAAATAATCGAACATTTCTCTCCCCTGAACTTCTGCATCTGCCTGCTGTTCCATTTTGTAATATCTTCCCCATGGAACTTCACTTCTCCCGCGGTGATTTTGCCGGTTTCTGCCAAAATCTGCATAATGGAATATGCCGTTACCGACTTACCGGAACCGGATTCCCCCACAATTCCCAGAGTTTTCCCTGGTTCCAATGTAAAGGAAATTCCATTTACTGCCTGAACCTCTCCATTTTCCGTAAAAAAACTGGTATGGAGATCTTTTACTTCCAAAATGTATTTATTTTCTTCGCTCATATGCTTATCTCCTTATTTATTTCAATTTAGAGTCGAATGCATCACGAAGACCATCGCCCAGTAAATTCAACGCCAACACAATCAGACAAATTGCAATTGCAGGAATCACAAGCCGCAGAGGATAAGACTGCATACCTGCCCTGGCATCATTCGCCAGACTTCCCAGAGAAGTCAGCGGATCTGATACTCCAAGACCCAGGAAGCTTAAGTAACTCTCTGTAAAAATTGCGCTGGGCACCTGCAATGCAGTAGTAATGATAATAACAGACAAACAGTTGGGTAAAATATGCCTGCGCAGAATCCTGCTGTTCTTCGTACCGATACACCTGGCAGCCAGTACATATTCATTATTCTTAATGGTAAGAATTTGCCCCCGGATCAGACGGGCCATACTCACCCAGTACAGCAATCCAAACACAATGAAAATTGAAATCATATTTGTTCCCAAAGCCTGCAGGGAAGTCCCTTCAATCAAAGGCTTCAAAGTTTCATTCAGCACCACCGAAAGCAGAATAATAATCAGCATATCCGGCAGGGAATAAATAATATCCACTATACGCATCATCACAAGATCCAGCGTTCCACCGAAATATCCTGCAATAGAGCCATACAGCAAACCGATAATCAATACCATAATGGAAGCCACAACGCCTACGGAAAGGCTGACCCTTGTTCCGTAAATCACACGGATAAAGTAATCTCTGCTCAAACTGTCTGTTCCGAAAATATGGGGAAACAGCTTCTCTCCTGTCTCTTCCATATACTTGGTTTCCAGCTTGGAATACTCAAAAGGCCCCAGGTTTGCCGCTGTCTTGTCCCTGACTCCATTTACCGAAATAATCTGGGAATACTTATAGGGCACAATCATCGGCGCAATGATAATCGTCGCAATAATCAGAACCAATACTACAATACTTCCCATAGCAAGGGGATTTTTGCGCAGACGTCTCATACCGTCCTTAAAAAAGGTGGTAGATTCTCCCATAACGTCCTGCTGCTTCTTTTCATCATCTGTTGCCTGTTCAAAATTCTTATCATTAAATTTACTCAAATCCACCTGTGCGGAAAAGAGCTGCTTTTTCTTCAACTCCTGATTCTCCAGCATACTCTCTATCGTCCTTTCTGTCCTTCTCTCATTTTTATTCAAATGTGATTCTCGGATCAATCATCTTATAAGCAATATCCGTCAATAAATTTGCAACAACCATCAATATGGCAAGAAACAGCGTAACCGCCATAATCATTGTATAATCACGGTTTACAATGCTTGTTACAAATGTAGATCCAAGTCCTCCAATGGTAAAAATATTTTCCACTACCATGGAACCGGTCAGAATATATGCAACCATAGGTCCTATATAGGTGACAACAGGAACCAGCGCATTACGAAGGGCATGCTTAAAAATTACTTTCCAGCCTGGAACTCCCTTTGCCTTTGCAGTGCGGACATAATCCTGATTCAAGGCATCCAGCATACTTGTTTTCGTTAAACGTGTAATATAAGCCATAGGATAGACGCTCAATGCGATAATCGGCAGAACATAATTCGGATTGCTGGAGGACCATACCGGAAACCATCCCAGCTTCAGACAGAACACCAGAAGAAGCAAAGTCGCCAGCACAAAAGATGGCATCGCTGTCCCCAGGGTTGTAAAAAAGATAATAAGCCGATCTGGCAACTTGTTACGAGTAAGGGCTGCAATACTGCCAAGCACCAGTCCAATCACAATGGCAACTGCCGCAGCCATGCCGCCTAACTTGGCTGACACCTGGAAACGCATCGCAATTTCATCCCAGATATCACGTCCGTTATGTAGGGATACCCCCCAGTCTCCATGTAACAAATTATTCAGATAAAGCACATATTGCTCTCCGATAGGTTTGTCCAGATTATACCTCTCTTCCAACACTTTCTGCGCTTCTGCACTGGTGGCCTTCTCTTTATTGAAGGGGCCTCCTGGAATAGCATTCATTACAAAGAATGTAATGGCACTGACAATAAGAATAGAGACAATTGCCAGCACTAATCGTTTTCCAATATACTTCGCCACTTTCTTCTCTCCTACCTTCTGTATTTTGATTTTGATTTCAAAGATCAAAGAAACATGCATAATGATAGTGTACTTGTTTTATATTGCACCACTTTAATCTTCTAAAATTTTATAAAAAAACATAATTACATTATACATGTCAATTGACATTTGTCAATAAAAAACTTCGCAAACTGCCTACCATTTTGTAACAAACCTTTTACTCACCCGTCCCTTCGGGACAGGTCTCATAAATTTTTTATCCCGCATCTTAAAAAAATTCTTGCTTTTTCCGCCTGTCCATGTTACAGTAAAAAACACACATATTTTCGTGTGAATACCTCCCAACTGCCAGCACAGCCAGGAGGTAATATGACTTACGAAGAATTTAAACAAAAACTGACAGACAATCTGACGGAACTGTTTCCGGCAGGCACACACATTTCGATCCGTCAGTTTTCCCATAACAATCACATCCTGTTGGATGGTCTTACGATTCTGGAACCAGGCAGCAATGTCTCGCCCACCATTTACCTGAATTCTTATTTTTCCAGATATCTGGAAGGAACTTCATTTCCTGCCCTTCAGAATCAGATTCTCCGATACTATTATGAGCATTGCAGTATTCCTTATATCGACACTTCATTTTTTACCTGCTTTGACAAGATCCGTTCCCGCATTGTCTATAAATTAATCCATTATGAACGAAACAGGGAACTCCTGAAAGAAGTTCCCCATATTCCCTATCTGGATCTCGCTATTGTATTTTACTGCCTGATACAGGACGGCCCCTGTAAAAACACTTCTATCCCTATCCGCAATGAACATCTGGAATACTGGAACATTTCTGAGGATGAGCTTTGGACTCTTGCCCGCAAAAACACTCCTGTCCTGCTCTCCTTTTGCTGTGATTCACTGGCAGATCTGGTACTGCCTGCATTAGATCTGCTTCCTGCACCAGAACGCAGCACCGCCTGGGACACTCTTCATTCCCAAATCGTCCCCATGTATGTGATTACCAACAGAAGACGCCTGAACGGCGCCTGCTGTATCCTTTATCAAAATGAATTAAAGCAGGTGGCAGAACACTTAAAGGACAGTTTTTACATCCTTCCCAGCAGTGTTCATGAAGTGATTGCCATACCGGCTTTTGCTGCCGGAGATCCAGAAGAACTGCCCCGTCTGGTCCGCGAAATCAACATGACAGAAGTAGCCCCGGAAGAAGTGCTTTCCGACTGCGTCTATTACTATGACAAACGTACCGGCCAGATTTCCCTTTACGAAAGTTCCTGATAGAGTTTTTCGTATTTCTTTGCAGAGTTCTGCCAGGAATTGTCCATTTCCATGCAGCGTTTCATCATTCCACGCCAGTCCTTGGGATGATTGCAGAAAATATCGTAGGCATACCGGACAATCATCAGCATCTCTCCTGCATGATAATTTGCAAAACTAAATCCGTTGCCGGTATGCCAGATTCCATTGTAAGGCTCCACCGTATCCTTCAATCCTCCCGTCTCCCGTACGATGGGAATCGTACCATAACGCATGCTGATAAGCTGACTCAGCCCGCAGGGTTCAAACTGGGAAGGCATCAAAAAAGCATCGGCCCCTCCGTAAATCATATGGGCTATCTCCTCGCTGTAGCCTATGGTTGCAGACACACGATCGGGATATTTCCAGTCAAAATGCCTGAAAAAATCCTGGAACTGTTCTTCTCCGGTTCCCAACACGACTATCTGTATATTCAGGGTATTTAACATCTCTTCCATCACTGACCTTACCAGATCAAAACCTTTCTGCTGAGTCAGCCTGGAAACTATGCCCAGCACCATGGCGGAGGAATCCTTCCGAAGCCTCAGTGCAGCCTGCAGCGCTTCCTTATTTTTCTTCTTCTTTGCAATGGTTTTTTGATTAAAATTCACTGCAATTTCAGGATCTGTCATGGGATCGTATTCTTCTGTATCGATCCCATTGACAATGCCGGACAACTTACCGGACACTTCCCGCATTACGCCGTCCAAGCCTTCCCCTCCAGTCGGGTCCTGAATTTCCTTTGCATAAGTTTCACTGACAGTAGTCACCCGATCTGCATGGAGAATTCCTGCCTTCAGGAAATTTGTCTCTCCATAGGCTTCCATGGCTCCATAGCGATAACTTGCCGGCAGATCCCTGCAATTTTCAATATCGTCAATCCGCCATCTGCCCTGAAATTTCTGATTATGAATCGTCATTATTGTCTGTATATTCCGATAAAAAGGATTTTCCCGATAGAATGCGTCCAGAAATACTGGTATCAGGGCCGCCTGCCAGTCATGACAATGTATAATGTCCGGGCAAAATCCCAGTTCCGGCAGACAAGTCAATACTGCTCTGCAATAAAATGCAAACTTATTGACGTCTTCAAAAATTTGATTATAGGGGCTGTTTCCGGCAAAATAATGTTCATTATCAATAAAATAGTAATGAATTCCTTCTATTTTCGCCTCATAAATTCCTATGTACTCTTTCTCTCTTGGCATGTCAGCATAAATTTCTGTTACGTATTTCATTTTTTGTCTGCAGTCTTCCGAAATACACAGGTACTTAGGCAGAAAAACTCTCACGTCGAATTTCTCTTTATCCAGATACTTTGGCAGAGCACCGACAACATCTGCCAATCCTCCTGTTTTTATAAAGGGATTTCCCTCGGATGCTGCAAAGAGTATTCTCTTCATGTAAAAAACCTCCTACTTATTCTCTCAACTTATATTCTAACCGAATTTTGTCCGCAATTAAAGCTATAAATTCAGAATTTGTAGGTTTTCCCTTTCCATTATGGATGGTATAGCCGAATAATTCGTCAATGGTATCCATTTTTCCCCTGCTCCAGGCCACTTCAATGGCATGGCGGATGGCGCGCTCTACCCGGCTGGGAGTGGTCTGATATTTCTTTGCTATCCCAGGATAGAGTATTTTTGTAATGGAATTGAGCATTTCCATATCCCGCACGGACATGATAATTGCTTCTCTTAAATATTGATAGCCTTTGATATGGGCCGGCACTCCGATTTCATGAATGATATTTGTCACATCACTCTCTAAATTCCGCTCCTCCAGCTCTTGTTTCCGCTCATATGCATTGACCTTACGTACTTCGCTGCCTTTATGCACTTCTGCATTCCTAACGTGCTTAATCCGGTTCAACACCACATCGTTGTCAAACGGTTTCATAATGTAGTAATCTGCTCCCAATGAAAATGCGTCTTCCGTGATTTTTTCCTGCCCGATTGCTGATATCATGATGAATGCCGGGTGCTTTTTCATATTTTTGTCATTTCTGATTTTATCCATCACTGTCAAACCATCCAGTTTCGGCATTACAATATCCAAAAGCACCACATCCGGCTCTTTCTTTTTTATCATTTCGTATGCTTCTTCTCCATCTTTCGCCGTTCCAACTACCTGAAGCTCTTCATCACTTCTTACAATATCCCCCAATTCTCTCAACATTCTCTCATTGTCATCTGCAATTGCCACATTTAATTTTTCCACGTTACATCCTCCTGTTGATTTTCATAATAAACCCTCATAAAAGGCAACTATTTGTATTATATCCTCAATTAATTATTCCTTCAATGAAAAGATTTCCCCGACTTTCGACAAAGTATTTGAAGTACCATCGTACCAGCGCGATCTTTGTCGTATTATAGTCCTTTTGTCATAGTGATTCTATCATACATATTGTATAATTGTATATTTTGTCGAAATTTGTCGTTTCTTTTTAGAAATTTGAATAATCAAAACTCTCTGCCGAAAACATTTTCGTGACAGAGTTACGCCACCCAGAGCAAATGATTTCCTGTTTCACACAGAAAGCGGCTCTGCCCGAACAATAACTTTTTACCTCATAAGAGACAAGCCGTCACTATTGTGAATAGTGGCGGCTATTTCTTTTTCCCTTGCAAATCTGATAAATCAAATTAGCAAGGGCAACAATGAGTATTCCTGGTTTTTAATCTTGACTCAACCTCACTCCATACTTACAGCAAACAGGAGGGCGAAGCCTTCCATTATCACTATCAGACCCACAGCTATCATCCACTGCTGTGTTTTGAGCGCTTAATTCTCCTATGAGCGCATTTTCAACAGCTTTTTTAATGACAATGCTCGAATTCGTCGCACCAGAGATTGCATCAACATCTATCTTCTGTTCCTCAATTATTTTTTCTATGACGGTTTCTGCAGCTTTGCCACGCTCATGCCTATGCTCCAAAATGTTAACACTTACAATTTTTCCATTTTCCACAGTAACTTTCACTTTGGCATATATAAAATTCACATCATACTCTCCAATATTAATTCCATCGGAAACATTGGCAACATCAATTTCATCAAAAGCAGTTTCCTTTACGACTCGTTTATACTCAGCAACTTTTTTTAGGTAAACTGCTCCCAAAATGAACGCAGCATGGAAAAGAACTACGATAATAACTGAATTTATTCTCTTTTTGCATATTCTGATTTCAAATGCCTCTCAATCTTTCTGGCTATCCGCTTTGGCAGCTCTTTTTTAGAAGCTGCGCCTGCATAAACAACTTTTCCTATTGGTTTCATTCCTGCCGTCTTAAAGAATTCATCCATATTGCGATTGCCCCTTTACTTTGTCCTGATATCCAAGAAAAAGGAAAGGGAGTATTGCAGGAAGTCAAAATCATATATTTTTTCCCTTGCAGGTGCGGCTTGGGGAAAGTGCTTGTTTCTTCCATGGCCGTTCCTAATAAGCGGTCAAATAAGTTTTTTACAGAAGCAGGAACATTCGCCCAATAAATTGGAGCCGCAAGAAGAACTATTTGGCATACATAAATCTTGTTCATGGTAAGTTCACTCCTTCCTTTTCAATTGAACGGTACAACATATCAAAACCGTACTCTAAAAATTCAATTTTAGATAAGTGCATTGTTTTTTCAATATATTCTTCTTTATTTGCAGCTAACTGGATAAGTCCTGACAGCATGCCCCAAAAATGAAAAATAGCCGGCATGATTTTTATATCATCACGCAAATCGCCTTTTTTCATGCCACTCACTATAAAATCCTTTATTTTTTCATTTATTTCTTCCCCGATTTGATAGGTTTCTTTTTCTTCAGGCAAATAGTTCTGGCTTTCAAAATCAATGTTTATTTTATCTAACGCCATTCTGAAATAAAAAGGAAATTCTTCTTGGTATAGAACTAATCCCCGGCAAATCAAATCATATCTCGTCTTTGTTTCCTCCTGCCGCTCCAACGCAGAAGTGATATAACTGCAAAGCTTTTTCATGCTGTCTAATACTAAAAAGCCAATAATTTCCTCCTTGTTCTCAAAGTACACATATAATGTTGCTTTACTATATCCGGCCACTTTTGCTATATCATTCATGGAAGTTGCCGTAATCCCTTTCTCCATAAACAATGCAGACGCGGCGGCTGCAATATTTTCTCTATGTACGCTTTTGGGTTCTTTTTTTCTGCGAGCCATATGTTTTTCTCCTTTCAACAATTAAACCTATGGTTTAATTATATTTTCTAGACATAATTTTGTCAATCCGGTATGCTCTGAAGCTATTTTGCTGTTCTGTCCATTCTAAGGTGTCTTCTTCTTTTAGGCATCATACCCTGTGCCTGTCGAGGTCAGCAAGGTAAGTTATATTTTCCAATCTGCGTCGTCTTATTGTTTTACCCAGACAAAAGTTTACCAAACGATAAAATGATCCTATTTTTCAAACAAAAACGTATTTGCCATTTCCGCAGATCTATTATAGAATTACCATATACTATTAAAAAAGGAGAATTGAAATGAACAATTGTATTGTAGCCCAGTCCGGCGGTCCCACCGCCGCCATCAACGCCAGCCTTGCAGGAGTCATTCAGGGCGTCCTTGACCATCCTGAATATGATCATATTTACGGCTCACTCAACGGAATTACCGGAATTCTGGAAGAACGTTTTCTGGATTTGACCGAAACCTTCCGGCAAAAAGAAAACCTCGAACTTTTAAAAGTAACCCCCGCCATGTATCTGGGCTCCTGCCGATACAAGCTGCCCAAAATGGAGGAGGATATTGCCACATATGAAACTATTTTCCGTTTTTTTGAAAAAATGGAAATTTCTGCGTTTTTCTATATCGGCGGAAATGACTCCATGGATACCGTGGACAAGCTTTCCGCATACGCCGCCAAAATACAGAGTAACGTCCGTATGATCGGCATTCCCAAAACCATTGACAATGATCTGTGTGTGACAGACCACACTCCGGGATTTGGTTCTGCCGCAAAATATGTAGCGGCCTCATTTCTGGAGATTTTCCATGATACTGTAATTTACACTCCCAAAAGCGTTACCATTGTGGAAATTATGGGGCGGGACGCAGGATGGCTCACCGCCGCCTCTGTACTGGCCCGGAATGAATATTGCGCTGCGCCCCATCTGATTTATTTGCCGGAATCGGCCTTTGACAAAGAAGCTTTTCTAAAAGATGTCGGCAGGCTTCTGGAACAGTACAATAACGTAATTGTTGCTGTTTCTGAAGGAATCTGTGACAAAGACGGAAACTATATCAGCGCTTCCACCGGCGCCGTAGATAATTTCGGACACAGCCAGTTAAGCGGCGCCGGAAAAACACTGGAATATCTGGTGCAGGAGCGGCTGGATGTAAAGGTGCGTTCCATTGAGCTGAACATCCTTCAGCGGTGCGGCGCCCATATGGCTTCCCGCACCGATCTGGAAGAATCCTTCTGCCAGGGGCGGCACGGCGTTTCTTGCGCCGCTCAGGGAAAGACCGGTCTGATGGTAACAATTCAGCGTACAGGCAGCCAGCCCTATCAGGTTACCTATGGCTCCTCCCCGGTGTGTGAAATCGCCAACCAGGTAAAATCCGTACCAAAAGAATTTATAAATGCTGCCGGAAACGACGTGACCCCGGAAATTCTTCCCTACCTGCAGCCGCTGGTTCAGGGACAGCCGAAGATTGCTTTTGATCAGGGAATCCCCCGCTATCTTCCTGTGCCGCATTTATTGTAACACACCAGAGATTTACCCCCAAGGCTGCAGGATTGTGAAAGAGCAGGATTCCCTCCAAAACCTCAATTACTGCAGCACAGCAACGATTTACCCCAAGGCCACATCCAATATCATCATAATCAGAAATCCCGCCATAACTCCAATGGTTCCCACATTGGATGTTTCATCCGGCTGGGCCTGGGGAATCAGTTCATCTGCCACCACATAAATCATAGCGCCTCCGGCAAAAGCCAGAAGCCAGGGCATGAACCGAACCACAGATGCCGCAGTGAAAAACACAAGAATTCCTGCAAGGGGTTCCACGATCCCAGAAAGGCATCCTGTCAGAAATGACTTTCCCACACCTGCCCCGGACTGCCGGACAGGCAGAGAAATAGCTGCCCCTTCCGGGAAATTCTGAATGCCGATTCCTGCCGCTAGGCCGATGGCGGAAGCCAGATACGCCGGATCTTCCGGATGCTGCCCGGCCAGGACAAAGGCAAGCCCCACTGCCATTCCTTCCGGAATATTATGGGCCGTTACTGCCAATACCAAAAGCTTCGTTCCCGCCTCTTTTTTCTGCAGACAGGGATTCGCCATTGCCGGCTGCCCTATGGCAGCGCTTTCACAGGAACGGATATCCCCAGAAGATCGGTTCAATCCGCAACGCCCTTCTGCCAGACAGGCGCCATGCAGCCAGGAAAGCGTCTTATCCACCAAATACAAAAACACGCCGCCCAGTACAAACCCCAGTGCAGGCGGAAACCAGGGGGACATTCCCTGTTCCTGACTCTGCTCTATGGAAGGGATCAAAAGGGACCAGACGGAAGCCGCCATCATCACCCCGGAAGCAAACCCCAGAAACGCCCGGTTCATCTTGTCGCTGATGGCTCCCTGGAAACAAAATACCACTGCCGCCCCCAGTGATGTCATAAGAAAAGTAAATCCGGTGCCTCCAAGCACCTGCAAAAATATATTCAGATTAATCATAAAAACTCCAGAACTGCATTTCATAATTACAGTATGCAGTCCCGAAGTTTTTGTTTCATGTTCCGGTTACCACTTCAAAATACCTGCCGATTTCCCGCCAGGCGTCCTTGGATTCCGGCATCATCATCATTCCCATCTGAAACACATGGAACATCCCCTCATAAATGCTCAGGCGCACTTTCACCCCCTGCTTTTTGGCTTTATAAGCCACTCCCACAGAATCGCTTAAGAGCATTTCCACGGAGCCCGCCTGAATCAGCATAGGGGGAAATCCCCAGTAATCCCCAAACATCGGGGAAATATAAGGCTCCTTGGGATTGTGGCAGCCGATATACTCCCGATTATAAATCAGGCTGTCCCTGGTATTCCCAAACAGGGGATCTCTTTCATAATTATCCTCATAGGAGGGTCCGCTGGCAGTCAAATCGGCCCAGGGGGACATAAGAATCAGCCCGCCGGGAAGCCGTCTGTTCTGATCCTTCAAATACATGCAAAGGGCCAGCGCAAGGCCGCCTCCTGCAGAATCCCCCGCTACAATAATCTGCCTGCTGTGCCAGCCGGCTTCTTTCAGCCAGCCAAAGGCTTCCACCGCATCCTCTAAAGCCGCCGGGTAAGGATCTTCCGGCGCAACCCGGTAGTCAATGGTCAATACGCTCATGCCCTTGCTGACTTCACAATACAATCCGGCAAAGGAACGATAAGCGTTGCGCATGGCCCCGATATAACCGCCGCCGTGAAGCTGCAGAATCACATAATCATTTCTTGGCGCCTCTCTGCTGCTCAAATATTCCATTCGAAACCGGGGAAGCTCAATCTCTTCCATATAAAAGCAGTCGGGACACCGCCACTTTGGCTCCACCAGCTTCTTGCGCAGCTCCCCGGTTTTAATTTTTCTCCCAATCAGGTTGTCATTGGTCACATGGGCAATCATCTCACGGATCACCCTGCCCATCACGCTGACTTCTCCCATAGCCTGTCCTTTCTAACATAAATAAGATTTCCATTCCACACACAAAAGCTTCCGTTCCTCTCTGATTTTACACATGGAACCTCCGTTTCAATTCCGTCTTCGCCTTCCGGTCGCCGAAAATCAGCGTACCAAGAAGCAGGCACAGGGATACCGCCAAAGCCGCCAGAGAAAACAGGGGTTTTGTAATTACAGCGAACCTCCACAAAATCATACAGACCACAGAAGCAACCGCCGTAAGGATCTGCATCAGGATGTAGCTCTGCCAGTTGGAGGCGTTTACAATCATAAGTGTGGCAATGGTTCCATTCAACAGAAGAATTGCTCCGGGCAGTACATAATTCACAGACCAGCCCCGGTATCCCACAATATAATCTGCTGCAATTACCAGAAGCACCGCTCCGATCACCTGTGTCAAAATCACGCTCTGATATCCCCGGTTTTTCTGAAGAGAGTATTTCAAAGTAATATAAAAATATAAAATGCAAATTCCCGTAACAGCCGACCACCAGACTCCATGAAAATACAGATAATTGAACACTATCAGGGCCGCCTCTGACACAATAGCCAGAAAACTATATAGACGCACAATAAAACTCAGCTTACGGGAAACAGATTTTACATCGGGATACCCGGTGCTCTGCTCCTGTTCCCCTGACGTCTCCAATACACTGCTGCACAGTGGACAGATTGCTGTGTCATCCAGGATTTCTACTCTGCATTTTTTGCACTCTTTCATTCGTTATAAACTCCATTCGTCTCTATTTTCACCGGTATTCCATCCTCCGAAAGCCTTCGGAAAAATCCACGCTGTATGGACACATCCGCCAGATTGCTGGTGATGGTAAAGACCAGCGTATCCTGATAGGAGCAGATGGTTCCCTTAATATTCTGTCCCTCAGACATGGATAAAAAGGCCCGGAAGCCCTCAATATATTCCTGATATTCCTCCCTCACCTGAATATTGCCGATGTTGGTCACCGTTGTGGTATTGGCAAGGGCGCTGTTGTGATAGACATGGCGCATAGCAATATTTTTCAGAAAAAGGGGAACTGCCCTCAAAATAAAATTCTTCTCATTTGACACATTATAGGCAAAGAGATTCTCCAGATTCTCCCGGTTGATCTGGCTGCGCAGGCTATCCGACACAATCTCCACTACCTCCGAAAAAGTATAGCTTTCTTTCTTGGGATGAAACACCGCCGACACAATCACAAAGAAATTTTTCATGGTAATGGAGTCAAAATAGGGACGAAGATTCACCGGAACACAAGAACTGAGCGGCCGCTTGCCGGGCATTCCATGAAGGCACTCCTGATAAATGCTCCACAAAAAAGCTGCCACCAGATACTCATTGATGGACACATGATAAAGATTACACGCCTTTTTCAGCTCTTTCACCGGCATAAATCCATGCATCACTCCAAGCTCTGAAGGTCTTAGCTTCTCACCCTTTACGTGATAAGCCCGTTCCGTTTTATAGCCCTTTTTATGGCTTTTTTTGTAATTTTTCAGATAACTGTCCTCCCGGTTCAGGGAAGTGTCGCTGCAAAGCCCATCCCCCATTTTCTCCTTCAGATCAGGATGGGCCAGCCGAAGATACTGGTAGGTCAGCTCCTTTAAAAAGGTAATCCCTCCTATGCCGTCTGTCAGCACGTGAAAAACCTCCAGATTAATTCTGTTTTTGTAATAATTCACCCGAAACAGATAATTGCTGTTCCGGTTTGGGGAAATATACTGACAAGGATAACGGTATTCCTCCTTCACCTCTGGCGCCGGCTTCTGATTTGTCTCAAAATAATACCAGAAAACCCCGTACCGCATCCGAACCCGAAACACCTCAAACCACGGCAAAACCTTTTCCAGCGCCTGCTGCAGAAGCACCCTTTGAATCTCCTCTTTCAGGACAACGGAAATACGGTATACATTGCTCATACTTTCTCCTGCAATCACGGGAAACAAATGCGCCGTATTATCCAGTTTATCCCATTTAATTTCTCTTTTCTCTGACATATTGCAAACCCCACAATCTGCTGCCTTAAGACAGCCATTTCGACAATATCTTAGTCAGGAGCTGAATATCAATGGGTTTCGCCAAATGATCATTCATTCCCGTATGTATTGCTTTCTGCACATCCTCCGAAAAGGCATTGGCTGTCATTGCCACAATGGGAATGCTTTTCGAATCCTTCCGGCGGCTGTCCCGAATTTCCTTTGCCGCCGTGTAGCCGTCCATCACAGGCATCTGGATATCCATAAAAATAATGTCAAAATATCCTTCCTCCCGGCTCTGAAAGATTTCAACCGCCTCTTTTCCATTGAAGGCAAGAACCACTTCCAGTTCAAACATTTTCAGGATTTCCGTTGCAATCTCTATATTTAGCTCGTTATCCTCCACCAAAAGCACCTGTTTGCCAGGGAAGGTAACCATTTCCGCTTCTTTTTCTTCCTGTATTTCCTCCTGTTTCTGATGCTCTTCGCTCTGCAGAGGCAGAAGCAGCGTAATAACAAATCTGGAGCCTTTATTCAACTCACTTTCCACCTGGATCGTTCCCTGCATCAACTGAATCAGATTATAGGCGATGGGCATGCCAAGGCCGGTTCCCTCCATACTCTCCACTCTTGGGTCTCCGGAACGTTCAAATGGTTCAAAAAGTTTCTTCTGAAATTCCTCTGACATACCGAATCCATTATCCTCAATGATAAACCGGTAATGTCCATAATTCTGATGCAGAGGATCAAGCTCTTCTACCTGAAAGCAGATTCTTCCGCCTTTTTGCGTATATTTTACGGCATTTCCCAGAATATTATGAAATACCTTCTGCAGACTCAGATGATCTCCCATTACTTTCCGGTTCTTTACGGCCATACTTAACGTAAGCTTCTGCTGTTTTTCTTCCGCTTTTGTCTGAGAAATGGTCATTACCTCTTCCACCAGCTCCGTCAGATCAAAATCCTCAATGACAAGATTCATTTTGCCGCTTTCAATCCGGCTCATATCCAGCACTTCATTTACCAGATTTGTCAGATGATGGCTGGCAATTTTTATCTTATTCAGACAGTCCGAAACCCGCTCCCTGTCGTCCATATTCGCTTCCGCAATGGCCGTCATCCCCACAATAGCATTCATGGGAGTACGGATATCATGACTCATTTTACTCAAGAATTCGCTTTTGGCCCGGTTGGCCTGTTCTGCCGATTCAAAAGCCTTCTGCAGCGCCGCCTTATTGTCTGCTTCTGCCTGAATCTGCAGTTCAATGTCCCGGACACAGACAAACAATTTCGTATGCTTTTCATCAAAATATCGGACGGTAATCAGCTTATGCCGGTTCCCATATTCCTCATTGCCTGTAAAATAATACTGCACTGCCTCCTGAGTCTGTTCTATCTGTTCCAGAACTCTTTGCAGCGTCACCCGGTTCCTGAAAAATTCTTTGTCTCTTTCGCAGATAAACAGATCGATAAAACGCATCTTAATCTCTTCAAATTTTCCCTGGCCGATGCTTCTTCTGGGATTGATATGCCTGGCAACCTTAACCTCCGTATTGCCGCTGTTCACATCAATAATGCCGATTCCATCATATTCCGAATCTACGGTAAATTTATACAGGGACTGATATCGCTCATTCTCCAGCTCCATCGCACGCTGCCTGGTTAAATCTTCAATAATTCCCACTGCAAATACAGTATTCCCCCATTCGTCAAATCTCACACTGGACATGCTGCATTTGCACCAGAATTTCCCCCGTTTTGCACTGTAATAAAAATAATCGTTCTTTCCTCCGTCCCGGATAAATTCATGAACCCGACAAAATAACTCGTAATATTCCATATCTACCAGATCTTTTGCAAAATCATGCTTCACATCCAGATATTCCTCTTTGCATCCGTAATACCTTGCTGTCTGTTCCGGCAGAAGAATCTTTTCCTCCTTGGGATAGTAAAAATATTCAAAAATATTCGTATTTTTCAAAGACATCCGAAGGATTTCCATATTTCCTTCAAAGCGGTTCTCCAGGTATTTCTGATATTCCTTTTCCTGTTTCTTCTGTTCGTCAATGTCCTGGATTGCAATCAATACCCTCCGATCCTGAGGGGCTCTTGTCACAAAGTAGCAGGTAAAGCTGACCCAGCGGTATTCTCCCTGGATCTTTCTGCGGTATTCCCGAACAAACTTTCTGTTCCCCTTCTCCTGCTGCTTCTGCAGATTTTCCAGACTGATTTCTCTCTGAAGCTGCTCCCGATCCTGCGGGTGATAAAACTGAACGATGTTCCATACGGCGCTTTCCATGCCAGGCCCGCCTGTTAAAATAGTTTCCCCTTCCTTCGTAAGATGGAGGGGATGAATCTTGCCCTTGTCTATTTCCAGCAGCATAACGGAAAAATATAACTCTTTCAAAGAGACCAGCATGGACTCATTAAAGCTGCGCAACTGCTCCGTTTCCTTTTTCAGGGAGACCATCTCTGAAATATCCTGATGGTATCCCCAGAGCCGAAGCCCGCGGGTATAATCCTGATCCAGCGTTCCGCCGCAGCGCACATACATTTTTCCTGTTACAGGATGATACCAGCCATAACTGATTTCTCCATGCTGTCCCTGAGCCATGGTCTCTACCGCTTTCTGCACCAACCCCAAAGCAGATTTTTCAATCCTGCTGTACCAGTGGGCATAGCATTCCTCTGGGGTTGGAGTTTCTTTCAGGCCCAGCAGCTCCAGCATTGCCCGGTCTGCATACATCCGTTCCTGCCTGCCTTCCTCTATCTCAATAGACCACAACCCTACTTTGGCGTCATAAAGGATATGGTTCATTCTGATATTTTCATCAAACATTCCATTTTCCATAATAATTCCTCATATCGAACTTCTTTTATTCCGCTTTTACATGCAGCTTCTTCACATGGGCCGGATTCTCATAATCTTTACTGTAACCATCATCCTGGTACAGCTCATATTCTGCTGATTTCGTAACAAAATGCAGTAATTTCAATTCTTTTTCTTCCGTTTCTTCCAAATACTGCCCCGGCTGGGTATAAGGCACAATTTTCTCCGGCCGGATAAAAAATACAACTTCCTCCAATGGCGTCTCTATATAATAATGGCCCTGTTCCAGAACTTCCGTTTGAATCTGTTCCATAGACGCAAGGCGCACCAGCTTCATGGGTTCCGGCAGATAGACATATCTTCCCCTGGCATTCTGGGTATATACCGGCGCGATCATAATGCTCTCTCCCACCAGAAGCTGATCCTCCACATCCTTTGCATATTCATCCTCCGGATAAACAAAGGCCAGCGGCAGAAACATCATTTCATCCCGCAGCGCTGCCTTCATATATTCGCTGTAAAGGTAGGGCGTCAGGCCATAGCGGACGCCGATCAGGTTCCGAAAAGCTTCTTTCCTAGTAAACTGATAGCACTCCTGTTCTCTGGTTCCCAGTGCGGCGTGATTACGCATCAGGGGCGTAAAGATTCCAAGGGCCATCCAGCGCAGCAGCAAATCCTCTGTTGTATCAGCGCCGAATCCCCCTAAGTCCGCCCCGGTATACAAAAAACCGCACATGTTCAGTGAAGGAAGCATCTTAAGATTTAAAAGCAGATGGGACCACCAGGATTTGTTGTCTCCCATCCAGATTCCGCCGTACCGGTGCATGCCGATGTAGGAAGATCTGGAAAAAATCAGAATCCTCTTATCCGGCTCTAACTCCTCAAAGGCTTCTCCTGCCGCTCTTGTCATACCAAACCCATAGAGGTTGTGCACTTTGTCATGACGTATGGACTTGCCCTCCATATTATGATAAAAGCTCTGATAATCTTCTGGATTATTTGCCAGTTCGTTCACCTGATCCCGGAATTCAAAAATTTCCCACATATCCATATTCTGGCATTTCATGGACTTTAATTTCTTCACAACCCCTTCTAAATTCTGCTCCGAATAGAAAATGGCAGGCTCATTCATATCATTCCAGAACCCTTCGATTCCCTGATCCAGAAGTGATTTATAGTTTCTGCCGAACCACTTCCTTGCCTCCCTGTTCAGCACATCGGGAAAATGGACTTTTCCCGGCCATACAGCCCCTACAAATTCTTTTCCTGACTGGTCTTTGCAGAAATACCCTTCCTTTACTCCCTCTTCATAGACATCATATCCCTCTTCGATCTTCACGCCTGCATCAATAATAGGCACAAGATGAATATGCTCCCTTTTCATCTCCTCCACAAATGCAGGAAAATCAGGAAACCGCTGCTGGTTTACCGTAAAATCTTTAAATTCTTCCATATAGTCAATATCCAGATATACCATATCCAGGGGAATCTGATTCTTGCGGTATCCCCGGACCACGGTGCGGATATCTTCTTTCGTCTGGTATCCCCAGCGGCTCTGCCCGAACCCAAAGGCCCATTTCGGCGGAATATAGCTTCTCCCAATTAGTTTCCGAAATCCCTTCACAATATCAAGGACGGTATCCCCCTCCAGAATATAAAGATCCAGATTCCAGTCCTGAGGCATGATGCGGATCTCATCCATCCGCTCATATCCCATATCCAAAACCAGCTTCCCCGGATAATCTATAAACATACCGAAGGTCTGGGCGCCGTTTACCACAAAGAAATTATGGGCGCCGTACAAAGAACGTTTCTCTTCGGTATGATTGGGATCATCGGAACAATTGCTCTCATAGATCCAGCCCCGCTTATTAATTCCTCTGACATTTTCTCCCAGGCCATAGATTCTGTCCTCCTGTCCCATCCGATACCAGAGCTCATCTCTCTGCACCATCGTCTCCTGGGCGTCTCCGTCTGATTTCAGCTCCATCTGCTGAATCCGTTCAAAATAGGGAAGTTCCCCTTTCTCTATGGGAACCTTTTGTACCACTGCCTCTGTATTAATTGGATTTCCAATGGAAAATCTGCGAATTTTACTCATAGCTCCTGCTCCTTCCTGCTATTTTCGCAAGCCAAACGTCCCTATATCTGCGTTACCACAAAAATATCGTAAATCGCCCGGATTGCCTCCTCAAAATCACTGTTCTGGACGCCGATAATAATATTTAACTCACTGGACCCCTGATCGATCATTTTCACATTTACATTTACATGGGCAAGGGCGGAAAAAATCCTTCCTGCCGTCCCTCTGGTAGATTTCATGCCCCGGCCCACCACAGCGATAAGGGCCAGGTTGCCTTCCAAATCAATGCTGTCCGGCTGTGCCAGACGATGGATGGCTGACAATACCTGCTGTTCTTTTCCCTCAAATTCCTCCTGGTGAACAAATACCGTCATGGTATCTATGCCGGAAGGCACATGTTCAAAAGAAATTCCATGCTCTTCAAAGGCTGACAGCACCTTTCTGCCGAATCCAACCTCCGCATTCATCATATCCTTATCAATATTGACCGCCACAAATCCTTTCTTCCCTGCAATTCCGGTAATGGTATAATCCGGCTGCCGGCAGGTGCTCTCCACAATCAGCGTTCCCTCGTCCTCTGGGGCGTTGGTGTTGCGGATATTGATAGGAATTCCCTCCTTGCGCACCGGAAATACTGCATCCTCGTGAAGCACGGTAGCTCCCATATAGGAAAGCTCCCTGAGTTCTCTGTAAGTAATAACCTTAATCACTTCCGGTTTCTCAATAATCCTGGGATCTGCAATCAGAAATCCTGAAACATCCGTCCAGTTCTCATAAATATCTGCCCGGACTGCCTTGGCTACAATAGACCCTGTAATATCGGAGCCGCCTCTGGAGAAGGTTTTGACGGTGCCGTCTTCTTTCGCTCCGTAAAATCCTGGGATGACTGCATATTCACAATTTTCCAGCCTTCGGGACAAAATTTCATCGGTCTTATCCGCATCAAATTCCCCGTTTTCTTTAAAGACAATCACCTCTGCTGCATCTATAAACTCAAATCCCAGATAATTCGCCATAATAATGCCGTTTAAATACTCCCCACGGGAAGCCGCATAATCCGCTCCGGCTTTCTGCCTGAAATTCTCTGCAATCACTTCAAATTCCTTATTCAGAGAAAAGTTCATGTTCAATCCATTAATAATGGCGTCATACCGCTCCTGAATCTTTTTCAGCAGAGACATAAACTTTCCTTCCGCTTCTGCCAGCTCATAACACTGATAGAGCAGATCCGTCACCTTCGTATCCTTGGCGTTGCGCTTTCCCGGCGCGCTTGGCACCACATATCTGCGGCTCTCATCGGAACGGATAATTTTTCCAACCTTTGCAAACTGGCCTGCGCTTGCCAATGAGCTTCCTCCGAATTTCACTACTTTTGTCATTTTCTCACTCCACAAAATAAGGTTCTCCCTTATCTTCCTTTCTTCTGATTCTTCTTTTCAACACTGTATTATAATCAGAGTGTATTTTACCACAAAATCACCAGAATGAAAACTTATTTTTTCGTTTTCCAAGATTACAGGTTCCTAAATGAACATTTACTACAGGCTTGCTTTTTGTATCAATCTATATTATAATATCGACATATTTACAATATCACATACTGCAAAATAAAAATAGCCTTACGGCCTGTTTTGCAGTATTTTTTTGAGGAAAAGTACATGAAAATTACAATCTGCGATGACAACATGAAAGACCTGGCAAGAATAGAGCAGTTGATTGCAAACTACAGAACGCTTTATCCGGGAAATGATTTTGAACTGGAAAAATATACAGACCCTTCTCTCCTGTTTCGGAAGATCCAGGAGAAACGCCTGTCTGACATTTATATTCTGGATATCATTATGAACGGAACAACCGGCATTGACATTGGAACTCTTTTGAAGGATTCCGGCAAAAACGCTGTCATTATTTACACAACCTCCTCGGATGATTTTGCACTGGACGCTTACGGAGTCCATGCACTCAGATACCTTCTGAAGCCAGTACAGGAACAGACTTTTTTTGAAGCTCTAAGCTTTGCTTTAACCCAGAAAAACGGCGTAAAGGACCCCATCTTTCCGGTGAAAACCAAAGATGGGCTGATATCCGTTCCCTTTTCCAAAATAGAATATATCGAGAACTCCTCCCGTATGCTGCGCATCCATCTGACAGACCGGACTGCCATAACCAGCATTTTTATACGGAAATCTTTTGAGGAGGAAATCAAAGAGCTTACCCGGGAAAAAGGCTTCATGCAGGTTCATAAGTCCTTTCTTGTAAATTTCAGCCATGTCCAGAAATTGGACGGAACCAGCATTATCATGAACAGCGGCGCAGATATTCCTATCAGCAAAAAGAATACTTCAAACGTAAAGAGACAGTATCTTTTGTTCATTTCATCCGAGTACAGGTAGGGAGGACACATGGACTATTTTAACAATTTATCTTATATCATTAGCCACCTGTTTTTGATGCTTTACATATATCTGTTTATCCCGCACGGCCACAACAAACTTACGTCCTGCCTGATATGCTTTTCTTCCTTCCTGATTTTGAGTGGCGCAGATATTCTCAAACTGAATATTTTTCCAGGCAGTGATGTCTGCTATTTCTTTGTCACCTTATTCCAGATTTTTGTGACCCAGTCCACCGGTCCTCTGATTGCCGCTCACGGAAACAGCAAAATTCTGTTTATTGGCTTAAGCGCTTCCAATTATACGATTATCGGAAGCGTTACCGCCTCCATTCTGTATATCTATACAGAAAACATCCCCCTTTCCCTGGTGGGAAACTTTGCCGTCCATACTGCTATTCTGCTTATTTTATACAAAAGCATCCGAAATATCTGGAACAATCAATACGAAAACGACAACAATCGGGAATGGTGGGAATTATGTCTGATTCCTTCTATTTTTTACTGCACCTTTTCCTGTTTTGCCTTTTTCCCTTACCCCCTTCAGGAAGACCCCCACAATATCCCTGGTATCCTGTGCCTGATGATTACCATGCTGGTTTCCTATGTTGTGGTGCTCCATTATATTGAAAGCGACTCCAAACGGCAGGACATCTACTGGAAAAATATTCTCTTTGAATCCTACATCAAGAGTCTGGAAGCCCAGTATGAGCTGGTAGAAGAATCCGAAAAAAATATCCGGATTCTCCGGCATGACATCCGGCATTACATCAGCATGATCGAACATCTTCTGGATGAAAAAAATTACGATGAAATCCGCAAAATTATTGCCCATATCAGCAATACGTCGGAAGAAAACAAGGTGGTAAAATACTGTGACAACCTGATTATCAATTCTATTATTTCCAAAATGCAGGAACAGGCCCAGGCTCTCGGAATTACGGCCAGCCTGGATCTTGAAATTCCCCGGAAAACCCTTGTGGACAATTACGAACTTGCAGCCGTCATTGCCAACCTCTTTGAAAATGCAATGATCTGTGTGAAAAATTATGAAAAAGAAAAAAGATACATTGACATCAAAATCCGGCACACCCGGGATCACCTGCTGATTCAAGCAAAAAACGAGTGCCGGGAAAAGCTTGTTTTCGACCCCGCCACCAAACTTCCCAAAAGCCAAAAAGGAAAAAATCACGGCCTGGGCATGCAGAGCATTCTGGCCTTCTCAGAAAAAATTGACGGCGCCATCGACTGTTACCTGGAAAAAAACGTTTTCCACATGATACTGTTTGCAAAATTTTAACTGTTCCTAACTGCCGTTACAAAATAACACGATTTTGCGAAATATTAAATCCTCTGTATTTTACAGGAAATGCTATAATGTTTAAGAGTATTTTTATAAATAATGGAGGATTTTTCCATGCAGAAAATTTTTATCCGATATACCTTCGCGATTATGACATCAGCGATTTTACTGATATTCTTCATCAACTTTTTATTTACCCTGCACACTTTGGAATCCCAGCAATTTAATACTTTTCATACCAAGACAGCGCAGATTATCCACACATTGGAAATGAACCAGGAGGAACTTACAATTATCCGTGAAAACCTGGACGAGGATTATCTGACCCGCGCCAAAGCAGCCGCCTATGTATTAGACAGAGAAGATGAATTATCCCTGAATGTAGACGAAATGAAATATCTGGCCAACCTGCTGAATGTAGACGAAGTTCATGTCATTGATGAAAACGGAATCATTGTGGCCGGCTCCGTCTCTCAGTATATCGGCATCGACATGGCAAACCACAAGCAGACCCGGGCCTTCCTGGCCCTTTTAGAAAGCGATGACAAAAACGCATACTTAATTCAGGACTCACAGCCTAACGCCGCTGAAAATAAAGTGATGCAGTATGTGGGCGTGGTTCGGAAAATCAAAAAAGGCATTGTCCAGGTAGGATTTAAGCCCACCAGACAGATGGAGGCGCAGGCGAGAAACACCTACGATTCCATTTTCAATTTATTTCCAGCAGATGTGGGCGAAGAATTTTTTATCATAGACAGCACAACAGGAACTATCCTTGGACACTCCAACGGCCTGGAACAGCATTTTGACGCAGAATGCTATCAGCTGGAGCAGCTTGCAGGCTGTCAGAAAGGCGCATACCTGAAGGGAAAAGAGGGCAGGATTATGTATGTGACCGCCACTCCCTATGAAGACAAATTAATTTGCGCTGCCCTGCCCCGGGACGCGCTGTTTGAAAAACTCTGGGAGCAGATTTTCAATACTTTTCTGTATTTGCTGCTGATAGAAGCTGTGGCGCTGATTCTTCTGAATCACCTGGTAAAGCGAAAAGCTGTGAACGGCATTCACCGCATTATTGAAAATCTGACCGCCATTACCAACGGCCATCTGGACACTGTGGTAGCGGTAGGTGGAAACCGGGAATTCGAAGAACTGAGCCGTGGGATCAATACCATGGTAAAAAGCATTGTCAGAAGTTCAGACCGCATTTCGACCATTATTGAAATCAGCGGCGTTCCCCTTGCCGCCTTTGAATATGAGCGTGGGCTGAATCATGTTTTCCATACTTCCGGCCTGAAGGAACTGTTAGATATTCCGGAACAGATGGCGGAACGATTCTTCAGCAATTCCGTACTGTTTGACCGCTATATCCAGGAAATTATGACGAACCCCATTTCCGAGGAAACTGATATTTTCCGTATCCGGGATACCCGCTACGTCCGCATCCATATTTCAGAATCTTCCGGTAAACATCTTGGCGTTGTAATGGACGTCAGCAGCGATATTTTGAAAAAACAGCAGATGCATTACGAAAACACGCATGACTTCCTGACCGGATTGCACAAATTCCCCCATTTCAAACAGCTTGCTTCGGAAATCCTGAGAAACATGCCCCAAGAACATATCTGCGCCGTTGTCATGATAGATTTGGATCATTTTAAATCCATTAACGATACCTACGGCCATGATGTGGGCGATATATATCTGCAGAGTTTTTCTGCCGTCATGCAGTCCATGCCCGAAGAACATTTTCTGACCGCACGACGCTCCGGCGATGAATTCTGCATGATGATTTTCGGCTGCAAAAGCCGGGAGGAAATTACAGGCTATTTAGACAAGTTCTACGAAACCCTCAGAAGCAATCCCATTGCTCTGTCTCCGGATAAAAATAAGGTGATCAGCGCTTCCAGCGGATTCGCCTGGACTGCAGATCCTTCTGACAGTATCCGCCAGCTTCTGTCCCAGGCGGATGAGGCTTTGTATGAGATAAAACGCCAGACCAAAGGGCGCTATGGGGAATATGCAAGTAAAATCCTTCCTTTGACATAACATAATTTCTTTCTGAATCCTACGGAAACATACGGAACAGAATCCTTCGTTTAAAACAGCAGATGGTATGGAAAAAGCATCACCGTCCGTGCCGGTTATGAGGTCATAAACCGTACCATTGATAAATATGGCCAGTTCCTTCTGGAAGGCGACATTGAAGTCAATATCTGGTGGACAAACCTTGGAATGACGGACCGCGAAGTCATTGCGCTCTACCATGCCCATGACGAATGCGAGCAGTTTCACAGCGAGAGCAAGACCGACATGGATCGGGGGCGGCTGCCATCCGGGAATTTTGAGACCAATGAACTGGCATTGGAGCTGGCAATCCTGGCCTATAACCTCCTTCGGATGATCGGACAGGAAAGCATCGGCAGGAAGGGCACAGAGACAAGGCATAAGGTCAGACGCAGGAGACTGCGCACGGTGATTGGTAACATGATCATTATGACAAGCCACGTTACAGAACATGCCAGACAGCTGATGTTAGGCCCTGGCGGAAGCAACACATGGAGGTATGCATTTGCCGGGGTGTATACGGCATTTGCAGATTTCCGATTATAAATACCATCTTGTCAGCTCCCTTGTTGCGAAACCAAGGGGTAAGTATGCCCTTTTGAACGAATTTCCAGAGTTCCTAACCGCTATTTGGAAATAAATTCAGTCCATATACATTAAAAATACAACTTTTGAAGAACTATTTATCAATAGTAAGTCAATCCATCATCATCTACTTCTCGAATCTCTGTTTTTCTATCAGGCAACTGGAACACTTCTCCAAAAATTGCCGGCGCATTGCCACGATTTATTTCTCCTATGATAAGAATATATTCCTTTTCTGGATTCTTATATGCATCATGAAGAATATTCGTAAATGAACCGGGTGTAAACTTATAGCTTACCTGCCCATCTTCATCAACATTAGGCAGAATCTGCCCAATAAAATCAGAATATGTGTAATCTGGATGGAAAACCAAACGTTCCGAAATATCAGCTGCTGCAGTCACGCTCCCACCAGAATACTGCACCCTCTGACAATGCAGTAAACATATATTGCGTGCGGAATAATCCCGCTGTGTATGTTCTGCTTCAGGTTATGGTTCAAATATTCATCTGGATTGATTTCAGGGGAATAAGGTGAAGTGTAAAATAATTCTATTTCATCCTTATGCTCTAACAACCATTCTGCAACAATTTTTCCATGATGGACTTTAAGATTGTCAACGATAAATAAGACTTTCCTGTCCGTGTCTTTTTCAAGCCGTCCCATAAAGTCTATAAATCGTTGCTGAGTCATGTTCGCATCATAGCGGAGAAAATGGCAGGTTCCCTGATTGCTGATGGCTGAAATCATATTGTTCTTTTCCATTTTGGAGAAAGTCTGTCCCTTTGGCGCAAATCCTTTGACATGGTACGCCTGATTATTTATTCCAGTCTCATCTCCCCAAAAAATTACGGCATCTTCTTTTTTTGCCTGTTTTACAATGGCAGGATATGTTTCATGCATAAATGCGTTCATCTTCACATTATCCTGGAAATACGCCTTTTTCGTTGGGCATTGGCAGGTCACCCCCACCGTTTCAGGTATTCGCTCATATTCCGAAGCGTAATGGCTATATTATATTTTTCCTGAATTAACTGGCGTACAGCGGCACGTGTCCACAACATAAAGCTCAGTTTCCTCTGGTCAGGCATTTTGTCAATAAGGATGTTTCGGATCTCTTTTTCCTGTGCAGGCGTAAGTTGGCGTTTTTCGCCTAATTTACGGCCACGCTTTTTCTCCTTCAGACATTTCGCGCCCTCCTTTTTATACACGCTTGATATTCTATCCACTGTCTGAATTGAGATATTGAGCGTTTCCGCAATTTCTTTATGCTTTACATGCCTTTTTTAAAGTCCTATCGCTTGTTATTTCATGATTTTCCTGGTCTCTGGGGGACTTTTAGTAAATTGATTTTTTCCATACTTTTATTATATCCGAAAACCATGCTAATGAATAGAGAAAACATCAAGTTTTAACCGCTAAAGTAATATAACTTCCTGCGCCCTCATAAACACAATAAATACAATGTTCTCAACAAAGTGGAGATGCTACAAGGCGCTGACAACATGCCCAGCAAATGGCAGATGCTCATCTTCCTCGGGCAGCAGACCATCCTGAATATGCAGAAAAACGGTACTGCACAGACGGAGCGGAGCTGTTGTCAATAGAACCGTGGAATACCGCAGCAGGCGGCTGCGCTGACTGTGAGGATATGCCGCGAAAGTCTATCGACATAAGGCTCACGGATAATCCTGGCCAGCAGAAAAGGGGCGACTGCGCCCTTTTCCTGCCATCCGGCGAGGACGGGTGCGGGCAAAGCCCGCTAATGGGTCAAGGGACGAGTCCCTCGTGGGGTTTGGGGCAACGCCCAAAGGTCTTAAAACCACCAATATCTGCAATTTTCAAGGTTTCTTTAAGCCTATTTTTTAGACTAAGTTTTTTCATAGATTACTTGACACTGCCCAACACCCGGTACTGTAAAGTTTTACAGCTCTATTCTCAATTAAAACCCTTCATTTTCAAGGATTACACCACTTTTTGCAAATAAAAAAAAATGACCCCCTTTTTTCGTGTATCATGTAGTTCCCACACAAACAAAATACGAAAGGTAAATCATTGCTTTATGGATAACATTATACTATATTTATTTAAAATCATTCAAGAACAATATCTGCAAATCTGCTGGCTTGTTCTTTTTATCTGCAGATACATCCCTCTCAAGCAGTGGGCACATGAGGAACTCCATAGCCCTAAATACAAAAAGTTCCTCACAGACAAACTCCCTGTCATCAAACCTTTTATCAAACAGGACTGGCAGCTCTGGAACGAATACTGCCGCCTCCGCTACGGCAAAGCCGTTAAGCCCGTCAATCCTCATAAAGGCAAGCACCGTAACGTTCCCTCTGACACCGTCTGCCCTCTCTGCGGCGCCCCTCATGACTGCCTCTATGACAACTCCGGCGGCCGCGGGCAATTTAAGCGCAAGGTCTGCGGGCAAACCTTCGTCAATGTTGAAAAAGTAACCTCCCAGTTAAAACTACAGCGCCCTTATTGCGGCCATGCATTCCAGCCCGTCAAAGACCGGAAACATTTCCGTATCCATAAGTGTGTCAACGACAACTGCACTTACTATCAGTGGAATCTCCGAAAGCTCCCCAAAGGGCTTCCACAATCCGAATACTGGAAATACAAACTGCGGTGCCTTTACCGCGAATTTTCCGTAAACTTTTTTGATATGGAACTGAACCAGCTCCCAAAGTGGGCAACCTCCTTCCGGTATAAGAAAAACAACGCCTATATCATGGGGCTGTGCCTTACCTATCGGGTAAACTTAAAGCTCTCCCTGCGGCAGACCGTACAGGCCCTGAAAGAAATCCATGGCATTGACATCTCACATACCATGGTCAACAACTATGCCAAAACAGCCGCTGTCATCATCCGTCCCTTTGTCGATTCCTATGACTACAATCCTTCCAACGAACTTGCCGCTGATGAAACTTACATCAAAATCAAAGGGGTCAAAGCATATGTCTGGCTCATCATGAATAAAGTGACGCGCTCCATCCTCGGCTATCAGTTCTCCACTTCAAGAGATGTGGGGCCTTGCATTCTTACCATGCGTATGGCATTTGATAAATTTAAGGAATTCCCCGGCAGAACCCTGAAATTCATTGCTGACGGATACAGCGCGTACCCGCTTGCCGCCCAGCAGTTCAAGATTGAAAAAGGCTGGGACATATCCATCACACAGGCGAACGGCCTTACCAATGACGACGAGGTATCCAAAAAATTCCGGCCATTTAAACAGTTGATTGAACGCCTGAACCGAACCTTCAAGGAATCTTACCGCGTCACCTGCGGTTACGGTACGGACGGCGGCGCAATACACAGCGTTTCCCTCTGGGTCGCTTACTATAACTTTCTGCGTCCTCATGAAAAATCCGGCGGCAGGGAACCGCTGAATAAAGTGGAACCGCTGGAAGGCGCCGGAAATATGCCCGGTGAATGGCAACTCCTGCTCTACCTCGGCCAGCAGGAAATCTTAAAGCAGCAACAGGGCGAAGCCCATATCTGTTCTTAGATTCCGAGCCAGAGGGAATGACCTAGCCATCCCTAAGGGACCTGCCCTTGATGGCACGCCAAAATCAATCGTATCTACCATTATCAAGGTTCTAATGGAGCCTATTTTTTTGACTCCAGTTTTTCATAGGCTACTTTACACTACCCAACACCCTGCTCATATTTTTCCTGATAATTCATCTGCAAAGTCATATCGTCATGCCTCTTTTTCTTCTTCCCTCTTTTCTCTATACCGCATTTCCAATGTCATAATCTCAGCCCCATCTACATTCCATTTTTTAGTGAACCATCCATATTGAAAATTTTAAGGCAAAACATTTTGAAATGCTTTGCCTGTGACTTTGTTTTCTAACTGATATGATATTCCTTATAAAATTCCTGACGGCATTCTTCATCCTGCGACACTCTGACAATATCAGATAGCCTGCCGTCTTCATTTAGTAACATTATCAGTTTGGCCATCTTGTTTTCTCCATATTTTTCTCCTATTTCCCGATTTTCCTGGTCACGCATTAACAATGTCATATACTCATGCCTCCATTCTCTGTTTTTCCTGGCATTTTCCACTGCCTCTTCCAATTCATCCACAAACGGGTCTGCTGGTTTCTTCCCAGCTACATAATCTAAGAACGCTTTCAGTCCGGGGCTGACATCATCCATCGTCCCCTTGGCATTCAGGAATATCTTTGTCGTTCCGTCCTCCAGAAGGATATCCTTATCTTCCCTGCAGGTATTCTCAAACGTGTAGATATGCCTGCCCATGCCGAACTGGTCGAAAGGGCAGATAAAAATAGTATAGCTCGGTTTTAATTTTTTGTACGATTCGCATTTGTCAATCATCTGCATATCCAAAAGGCTCTGATAATATCTTGTTCTCTTTGGCATCTCCTTTGACATAGCGACTTGCATCTCAATATCGTAAACATTATTGTTGCTATCTGCAACGTATACATCCAAACGCACGCTTTTCGCGTCTATGTCAGGACGTATCGCTTTTTGTGTTTCTGGATATTCTATATGGTCTATCTTTAACTGTGGCAGTATCCGCTGTAAAAGCTCTTTGCACAGCTTTGGGTCCTGCATGACTTTCCCAAAGATAAAGTCATTCGATATCTGTAATTCTTCCCACGCTGTGGCGTTAGTATTATGATTTTCCCTTCTGTTTCCGCCTTTCTTCGGTTTGATTATAACATATCCACGCAGCCGGATAAAGGGTTGTTTTCTGTATTGGATGGACAACCCTATCTATTTTCTGGCTATGATAATTACAGAAAAACCTTATTATATTTATATTCAATTAGCATCGGCTAATTTAATTGCGGCATTATAGTTCGGAAACCACCCTATGTATCTGCTCGTATTCGATGCTCTCTGAAACAATATTTATAAAAAGCTCTGTCATTCAGCGTTTCATCGGTCAGCTCGGAGTGTTCAATGTGCCTGCTCACCCTGTTCAGATGGGATATGTCCTCAAGCTCGAATCTGTCAAACGTCTGGTACAGCATTTCGTCAATCTCAATATTCTGCTGCTTTCCACGCCCGTCTTTAAAAGAGAGGTAATAATGCCCCTCGGTTATCGTCAAAGTGTACGGATTATACTTGTCCTTTTTTCGGTTTGGATGCTTTTCAAGCATTGTAATTTCCTCCAATCAATCTGAATTTTTTTGAAAATCCAGATTGACGGGCGGAGAACAGCATCCCACGTTAAAAACAGCCCTGCGGCATGTTCTAACAAAAAACGACAAAAGAAAAACCGCAAAGGCTGTCACCACATAAGGAGATAATTTGAAAACATAATTGGAATACAGCTTATGGGCGATAGCAAAGGCAAAAGCCAGCGTAAAAGTAGGAATGCTTTTCACGCTGGCTTACTCTATATAAAAATATAATCACATATTCGTAAAATGTAATTTCTTTTGCCACAATGCGGAAAAGTAATGCAAAATTCAAAGCAGCACTTAGCGGTTGATAATGTGCATATCAAAGCAGTCAACAACTAACCCAAAAATAAAATTATGGAGGATTAATACTATGGAAAAGACATTGTTTGAATAGATGGGCGGGACATATACAAGGGTTGGCGATTATTATTTGCCTGCACTCGCCTTACCTGCCGAAAAAGAAAAGCATATCGGCATATGGGGACAGAGACATGCAAAGTATTTGAAACAAAACCATAAGGTTTTATATATGAACCTCTTTACCAGCGGCAGGCTGAATGAATATCTTGCAAGTGTAGACGCACTGGCAGTAGATATGTTTTTTCGGCTGGCAACGAAATATTCCGACAGGCAGGGCGTGACAGAACAGTTGAAATCCGAAAACCAATTCTTATGGATTCAAAAGATGAATAACATTTTGGCGTGTGTAAGGGAAGTTGTTGAAAATGATATAATTTATTCATAGGTGAATGACAGCGTTTCCGTAATAAGCGGCAGTCCCATTCAAACCTAAGCAAAGACAGTAAGATAGAAAGACAGTTTGAGAATTGAAAAATCCCATGTTTTCATGTATAATTGGAAAAAGAAGTTAGACTGGAAAATCGAAATTTACAGGAGGAACGAAATGAAAGAAATATTGGAATTTAACCACAAAAAACAATGTGGTTTATGGTTGATTCTTATTGGAATTGTACTAATAGTAGCTGTCATTTGTGGCGGTGAATTTTTTGTTAATCCGTTTGTGTTTCTGATAGGTTATTATGCCTGCTTTTTTGGAGTCAATGTAAACAAAAAAGTGAGAGAAAAACTTTCTCAAGGAGATATTTCTAAAAAGCAGATAAAGATAATTTATTTTTCGATTGCTACGTTGTTCATATTAATGTTTTGTATTGCTGGCCCGTTTATCCCCGGATGGCATTGGAGGCAGATATGGCTTGGTGTACTGATGGCAACATCAATACATTTCTTCTTGTGGTTTTTTGTACATGGTTGGAGTATGGTAGTGTTGGGGATTGTATGTATGGTTATCGTAACAATGGGCTATATTTTTCCGGGCATACCAGTTTCAGTTATTTGCATTGCAGATGTGATGGTTAAACTGATATGCGGAATATATTTGTTATTTATTGCAAAACCATCAAAATACATTCCTAATATGATAAAATAGCGAATGTACAAAGAAACAACTTCCAGTTTGACATACTGAAAAATCAAGATTTGAAAGGAGTAACAGACATGGAATTTCCTTTTTATGATTCACCCGATACTGCTACGATTATCTGTTGTCATATATTGAAGCGTCAGGCACCTATTCTATATGTATCACATGATGAAGATGACGGAATGTGGCAATTTCTATGCGGAGAAACACACGAAACAGATGAAGCAAAGTTAGTATCTTTAAAATGGGTTTTTGATTTAGATAACTCTGTTAGTACCTTAAAGGATATGCCTTGCGGTTACTTTGCAGAAAGGAAAACTCAAGATGACGATTGGATTATCAGAAAGCGATAACTTCCCATTTGTCGAGCAGAACAACACATCATCACAGAGCCAGGCGCATAAGACGCAGAGACGAAAGACTCGTGAAAAATCACAGTTATCGGGAGGTTATGGCGAGCGACAAATGGGAAGTTGTACTGGGTAAAATAAAATTATTTGGCCAATAGATAATAATGGGTAAAATATTTAATATTTAAGATAATTATGATTCAAAAAAACAGAAAATTCATTGCTGTCGCGTTTAGTTTCTTTCAAGTTTGTTTTGTTTGAATACAGAACGGACAGGAAGAATAAATAACATACGCGCTTGTGCAAGGGGGATTGTAAAAGGGGAAGTTATTTTTGCATAAATCCAATGCAGCGTTTAACATTTCAACGGAGCGTTTCTTGAATATGGTGTTTCTTGTGATATTATGAAATCGGAAAGAAGGTGAAAATATTGAACGTTCAAAAAACAGGCAGTCTGATTGCCGCTATCAGGAAAGAACAAAATCGCACGCAGCAGGATTTAGCGAATGAATTGGGAGTATCAAGTGCAGCTGTTTCAAAATGGGAACGGGGTATCGGATTTCCAGATGTATCTCTTATGGAACCATTAGCTGCATCCCTGGGGATTTCCATAGCAGAATTATTCAAGGGCGAAAGAACAGAAAACAACATTGATAACGAATATGAATGTCTGTTGTCAGATGTTGTAAAAGTATCAGCAAATGAAATAACCAAGAAGAAAAAAATAACGAATTGGATGATTGCCATTACTGTTGCTGTTCTTTATTTGATGATTTCTGTAATATCACACAAGTGGGAAATAACCTGGGTGGTCTGGATTGTATATTGTTTTTATCGGATTTTTACTGAATATATCTATAAAAAATATTAGTAATCTACAGAAACGTAAGAAACGGAGAAAAAAATGGTCGATTATTCACAATTTGAGGCAAGTGTAAAATCCGGCATCCATGCAGATGTGAGCCGGATACGGCAAAAGGATGAAATAATAAAAGCCGTCGTCAAAAAGCGGCGAAGCTCCGCGATAATCTGCGTGTGCTTCCTATGTATGTCAGGAATTTCTTTGTTTAAAAGCTGGATTCCCGCCGTTATCTGTTTCCTTCTTGCATTGTTTTTCCTATGGCGGGCTGTCGGAAAATTTTCTGACGAGTATTTACGGGAAATGTACGAGGAGGGGCTTTTGGTTCCCGGCATGATCGTGAAAACGGAACCCCTTACTATCATGGCAATCGCAAACATGACCGCGCGGGATGGCGCGGCAACCGTAAATGGGTGCTACTGTCTGGAGGTGAAAGAGCTTGACGGGGCGCAAAAGATTCTATTTGAAAAAATCCCCTGCTCCTGTTTTTTCTGCTATGAGGGCGGCGATTACCATTCTTCCTTCCAGCCCCATCCCCTCTATTGGGGAACGGCTGATCAGCAGTCTGTTCAAGAAGCGTTAAGACAGGTGGAGGAGGACAACAAAGAAAATACAAAAGATGAATGGGAAGTGCTCAAGGAGGTTGCGCGACAGTTCCCTGATTTGGGAAACGGGAACTTGATTTTACTGGATGAAAATTACGTTCCCTTCGGGAAAAAGAACTACATGGACAGCAACTATAAGCCCCTCAACGAGGAAGCTGCCCCCAAGTAATATGTTCCATTTAGGGAAACGCTAATGAAAGCGTTTCCCTCGTCGCAAATGCGGGATTTATAAGTGAGAAAAGAGTTCCTGATACGAATTTTGGGAGGTAATTTTTATGTTTTTTTCAGTAATATTAATCTTGTTGATTGCCATTGTATTCAGAAAACAGAAAATGGCCGAAACAGGACAACAGAAATCTGATGAAATAGAACATTTGTCTAAAAATAAAAAAGAACTCATCCTCGGCTTATCATGGTATATATTCTATTTTATGCTGTCTTACATAAGCTGTGCCTATCAGGTCGATATAATAAGCGAATTATCAAACTGGCTGTTTCTGGTTTTCTTTCCACTCCTGATTATTGCTGTTTTCAGAAAAGAGAAAGTGATACAAACCCTGAAAGAAACAGGCTTAAAACATTTTGACAGAAAAACTGTACTAAGGATACTGTTGATTTGTGCTGTATACCAAGGTGTTATTATCCTTGTCTTTGGTTTAGGGGAATTTTATTTTAATATAACGAATATTCTCCAAATATTAATAAAACTTCCAGTATTTTTTTGCCTGATGATACTTACAGCAGCGTTTACGGAAGAAGTTTTCTTCAGGGGCATTCTGCAAAGAACTATGATGGATTCACTGAAAAAGCCGTACCTTGCCATACTGCTCACCGGTATTCTGTTTGGACTATACCATTTCCCGTTTGCATATTATCTGTGGGACGATACTGCCGGAAACATAATGTATTCACTCAGAATGGTTATGACGGAACATGTCCTTACTGGCTGCGCTTTTGGATTTATGTACTATAAATCCAATAAAAACCTCTGGAGCTGTATCATTTTACATGCTTTCACCAATGCGGCTATTATGGCTCTCGGCACTGTATTTTCGACATAAACAGTGTATCCAGAACTTATGACAGGGCTTTTAACAACGCAGACAAATCAAAATTGAAGTTTATAGAGAATGTAAGTAAGGAGTTTGGCAATGAAAAATCTTTTGAAAAGTAACCGATTTGCAGTTTTCATAATCTCCACATTTGGCACTTCCTTTACTTTTTCTTCCAGATATCCATCCAGTCTCTTTAGCTGGTCTGTCTTAGTAAGATAGTCATTCACAAGGATCCATATCTCAAGCCTTGCCGCCTCTCCGGCTTCCAGCCCTACACTGTTCTGTGCAACTTCTACCAGAGTCTGTGCCCTCTTTATTCCTGCCGCACGCACTTTTGCATCTCGCCATATCTGATTGATTCCGCCTGCTCCAATTTTTAAGATATCCTCTGGAAGTGGCGCCTCCTTAAGAAGCATAAGTCCACTAGTGGAATTCCAATCGGCATAACACTCAAAATACTCCGGAAAGAACTTCTGGAGCCATCCCTGTATCTGGTTTGACAGACGCACATGCTGTTTCATGATCTGGTCTCTGCAAACAGAAGCCTCCCTGATCTCGGCATAAATCCCGCCCGGCAGATACGATGTTGAAAATCTTCCGTCTTTCACAAGCAACGCGATCGTCTTGGGATCTTTCAGGTCACTCTTTTCAGGACTGTTGTCATCCAGTTCCATGCTCCTGTTTACCGTATACGGATTGACTGTCACAAGCTGGATATCATGATCCAGCAGGAATTTCTGGAACGTAAGCCAGTAGCATCCGGTAGGCTCACAGCCAACAATGACCTTTTTCATTCCGGTTTTATTCATGAGTTCCTCTGTCCATCTGAGGAAAGTGAGAAACCCCATTCCGGTGTTACTGAACTTAAATACCCTGCGGGATAGTTCAAATCCCCTCCAGTCAAATGCCCTGCAGAAGTGAGTCTGTGATCCGACATCAACTCCTACGATCAATGTGTCAGATGTTACTTGCATAAGTCTGTCATTTTGTGTTAAATTCATTATTAGAAACCTCCGTTGATTTAAGTGTTTTTATTCATCCGGCCAAGATGAACACTCTAATCATACATCAGAGGTTTCTTTTTATTCAATTGGCGTTATTTCTGAATTACAGGAATGCTCTCTATGGACGTAAGAATAATCAACCGGAGCATATCTGGGTTTATATTTAAACTTATCCGGATAGAACAGTTCATAAAGCCTGTCGTCACCCCATTCAGAAATATCATCCCATGATTTGTCCGATTGTAAGAATAACGCCTGTACTTCAGCGACGTTATTTCTTGATACACCTAAAACTTTTGACACCTCCCTTGCGCTTAGATTTTTTCCCAGAAGTTCCAGAATACTTCTGACTTTTGTCTTCTTAAACATAAAAAGACCTCCCTATAGATTATTTGGTGATACTGCATCAGCAGTTCTCCAAGAATAACTATAAGGAGATTTATAGTGAAATCAAATATGTGTGCTGCCACAATATGTTGTGGTGGCTCTGAAGGTGGAAAATACCATTTCCGGGTGGCTCTGAAGCGGGAAACTGGTGGCTCCCAAGGGGGATAATATTCAGTGAAGGACGACGCATTCAAGAATGAGCTTTTTCTGGAAGAAACCAAGCGCTTCTACACCACTTTGATTAACCGGCACATTCACGACCCGGAGCGGCGCTTGAAGGTCTTTGACCCGAACAGCGTCTACCTCCCGACAAAGAAAATCGGGAAGAACAACCCGAAGGCGGCGGAGATCGAGGCGGACAACACTGCACGGCAGGACTGGAACAGAACGGCGGATATGGCGCTGGTGTCCGGGATCGAGGAGTCCAAGATCATTGAGATCAAGAACGAGCATGTCTACGACGAAGCAACACGCTCCATTCAGAAGCACGGCTGGCTGCCGGGACTGTTCCGTGGGATCATCCAAAAGGCAAAGGAAATCCTGATGGGATTGATCCGGGAGACGGAGGTCCCTCCCAAGCCTACGCTGTCCGTTGATATGGCAGAGTACCGCAAGATGCAGAAACTGATGGTCAAGGTACAGGACGAGGCCAGGGCGGTGAAGCAGCTCATGCACGGAGAGCTGCCAAAGCTGGAAAAGCAGCTTGCCGAAACGACCGGCCTGTTCAAAGGCAAAGAGCGCAAGGCCCTGCAGGAAAAGATTGCAAGCTTAAAACAGGAGATCGACCGCCGGATGAACCGGCTGCCCAACATTCTCAAAGAGGACGGCTATCCCGACGTGCAGGCATTCAAGCGGACGTATGACGCCGCTACGGCCCTCGTGGAACAGTACAATCGTGATCTGGCCGCATGAGAGCAGGCGGTCAATGGCAAAGGTAAAACCAAGCCTCAGCAAAACCGCCCGAAAGAGAGAGTATCCGAAAGAAGCTCCGGGATTTGGAGGCGGAAGCCAAGCGCCGGAATGCCGAGCGGCGGCGGAGTCCCGGCACCGCAGCTATGACTATGACAGAGGCCGCTAAGATAGAAAAATACACCGCAGGAAGCCCTGCGGTGCATACATAGAAAGCATAAAAGGTGAAAACCACCAAATCTATTTGTAAGAATCTGTAAGAGCCGGTATAAATTATTGTGTCATCTCGTCATCGCCCGTTTCATACACCCTGCGCACGTCCTTACGCCTGCCCCAGATCAAAAGCCAACTGGCAAGCATGGCGATGGCACCGCCGATCGTGACACACCACCGATAGTCGAGAATTTCCCCAAGAAAGCCCATCATCAGGGAAAAAACGCTGGCTCCGGCGGTGATCAGTACGTCGTCAAAAGCATTGATACGAGACCGAAGTTTTTCGGGAATATAGCGCTGCACAGCTGCGCTTCGCAGAATTGCGCTGTTGCTCCCGAGGAATCCACAGATCCCACGGTTGACCAGCATCAGCGGATAGGGCAGCCAAAGCAGGCACATGTCCATAGATTCATAAACCTGATAGACAAAAAACACGAGGCCGTACTTCTTCTTATCAGGGATCTTGATTCGGTATTGCAGCGCACTGCCAATTGTCCGTCCGGCGAATTCTACCACGGAAAATGCTGAGTACATAGCGGCAGTGAAACCCGGAAAAGTGCGAAAGAACGCCACCAAAATGGGTGAAAAACCACTGGCAACACCGTTTGTAACTGCCATATATTCGTAGATACTGCGAAGACCACGCTCCTCCTTTAAGTACTGCACTGCCTCCCGTATATCACCAGCCCAAGCCTGTAGAGAGTATGGTGTACGGTGTTGTCGTTCTGTTTCGTCCAGATGGATAAAGCTCTCTGTGATGGCTGCTGCAAAAGAGAGACCACTTTGAGCGATCAAAATCCATGCGACGCCGAGCGTGTCCAGAAGAACAGCAGCCAACGGCGCCATGATGACCTTCAAAACCGGATAGAGCATGGAGGACACCGCGTAGCCTTTTTGCTCTGCGCCTTCCGGAATCAGTTCCGGATAGATGCTGGTGAATGCCAACTCATCCACCGCGCCAATGCAAGCCAGCAGCAAAGACACCGCAAGATAACCTACATAGGAAAAATTAAAAAATAGCAGCCACAGACCCATTCCGGCCAGCAATACAGCGTTTGCGATATCGCCTGCTACCAGAAATGATTTGCGGGGTAGCCGGTCCATGAACGGCGCAATCAAAACCGGGAGTAAAAGATGTGGAAGGAGCTGGATTGCTACAATCAGAGCCGAGGCCAATGTACTGCCAGTTTCATCAAACACCAAGAACGCTAATGCAAAACCGCCTACGATTGCGCCAACTGTGCCAATAGCTGATGCAAGAATCACTAAGCGGAAGTTCCGCGTCCATAGTTTCGCTTCTTTCATATGTATCACCTCTGCAAATAGTGTAGCAGTTCGGTGAGATAAATAATAGCCCGCATATTTGGGAAAGTTCCTCTGAATATGCGGGCTAAATTATGCTTTATAATGTTTTTTCAGGAAACTCCTCCAGCAGTTCGCAGGCTTTCTTATATTGCCTGGTTGCTTTATACCATTCCAGCACCCAAGGCAAGTGGAAGATTGCAAAGCCAGAGGGCAGTTCTCTTCGGAGGCGGGTAAAGCTTTCCAAAAGCAGCGTGCCATAATCCTCTCGTGAGAGATAGTCCGGGTGCTCCACGCGATACCGAACGAGAGAAAGAAGCTGCATGGCAAGGGAGCGATCCATCTCGTCGGTATCCATGCCTTCGGCCCGTTTCAATGTGCTGAGGGCCATCTCCCGCCGTCCGGTCTTTTCACAGCAGATCGCCAGCTTGTGCAGTGACATCAGTGAAGGCTGTTCCTGCCGGGAGAACCATGTGTAGGCATCCTCATAGCGTCCTGTCTCAATCCACGCCGATGCTGTGTTATAGCCAATGGCCCCAAGGGCTCTCTGATCTTGCAAATCCTCAGCCAGCCGCTGCGCCACCCGATATTGACGCTCCATGTTGGGAAGATCCTGCCGATTGCAATATGCGTTGCCGAGGAAGAGCTTCGCCTCCAGCATGATCCGCACCGCACCTTCCCTGCTTGCTAAGTCATAAGCAGTCTGCAGCGCGTCCACTGCGGATGAGTAGTTTCCGGCTTTATAGTCGGCCATGCCCAGCGTCAGGTAGGTATATGCGTTAGGCATGAGTTGCACCGCCTCAATTTCCCGCCCTTGTAATATCCGTTGCAGGGCTAATTGCCGTGTATCCATGCATGCTTCCAATGCAGTATCCAACGGCTTTTCGGAAGAAAGCAACGTCAGATCCAGCCACGCAGGAACAGCTCGATAGCGTTCTATGTCCTTTTCATGTAGCAGATGTCGTAGCTGATTAAACCTACCGTCAAACAGCAGCTCCCAACCCTGCATTGCTAATTCAGCAGCTTCTTTCTCAATTCTTTGATCGCTTTTTAACTCAAGCCGCTCCAGGAGGAGACGCAAAACCTCTTCTGACGGATCTGCTTTGCCGGTTTCAATCTTGGACAGATACGATACTGTACAAATTCCTTTGCACAGCCCCGATTGACTCCAATTTCGCCGAAGCCGCTCACGATAAATGATATAGCCTAGGTAATTCATATAATTATAAACACCTTTCTTTGGAAGATTGATTATTTCAGCACTTCCCATCTCGGCTCCTGCTTGGAGCCGACACGCTGGATATATCCTTTGTCTCTTAAGGAATTCAACGCCCTCTGTACCGTTCTGACCGTTTTGGATATCTTGTCAGCGATTTCGCCGCGTGAAGAATCTGGCTTTTGCTTTAGAATAGCAAGAACAGCCATTTCTGTTCCGTTCAAAGTGACATCCAAAGTGACGCTGGGAATGTCACTTTGACGCTGCGGCCTATACAGGGTGAACTTGAAGCCAAGCTCATCGCTCTCGTAAGAAAAGCGGATTCCGGCATCCTTGCACAAACTGTTGATACGCTTAAAACCACTTCCGAACTGTTCGATCGACTTATTGAGATAAAGGATTTTGGCAGTCGTGGCGTTTCGGATCACGGATTCGTAATTGCCCTTCATATAGTCTTCCGGCTTGTGATTGCTGGCATATTCGTCGAGTCTGTATATGGTGATCATTCCGGGATGAATACAAATCTCGTGATTCGTGCGGCTATTGTAAACCGCATGGGCAAAGCTGTTGGTCAAAACTTCTCTGATGACCGCCACGGGGATTTCCGGTATCTCAGTTCTCTCTGTGCCGATGATTTCGCTTCTCCACCGGATGTTTTTCAGTATGTAATCCTCAGCCATTCCGAGAAGATTATAGATGTTATCCTCAAACAGCTTCATATCAAGGAAAGTGAGCTTTTCGTCCGTCGCAAATATGGCGGCTTTCAGCGTGACGAGATGCGTGCTTCCGAAAAGGTACTCACCCGCATTGTTGAGGTTGTCGCCATTGACAAGCCCATACCGCTTCAGGATGACCGGGCAAGTATATCTTCCCTCAGGTATTCTTCCGAAGGAAACGGCTTTTTGCCAAAACGATTTGACAGTATTCTTATCGACCTGTTTCGCCGATGCGGTAGAGGGAGATTTTTCCCACTTTTCACGGTATTCGTTTGAAACGAAGAAGTTTTTCAGTTCTTCTGGCGTCACCTCTCGAGCCTCGTCGGAGGTCCGAAGATAATACCTTCCAGCGGCGGAATACGGTGTATTATTACCGTTGAATTCTACCTTAATCAAATGTTTTCCGTCCAGAACGACTTCCTCAATGGCAGGATAGATCTGTGGCCGTATGCTTTCATATACGGATCGTGACACATCTCTGAGCGAGGATTCGGACACATCCTGACCGCAGATGTCACCATTAGGCTTTACACCAAAATAGAGCGTTCCGATCCCATGCTTATTCAGGATGGATGAAATAGAGATCATCGCCTCTTTCATTTCTCCTGTTGTCTTCTTGAATTCAAGTGTTTCTGTTTCTTTTCCTAAGTTCATATCCTGCCCCTCGCTTTCCGAAGTGACATTATCATACCACGTAGTGACATATTTGTCACCATAAAAATGTCAGTTCGATCGCAAAAATGGACAGCGGGGATTGCTCCCCGCCGCCCGGTTCATTATGCGTAGATCAGACTGTGATTTACGATCTCTATTGCCCTGTCCCGGATGTTGTTCATCCGTTGCACCCACAGCATTTGATCCTGCGCCTTGAGCTGTTCGGTGACGCCCTCACGCTCTGCCATCTGTTTTATCAGCAGGAGCATTTGCTCCGTCGCCTGCTCGTTGATGTCGTCAAGGTAGGTATTCAGCCTGCCGCTGGTCAGCAGTTTCGTGTACAGGGTTTTGCGCTCTGTTTTGATGTATTGCAGGTGCCGCCGGCCCCAAATACCGATAGGTCTTTGCTCTTGAGCCGGTACTGTCAGACAGGGGAAATAATAGTCGCCCCGCAGTTCGTACCACAATCCGTTGTTTTCGTCATAAATGGTCTTTTCCATTGTGAAATCCTCCTATATAATAACTCCGTTGATGTATTCGCACATATGTCACAGGCTCCCGATCGCCACACCTTGTTATATCCTGTTATGGGATTTTCTTGCCCTTGCTTTTGCCCTTATGAGCTGCGCGGGCGTCGTTGAAATGGTGTAACGTTTAATAAAGGGATTCGGTGAGCAGATTGCGAAAAATCCTTTGTTTTCAAAGGCTTCAGAGGATTTCATAAAAGCCCTATAATCACTGGCGGATGCCTATGATTTCGGGGATTTCAAATTCCTGTTTGTCGAGAAGTCAAGAATAAAAAGAAATCGGAATTTCATAAGGAGAGGATAATGGTTAAAGAAGTAAAATGGACAAGATATTTATGACTGAGCCTGCTCTCATTTGCAGCATTTATGCTTGAATATCTGTCAATATTCATAATTGAAGTTATAATTCTGCATGTAGACATACAGAATTATATAATGCAGCAAAGAAGTATTCATTGTATCATAATGGTTTTTATGTGGGCGTTTTTCATTGGCGTTCTCCTGCTTTTTTCAAGGAAGCATTATCATTTTCCAGAAAGGGGAAGCAAAAGGGATAAGATTTCCTCGAAAAGTTGGATCGTAACGCTTGCTTGTTTCATTGGTTGCAAAATTATGACTTTCATTGATTGGCATACATTAAAGCTTGTCGGAGAAGCACAGGGTAAAACCATATTCCAATTTTGCGCGCAATATTTATACTATATATTTGAAGTAATGCTTGTCATTCTAATCATAATATACGGGCAAAAAGCAATTGAATCCTTGTTGCAAAAAGAAAGTCCAATTCCTTTTGGTGGTATTATTTTAGCTATGACATGGGGGCTTTTCATTTCGTATCAAGAGGAGTAGGACTAGAAATATGGAACGGAATTTCTACTATGATATTTTCTGTTCTTAGTGGAGTAATGTATTTAAGATTAAATAGAAAATGCTTGTATAGCTATCTTTTCATCGCTATGGGATATTTGCTATAATCTCCCATTTATCGGGCGGACAACATATCACCAAAAAGCCAGACACATAATACGCAGAGTTGGCAGGCTTGTGAGCAATCACAGCCTGTCGGCTCTGCTCTTTTATCCAAAGATAAACGAACATGATTTTATTTGAAATTAAATAGTATTCCCACCTTCCGAAAAAATATCCAAAAACTTTTTGGAAAGTATTGACAAACACTTATTTCATTCAGTATAATAAAATACTCTTTTATGAGAACCACAACCAATTACATATCCTCACAGAATTTTGGAGTACAGCTTTACGCCGTACACGCCTGCGGTATGCGAACAGTAGATACCGCCGCTTTTGAAACTGCTTCGAACTGTCGGCAACAGATAAGCGTAACAGACAGTTTCGACTTTGAATCTCAAAGCCGGTTACATCATTGTGAAACCAAAACCGCAAGGGATAAGTCTATCCTTTTGTATTGGTCGGCACACATTGATGTGCCGGCTTTTTTGCTGCCCAAATGCCGGTTACAACTAAATGACCGGCTGGATGGGATATGATTTTGCGATAACCTCTTTTTTTCGGAGAGTAAGCGAAACAACGCCGCCTGAGACGGGGGCAGGGACAGAAAAACGACATTCAGACAGACCGGCGGAAAACAACAGACCGTATGCGGCAGAAAGGGTGTCGCATACCGCAGCAAGCAGGGAAACTGTATCGACAGTTTCCGCCCCAACCGGCTTTAAGAGCCGATTGCCCTTTGGGGAATCCCCCAATCCCCTCAAAAATCCAAGAAAGGACTGATGTTATGAATGAAGCCAAGAACAAAAATTTATTTATCCGTGTGAGCGAACAAGAGAAAACTATCATTGAGCAGAACGCCAAAAGGTGCGGGCTTTCCGTGTCAGAGTATCTCCGCCAGCGTGCTTTGGGGTTTATGCCAAGAGCCGTCCTGCCCGAAGTATTTTTCTCTTTTAATGATAAGCTGGATGAACTCTGCGTCGCTGTCGAGGGCAAAATCACGACGGATACGGAAGAAAAAATAAGCAGACTCATTGACCGCATTACCGAAGAACTGATACTGCCAAAACGTGAAAGGCTGGTGGTATAAATGGCGACTACCGGCTTCTGGCCTGTCAAAGACAGGCTGAAGGAAGTGATTGACTATGCCAAAAATCCCGACAAAACCATAGATAAAAAGTATGTGGACAGCGATTTATACGCCGCCCTGCGATATGTTTCCAATGACAAAAAGACCGACGAGCGTATGTATGTCAGCGGCGTCAACTGCAACGCAAAGCGTGCGTATGAGCGTATGACGGCAACGAAAAAACGCTTCGGGAAAACAGGCGGCAATGTGGCATACCACGGTTATCAGAGCTTTCAGGCCGGCGAAGCCACGCCTGAAGAAGCGCACAAAATCGGACTGGAAACCGCAAGACGGATGTGGGGAAACGAGTATGAAGTTGTTGTTACCACACACCTTAATACAGATAATGTCCATAATCATTTTGTTGTAAACTCTGTATCCTTTCAGACGGGCAGGAAGTTTGAAAACCACATCTCCGACCACTACCGCCTACGGGAAATCTCCGATGCCGTATGTTTGGAACACGGGAAAAGCATCTTGAAAGACGCAGAGTTTTACGGTGGGAGCAAAAAAGAATATTGGCAGAAACAAAACGGCGGGCTGTCACATCGGAAGATTTTGAAAGCGGATATTGACGCCGCCCTCGCCCAGTCCGCCAACTTCAAAGCCTTTGAAACCCGTTTAAAGGATATGGGCTATGAAATCTGCCGTGGTGAAAACTTCGCCCATTATTCCGTGAAAGGGACAGGCTGGCAGAGGGCAGTCCGCTCTCCCACGCCATGCGGCAGGAAATTGTAAAATTAGATAAAACGCTGAAAGAATACAAGTTCCTATGCGGGAACAACATTGATTCCCCGCAGGAGCTTGTTTCTTTTATCAGTGAAAAGCGTGGGCAGATTTCCGATTTGGAAAAAGAACGGCAGTCAGTTTACAACCGCAACCGCCATAAGAAAAGTGAGGAATTAAATGCACAGGCAAGGGAAATCTCCGCCAAGATAAAACCTCTGCGGAAAGAATTATCCCTTGCAAAGGCTGTCCTTGAAAAAATACCGAAGCTTAAAGAAGTAATTGAAGCCTAACGGCAGGCGGAAACTGCCGTTATAACAAAAAATAGGGAAAGAAGGTATGCACGATGACAAATAGCAAAATTAAAACCAATACCCCGCCGAAGAAAAAGGCAGCGAATATCCAAGCAGATAAACTCCATATCTTTGAGGGACATCCCTTTAAAGTACTGGATGATGAAGATATGGGCAGTCTTATCGAAAGTATCAGACAGCAAGGCATTATCTCCCCACTGATTGTAAGAGCGATTGAAAGCACAGATGAATATGAAGTGATAAGCGGACACAGGCGTTTACACGCCGCCGTCAAAGCAGGGCTTTCCGAAGTTCCAGTCTTAATTTATCCCCTTGACCGAAACGAAGCGATGATTGCCGTTGTAGACAGCAACCTGCACCGTGAAAGGCTGCTCCCAAGTGAAAAAGCCTTTGCCTACAAAATGAAAATGGATGCAATGAAAGCACAGGGCAGGAGAACGGATTTAACTTTGTCGCAAGCTGCGACAAAGTCAGATACCGCCGCCGAAATAGGAAAATCACAGAATGAAAGCCGTGACCAAGTATTCCGCTATATCCGTCTGACTTACCTTATCCCCGAACTGCTTGACAAGGTTGACGAGGGCATTGTCGCACTCAGCCCCGCCGTGGAACTCTCCTACCTCTCCAAAGAACAGCAGAAAATACTGCTTGACGCAATGAGCCTGAATGACTGCACACCCTCCCACGCACAAAGCATCCGCATGAAGAAACAGGCGCAGCAGAATACTCTTTCTTCGGACGGTATTTATGAAATCATGTCGGAGGAAAAAGGCAACCAGACCGAACGTATCAGCTTTAAAGTACAGGATTTAAAGGGATTTTTCCCGAAAAACTTTACGCAGAAACAGATGACGGACACGATTCTAAAGCTGCTTTATGAGTACAACAGAAAACTGGAACGAAGCCGCAGAAGCCGTGAGGAAAGGTAAGGTGGCAGTATGAAAAAATTAGAAACCTTTACAGCCAGTCCAAATGTAGTCTATATGCTGCCGCATGAGCCGATAGATGAAAATGAGAAAATCAATTTATCGCAAGAGGTACTGCCCCGCAGTCCCGAAATCCGCATTGAAAACAGAAAATTAGTACGTTTCAGCGGTGAAAACGAGTTTTCATTAAAAATTGGCGGCACGACCTACGAAGTCAATACCCATTTCAGCAAGAAAGGAAACCAAAGCGTATTGGAGCAGTTTAAAGAACTGATACTGTCCGAAAAGCTGGTTTAATATTGCACATTGGAAAAAGATAACTGGATATAGTAAGATAACCCTGCCTTTGCTATGCCCGGTTGTCAGAAAGGAGCAAAAAATTATGGCAACAGCAACGAAAATAAACGGGCAGACCGAAGAAAAAATCACAGCTTTGTATTGTAGGCTGTCGGTTGACGATGATAATAAAGACGAGGAATCCAATTCCATAACGAACCAAAAGCAGATTTTACAGGATTACGCCCGCAAAGAGGGATACAACAACACCATGTTCTTTGTGGACGACGGCGTGTCGGGGACGACCTTCCAAAGACCAAATTTTATGCGTATGGAACGTACGGCGGAAAACGGTGAAATCAGCACGATTATCGTAAAAGACCTTTCCCGCTTCGGGCATGAGCAGGTGGAAATGGGCAGGCTTACGCAGGTGGTGTACCCTTCCCACGGCATCCGCTTTATCGCCATACAGGAGCGTGTGGACACTCTGACCGGCGACGGCGTGGAGATGATGCCCTTCCACAATATTTTCAACGAATGGTATGCGGCGCAGACCTCTAAGAAAATCCGTGCAGTGTGGCAGTCCAAAGCGGAACACGGCGAACGTATCGCTTCTATCGTGCCCTATGGGTACAGAAAATCGGAAGATAACCCAAAACAATGGGTAATCGACGAACCGGCGGCGCAAACCGTAAGGAAGATTTTTGCCCTTTGCCTTGCAGGGAAAGGCCCGATGCAGATTGCAAGGCAGCTTGAGGAAGAACAGATACTCTCCCCCGCCGTCTATTTTGAATCCATCGGCAGGAAACATGCGCAGAAAGTCCCCAAAAACCCTTATGGGTGGGAACAGGCGACCGTTGGCTATATCCTTGAAAACAGGCAGTACACCGGCTGCGCCGTCAATTTCAAAAGCACTACCGTCAGTTACAAAGTCCATAAGAGAATCCAGCACAGCGAGGAAGACTACCAAATCATACCCGACATGCAGGAAGCCATCATCCCCGAAGAACAATGGCTGAGAGTGCAGGAGCTTCGGAAACACAAGCGCAGGCCGACAAAAACAGGCAGGACAATCCTTTTCTCAGGACTGCTCTACTGCTACGACTGCAAATCGAAAATGCACTTTGTCGCCGCCAAGAGCATGAAACGGAAACAAGAACATTTCCGCTGTTCCCAATATAAATCCGGCAGAGGAAATTGTGCTATGCACTATATCCGTGATATTGTCCTTGAAAGGCTTGTGCTGGAAGCTGTCAGCGACTTATCCGATTTTGTACGCTGTTATGAGCCGGTATTCCTGTATCTGCTGGCAAAGAAAAACAACGCCATGCGGCAGAAGGAATACCAACAGCTTCAGAAAGCGATGGAGAATGGTACAAAAGCGGATAGCAGAAATCGACAGGCTGATTGAAAAGGTATTTGAGCAGAACGCAGGCGCGTACTCTCTGATGAGCGGTTTGCTAAAATGCTTCAAAGCTATGAAAAGGAGCAGAAATCACTGACGCAAGAAGTGGAAGAAAACCGCCAGACCTTGCAGAACGCCGAACAGCGGGTAATGGATTTAAGGCTTATCTTACGCACTTTGCGGGAGATAACCGACATTAAAGAGCTTACCCCTACGCTTGTCAATTCGCTGATTGAGCGTATCGAAGTCCACAACAGCGACAAGTCCAGCGGTCACAGCCATGTGAAGGTGGATATTTATTTTACAGCGGTGGGTATGATTGATATTCCCACCGAAAAAGAAATCCTTGCCACAATGGAAGAAATACGGAACAACCCGCAGGACTTCAAATTTGTGGCATAACAAACGAATACAGTGTAATCCCTTTTATAGAGTTACACTGTATCCTACATAAAAACATCCTTATCTGGCGACAGCAAAGGCTGTCACGCCCTCACGGTTTATAAATATAATTGTTCTTATATGCAGAGATTTGACTTCTACTTCTTGGGTAGAAAGCCCCCTTGCACTGACAAAGATTTTTTTAACAGGCTGTCCACCCATCTCCGATATGATATATGTATATGGAACTTGCTATTTGCAGGCAATAAAAATCCCTCCAAACTTGAAACAGGTTTGGAGAGTGCTTGTTAAGTCTTTCGGGCATAGCAATACCGCCCATCAAATCGCCATTTTTTTTATTTGGTGGACGTGCCTACCTTTGGTTATGTAAAAAGAAAAGCCGACAAACTGTGATTGCTCACACGTTCATCGACTCTACATCTAATGTGTCTGGCTCTGTGATGACTATTGTTTGTAGATTTCTCACTTCTATCAATCTTTCCTGCCTGCATTTCGGACAGTAGAGAGGATAATTATTTATCAGAATAGTATCCTCTCTTATTCTGCTGCGGGTTTTACTCCCGCAGACAGGGTATAATATCCATTCTGTCTGTTTCAATTTCTTGCCTGCCTTTCTTTCAAAAATAATTGTATTGTTTCCGATGCCTGCATATCAGATATACCGTCAGCATAAGCGTGAAAAGCTCCGCAAACGGTACTGCAAGCCATATGCCCGTTACCTCTAAAAATCTCGGCAATGCCAAAAGGAACACCGTAATAAATCCAAATGTCCGCAGGAAAGATATGGTTGCCGATGCCTTTCCATTCGATAATGCCGTAAATAAAGCGGATGAAAAAATATTGCATCCAGAGAACAGAAAGCTGAATGAAAAAATGACAAATCCTTTCTTTGTAATTTCAAAAACATTCCTGTTATTCTCGGCAAATACCTTTGCAATGCTTTCTCCTCCAAGCAGGGAAAATAAAAATACAAATATGGAAATCCCCACTATAAAGCTAAAACAGATACGGACGGTCTTTTTTAGCTGTTTTACATTCCCGCTCCCATAGTTATAGCTTACGACGGGGGCTGTACCCATAGAAAAGCCAATATAAAGCGTTGTTAAGAGGAACTGCGAATAGATGAGTACTGTAATGGCAGCTATGCCGTCCTCGCCTAGCAGCTTCATCATTGTTACATTAAACAGAAATGTCGTTACGGCAGTCGAACACTGGCTTACCAGTTCCGACACACCGTTGGAGCAGCTTTTCAGCAAAACAGATACGTCCATGTCAGGCTTGCAAAAGTGCAATTCACTTCTTCCTGGCGGTAACGCCTCCTCCCTTCGGTCAGCGGCAATTCGGTCGCCGCATTCCAATTCGGCTCCGCCGAAGCGGCTTCCTCTCAGAAAAAATATTGTACCGATAATTGACGGTATTATATATCCAATGCCTGTCCCAATAGCAGCTCCCTTGATTCCCATTTGCAGTAAAACGATAAAGACATAATCAAAAACCATATTGGCAATCCCCGCCAAAACAGCAAGCACTAAACCTAATGTCGGCTTCCCCGCCGTCACAAACAGATTCTGATATAAAACCTGCATCATGTTACAGACGGCAAACATGAGCTGTATCGTCAAATAATCTTTGCAATATGGGAACAATATTTCACTCGCCCCCAATCCCCAGATGATTTCATCCAAAAAGAGAAGCCCTGCCGCTGTAATCAGCAGACCGATAACCGCCCCTGCCACGACAATCAACGTAAAATTGCTTCTGGCTTCCTCTGTGTTTCCATTCCCCATTTTCTTCGCAACGACCGCACTTCCTCCTGTCGCAAGCATCGTCCCCAGACCGACAATCAGATTGATGACAGGGCAGACAATATTGATGGACGACAAAGCGTTCGTGTCTACAAACCGTGCGACGAAAATCGTGTCTACAATGGTGTATAATCCCATAAACAGCATCATCACCATGCTTGGGAAAGCAAATCGGATAAGGGATAGGGCGTTAAAGCTCTCTGCTAACGGGTTTTTCTGTGTTTCGGTCATTCCTTGTTTCCCCTTTCCTGCCCGTATTTTCGGGCATAGAGGTATACCCTTGCGGTATTTCCCCCTTATTGCCGAATGGCATAAAGGTATCCCCGAAGGGGGGTTCCTCCTTGTTTTTCGGTGGAAGCACGAAACGCTGCGTCGGATAGCCATATTCCACAAGCAATTCCCGTTCTGCAAATCCAAGACGGCGGTATTCTTCCCGCCAGCCCGTATCTGCCTTATCGCCTGCACGGTATGTCGTCAACGTAATCTCTTTCCCGCAAAGCAATTCTTCTGCCAGCTTATCAAGGAACAGCTTTGTAATGCCGAGATGCCGATACTGCGGATGGACAGCCAGAAAGTCTATGCTGCCTGTGTCGGACGAAAATCCCATCACGCCAATAGCCATATGGTAATGCCCCCTCCTTTCGGTCGGCGGCAATTCGGTCGCCGCATTCCAGTTCGGCTTCGCCAAAGCGGCTCCCTCCCGTAAAATCAAAGCCTTTTTATCCGCAATATACTGATGCAGGTTTGCGGCGTAATCTTCCTTATCCAGACATGGATAGCCGTCAATCGTGAGGCTTACCAGTTCCATCCAGTCATCCACATCTTCGGGCATGGCAAATTTAATATTGTCTTTTGTTAAATCCATTTTTACAAGCTCCTCCTTCAGATAGATTTCAAGCTGTAACGGGTAGAAATTTTCCATTTCCCGAAATTGGGCAGGGGAAGTCTTATACATCGCCTTAAAAATATCCGTAAATGCCTGCTGGCTTTCATAACCGCTCATAAGGGCAATCTCGATAAGCGGTTTTGCAGAAAATACCAGAAGTTTTGCCGCTTCTGTAAGCTGCCGCCGTTTTGCGTAGTCATGGATAGTCAAGCCGACGGTCTTTGTAAAAATCCGATGCAGATGGTATTTGGAATAGTGCAGTGCCGATGCCACCATATCTAAATCCATCTTTTCATGCAGATGTTCTTCGATATAGCGGATAGCCTGTGAAACAATGCGTACTGTCTGACCTTGCATTTTGCAACCTCCTTTCTTCATTTTTGCCCATGCTTTATGGGCATAGAGGTACACCCTTGTGGTGTTTCCTCGTTTTGCCCTCACAATTTAAGCATTATGATATGTCAAATCGGGGGTTCAATGAGATATTGTAGCACAAGGAGTTTTCTATCTTTTCATCATTCTTGCTATGTTTTAAACCATCTACATTTACAGCATTTCTTCTTTCAATGCCCTTATCCATTCTTCGATTGCCTGCACTAATCGAAATTGCTGATGCAGAACTGCCATGCCCGTGGCAGGAATATCGGGGGCGTTTTCTTTTAAGTCCATGTTCTCCTCAAGATAGGATTTCAGCACATTGATATTGCTCTCAATATTATCCAGACATTCCCTCTGCTGTTCCTTTTCCATGCTTTCTAAATTAACGATAACCGCATTAAAATCCAAGAATATGTTAATCGGCTTGCAGGATATTTCAAGCATCAGCTTCTCAAATTCCTCATTTCCTGCATCCGTCAAGGAATATACCGCCTTTTCGGGCATTTTTCCCTCTTTTTCCGTGCGGCTTGTAATAAGCCCCTTTTCTTCCAACTGGATAACCTTTTTGTATATAGATGGTGTGCTGATTTTTACCCATTTTGAAATGTTGCGGTATTCCACCAGTTTCTGAATATCGTATGCACTCAAGGATTCCCGTTTCAACATTCCCAGTACAATCAAGTCAATGGTCGCCATTTAAAATCCCTCCTTTTTCTATTGACAACTACTATAAATTATAGTATTATAATCCCTGCAACGCAATTACTATATTTTATAGTAATATAAATAACACTATTTGTCAAGAGAAAGGAGTTCAAAATGAACAGTCAAAGTAAAAAGATGGAGCTGCTCGGCAGCACATCCATACCAAAAGCACTTTTAGCAATGGGCATCCCAACAATGATTGGCATGTTGGTAAATGCTTTCTACAACCTTGTTGACGCTTATTTTGTCAGCGGGTTAGGGGAGAGCCAGATGGGGGCAATCTCCGTGGTCTATCTATGTGTTTGATTTAGGCGTGGCAGGAGCAGCGATAGCAACCGCAATCTCACAAGTCGTTTCAACCTGCGTATATCTGACCTATATTTTTCGCAAAAAAAGCGTATTCCATTTTCGGGTTAAGGACTGCACATATACAAAAGAAACCCTCTCCGAGGATACCTCTATGACATTCGTCAGCACTAAGGAAACCATGTCTGAGATTTTCAAAATCGGCATCCCGACATTGATATTCCAGATTTTAACGAGTGTGTCCATTTCCTTAATCAACAATGCCGCTGGCGATTACGGGGACTCTGCCATTGCAGGCATGGGCGTTGTCACCCGCCTTATCTCAATGGGCAGCTTGTCCGTATTCGGGTTCATTAAAGGCTTTCAGCCCATTGCTGGGTACAGTTACGGGGCGAAGAAGTTTGACCGTCTGCGTGAAGCAATCAAGACTTCCATCCTATGGTCTACGGCTTTCTGTGTGATTTTTGGCGTGATACTGGCTCTGTTCCCTACTGCTATCGTCTCTCAATTCACAAAGGGCGATGCCGAGATGATTCGCATCGGGGCAGCGTCTTTGAAGGCAAACGGCATTTCCATTATGCTCTTTGGATTTTATACGGTGTATTCTTCCCTGTTCCTTGCTTTGGGAAAGGGCAGAGAGGGATTTATCCTCGGAGCTTGCAGACAAGGGATTTGCTTTATCCCCGTTATCCTGCTTCTTCCGATTGTCTGGGGGCTAAATGGAATTATGTATGCCCAGCCGATTGCCGATGTGCTTTCCGCAGTCATAACGGTATTCATGGCGATACCTTTCCACAAAAAATTGAATAGCATGCAGAAACAAACTTCCGCAATAAGCACGAAAGACAACGACTAAATTTTTATCTTTCTGACAAACAGAGCCGACGGGCTGTGAGGTTTCCCACAAGTTCATCGGCTCTGCATCTATGCGTCTGGCTCTCTAATGGCTTTACTTGAGTATCTAATTTCCATGAATGAAATGAAAGTCACAGCAATTAGCGCCTCCCCCTATTGTTCCCATGCGTTCAAATCTAATCTTAGGTTCATATCCCGAAAAAGCAGTTATATCACTTTGACAAAAAACTGGACAAAGTTCTGGACAGCAATATTTCTCACACATATCTTTGTAAAGACAACGGACTATATCAAAATGAATTTCTCTATTATCATGCCTTTTCCATTCTACCGTAAACCCCTCTGTTGGGTACTTTTTGCTCATATGCGATTTGGCAAACATTTTAAATAAACCATATGTAAATGGCATTTTTGTAAGTTTAGCATTTTCTTCCGCTAAGCTGTGAGCATTATGCTGTATTTCCTTATGGGCAATCATAAATGCTTGTTCTTTGGTAAAACCCTGTTCAATAAGGGTTAAATATACACCCATGATTGGCAGCAATCTTTTGAAAATATGCTGATTTATTTCGTCATTCTCGGATTTTGCTTCTCTATCGTTTAGATTCGTATATTTTTCACACATTAAAATATAGAGCTGTTTCCCTTGTTCATTTCCATATTCCTCAGTTAAATCATCGTATAGAAAACTGAAATCTGTTTCTTTATAGTCCATAATCTTATCTCCGTTTCATGCAATCATTTATTTATCTATAACTGTTACTTTCAGATGTTTCGCTTCAATCAGCATTTCCTGCTTACATTTTGGACAATAAAGCGGAAAATTTAGCAGGACTGTATCTTCTCTGATTTGATTACGGGTTTTATTTCCGCAAACAGGGCAGTGTACCCATTCTGTTTTTTCCATTTAACCACCTCACCATCTTAGGACAGCAGATTATGGACAGCCTTGTAAGCAAGCGGAATATACATACAAAGTAAAGACAGCCGTTCCCACAATCCCTCATATTTCAACACGGTGTTTTGAAACTGCTCTTTATCTCCCATAATAAAGCAGACAAAGAAAATTAATGCCAAAACAAAAGAAATAACACATACAATGCCGAAAATGATATTGTTCTGCTTAAATGCTAAAATCCCGTTCAGCAGTGGAAAAAACAATAATGCTATAAATCCGATTGCCGCACTTATTCCGTGTACTTTTGAAGCGGCAGTAACAATGTCTTTGTTTTCATTCACATGGAATATTCCCGAAACCAATCCTGCTCCGACAGCAAATGTCCCCAGTGAAAACAACAGTAAAACTGATAGGATTGGAAAGCCTTTTTTCGTAGTAAAAAAATATGCAGCCGCTGTAAATGCCAGAAAACATCCAAGCCATATTAACCATGTATTATAAATAACACGAACGGGGCTTTGCAGACTTCCCAACGCACTCATTGCCATTGTTTTACTGTTGTACCCATCATAATACCGACATAATATCCACGGAAGAAAAAACTCGCCAATGACTGTAAAGAGTATAATTGAATGAAATAACTTACTGTTTATTATATTTCCCATTTTCCAATCACTCCTAATATCTCTCTATTTCTCCATGAAAATTATGGGCTTTTTCAAGCAGCGGTCCTTTTGCTCCCATTGTAAAGGCAATATCACTGCTGCGGATTGACAACAGTTCCATTCCAGACTGTAATTCTAAAACGTCCAACGTATTTTGCGGCAACTTAACCGTTCCATCCTTATCAATGTTAATCCACGCATATTTACGCCCTTTATATCGGGTAAACTCGCCCTCGGAAAGCTGGCAGTCCCTTAACGCAGGGCATTCCTCCAATATATGGCTGAGTTTTGAATTTGACAGCAGCGGATATGTCGTCACGCAGAAACCGCCTGTTATTTTGCTTCCCGTAAAAATTATCACTTTTCCATCCCGCAGTGCATCATATTCCAACAATGCCTGTGGCGGGATGTGTATTGTTAAATCGGGGTTTATAAGGGAAAGACCAAATACAAATTTACCCCCTTTATTGAGCTGCGGCATAAAAAACCTCCTTTCCAGTATTCCTTTTTCTACATTGATATGTTATAATAGTAGTGTCTACAAAAACTACTTTATATATAAAGTACTACAAATATAATGCAATGTCAAGGAGGAAAAAATATGCTGTCCAAACCTGCCACAATGCTTTTAGGTTTCATATACGAAAAACCACTTAACGCATACGAGATAATAAAACTCTTAAACTACATGAATGTGAAATGGTGGTTTAATATCGCTGATTCAACGGTATATTCAACCTTAAAAACCCTTGAGAAAAAGGAATTTATATCTGGCACTACCGAGAAAGTCGGAAATATGCCAGACCGCACCGTTTACAAACTTTCTGATAAGGGGAAAAGCGAATTTATAAACACTTTAAAAGCATCAATCCTGCAATTCAACTACGATACAAACATCTTTTCTATTGCCGCTTTTTTTCTAAGTACATTTACACCTGATGTACAGCAGGAACTTTTGCAGGAGCGGCTTAATATTCTGCAAAAGTACCGTGCAGGGATTGAAAAACAAATCAATCCGTTATGGGAAAATGAAGTTTCTTCCGCCCATTCTGCAAATGTAAAAAGAATGATTGACCTTGTAGATGCTGAAATAACAGGGACAAACCGTTTACTTGAAAGCTGCAATGCCAACATATAACACAAGTCCATGAAATGGATAACAGACCGTGAGGAAAACCTATGACTACAAACAATATCCGCTATTTATATCATGCAGAAACAGGCATTGAGCTGATTTTCTGCAATAATTCAACTATATCCTACCCACTGCATAATCACATTTCCGTACTGACAATCGGCATCATACTGGACGGCTCCGTAGTCCTTACAACGAATAAGGAAACAAGGACTTATAAGCAAAACGAAACATTTACAATATTTCCGTATGAACCACATAGCATTTCGGCACATGACAGCTATACCCTGCTTACCCTGTGCATTGATAAGAATGCTGTAAACAACGCAAATGTTATCACTATACAAAAACGTATCGGGCTTCTTCTGATGCAGGCTCTGAATATAGGAAAAATTAGCCACTATCAACTATTACAGCTATTAAACTGTCTGGATGAAACCTCGGATTCTTCAAACTGGCGGCTTAAAAACCATCCCCCGTATATCCACGACTTAAAAAGGCAGTTGGAATTATACCCAGAATGTAAACTTACTGTCGAGGAAATGGCACAAAACGTTTTTATAAGCAAATACCACTTTATCAGAAGCTTCAAGGCAGAGGTAGGGCTTACGCCGCACCAGTTCCAAATCCAGAACCGCATCCGTAAGGCACAACGCCTAATCCACGAAGCCGATACAATAACCGAAGTAGCTTTGACCACGGGTTTCTGCGACCAAAGCCACTTCATAAAGCAGTTTGAAAAACAGGTAGGCTTGCCGCCTTTAACTTATAAATATTCTTCTGGAATTATCCCCCCAAATACTTCTATATCCTCTGGGGCACTCGTGCCATTCGCCGATACGAAAGAGACATAACCAGATAGGGCTATTAGCAGAGGGCGGGCATAAATTTTGCGAACAGGCAAAGCCCGTCATCCCCTGCAATCACTTCATGCGGTACGCCTATGGGAAATATAGATATTACACCCGCGTTTCCTGCTTACATTTCGGGCAGTACAACGGATAATTTATTAATACCGTATCTTCCCTTATCCTGTCACGGGTCTTATTAGAACAAATGGGGCAGCGCACCCATTCTCTTGCTATCATCAGAACATTACCTCCCTCTGTGCTTTGCTTTTTTCTTTTCCTGCCGCAGAGCGAATTGCCGCTCTTTCTCTGCTTCTTTCTGTTCTCTGGACTTCACTTTCCGTTCCAGTTTCCCTTGTTCATGTTGGAGTTTTAAGGCTTGCCTCGCTTTCGTTCCAATTCCCTTATTTTCCAACTGGGTGTTGATTTCCCTCTGCATACGCTTGGGATTGATTTTTCGTTCTTCGGTTTTTTCTGTTTTAACTGGCGGGCTGAATTTCAGCTTATGCCAGTTTTTGAGCAGAAAATCATACACCTCATAATCTTTCGGCTCTGCGCCGAACGTAATCTTGCAGACCTCATACTTGTCGCCATCTATGCGCTCAAACAATCCTATCCAAAAGGGATTTTCAAACAGAATTGTCAAGCTGCTTTTCATCACCATGCTATAGGCTTCCCCTAAACTGGCTTTCAAATTTATCAAGCCATTCTAGCAGGGATTGGTATAACAAACGCTGCTGTTCAAAAATCGCTTTCCCACCCAATGGAATATCTGGATAGCTGGCGGCATATTCGTCAATGGATTTTGCTGAAGCCGTAAGATTGTCCCGCAGCTTCTTTATCAAATCCAGTGCTTTTTCCCTGTCCATTTTGTTTAAGTTTGTAATGACAACATTGAAGTCAAACAGCAATGGGACTTTCTGGCTTGCGTAAGTTTTCATAAGCTGCCCAAAATACGCCCGCCCCTTATCCGTGATGGAATACACCGCTTTATCAGCGAATTTATCCCCTTTCACAATATTGCTCTCTAAATAGCCTTGCTCATTCATTTGAAGCACTTTCCGATAAATGGACGGGACGCTAATCTTTGTCCATCTTGAGAGATGATGGTATTCCACATCTTTCTGGATGTCGTATGCGCTTTGCGGTTTCTCCATAACAATTCCGAGAATTACCAAATCTATGGATGACATATTCTCACCTCCGTTATTACTATTATCAATATTACTATTGTTGATAGTAAAAGTCAAGAAGAATTTATCTGACTGCCATCCATTTATATTACCGCTCTCTGCCGCTAATTATTTCCATACAATTAGGATTTAGGAACTTGCCCGCATATCGAATTGAAATTCTTTTATTTCTCCAAACCTATTATCTAACACATAAAAAACCTTATGTGCCTGAACAGAATATACAAAGGAAACCCTCGTTGCCCATATTCCCTCCTGCCGAACAGATTCTAAGATTTTGAAGGCATCCGTGACCGAAAAATTATCATTCTGCTTTTCCAGTTGTTCCTTTGCCCTTTCAAACCTGTCATCTCCAGACACAATATATGGTCTGGTTATTTCTGGATTGAGTATGGAATAATTCGTTATCAGAGAATATCTTTTCTGTTCAAAACGGTGTCCAATCCCTGGCTCAATCATTAGCACACGCCCTTTCCTGTCTGAAAACATCGCCTGCATAGTAGCGTCTTTGGCATATACAATTTCTTGGTTCTTTACAATGCGGCAGGCATCCCCAAATGACAGTTCTCCTTTGACGTACTGTTCCGTCAAATCAGAAATTGCAACACACCCTGCATCAACAGAATACCTTCCCTTTTCGTTTCCATTTACATAAAGCAATGTCCCGACATTCCCGTTCCTGTTTACTCCATGAAAAGAATGGTACTTATTGTCTGGCATTTTTATCCCGATGAAAAATCTGTCTTTTTCTGTGATGACTGTATGCGTCCACACGGAAAGGTCGATGTCAAAGTTAAATCCAACGACGGTATCATTTCCGTTATATACAAATCTTGTACACATATTTACACCTCTTTCAGTTGTTCCATACATCCCGATTGTATTGCCTTTATGTTCCCTGCAATCTTTTCTTCCGACCAGTCCCACCATCTCATTTTAAGTAATTGCTCTATTTTTTCATCAGAAAATCGTCTTTTTATTGGTTTTGCAGGGACGCCGCCCACAATGGTATAGGGCGGCACATCTTTCGTGACAACCGCACGAGTTCCAATAACTGCTCCATCTCCAACCGTCACGCCTGCTAAAATAACCGCTTCATACCCAATCCATACATCATTCCCGATGTTTATATCTCCTTTATTATCCCATGCTTCTGTGACACTCTTTTTCTCAAGCCCCCATTCTTCAAAAAACAACGGAAACGGATAGGTGGATAAGGAATCCATCGTATGGTTTGCGCTGTTGAAAAGAAATTTTGCCCCGCAAGCAATAGAACAAAATTTCCCAATCTTGAGCTTATCGTAATTGATTGGATAATGGTACAGTACATTATTCCTCTCAAATTCCGCAGGGTCACTTATAAAATCGTTATACATCGTATAATCGCCAATCTCAATATTTGGATTAGTAACCACGTTTTTTAAATAGACAGTCTGTGTATCCCCTGTCCTCGGAAATTTTTTTTGTAAATCTGCCATCTTATTATCCTCCTGTCAATACATAATACACCGTAATTTTACCCTTTCGTTGATACATCCTCAATACATAGAATGATACAGAAATAATCAGTATAAAAGAGAGCTGCCATTGATACGGCAGCCCTCTCCAATTATTTCTGATATATTATTTTTCTTATAGCATATATCGAAAGATAATATTTATCCGCAAGTTTTTCAATAGAAACACCTCTGCGGTATTCTTCAATGATAGCTTTATTGCGTCTTGCAAGTTCTTTCCGATAACCAGACAATTCACCCCAAGATTTATGCTGTTCGTTCTTAACTGGAATATAAATATATCCTGCCTGGACATATTTTTGTAATTCCTCAATCAGCATGTCGGGGAGAATGTCATTTGCATTCACATATTTCATACGCAGGCTTCCTCCTTGATTCTCCTAAAGACCACATGAAATGTGCATTTATTAGGTTCTAATGTCAAGCAGCAAAGCCAGATATTTTATATCAGCGACTTATATTTCTCCATGCAAATGTCGCTTATTACACTGGCTTTGCATGGAGTAAACCTTTATTTTTTCTTTTTTTATTCCTACACATAATATCCTCCAAACGATAGCTTCACATCAAAGTATCAAATAAACTTTTTCTTCTCATATTCCCTTTCATCATTTTTCGATATGAAATAGGACTTTTTGTATTATAGCACTTTTTATATTTAAACTCAATCATCCAGTACTGTTTGTTCTCCTATATAGCATTTGTAGTTCCTATACATAGAAATTCTATCTCTTTTAATAGGAACTTCTATCTCTGTAAAATGGAACATAACAAATTTCAGAACAGGCGGTTGACATATGGAAAGGGAAGAAACAAGAAAAACAGATACGGATTTGACTTTACTCCGATGGGGCTTGACATCAAAACTTTTCGTGAAGCCCAAAAGATAACACGGGAGAAATTAGCGGAAACGCTTGATATTACGCCACGGCATCTCCAAGCAATCGAGCTGGAAGGGAAACATCCAAGCCTCGGACTTTTGGCATATATCGCAATAATATTCGATATGCCTATCGACCCTTACATATTTCCAGAGAAAGCTGACGCCAAAAGTGCCGTGTGGAAACGCTTGGATGTGCTTCTGGATAAATTGAGCGACAGGGATTTATCCATTCTTGAAGCGACCGCAATCGCCTTATGTAAGGATCGGGTAGGAGGCTACCCATTAGTTGAGTAGCCGACCTCCCACACCACTGTACGTACCGTTCGGTATACAGCGGTTCAATAGTTTTCACGATACTTTTAGATAATAGTCAAGCATGGATATATAGCCCAGCCTGGCTATTATTTTATTGGTAAGGGCAACTCTTAATATCTGCGCTGCCCTCCAGTAACCCTTCCGGCTGTTGGCTATCTGATGCACCTGCCATTCTTCGAGTTTCAACGCTCTTAAGTTTCGGTACCTCGTCTTCACCTTTTTCCATTGTTTCCAATAGATTGCCCGTATCCTGCGCCGGAGCCATTCATCTGTCTCCGCCATCAGTCCTTTCATGTCTGCAAGTTTGTAGTAATTTATCCACCCTCTGACATATTCCGCAAGTTTCTGTCTCCGGTAGTCATTGCTCCACCCTTTATTCCTTCGGGTTATCTCCCTTACTTTGGCCTTCATTTTACTGACCGTTTTGGGGTGTAGCCGGAATCTGCATTTCCCTTTGTTCCGATAAAACGCATATCCCAGATATTTTACCTTGCCTACATGGGTTACTGTTGTCTTGGCTCGGTTTACTTTCAGGAATAACTCTCCCTCTATGAATGGGATGATGTTTGCAAGCGTCCTCTGTGCACTCTTCCTGCTCCTGCAGAATATCAGCGAGTAAGTAGACCTGAGGAACCTCCCCTCAAGTCTCTCTCAGAACCGTACGTGAACCTCTCAGCTCATACGGCTCCCATCATCCAGCCGCTGGCAGTATCCCAAATTTCCAGTGTGCAAACAGGTTCCTGTCACGCTTTGCTATCTCTCCGAGCCAGTGTTCCGCCTTTCGTCTGGCCTTGCGCTTCTTATACTTCCTCCGCACCCATTTCACCAGACATCCATTGATGCACCTCAGCACATCATATAGTTCTGATTTATAGAAATGCGTGTAGCAATTAATCCATCCCTGTATCTGTCGGTTGAACATATTTGCTATGTCGTAGAGGTCTTTGTCCGATTTTAATTGCAGTTTCCATCCTCTTACCTCTTTGCGTATGGCTTTCTTTGCTTTCTCACTGATTGCCGGAAGGAAGTTTGTAAAGAACTTCCCATATCTGTTCTTTGCATATCTTGGACGGAATGCATATCCCAGAAAATCAAAGGAAATATTCTCATGATTCCCTCTCCGGTCATCGTCTTTGCAGTATACTTGTAGCCCAGCAAATTAAAGTTCCTGTCTCCCGCACAAAAACGTCAAATTAAAAT
>NZ_SRYA01000199.1 GCF_004793545.1 Petralouisia muris | reverse complement strand
TTAGGAACTTACCAACGTTTTTCTACGCAAAATGGCAAAATTTACCCATAGTGAATTAACCCTGCATTAAGATGTCAATGCAGGGACAAGAACCATGTTTTTTACAGTTAACCCAGCCGCAATGATCTCTTTGCCAAGAGCAGTAATCAGATATTTATAAGAACCGGGGATCTTTTCAATCAGTCCATGGAGCCTCAGCCGCTTAAATATTCTTGTCATTGCGGATGGCGTGATTCCGGGCAGATGATCACGGATGTTTTTCCCCTGCATGCCAAAGGCCATATATTCCCCTCTGCTGATGGCTTCCAGAACGGACAGATCGCGGGACTCAAAAAAGTTAAACCCACGGTAAGAACGTCCCTTCTCCTTTTGCGGACGGCTGACTTCATCCAGCTTCTTCTTTCCGCTGCTGTGGTCGTCAAAAGATGAAATGAATTCAAGGTAACGGCGATTCACAGATTTCAGGATTGCGGACAGCTGGTACAGGCTGTAGATGCTCTTTTTCAGGGGCGCTTTTTGAACGCTGGTGGTTCCATCTCTGTGCTGGACTTCACGCTTCACGCGGAATGTGCTGATGTCATTGCAGGTGCTCTCAATCCGCAGGACACAGCCAAATTTATCGTACATTTTAATGGATACATCACCCATATGGTGTTTGATTCTCGTGCCGAGAATGCGCTGGTTATAGTTGGTTCCGATTTCTTTGATACAGTTATAAGTGATACGCTGCCCGAGGAATGTGGCGATATTATCCGGCTTTACCGTAAATATCGCAGTGCGGATGATTTCATCATAAAGGGGTTCCAGATATTCGGGCTTTTTGAACATGATATCCGTTGCACATTCAATCTGTTGGACTGTCCATGTATAGCCAAGCCCAAGGGACTCAGGGACAGGGCCGTAGCGTCTGGCAAAGACATCAAGGATTTTGTGGAGATCCTCCGGGTTGATCCGGTCAGAAAGTTTCTGGGCCGTTTCCATATCAGAAATTTCCAGAAAGGCATTGTCGTGCATACGGTAACCAATCTGCTTCTTGTCCAGCTTGTGGGCAAGAAGGTTATGCCCATTCATATAAAACTGAAGGCGGAAAGGCGGCCATGTGGGGACGCGCAGATAGCAGAGACCAAGTTCTTTGTCAATAAAATAAAAATAGTAGTGGAGGCACTTACTCTGGTCGAACTTTAAGAAAGTCTTCCCGGTTGTTTTATCATGCCATGGCCTGTAAGTATTGCAGCATTCCATGGCAGAAAAGATATGGACGAGGCCTTCTGTTTTTCCGGTTTCAGAAAGGAGCTTCTGGATACGGTCATCTTTGCGGAAGGCATGGAGCTTGCGGATGAACTCAATCTCAATCCCGTTTTCCGAAGCAATCCTTTCTGCATTCTGCCGAACCTGTTCTGTAAGGGGCTTTGAGAAATCAGGATAATCAAAAATGCGGATACCGTTGGCCTTCATATATGCGGTCATTGCATCAGCATGGCTCCAGCTTGGGATGTATCCCTGGATGATCATGCGGTCATAACAGGTAATGATGCCATAAATTTTATCAGCGTATTTATCTGTAAGCAACATAATAGAAATCCCCTTTTTCTTTATAGTAACACAAAAGGGGAAAATACAAAATAAGCTTTTCCGGTTTATCCGGGTTAGG
>NZ_SRYA01000198.1 GCF_004793545.1 Petralouisia muris | reverse complement strand
CCGAAAGCACAAAATATACGTTCGGCAGTGCGACGCCGTTGCCCCACATTTTATACTCGGCACTGTCGGAATGCGGGTCTTTCAGCCACTTGGTGATCTGCTTATCCGTCTTTGGTTTCGTGGAAGTCCCCGCAATCTTCCGGTGGGTCTCAAAGACCTCCCTCCAGAACACTAAATCTTCCTCGGTAGGTTCTTCCGTGCCAAGCCCGCCGCACCACCAGTCCGGGAAGCCCTGCAGCCTCGCACATTCGGTCGGCGTCAGCCTCCGCACGATATACTCCGGCTCCACGATATGGTAATCCCCGCTGAACGCCTCCTGGTTCCCAAGCCACTGCTTGGAGCCCATGCTTGCGGAAAGTGTGCCGAACACTTCCTTGCCGGATGCGGTCTGCACATCGTTGATGACGGGAGGGTCCTTATAATCCGTAGCCACCAGCGTATTCGCCAGTTCCTTCTCCGCCCGCGTGAAATGGGAATTCTTACTGGTGCAGTAGGTCGGCTGCGCCACGGCGTGGCGGTCCGTTGCATCCAGCGTGAAGGAAACATCCTCATTGATGCCGCTGCCCTGCGGCCCGTTCCTGTCATCCCGACCGATCATGGAGCCCTGGAGGACAAAGGTCTGCATCTGCATATTCCGGGTAGCCATCAGCGCCCCGGACTTCCCCTGCAGGTCAATGACCTCGTCCCTCTGGTTGATGTGGAACACCGACATCCCTTCCGGCTCCACCACGGCAATCCCGCCTTGGTTGCATCCGGGATTCCCGCCATTGGCATCCAGCGTCCGTGAGGTTACCGCCTCATAGAATCCGCTGTGGGGATTGTCGGACTTCATGGCGTTGCTGTCCTTGGAGCAGATGCCGTAAGCCTGCACCACCAGTTCATTGCAGCGGCTTTCCCCTACATCAAAAGCATTCAGCGTGTTTGCCACCTTCCCGTCCTTCCACGCAGGCGCTTCTTCTGCGGAATGCGGACGTGTTCCCTTGCAGAACGGCACGAACACCGTCTGGTCATTGTTGCAGGAGAGCGTTGCCGATTTATCATCCTGTATGATTGGTCCCTTGCCGCCACCCTCACAGCCAGAGCGGATTTTCAGCGTCTTGGGCGTTTCCGCATCCATGACCATAGGTACATTCCCGCCGCCGGTCCCCATCTGGGAGGTCAGCGTCTGCACTTTCCCATCCCCTGACAGCTTCACGCGGCTGTCTGCCGGATGGTTTTCCAGGGCCACCGCCGCAGGAACTGTCCCGGCACGGAGCGTGGGCGAGGTTTCCTCTTCGTACCCAATCCCATGCGCCTTTGCGGAATGCTCCGTGCAGAAACCGGCCGCTTCCAGGACGCATGGGGGATGGTGCGCCTCCGCCCGAAGGGTGCAGGTCACTTCATCCGTCACATCCATCCGCTGCCCGCCCTGGTCGTTCAAGCAGACGCCGCCTGCCGCTCCAGCGCCTTCCGCAGCACCTCCGGCAGCTCCTTGCCACGCACGGAAGCCCTCCGCAGAATACCCAGACACGCCTTCGGACTCAAATAATACCTTTCCGGCACTCCCGCCTGCAAAATCTGCGACAAGGTAGATGCGTTTCCTTCGCTGGGGGATTCCCCAAAACTGGGCTAATGTAAAGCGAAAAATAATGTAAAGTCACCTCCTTAAATGCCGCAA
>NZ_SRYA01000197.1 GCF_004793545.1 Petralouisia muris | reverse complement strand
AACATCCTGTTTTTTAATATTGAATTTTTGATGCACGCAAAAAATCCACCAGTTTTGAATGGACTGATGGATTTTTTGTGATTCAGGTAAAGATTTCCTTTATTTCAAGGGATATATTCTCTTATTTTTCATTTATCAGCTTAATGATTCGCTTAAGGTTTACCGCAAATATAGCCATTGCCCCCTGCATCTCCATGTTAATGAGGCCTGATGATGACGCCGTATCATAACCATGCCTGTGCTTTAGCTCGCTGTTCTTTGCTTCTATCTTATAACGCTCCTTCATTTTTTCTTTGAAGTGTTCTGTTTCCTGAAACTCTGCCTGTTTACTGTGGGCATCGCTTTTGAGGGTTTCACTGTATGTTTTCTTTTTCGCACCTTCCTTATAACATCCATCCCTGTATGGGCAGCGTTTACATTTCTCAACGTCAAAATAGTGTGTCATGCGTGGATTTTTATTCTTCTTTTCTTTTTCACGCCTGTCCAGATATTTACGGACTGCCAGATGTCCTGCCTTACACTGGTACATTCCCGCGTCTTTATTAAATTCAAATTCATCCTCTTTTGTCCGGTTTCCCTGCGTAATGACGCCGTTCAGCCTGGAAATCAGTTCATAACCGCCGTCCTGCGCCGCTTCGATATTTTTCTGTTCGGAATAGGCTTTATCCCCGATCACCATTTCCACTTCCATTCCGGCTTCCCTGCTTTTGCGCACAAGTTCCGGCAGTTCTTTTCCATCTGTCTTTTCGCCGCTGGTGACAGTGGCTGCTGTAATGATGCGTTCCTCGCTCATTGCTATATGCGTCTTGTATCCGAAGAAAGCGGTATCGGCCGTTTTATGCCCTGTCTTTGCGTCTGCGTCTCTTGAAGTTTCGATATGTTCCAGGTCATCTTTTACGGATTCCTCCAATAAGTTCAGCCTTTCCTCTGCTTTAGGATAACTGCACAGGTCATCTTTTCCTTTGATAACCGAAATCAGGGCATGGCAGTATTCCAGCTCTTTTTCCAAAGAATCTTCGGTGTTTTTAGCTGGAAACAGTTTTTTCATTGATTCATCTATTTCATAAACAGCGCGCCGCAGTTTCTTTGACTGCTCCAGAAGCGCCTGCCTTGGCGTTTTCTGGTTGCGCCTTGATTTTGTATGGGTTGCATCCACAATAATGGACTTTGATTTTATAATGCCTTTTTCCAATGCAATCCGGACTGTTTTTGCAATCAGCATGTCTAACAAGTTCATATCTTTCAGGCGCAGCTTGCGGAATTTTGTCAGGGAGCTTGGGTTAATGACTGCCTCTTCCGGCGCCATGTCAAGAAAGTATTTGAAGGACATATCGTATTTGGAGCGTTCCACAACGTCAATATCAGATAAGTCATAAATAGATTTCAGGAGCAGGTATTTGAACATCCTGACAGGCGGAACTGCATTCCGTCCATTATTAAGACAATATTTATCAATAAGTTCTTCATAAATAAAACTGAAATCAACCAGTTCTTTCATCTGCCGGAGCAGGTTGTCTTTGGGAATGACTAATTCATATATGTCCATATATGGACTTAATACTAACTTCTGCTGTTGCTCAACCATGATACCACCGCCTGTATTTGATAATTATATTATACCAAATATAGGCGGTGGTATCTACTTTTTCAGCGGCCTC
>NZ_SRYA01000196.1 GCF_004793545.1 Petralouisia muris | reverse complement strand
GGAAGCTGTTGCGGCTTGAATTAAGACGTAAATTCAACTAACTTTGGAAAGAACCTGTTTTTTGAAAAAAAGTGGGTGATTTTTTTGAGATGGGGTCTGAAAGCCTTATAAAGTAAGGACTGAAGATTCCGAGAAGTTATAAAGAGGGAAAGGGGGAAAGCAGGAAGAAAGGTTGGGAATAAGACAGGGAAAGGAGAGGATGGGTAATGGAAGGCAAAAATTTTATGACGGTTGAGGAAGTTGCGCAGGAACTGAACGTCTCCAAATCCTATGCCTACAAGGTTGTCCGGGAGCTGAATACAGAAATGCGCGGGCTTGGCTATCTGACAGTATAGGGCAGGGTGAATACAAATTTCTTCCGCAAGAAGTTGTGTTACAGTGAGTAGTTTTTCGTAAGGAATAATGTTGCAGCGAGTAGTTTTTCCGTAAGAAGTTGCAATGAGTAATTTTTCCGTAAGGAATTATGTTACAGCGAATAGTGTAGGAATCTTTAAATTTTTACCGGGGCTAACAGCAGATTTAATTACTTCTGTAGCCAGCCCCGGGGAAAGGAGGAGTGTGAGCGTATGGCTGTTTATAAGGATGGCGACAAATGGCGTGTCATCTACCGATATACGAATTACAAAGGGGAGAGGAAACAGACGCAGAAAAGGGGTTTTGCGACCAAAAGGGAGGCTTTAGGATGGGAGCGGGAAGTCATGCTCAAAAGTGAATCCAAACTTGACATGACGTTTGCCAGTTTCTTTGAAATATATGAGGCGGACAAGAAGAAAAGGGTGAAGGAGAATACATGGGAATCCAAGAGCCATGTGATACGCACGAAGATACTTCCCTATTTCGGGGAGCGGAAGATTGCGGAGATTGAGCCGAAGGACGTGATTGAATGGCAAAATGAAATGCTTTCCTATAAGGGCGAAAACGGGGAGGTCTATTCCCCCCGACCTACTTAAAGACCATCCACGCGCAGTTAAGCGCAATTTTCAACCATGCCGTAAGGTTTTATCACCTTCCGGGCAACCCGGCGCAGAAAGCCGGAACGATGGGCAGTGAGGAACACAAAGAAATGCTGTTCTGGACGAAAGGGGAATACCTGAAATTTGCCGACGTGATGATGGACAAGCCATTATCTTATTATGCCTTTGAAATGCTCTACTGGTGCGGTGTCCGGCTGGGCGAAATGCTCGCGCTGACTCCGTCGGATTTTGATTTTGGGCGGAATACCGTAACGATAAATAAGTCCTATCAGCGGTTAAAGGGAAGGGATGTCATCACTTCCCCTAAGACAGCAAAGAGCAACCGGACGATAAAAATGCCGCATTTCTTATGTGAGGAAATGCAGGAGTATATCAGTATGCTCTATGAAATCAGCGAACCTGAAAGGATGTTCCAAGTCACAAAATCATATCTCCATCATGAGATGGACAGGGGAGCAAAAGCCGCAAATGTAAAACGAATCAGAATCCATGACCTGCGCCATTCACATATTTCCCTGTTAATTGAGATGGGATTTTCGGCACTTGCCATAGCGGACAGGGTAGGGCATGAGAGCATAGACATTACCTACCGCTATGCGCATCTTTTTCCTAACAAACAGACGAAAATGGCGGATAAGGAACTGTCGTGAAATAATTTGTATATTTTTGGAATCTATGTTAATATATGTCA
>NZ_SRYA01000195.1 GCF_004793545.1 Petralouisia muris | reverse complement strand
ATGAATGGGTGTAAAGACATCCGGTATTGTTCTTTTCCTTAAGTTAATGACATTGACATTTTACTACGTTTTGACCATCCAATCGACCAAATTCATTTACCGTTTCTCCCAAACAACAACCACCACAATGAAGTTTAACAGGACAATTCCTGCAATGAGCCATTTCAGTGGATTTTCTATTTTCCAGCACTTTTACTTTCTCCAAGTCAACCCAAAATTCATGAGTATCAGCATCCCATTTGCCGACAATAAAAGGACTCATATGATATGGTTTTTCCCCTAAGACCACCATATCACAAGCAGAAATGTATCCATCTGGTGTAAGATGTGGAGCACTCAGCGGTGTGCAACAACGGCAATGATAAGGAGATTCTCCATCAAAATTAATTGCAAGAAAACTACCCCAAAAAACCCCCTTAGACTTAGCATACTCGTAAGCTTTGAGGTAATTATCAAGATACAAATCCATATTAAAATGGTATGCTTGTTTCTTTTTCTCGTCTAAACATACAGGTACTTTTCCAACACTATGAAAGAGAGGATTCGTCCATACATAACGAATACCAAGGTCATAGAAATAATCTACCATTTCAGTTTGTCTATTTATATTAATATCTGTAATAGTAACGCGAGCACCAACCATTAAATTACGGTCGCCTTTATTACTAATCAACCACTTCACATTATCTTCTAAAACATCAGCCGACGAACGATCATTGAACAAACTACTAAAGAGTGGATTCAATGGACGATTATGTGACTGTATATCTTTCATTCCATCAAAAGACATCCACATTATATTAAAATTGTCCAATGCCCAGTTGCGTACATCTTCAGTAAATACACCATTTGTCTGGATTTCAATTGTAACTTTTTCCCCTCTGTTGGGATGTGCTTTAGCATACGCCGTTATTTCTTTAAGTCTCTCAAACTCTTGTGTCGGTTCTCCCGGTCCATAAAACCTTATATGGCGACTATCATTTTGATTAAAATACCAGTCAATTCCAGCTTTAGCAATTTCTAGAGGAAGTGTTTTTTCCTCAATAGCATTACGCTCCTTTGCATTATAACAATAACTGCAACATAAATTACATCTTGTTGTTAAGAAAAATGATAGCATCTTTTTATTGCAATGAGACATTTTTATCCCCCTTTTCAACTTGTATACAGACTTTATCTTTGGCTTCTACTTCTGATTCCTATTTTTTCACCATCTGGAAATATAAAAACCTGCTCATAGTCAACTCCCAATACTTCTGAAATCTTTATCATTTCCTCATACGAAATTGTTTCTCGTTTCAGCTTTTTATTAAAATTCTGTGGTGTCTGACCAATATATCTACAAAGTTCGGCTATGCTAATATTCTTTCTAACGCATATTCGCCTTACCATATCTGATGTTGTCATAATCCACCTCCACCATTATAAAATCTATTATAAACCTTACGGTTGATAACACAATATGGATACACCATACTTTGTCGAAACATCACGAAAAAACTACACATTATTTTTAAACTACAATAGCTACTCATCACTTCGTATGAGCAATTTTTCTACATTTTTATTTTTCCTTCTAAGGGGGTTCAAATCGGTTGCGTGGGTTAAAATTGCATTCCAATGGCTGTCCATAGTTTCAGAGTATATAAAAATAACACCAGTTTACAACTTTTTTAATAAAAAAATGCCGCACAGGACTTTCTGTTGTA
>NZ_SRYA01000194.1 GCF_004793545.1 Petralouisia muris | reverse complement strand
TGGTTCTTTCCGAAGTTAGTTGAAAATAAGTGATTTTCCTAATCATGTGTGATATACTGATAAGTAATCGGATACTTATGATTAGGGAGATGCTACATATGGATGAATTTATTAAACTTTTAGACTCGGGACTAGATTATGTAAATCATGAAATTATAGGGGATACCATCGTTATTCATGTTGTTTCCAATAGAGCGGAAGTCATATGCCCTTATTGTGGGTGTGCTTCTTCAAAAAAACACAGTGTATACGAACGCAGTTTTCAGGATCTTCCTGTCATGGGCATGAAAAGCAGGATTATCTTAAGCAACAGGAAAATGTTCTGTACCAATCCGACATGCAGCCATACCACGTTTGCAGAAACTTTCCCCTTTATAAGACCAAAAGCGAAAAAAAGCAGCCGTCTGCTGGACAGGATTGTGGATGTTTCCCTGAATGTCAGTTCACTAAATGCGTCCGACATTTTGAAAAACGGGATTGCCGATGTGGGTAAAAGCACGATCTGCAATCTCTTAAAAAAAGATATACCCCTTCCGGAGAAAGAAAAGGTCATTAAGGTGTGCATAGACGATTTTGCATTTAAAAAGAGGCATACTTATGGAACTATTATGGTAGATATTGATTCACACAGGATTATTGACCTGCTCCCATCACGTGAGATTGGAGATGCAGCAGAATGGCTGTCTGCTTTTCCAAATCTTGAGATTGTTTCCCGTGACGGCTCGGTATCTTATCACAGCGCCATAAAACAGGCAGATAGAAATATCATACAAATCAGTGACCGTTTTCACTTGCTGAAAGGGCTGACAGATGCCGCCAAAACGGTAATTGCTTCTCTTGTCGCTGCTAATATAGGGATTCCGGCGTCAGCGTCTCATTATGAGGGAACAGAGACCACTGATTACTGGGAAAAAGACTCCGTAAGAGAAGATTTTCCGACCAGGGAGCATAATGCGAACTGCGAAAAAAAAAGGTAATCGAAAAAGTTCTGGAATTGACAAAGCAGGGATGGACACGTACAAAGATTGCAGAAGAGATAGGAATATCTTACGCTACAGTAAGGCGCTGCCAAGCTCCAGATTTTTCTCCTGTACACGGCAGGTGCAATACAACCCGTGACAGCAAGATCAAGCCCTATGCAGAAAAGATTAAGCAGATGATAAAGGAGGGGAGAGCTTTCCGCCAGATAGAGGAAGCCATAAAGCAGGATGGATATGACGGGGCGTCTTCGACAATCCGGATGTATACGACCCGCGAACGTAAACTCATGAAAGAAGCGAAAGGAGACAGTGGGGGAAATGCAGAAAAAATAGAACGGAAATGGCTGATAAGTCTGTTATATAAACCGGTCGATAAGGTAAAAAAGATATCTCAGGAACAGCTTGATAAAGTGATTGAAAAATATCCGCAAATCGGAGAAGTCTATGATGTCGTAAAAACATTTAAAAACACGTTGTTTTCTAAGAAACCGGACGAACTGGAAAAATGGATGGATGAAGCAGAAAGACTGGAACTGAAACAGATTTGCAGATTTGTGAACGGACTGAGGAGAGATATCGACGCTGTAAAAAAAGCAATTGAACTGGATTATAATAATGGGCTTGCGGAAGGAAGCGTCAATAAGTTAAAAGTAGTGAAGCGGATTATGTATGGCCGCAACAGCTTCGAACTACTAAAAGGGAAGCTGTTGCGGCTTGAATTAAGACGTAAATTCAACTAACTTTGGAAAGAACC
>NZ_SRYA01000193.1 GCF_004793545.1 Petralouisia muris | reverse complement strand
ATGTTATATGAATGGGAGTGACGGGGAGGAATAAAAAATGCTTATTTCTGAGTGGTTTTCAGACAGTGGTTAGAAAAAAGGACATGACAATTAAGCCCGCAAAAAAGAGTTTTTTACAGACGGGAAACCTCATATTTTGTTTCATTTATAAATTAAGCGGCATACAGGCGGGCGACCTTATATCTGGCGTCAAGATGTATGCATATGCCGATGAGCATACTCCAAAAGGAAAAGTGATTCTTGCCGCGTATTTTTAAATTCTGCAGGCAGTAATCATTCAGAACACGGTCATTGATGCGCTCACATGCGGTACGCTCGCTGTATATCCGCCTGTATTCTTCGGAATCCCTCGGGATGCGGGGATGAAAACGCAGGTCTGCATGGTTTTTCACGTAGACAGTGCGCCCGTAAGAGCCTGGGGAACATGCCGCTTCGTTCGCGCAGGAACTGATGCGTCCGCATCGGAGGGGGCAGCGGTATTTGCGCGCATCCTTTATGGGATCATTCCCCCATGGGCACATTTCATGCCCGGCAGGGCATATGGGGTGGCCGGATTTATCGAAGGTGATGCCGGCCGGGGCATTTTCAGAAGATTTTGCCCGTCCGTTGATATCAATGAGGGCATTGATATCCCAGTGTTCCAGCAGTTCATAGGTCGGGAGGTTGTCATGTGCGGAGTCAAGGCAGACATTCTTCGGTGAAACGCCAAAGGCATTGCGCCCAAAATCATCCATGGAATAGAGGAAGTTTTTGCTGTCATGGCGGCGTGCGTCAGTGAATTTCATCAACAGCGGGAGTTCAATTTTCAGCGTATTGTTCCTGGTGCACAGCATGTAAAGCGTATGCCCGAAGCACCATGTTTTGTTATCGCTGTCCCATCCCCATGTGGCATCCGGGTCAGAATAATGGCGGGCGCAGCCGTCCCGGTAGGGGCAGTCTTTCCCACAGGAGGAAAGATGGCGGCCGTAAGGGGAGGAATGGGAAACCACAGCGGTGCCATCGCCGGAGAGGGTAAGGTTTTGCGTGTCAATCAGCCCAAGGCGGATAGACGGAAGTACGGCAAGGATGGAAAAGATTTTCTGGAGAGCGGCTTCCGGATTGTCAGCGGCAGGCTTTCCGTCCAGGATATCATTTACGATATCTTTGGCAGTGATTGTGCAGGAGTCTTCCGGCTCTGCCAGTTTTCCATCGGCTCCAATTAGTTTTTTTGGTTTTTTACCGTTTTTGCCTGCCGGAAGAAGCGCCGTGCGGGAATAGCGGTTCCCTGGGTCTGTCCAGAATCGGTTCATAAAGTCATAATAAGAGCCGAGGGGCGGCAGTTCTTCCAGAGAGGCGCAGCCAATAAGGACAGCCAGGGAAATGGAATTGGGAAGGACTTCCCGCACCCATAAAGTAAGGCTTGTGCGTGCTTTGGTTTTATTAAAAAGCAGGACGAAAAGTATCAGGGAGCGCAGGATCTGCGCCTGGTGCGCTGCTGGGCGTCCCCCTTTGGAATAAAAAGCGGGGATGTAATCCAGAAGCGGGTCAAGGTTGAGGTTTAAGAGTTTCTGCCGTTCCTCATCATATTCGTTAAAGGAATATTTTGGGTTATTGCGGGAAAGCCTGTGGCCAATCGTAGCGACGATGGTTCTGTACTCGTCATGGCTCTGCCATGATTCGGGTTTGAACATAAATGTGACCTCCTTTGTTTTATCAGTGAAATTGGACAGTTACTTATAAAACAAAGGGCCGTTTTCGCT
>NZ_SRYA01000192.1 GCF_004793545.1 Petralouisia muris | reverse complement strand
CAAGCGTCCAGGTTAAGCCGACAATTAGTGAGCCTAAGAGCCTGGCACTTTCTCCGCCAGTTAATCCTTTGTTAAGCGGAATCATGACAATCTTTCTCTTATAGAATAAATCTGTCAGTGAGAACTTAGGCTTTGCCTGTCCAAGTATGTTCCTAAGGCCCGGTCGTAAAGTTAGTTGACGAAGCTTATTGAGAACAGGGCTTATTTGCTGTCTTTTTTCGGTATCCCTTAGAGCCTCAAACTGCTCCCAAAAGGGGCGCAATGCTATGCGGTCTTTAACCTTGTTGGTAATTTTCTGCCTAAACCGCTCGTCAGTCAGAAGTGGCAACAGCCACAATAGGGTAGAATTCTCTGTCTCAACGAGGGTCAGGAGGGCTGCTGTTAGTACATCTTGAGTGTAAATTCCCCAACAATCACTAAAGATTTCTTTAAGCACAGAGAGAGTTGCATCCGCAATCAGCGAAGGGCTGCCATAATCCTTAAACGCCAATGGGTTAAACCCACAGGGGCAAGGATCGGATGGATCGATGATGACCACGTCGCCCATGCGTTTTTCGGGAATCCGTTCCAAAATAGATGTAATTAAATCTGCCTTAGGATCTAAAACCAATACACTTCTTCCGGCGGTAATATCCGCTAGAATCAGGTGTAACATAGCAGTCGACTTGCCGCTACCCGTCGGACCCAAGCATATCGTATGCTCAAGTGAGTCTTTTGGCGAGATGCTTAGCCGCTTCGGGTTTATTGCGTCCATGCTGACGGCAAAACTACGATCCATTTTCTGGTTAGTTGGGCTATAATACCATTGGGGCGGCAGGGTAAGCCTGGGGTGCAGACCCGGCGTTCCCGGCAGTTTTTCCTCCCCGGCAGGCAATAATAAAAAGTTTGCAAGTTCTCTTACTGACAGCTGCAAAGGAAAATGCCAAGGCACATGGGCGGAGTTGAGATCGTGCGATTTTATATTTTCTGTATGTATCCTTACCCCTGCGGATTCTAACACCTTGAATGCGCTGATGACACTTTGCAGACGGGCGCTGTTGTTTTCTCCGGTGATGCCGATACGGATAACGGCCTGGAAAATATGCTGCTCGGCTTTTTCCCGCACGGTTTTGCGGCTCTCGGCGGAAGCTTTTTGCACGTCTCCGAACAGGACTTGCAGCCAAGTAGCATTGGGATCAGCGAGGTTAGTTGGTACCGGGGAGGGGGCATAAGCCCTCCCCAATATGATTTGCACTACCATTTCTGTGCTATTCTTGTTTTCTGTCAGTGCCGCCAGTCCCGCCCGGATGACTGCCTCCGTAATGTCAGTCTTAAGCGAGAGCGTCGGATGGCTAATCTTCAGTTGTCGGGCAGTAGTAACAGCAGCACGTTTTTCTGTGCCAACTTCGTGGAACAGGATATCACCATGCGCCTTGATGGCTTCTTCAATATTTCTGATGTACCTTGCGGCGGCTCCAATGAGGTAACTTACTTTGCCGTTTTGACTGCGTACTTCCCAGATAACGGCTCCCCGTGATAATGCCGCTAGATGCGAGAGAACTTCCCACACGGCTTCCGTCTTATATGGCCGCGCCCATACTATTTCTTTAAAAACAAGGTCCTCTATTTGGTGCTTCAAAAATGCCCACTCCTTTCTTTTCTTTCTACCATTGTCCCAAATCATGTTTGTGTTTCCTGATACGGTAAATGATAATAACGACCATAACAACGATGGCAATGGCAAGCAGTATCGGCCAAACTT
>NZ_SRYA01000190.1 GCF_004793545.1 Petralouisia muris | reverse complement strand
TAAAATATAAAGAGATTGGAGTTGTTTCTTATGCGTTTAAAGGTTTCCCGTTCAAAAAATGCCGCCTCTCTTTATGTTACTAAAACCATCTATGAGGGAAAAAAGCAGCGTACCATCACCGTGGAAAAAATTAGGAACTGAAAAGGACCTGCGTGAAAAGCTAAATGGCGCTGATCCATATGAATGGGCACGGCAGTATATTGAAAAATTAAATCTGGAAGAAAAAAAACTGCACAGAGAGATTATCCTAAAATTCAAACAGTCTAAACTCATTCCCCTGAATGAGCAACGGCTTTTTAATGGCGGTTATCTTTTTCTCCAACAGTTATACCATTGCCTGGGCCTTCCTAAAATCTGTTCTAATATTTCCAGTAAACACAAATTTACTTATGACTTGGACAGTGTCCTTTCCAGGCTCATTTACGGCAGAATATTGTATCCTTCTTCCAAATTGAATACATTTGAAGAATCCGGCAAGCTCCTTGAACCACCGGATTTTCAGTTGCAGCATGTTTACCGGGCTTTGGATTTCATTTGTGCGGAAGATGGCTATATCCAGTCTGAACTGTATAAAAACAGTAAATCTATCTCCAAACGAAATGACAAAATCTTGTTCTATGACTGCACCAACTTCTTTTTTGAGATTGAACAGGAGGATGGGCTGAAACAATACGGCCCCTCCAAAGAACATCGCCCTAACCCGATTGTAGAAATGGGGCTGTTCATGGATGGAGACGGCATCCCTCTTGCCTTTTCTATCCATCCTGGAAATAAAAGCGAACAACAGACGCTCATTCCATTGGAAGAACAGATCATAAAAGATTTCCAACATGCAAAGTTTATCGTCTGTACCGATGCGGGACTGTCTTCTACGGATAACCGGAAATTTAATAATAAAAAAGGCCGGGCTTTTATCACAACACAATCTATTAAAAAACTGAAAAAGCATTTAAAGGAATGGTGTCTGGATCCAGCCGGCTGGAAGCTGGAAGGTTATGAGCGGGATAAAAATGGAAAACCAACCACATTCAACATCAACCAGTTGGAAGATCCCGAATTGGCCCGGAAATTCTTGAAGTCTACTTTTTATAAAGAACGATGGATAAAAAGCGATGGGTTAGAACAGAAATTAATTGTAACGTTTTCGCTAAAATACAAATTTTATCAGCAACGCATCCGTGAAAGACAGATTGGACGGGCTGAAAAAATGCTGGTAAACAATCTTTCTTCTCTCAAGAAGCATAACCAGAATGATTGTAAACGTTTTATCAAAAAGACAGGCGTAACTGCTGACGGCGAGGCAGCCGAAAAAGAAGTCTATGAACTTGACCAGAGCGTCATAGAAGATGAGGCAAAGTATGACGGCTTTTATGCGGTATGCACAAACCTAGAAGACAAACCGCCTGCAATTGCAAAAATAAATCATAATCGCTGGGAAATTGAGGAATGTTTCCGAATCATGAAAACGGATTTTAAATCAAGACCTGCCTATGTCTATACAGACGCCCGGATCAAAGCCCATTTCATGACCTGCTTTTTGGCCTTAATCATATTTCGATATTTGGAAAAGAAATTAGAATATAAATATACATGTGAAGAAATACTTGATACATTACGGGATATGAATTTTCTCAAAGCTACAGGAGAAGGATATATCCCAACATATACAAGAACAGAATTAACAGATTGTCTACATGAAGCATTCGGCTTTCGGACCGATTATCAGATTGTCAGTGAAAAGCAAATGAAAAAAATTTTTCGAGAGACAAAAATGAAAAAAAGTACGCAAAAAACCTAAGACTCATAAAATGCCAGAACTCCCCTAATTTACAAGGAATTCTGGCATTAATCTTTTCTGCAACTGTCAAAGACAGGAT
>NZ_SRYA01000018.1 GCF_004793545.1 Petralouisia muris | reverse complement strand
TTTACCCTGAGGAGGGACCCAGCATTTACCCTGAGGAGGGACCCAGCATTTACCCTGAGGAGGGACCCAGCACAAAAACTCTCCACATTCACAATGCAGCATGCTGGGAGGAGCCCTGAGGGTCCGTACCACAACCCACACACCCTCAAATTCAACCCATATATAAAACATCAAAATCAATAAAAGAAAAGGATCACATAAATGAACAAAAAAGCACTCCACACATTAGAATACCACAAAATCATAGATATGCTCTCCGAATGCGCAACCTCTGTCTCCGGCAAAGCCCTCTGCCAGAACCTGACCCCTTCGGTCAACCTGGCAGAAATCCGTCTTGCTCAGCAGCAGACCTCCGACGCACTGACAAGAATCTACCAAAAAGGCTCCCTTTCCTTTTCCGGCGCCCACAACGTAGGAGCTTCCCTGAAACGTCTGGAAGTAGGCGGCTCCCTCAGCATCGGAGAATTTCTGAAAATTGCCTCCCTGCTGGAAGTGGCCAAACGGGCCAAAGCTTACTCACGCAGCGAACGGGAAGATACAAAAGCCGACTCTCTGGACGGCTATTTTACCAGACTGGAGCCATTGACTCCTCTTTTGGAAGAAATCAGGCGATGCATTTTATCTGAAGACGAAATTGCAGACGACGCCTCTTCTGCATTAAAAAACATCCGCCGCTCCATCAAAAACACAAATGAAAAAATCCGCAGTCAGATGAACGATCTGCTGAACAGCAACCGCACCCATCTGCAGGATGCCGTCATCACCATGCGGGGCGGACGTTACTGCCTGCCGGTAAAAGCAGAATCCAAAGGACAGGTGCCCGGCATGATTCACGATCAGTCCTCCACCGGCTCCACCCTTTTTATTGAGCCTATGGCAATTGTAAAATTAAACAACGATCTGAAGCAGCTTTATCTGAAGGAACAGGAAGAAATCGAGGTGATTTTGGCCAATTTAAGCAGTCTTACCGGAGAATACGTTCCCTATTTGAAAGATGACTATGAGATTTTAACAGAACTGGACTTTATTTTTGCCAAAGGCTCTCTGGCCCGGAAATATAATGGAACTGCGCCGGTTTTTAATGAAGAGCACCGCATTCGAATCCGCAAAGGGCGCCACCCGCTGTTAGACAGCCACAAGGTTGTGCCCATCGACATTCACCTGGGAGAAGATTTTGATCTCCTGATTGTCACAGGCCCTAACACCGGCGGCAAAACCGTGTCCTTAAAAACCGTAGGACTGTTCACCCTGATGGGTCAGGCCGGCCTTCACATTCCTGCCAATGACCGTTCGGAGCTTTCCGTATTTGAGGAAGTTTTTGCAGATATCGGAGATGAACAGAGCATTGAGCAGAACCTCAGTACCTTTTCTTCACATATGACAAATATTACCTCTATTTTAAAGCAGGTAAATGCCAACTCCCTGGCTCTTTTTGATGAGCTTTGCGCCGGAACAGACCCTACAGAAGGCGCAGCGCTGGCCATTTCCATTCTGTCCAGACTTCATGATTACGGCGTCCGTACCATGGCAACCACCCATTACAGTGAACTGAAAGTATTTGCCCTTTCCACCCCAGGCGTGGAAAACGCAAGCTGTGAATTTTCTGTAGAAACATTAAGCCCCACTTACCGGCTTCTGATTGGAGTTCCAGGCAAGAGCAATGCTTTTGCTATTTCCGGCAAGCTGGGCCTTCCGGAAGATATTATTGAAGACGCCAGGGGCCGGATGACAGAACAGGACGAGAATTTCGAGGATTTGATTTCTGATTTGGAAGCCAGCCGGATCACCATAGAACAGGAGCGGTTGGAAGCAGAGCAGTACAAAAAAGAAATTGAAGGGCTGAAGCACAAGCTGGAAGAAAAGCAGGAACGGTTAGACAGCCAGCGGGAAAAAATCATCCGCCAGGCCAATGAGGAAGCCCATGCCATTCTCCGGGAAGCCAAAGAAGTGGCTGATCAAACCATCAAAAACTTCCACAAATACGGCCATGGAAATGCTTCCGCGAAAGAAATGGAACAGGAACGAAGCAAGCTTCGGGGCAAAATGAATGATCTGGAGAAAAATATGACCTTAAAGCAAAAGGAAGCCCCCAATCACAAAATTCCCAAAAATCTGCGTATCGGTGACTCGGTAAAGGTTCTGAGCATGAACTTAAAAGGAACCGTTCACACCCTGCCCAATGACAAGGGTGATTTGTATGTACAAATGGGAATCCTGCGCTCACAGGTAAACATCAAAGATCTTATGCTGTTAGAGGACGCTCCTGCCCTCGGAAATAAAAAGAAATCCACTGGAGCCGGCAAACTGAAAATGTCCAAATCCGCCTCCATTTCCGCAGAAATCAACCTGATTGGAAAAACCACAGATGAGGCAATCGCTTTGCTGGATAAATATTTAGACGACGCTTATCTGGCTCATATGCCTTCGGTAAGAGTTGTTCACGGAAAAGGCACCGGCGCTTTGCGCAAAGCTGTTCAAGGACATCTGAAACGGTTAAAATATGTGGATTCTTTCCGTCTTGGAGAATTTGGCGAAGGGGATTCCGGCGTTACCATTGTCACTTTTAAATAGGAACAGCAAATAAACTTCCAGATAACGCTTACACCAAACGTATTGCGCGGCTGATTGTAACTTATAAATAAAATTTTCCAAGAAAATATATCTCACGGATATCCGTTTTTCGCAGAGAAAGGAGCCTCATGGTATCAAAACAGAAAATTCTCATTGTAGACGATGATGTAAATATTGCAGAACTGATTTCCCTCTATCTGACCAAAGAGTGCTATGACACACGAATGGTTCATGACGGAGAAGAAGCCCTGGCCGTCTATGAGCAGTATCAGCCCAACCTGATTTTACTGGATTTAATGCTTCCCGGCATTGACGGCTATCAGGTATGCAGGGAAATACGGGCCAAATCCAATCTTCCAATTATTATGCTTTCCGCCAAGGGAGAGATTTTCGACAAGGTACTGGGACTGGAGCTGGGCGCTGATGATTATATTATGAAACCCTTTGACTCCAAAGAGCTGGTGGCGCGGGTAAAAGCAGTGCTTCGCCGTTACCAGCCAGCCAGAACAGAAGCGGCCGCACCTAATATTAAATGTGTAGAGTACCCTGATCTGGTGATAAACCAGACTAATTATTCCGTCCTTTATTATGGTAAACCGGTGGATATGCCTCCCAAAGAGCTGGAACTGTTATATTTTCTGGCTTCTTCCCCCAATCAGGTATTTACCAGAGAACAATTGCTGGATCATATCTGGGGATATGAATATATCGGGGACACCCGCACCGTAGACGTCCATGTAAAACGGCTCCGGGAAAAAATCAAGGATCACAATTCCTGGAGTCTTGCAACCGTCTGGGGAATCGGGTATAAATTCGAGGTGAAACAGTGAAACGGACACTCTATTTGAAGCTCCTGGCAGGTTATGCGGCATTTGGCATTCTGGGCTTTCTCACCATTGCCACATTTACCTCCAGGCTGACCCTGAATTACATAGAAAAGGATACCGCCGCTGATCTGTACCGGGAATCCAATTTGCTGGCTGCCAACTATGCCGCCAATTATTACCGGGGTACCATGACCTTAGAAGATGTAACTGCGCACTTTCAGGCAGTCGCCACCTATCTGGACGCAGACACCCAGGTGATAAATCCCGGCGGACAGATTTTGATTAATTCCAATTCGGATTCCTCTGCCAGCGCCGTGGAACATTTCGACATTTCTGCCTTCGGCGCCAGTTACTATCAGACCGGAACCTTTTTCAATACTTTTTCCGAAGAAACCTTATCGGTATTCTCGCCCATAACCATCAACTACAAGGTCAGAGGATATGTAGTGATCCACAAGCCAGTGCGGGATCTGGCGTCTTTGAAAGACGGCTTTATCAATATCTCCTATATGACCCTTGCCATTATCTTTCTCTGTGCTTTCGTGGTTTTGGGGCTATTTACGGCTACCGTTTACATCCCGATCCGGAAAATTACCCGGGCCGCCAGAGACTACTCGGAAGGAAATTTTGATGCCCAGATCAACATTCACACCAATGATGAAATCGGCTATCTGGCAGCCTCCCTGAATTATATGGCCACGGAGCTTTCCACCCTGGAAGAGGATCAGAGGAATTTTATCGCCAATGTCTCCCATGATTTCCGCTCCCCCCTGACTTCCATCAAAGGCTATATTGAGGCCATTATGGACGGCACCATTCCTCACGAAATGCAGGATAAATACTTAAATATCATCCTGTTTGAGACAGAACGGCTCAACAAGCTGACACAGAGCATGCTGGAACTGAACAAATACGGCGCCAAAGGCACCATGTTAGACATCAGCAGCTTTGACATTAACAACACCATCAAGCTGGTGGTCCAGTCCTTTGAGGGAACCTGTCAGGAAAAGAAGATTTCTTTTGAACTGATCCTGACAGGGCATACTTCTTTTGTCTGTGCAGATATGAGCAAAATTCAGCAAGTGCTCTACAATCTCATTGACAACGCCATCAAATTCAGCAATCCGGACTCCACCATCACCATTGAAACCACCGAAAAAAATGAAAAGGTCTTTATTTCTGTCAAAGATACTGGAATCGGAATTCCCAAGGAAAGCCTGAAAAAAATCTGGGAGCGGTTCTACAAGACTGACTTATCCCGCGGAAAAGACAAACGGGGCACCGGCCTGGGCCTTGCCATAGTAAAGGAAATTATTTCAGCCCATAACGAAAATATCAATGTCATCAGTACAGAAGGGGTAGGCACGGAATTTATCTTCACCCTGCCTTTAAAACAAGATAAAAACGAAGCTATTGTCTGAGACGGCAGTTTCTCCCGGCAGAACTCAGCCCCCAAAGCTCTCCCTTCCGGCAAAACGCAGACCGCCTCAAAGGTTCTCCCTTCTGGCAGAACTCAGCCGTCTTTCAGACAATAGAATCACCGCACTATGCTTTCCCAACGCAGCCGCAGACTTTCATTTTTTCCATTACCAGTTCCATCACCTGCTCTCGCCCTGCTTTTCCAAATATCTTTGGATCAATCAGTTGTGGCTGCTGCTTTATGGTTTCCCTGGCTGCAGCGCTGTAAGCAGCCCGAAGCTCTGTGGCGTAATTTACTTTGCAGATTCCTCTGCGGATACTTTCTGCAACTGCATCCGCTGGGACCCCGGAAGCTCCATGAAGCACCAGCGGAACAGAAACTCTCTGCCGGATTTCTGAGAGTCTCTGCAGATCCAGCCTAGGCTCTCCCTGATAGAATCCATGGGCCGTTCCAATAGCCACTGCAAGAGAAGAAATTCCAGTCTGCTTCACGAAGAATTCTGCCTCCTTTGGACTGTATAGGCATCTACTGGCCCGGCTTCCAAATCATCCTCTTTGCCTCCCACTTTTCCAAGTTCCGCTTCCACCGGCACTCCGGCTCTGTCACACAGTTCCACCACCTTTTTGGTCATCTGAATATTAGATTCCAAAGGCAGTTTCGAACCGTCTGTCATAATCGAAGTATACCCTGCCCGAACTGCCTGAACTGCAAGGCTGTAATCTGAGCCGTGATCCAGATGAAGCGCAATAGGGACACAGGAATCCCTGGCGGCCGAAATACATTTCCATAGAAATAATCTGCACCGGCATATTTTAGGGCAGAGGGAGTGGTCTGCATAATCACAGGAGCCCTAAGCCTTTCTGCCGCCCCAAGCACCGCCTGGATCATTTCCATATTTTCCACATTAAATGCACCCACCGCGTAATGTTTTTCCTGAGCGTGAAGCAGCATTTCTTTTGTCGTTACCAATTTTCCTTTCCATAAAACAGGCCGCCGGAATAAGAAACCACAACCTTTTCCTCCGGAAAAATCTCTGATGCAATACTTTCCGCCATCATTCCCAATTCCTCTGCCGATTCCCGATACAGGGATTTTGCCGATTCATCCCCCTCTTTTGCTGCGCAAGCAGCAGTTTTTGCAGGGATGCCGTTTTACTGCGCACAGGAATATATTCTGCTTCCATACATGCAATAAAATCCATATCCTGTTTTAACTGAAATCTTTCTCTCATCATATGGTACAGCGGCCCCACGGGAATTCTTTCGTCCGCCTGCTTGGAAAACAATTCCATGGTCCGCCGGCCCAGCCAGCAGCAGGAACCCTCATCACCGAAAAACGCAGACCAGCTGCCGCTTCTCTTGCTTTTCCCAGCCTTATTTTTACCAAAGGCAATGCTTCCGGTTCCTGACACCAGATGGATGCCCGGCTCCATTCCAAGAGAACCTGCCCATCCCGCTTCCACATCATTGGAAATCAGCCCGATATGCAGATAAAATCCCGTTCGGAAATGCCTGCAGGTGACCCGGCACCGCAATCCATACCAGTGAGGGCCGATGCAGTCTTTGGCATCCCGAATCACCTGAAATTCTGCAGTCTCGCTTTGAATTCCCAGAATAGCCTCCTCCAGAATATCCCCAAACCGATGCATGGACTCCAGAGCTTTGATATCTATGTGAAGTTCACCCTCTTTGACTTCCCTGCCCCGCTATTGGCGCTGACCAAGGGCTGCACGGCATTGGAAATCCCGTTGATGGCTGCCATTACAATGGTATTGATATTTACCACAATCCCTTATACTGCAATTAAAGCAGTAGCATTCGCTCCTCCAATTTGGATCAGCACCGTATTGTACGCAAAGGTTACAATCCCGCCGTCGATTTCTGTCAGGAAATTAGACATTCCTACTTTAATAATACTTACAATATCCTGTATGCGCCCGCCCTGCCGGCATATTTTCAAGTTGGATTGGGGCCGGAGTGACGCCAGGAGGCCCAGAATTACTGTGGAGGTCACCGCAAGGCTTGTGGCATGAGCCGCTCCTGCCATCTTCCATTCCAGCACATAAATAAAAAATACATCCAGAAAAATATTCAGCGAACAGGACAGAAGCGTTCCTGCCATAGCCAGCCGCGGCGCATTGTCATTGCGGAGCATGGAGGCATAAAAGCATTCCCCCATATAGGAAACAGCCAGAACCAGCACCCATTTTACATAGTCGGTAACCCCCTGCTGCAATTCTCCGGCGCCGCCTAATCCCGCTACCAGAGGATCTAAACAGGCCAATCCTAAAATGGTAACTGCCGCTGCTACTATCAGCCACATCACCATGGCCTTGGTATAGATGCTCCTTGCCCTTTTTATGTGGCCTGCCGCCAGGAAGGCAGAGAACAGCGCTCCGCCCCGGTTCCCAGCAGCCCTGAGGCATACAGAGCCGTTGTGACCGGCCAGGCAAGGTTTAAGGCTGCAAGGCCCTGCTGCCTAACTTCTAATACACAGCGTATCAATAAAATAATTAAAAGAAATCATAAGGGTTGCTGATACGCTTGGAAGAAGATACTGCAGAAACGTCTCATTTACCTTTCCCCTCACCAAATTAATCTTTTTTTTCATAAATCACCAATTATAATATCTTATCTTATTGTCTGCTCTTACCGGTTCAGATTCTCTTCGATCATCTGGTTTCCTTCTTCCTCTGCATAAGGAAGACTATCCTTTGCAATGGAAATTGCCTTGTCCACAGAACCTTGATTGGGATCGTATTCCAGATCTTCCAACGCATCCACTCTTGCAGGAAGGGCGCCTGTGGCATAGGCCCATTTTCCAGTCTCTTCTGCTGATGTCATAAATTCCACAAAGGCCCAGGCTGCTTCTTTGTTTGCGCACTTCTCAGAGACGATATATCCCCAGCCGCCAGTGCCGATGCTGATGGGAGCTGCGCCTTCCACCCATGCAGGCATATTAAACGCCTGCCAGATTTCTCTGCTTTCTTTTTTCCTGTCTGATGTAAGCCGCAATCCGGCTATGATTTCAGCGACAATACCATCTGGCGTGTGTTTTCCGAAGAGACTTCCTTTTATCATCTGAAGCTTCTTCCGGAACAAATGGATTCTCTGCTTTCTTATCAAAAGCTGTGCCTGTCCATGCAGAAGGATTCCCTGACAGCTTCCATGATGATTTACCGTCAGCCTCTTCATGCAATGCTTTTATATTTTGCCCGTATTCTGGCTGCTTTAAAACCGGAAAAGAGACTGGATTCCCGGGACTTTTCTTCCCGCAGCATTCTGATGGAACAGGTAAAGTGCCTGGTTCGTCAGAATTACTCTGAATCTCTGTCTCTTTCTGATATTGCCGCTTCTGTATATACAAATCCCAGCTATCTGAGCCGGGTCTTCAAAGAGGAAACCGGCATTCCCCCTTCCCTCTACATCAATCAAATCCGCATCCAAAACGCCAGGAAGCTTCTGGAGGATACGGAAGAACTGATCATTGATATTGCAGTGGCCTGCGGTTATAATTACATTCCTCATTTTAACCGGGTCTTTAAAGAGCATACCGGCATGACTCCCACCGCTTACCTCAAAAGCTGCCGCCGCAGAAGCGGAATCTTTTCAGATCAGGATTTGGAAAGCTGATAGGCCACATCCACAATCATATCCTCCTGGCCGCCTACCATGCCCCGTTTTCCCAGCTCTTTTAAAATATCTCCTGTTCTCAGACCAAACTGCTTGGCGGCACACCTGGCATGGAGCAGAAAGCTGAAATACACTCCGGCATATCCCAGCATCAGGGAATCCGTGTCTACCGTCTGAGGACGCAGCATAATGGGTTCCACCTGTTCCTCTGCCGTCTGCAAAAGTTTTTCCAGATTAATGCCTGCCTGACAATTCATACGTTCCAGCAATGCCGCAAAAACCTCAATCTGGCAGTTTCCGGCTCCTGCGCCCAGTCCCCGGCACAGGCGCCGTCAATATAGGAAGCTCTTTCCTCCACAGCCGCCAGAGAATTGGCCGCCGCCAGCCCCAGATTATTTTGGGCGTGAAATCCCACCGGAATGCTTAACTTTTCTGACAAAAGGCTGACTCTTTTCCGCACCTCTTCCGGCAGCAGATGCCCGGCAGAATCCGCCAGATTCACATAATCCACTCCGGCGTCTTTAAAAAGCCCGGCCTGCTCCAGGATTTGTTCCGGCTCTGCCATATGTACCATCATCAGAAAACCTGCCGTAAACATGCCCATATCCTTTGCCGCTTTGATATGCTGCAGTGACATGTCCGCCTCTGTCACATGGGTGACAATCCGTACCGCCCGGACACCTCTCTGGTAAGCCTCTTTCAAATCTGTAATGGTGCCGATACCCGGAATCAGCAAAGCCCCAAGCCTGGCATGTTTGATGACAGACACTGCTTCTTCTATCAGTTCCATATCCCAGGTTTGTGAAAATCCATAATTAGATGAAATACAGGAAATGATTTCCGTATATTCACTGTCTGCCGCCTGATTGATGGCATACGCAATGGGTACTGTGGCCTGACCGCCGCAGGTTACCATATTAAAATTCATCTCTTCAGAAAGGCTTTCCAGGTTTACACAAGGCACTACATAGCCCCTACCGCCGCCGGGGTCATGTCAATGGCAATTTTTCCCGCCTTCCGCAGCAAGGGAGCATGATGGGCATGTGCCTTCGCTCCTGTGGCGTCACATACAATCTTAATCTCATCCTTATCCAATATTGTCTCCACCCCTTCTGTGGTTGTCTCAAATCCCAGCTTCCTTGCCCGGCGAATTCCCTCAGATTCCACAATGCCCACCATGTAAGACATTTCCAGACAGTCGCTTCGCATTATTTTATACATTAAGTCAGAGCCTATATTTCCCGGCCCGATAATTGCGCTTTTACTTTCTCCATAATTTCCTCCATTCCCTATGCTTTCTGAATATCTCTGTACTTCATTCCGAAAATTTCCTACTTGATATTTCTTTCTCCGTGAAATGCTCATCTGTATTTATAGCTTCTGTACCAGAATTTCATCATAAAGCTCCTCAAATTCTTCTTTTACAAAATATCCGGTTCTCTCTTGTCTGGCATTTGCCGCTGCCAATGCCCTGGCATACCGAAGGATTTCTGAAGGGTCCCAATGGTTTTTCAGGCCGATTGCAAAGCCAGCCATCATAGCGTCCCCGCAGCCTACGGTATTAACAGCTTCGATCCCTGGAACGGCCGCCTGATAGATGCCAGAAGATGCGGCCATAACTGCTCCCTCCTGCCCCAAAGATATTACAACATAAGAATTCCTCGTTTTCCAAGCTGTTCCACCGCCTGAAGCAGTTCTTTTCGGGAAAGCTCTGCCCTGCCTGTCAGCTGTCTGATTTCATCCTTCCCTGCCAGTTCCTCCAGCAGTTTTCCCGTATGGCCGCCTGCAAATCAACTCCAAAAGCCGTTACGCTTTCCCCTGCAATTGCCGCAACTCTGGCCACATTCAGTCCCTTTCCGCCTGCACTGCATTGACACAGAGAAACGCGGTTCACCTCACCCAGCCGCAGTTTCTTCATTCGATACCTTTTGTCGATTGCCGCATTTAGCGTTACCGTCAAAATCATAGTTCCTCCTTTCTTTATTATTCTATAATATTGAACGCTGTTCTGCTTATTGTGAAAAAATTTTTCCTGATCTTTTGCAGGAGATGTGAACGATCATAAATTTACGATGTTCAATATTATTGAACCATGTTCGTATTTGCAATTATATTATAAAAGAGAAAACTTTTCAAGAGCATTTCCCTGATTTCAGTTCTGCAATTTCATTCAGCGCTGCTGCGATATCCTAATTTCCTGGAAATATCTCCCGCAGCCCTTTTCAGCTTTTGCGAAGCCTTTTCAATCTGCTCTTCAGTCATTCTAACTGCAGAACTGGAAATGCTGATTGCTGCCGCAGGCTTTCCCTGATAATCATAAATGGCAGAAGCCACACATTTCAGGCCAAGCTCTACTTCTTCATTATCTATTGCATAGCCTCTCTGACGAATTTCTTCTAATTCCCTGATAATGTCGTCTTTTACCGTAAGCGTATGAGGAGTGAAGGATTCCCGCTTCTGTCCCTCCAGCAAAAATTCAATTTCCCGCTGTTCCAGTTCTGCCAAAACTGCCTTTCCGATTCCAGTGCAGTACATAGGCGCCCGCTTCCCTACCTGGAAATAAACAATTCTGGTATCCGGCGCATCCACTTTGTCGATGTAAACCACTTCATAATCCTTGTACAACCCCATATGCACTGTCATTTTAAAACAAGAAGACAGCTCCTTTAAATAGGGCTTTGCAATCTCCCGGATATCCATCCGCTCCTGGACAATGCAGCCCATTTCAAATAGCTTGATACCCAGTCGGTAACATTTATTTTCCGGATTCTGTTCCAGATACCCTTCCTGCACCAGGGTATTGACCAGTCCGTAAATCGTGCTCTTTCCCAGTCCCATCTGACGAGAAATGTCTGTAATTCCCAATTCCGAAATACTTCCGGTAAAGCATTCCAGAATATGAAATGCACGTTCTACAGACTGAATTGTAATTCCCTGCCCCATAAGTTTCCACCTTTTCTTCTTTTGACTTACCTTATGGCTATATCAATTGCCGGAATACTCCGCCGCTTGTTCCAGTACCAAATTGCGGCTTATCCTATCGCTATATCGATCACCGGAATATCTCCGCCGCCCATATCAGCTCCTGCCGAATCCGGCATTGTCACTCCGGCCAAATCCGACATTCCAGCACTGCCTGCCAGCTCTGCTGCGATCATCATTTCTATCTGCTGTTCGATTTGAGCTTCAATCTGGGCCTCTGTTAACTCAATTCCATCCTCGCTCAACTGAACTTCTATGCCTTCCAGCGGAATATATGATGGCTCATAGTTTACGCTTTCTGAACTGCTGGCAGCATTGCTCATATTTTTCTTATATTCCAGATCTGCCTCTTCCATTTTGCCATGCTCCATATTGCGGTGAATCCGGCGTCTCTGCATCAATTCCATCTGCTGGCGCTTCTGTTTTTGAAGCTTTTGCGTTTTTTCGCTTTTGGCTTTCTGTTTCAGATGCTGCTCTTTTTGTTTCACCCGAAGCTTGATTTCATTTTTCTGCTGCTGTTCTTCCGCTTTGGCCTCCTTCTCATGCTTCCTTTGAAGCTGTTCCTCCTGCTTTAAATTTTGCGTCTTCATCTTGGCGCAGCGCACCATTCTTTTAGCATGGATAATAGCGGCAGCAAGTTCTGCTTCCTTAAATTGGCCTGTTCCCTTGGCTTTCAGCAGATTGGCAAGCTTCCCTTTGGCCTGTGCCAGCACCTGTCCGGCGCTCTGGGATTTTTTTACCCGGCTCAATGCTGAACGAATCTCTCTGGGATTATAATTTACATTTTTCTTTTTCACGTTATTCTGATTGCTCTTTTTCGGAATTCCTGTGCGTCTCCTGGCACTATTGGTTGATATGATTCCCTTCATGCCGCCTGCGGCCACGCCCCCGGCGCTGTACGATGTTACCTTCATAACTGTTCCCTCCCTGAAATTCTCTTTAGGGAATCCTTTCCCTATCTGATGCCTGAATTTGCTTCTGCAGCAATATCCATAAATGTACTCTTGAGTATAACATCGTCACTTTTTCCCAAAAAATAAACCGCTGGAAAGAATACATTTCAAATACTCTTTCCAGCAGTCTTTCTGCATATCTATTTTCCGATTCTATACTAATTCCAGAAGAACCTCTAAAGCGCCGTCACCTTTACGCTGTCCAATTTTCACGATTCTGGTATATCCACCGTTACGGCCTACATATTTTGGAGCAACTTCGTCAAATAATTTGGTTGCAACGTCAATTTTCTTGGTGTTCTTCTTCTTTCCTGCGTTTTCTGCAGGAACAGATGTTACGGAATATAATACCTTGTTCATCTGTCTTCTTGCATGCAAACGGGAAGGAAGGTCTTTTTTGATTTTCTTCTCTACTTCGTCGTACACAGTAACTTTTTTACCATCCACTACTTCTTTTACTCTCTTACCGTCTTTGTCTTTGCGGGGAACTTTGGCGGTTACCGTAACCTCTTCAAAGTTATCTTTCTCCCGAACTGCCATGGCAATCAAACCTTCTGCCACCTTGCGGATTTCTTTTGCCTTTGCTTCAGTAGTAACAATTTTGCCATGGTATAACAATGCGGTTACCTGATTTCTAATCAAAGCTTTTCTCTGATCAGAAGTTCTGCCTAATTTTCTATATTTAGCCATTTTAATCATCCTCCATTTTAATATCCGGCAATGCCTTTTGGTCTTATTTACCGAACATGTGATTTGCAGGGTTTCGCCTTTTGGTCTTACAAACCCTGTATCTGAACCAGACTGCTGATTCTGTTGCACCCCTCAGGGATTTTATTCCTCTCCGGGATTCAGCTGCAAGCCCAATTCTTTTAACTTCGCTAACACTTCTTCTAAAGACTTACGTCCGAGATTACGAACTTTCATCATATCTTCCGGTGTTCTGTTAGTCAACTCTTCTACTGTGTTAATTCCTGCCCGTTTCAGACAGTTATAAGAACGAACGGACAACTCCAGTTCATCAATATTCATTTCAAGAACTTTTTCTTTTGCATTGTCTTCTTTTTCTATCATGACTTCTGCAGTTCTTGCGTTCTCAGATAAGTCAATGAACAGATTCAAATGCTCGCTTAAAACTTTTGCTGCCAGACTTACTGCCTCATCCGGTTCCAGTGTTCCGTTTGTATATACGTCGAGGGTAAGCTTATCATAATCTGTGATTTGTCCCACACGTGTATTTTCAATGGAAAGATTTACACGTTCTACTGGCGTATAAATAGAATCCACTGCAATCACGCCGATTGGCACATCTTCACTCTTGTTCTTATCAGCACTTACGTAGCCTCTGCCTTTGGTAATTGTCAGTTCCATATATAACCTGGAATCTGTGCCACCGTTGAGATGGGCGATTACCAAATCCGGATTCAATACCTGGATATCAGGGTCAACCTGTATATCGGCTGCTGTAACTATGCCTTCACCTTCAAATTCAATGTAAGCAACTTTAGACTCGTTTGTTGGGCTGGTGTTTTTTAATGCCAGATTCTTGATGTTCATAATAATCTCAGTCACATCTTCCTTTACGCCGGGAATGGAACTGAATTCATGCAAAACACTTTCGATTTTTACCTGGCTGACTGCTGCGCCTGGCAATGAAGAAAGCATGATTCTTCTTAAAGAATTACCAAGTGTAGTACCATAGCCTCTTTCCAGTGGTTCTACAACAAATCGGCCGTACTTTTTGTCTTCTGAAATTTTGGAAATTTCAATTTTTGGTTTTTCAAAATCGAACACTACAAAGTCCCTCCTTTTCGGGTATCGTTGCTTGTTAATGATTATTTAGAATATAACTCGACGATAAGCATTTCGTTTACCGGAACGTCAATAACTTCTCTGTTCGGTAATTCTTTTACAGTACCCTTCAGGTTTTCCTGATCTGCCTCCAGCCATTCCGGCACTAATCTTCCGGCAGTGACTTCAAGGATGTCTTTGTATCTCTGGGAACCTTTGCATTTTTCTTTGATTTCGATGGTGTCTCCTGCTTTTACCTGATAAGAAGGAATATTTACCTGTTTGCCGTTTACCATTACATGCTTGTGGTCAACAATCTGCCTCGCTTCTTTTCTGGTTCTTGCCAGGCCTAAACGGAATACTACGTTATCCAGTCTGCTTTCCAGAATGGTCATCAGGTTCTCACCTGTCATGCCTTTCATTCTGTCAGCCTTCAGGTAGTAATTATGGAAAGGCTTTTCCAATACTCCGTAGATGAATTTCGCTTTCTGTTTCTCTCTTAACTGAAGTCCGTATTCAGAAACCTTCCTGTTTGCTCTCTTCAGCTGCCTGTTGGACTTCTTGTCAATTCCTAAATAAATCGGATCTAAACCAAGAGATCTGCATCTCTTAAGAACGGGAACTCTATTTACTGCCATCTTATTTTATACCTCCTAATCAGACTCTTCTACGTTTGGGCGGACGACATCCATTGTGAGGCACCGGAGTAACATCTTTGATACTGGTTACCTCAAGACCGCATGCCTGAAGGGCACGGATTGCCGCTTCTCTTCCGGAACCCGGTCCCTTGACCATAACATCCACCGTCTTCAACCCATGTATAAGAGCTGCTTTTGTCGCTGTTTCAGCTGCCATCTGTGCAGCATACGGAGTAGATTTCCTTGAACCTCTAAAACCAAGACCGCCTGCACTTGCCCATGATAAAGCATTTCCTTCAGCATCTGTAATTGTTACAATTGTATTGTTAAAAGATGACTGAATGTGCGCCTGTCCACGTTCAACGTTTTTCTTTACGCGCTTTTTGGTCACTTTTTTTCCAGTGTTTTTCGCCATATCTAAACTAACCTACTTTCTAATGATTTATTTTCTTGTTCCAGAGCGGTGATATCCGGCTGACCACAGATATTGCTGATACCTCAGGCTGCCTTTATCCGCCTTCTTTCCCTAAGCGGCCGCCGCTTATTTCTTCTTATTTGCAACAGTTCTCTTCGGACCTTTTCTGGTTCTTGCATTGGTCTTTGTCTTCTGTCCGCGAACCGGAAGCCCTTTCCTGTGACGGATTCCCCGGTAGCATCCGATTTCCTGCAATCTCTTAATATTCAAAGCGATTTCTCTTCTCAAATCACCTTCCACCATCTGAGTTGCATCAATCACTTCACTGATTCTCTTTACTTCTTCGTCTGTCAGATCTCTGACACGGGTATCCGGATTCACTTTTGCTTCTGCCAGAATGCGGTTAGAACTTGCTCTTCCGATTCCGTAAATATAAGTCAATCCTATCTCTACACGTTTTTCTCTTGGTAAATCTACACCTGCGATACGAGCCATGTATGTCGTACACCTCCATAAAATTTTCTGAAATCTACAATAATTCCTCATTAATAGTTCAGGCAAACCTGCAACAAAATCTGCCTTATACACGAAAAACAAACATATACAGCTACGGTTGCTCGTCCTGAAATGAGTGTATATCTTTGTTCTCTGCTTACTATTTGGTTCTGTACGTTCTCCCGAATTCCCTCGGTATCAAAAAACCCGGAAACAGCCGCACCCGCTGTTTATTATGAATAGTGAAACAGATTTCAAGAACAACCGCCCCTGGTGTTTCACTACAGCCGCACATAAATAAAATGTTTCTCTGCTCAAAAAGGATGTTCTGCCAGGTATCTTCCGGCAAAATCTGCGTCTGTCAAACACGCCGCATTAACCCTGTCTCTGCTTATGCTTTGGATTCTCACAGATAACCCGGACGCTTCCTTTTCTCTTAATAATCTTGCATTTCTCACAAATAGGTTTTACGGATGATCTTACCTTCACAGCAATTCCTCCTTTCTGCTGTCTGTACAGTTTCATTGAACCTGCCTTCTGTTTTTGTACACAAAAACAACTCGCTCCAAAAGCGTTCACGAGATATTATATCATCTCAGTATGGAAAAATCAAGGGAATAAAGAAATTTTTTTCTACTGTAAAAAATAATTGTATGAAAAACAGCATAAAACAGCTTTTCCGGAAAAAGTGGATGAGTATTTTATTTTTCTGCATTATTATGCTCGGCACTGTTTTCTTCGCATTGGGCTGCAGTCTGTGGATGGGCGTGCAGGATTCCATCAACCGGATGAAAGACACCTTCACCGCCATAGGAACTGCGGACATATTGAATCAACTTGACGTTGTTGGTGATGGAATTTTCCCCATTAGAAGACTGTGTTCCTAACGGTCCGGTGGAAGTAGAAGTGAAAAAGTTTATTGGGAAGATGAGAATCCTTCTCTGGTAGGCAAAACAGTTTCTTTTTGTGAGCATTATAAAGAAAATCCAGAGCCTTTAGAAGCTGGAAAAAAGTATATTGCTTTTCAAAGTGGAATGTTATGGATAAGCATTCAAAAGAAATAGGCATCATTGAATATGTCCCGATAACAATATCATTGGGCAAGGATCGGACGCTTGATTGGGGAGAAATGGATGGGGATTTCTGGAGCACGGACATAGGCGAAATGTGGAGAAATTTCATTGATGAAATAGAAAAATTGTCATATAAGGCGGCGCCTGTTACGCCGACAGGCAGCACGGAACTTTTAAGTCCTTTTCATGACAGCCGGGCGGCTGTTGCGGAAGGGAAAGATATCAGCCCGGAAGAATATGGCGGCGGTTCCAAGGTATGTCTGGTTTCCCAGACATTTGCCAAATAAAATAATCTCCAGATAGGGCAAAACATTAAGCTGCAGATGTATTTTACAGATTATGAATGTCCGACAGTTGCGAATGTTGTATCTATAAACGGTATGGTGGCCGGGATGTTCCGGACAGACATTTTAACTTCAGAAGGCAGAAAATATGATGTGTTTTATGAAGCGGATTATACCATTAAGGGATTTTATTCCGTCCAATCCACGTGAGCGCGCGAGTCTGGATGAGTTTGCTTTGGATGAGATTATCATCCCAAGCGCATCCGTTCCAGAAGAAAAGGTCAGGAATGTCATTGCAATAGGTCCCATGCGGGGCTATAACGCGTCTTTCCAGATAGAGAACGGCGGAATCAATGATTTCTATGAGGAGTTCTCCAAACTTCCAGAGTCTTCTCTTCTGGAAGTGACGTTTGATGATGAGGGATATGAGCGGTTTGCTTCCCAGATGAACAACCTGCAGACCATAGTCATTATCATATTCCTGGTGGGTTGCGTGTCGGTGATTGCCAGCAGTGCATTTTTACTGTATTCTGCCATTATCAGGCAGAGAAGGCGCACCGCCATTGAACAGGCATTTGGGAAATCACCAATGAAAGGATGCTGAACGCGGCATCCCTGGAAGAAGATTATTTCATTTTCATGTATTCTAAAGGAATCATCGGGAATTAAGATAAGGAAATGTCTGTGGCCGCTAATCAGGATATTATAAGGAACACCAATAATTTTTATGTTATCTGGTATCTTTGTATTTTTACAGCCAAACATAAGGATATCGTTTTTCGTATCTATAATGGCATTGCAATTCTCCCTACTGTCATACATTGTATTGCTCTTGTCTACAGTTATACTCTCCAAACCGATGCAAGCTCTAAACGCATAGTTACCGATACTTATTATGGCATGGCTTTCATTTGTCTATGCAGAGTGCCGTAAGTGTCTATTTCTGGGGATTTCCGGCATTCTGTCTTTTTATCTTCTCTTATAAAAAAGCCTAAATTTACAAAAAATTAGTGTCAGAAGCTGTGTCATTGATGAAAAATGTGTCAGGATTGGAAACAGTGTCATCTAATGAACAAGCGAGGAATCACTTTTGAATATAGGATGGTTTTTTGTATCATGAAACCAAGATAACCTATACGGCAGTAAAAAAGTAAAGCTGCCAAAAGCAGAATTATATGTGATATTCACCGGAAAACGGGTAAGCAAACCAGAATATATTTCCCTTTCAGAAGAATTTTGGGGCGGAGAGAAATGCGCCATTGATGTAAAGATGAAAATGATATACGCTGGCAAGGACAACGATATTATTAGTCAATATGTCGCTTTTACAAAAGTATATGACGAGCAAGTAAAATTATATGGACGAACTAGGGAAGCAGTTACCAATACCATCAACATCTGCAAAGACAGGGATGTTCTGAAAGAGTATTTATCGAGCAGGGAAAAGGAGGTTGCTGACATGATGATGACATTGTTTGATGAAGAACAGGTAATGCGTGCTTATGTGGAAAGTGAGCGAAAGGAAGCTGCTTCTGGCATTTTGGGCAAGGAAAACAAGCAGTAATAAAGGATTGTCATTTTTTTACTTGTTTTCCTATATATATTCTTTCTTGAGAGTTAAAACTTTTCATAGTTGCTTGTAGAAATTTTTTGTATGACAAGTGACCCTATTTTAAAATAGAGCTTGCATATTGGAACATTGAAATGTATCGTATACGTAGGAATCAACGCTTTTGAGAAATTTAAACGATTATGCCGATTTATCTTCTTCAAAACCCGGTTCCTGCATGCTGAGAATTAATCGACTTATGTGTGAATGGCGGTTCAGGAACAAAAGCCGAAAAAATGTTTTTTAAGATAATCAATGACAGTTGCCTCGGACGCCTTGCCTTTGCGAGATATCCGAAGGTAACGGCGCCGTTCAATCATTTCTACAAATGCAGGATGCTATGAAGTCATGCTTGCGGGATTCAAAGAGATCCATTGCCTTGATAGATTTCCCTTTCTTACAGGGACGGCCACGGCGCAGATCGGGCTTTTTCTCAGGTTTTGCATAGGCAGTGCAATTCGCCTTGGCCCTGGCAATGACATGGAGACGGTAAACGGCGGATTCATTAAGTCTCTTCAGTTCCATGAGCAGTGGAACAGTGAGAAAACACCGATCCAATGCAAAATAAACATTTTCCGAAAAAGTTTGGGCAATGGCGCGCCCATTGCGGATCATCTGGATTGCATGGCTTAAGGGGCTGCTTAAATTTCCGCCAAACATATGGCCATGCATAAACTGTGGTTTTGAAGAGTTCTCCGATTCCTGGCACAGCTTTTTCACGCCCGGCGTACGGCTAGATTCTTTGCAAACCTTGCAGCCGTCGCCGAGAAGCAGTGGACGGCCGCCAATGCGAATGAGAGGGGCGTTCCTGTGTATGATTTTATGCCAGCAGATTTTCAGATCTGTAGTCTTGTAAGCAGATGATCGAAAAAATGCAGCATCGTCTCATAAAGACGGCAATCCAATGAAATCGCCCGAACAAAAGATGGAACTCCTAAAGAGTCATATCAGACTAACAGAGCAGAAACAATAAATTAATTTCATCGCTGCAGCATTTTACAGCCGAAACGAATTGAAAAACCCCCTAAAATTCCTCATATTCCACACTGCCGTCTGAATAAGTAATTTCGTAATATCCATGTCCGGAACCGTTGCAGTCATAGAATGCTTTTTTCGACACTACGCTTCTTCCCGAACTGCTGGGAGAAGATTCCTCCTGAGTTCCCACTCTGACCACCTTATTTACTGGTTCTTTCGTCACCGTTTCTTCTGCCGCCTCTCTGGATTCCTCTTCTCCATCCACATAGGTAACCTGATAAGTGACCTGTTTTTCCCCATTCTCACCGTCTTTGCTGACTTCTTCCTGCCCTTTTGACATGGAGCTGTCATCTTCGTATACGGTTTCATACTCAATGGTCTCTGTTTCCACAACTGTATCAAAGGTCACCCGGTTTACCACAATCTTCATGCCTTCCGCAACTGCCTCTGTAACTGCAGGGGTAATGCGGTCATCCTCTCCCAATGTGATTTTTAATTCCTCCAATACATCACTGACTGTCTCGGCTTCCGTCTCCCGGGCATAGGTTTCTCCATCGCAGGTCACCTCAACGCTGTAGGAATAAGAGATTTTAATTTCCATTCCGTCTTTTAAATATTCATCCAAATCATAATTCACGCGCTGCTTTTCGCCAAGGGTAACGCCCTCCTGCTCTAAAAGGTCACTGACAGTTCCGCCCACCATAACAACCTCTTTTGTCTCTCCGTCTGCCGTCAGCTTCACTGTATTCTTTCTGGAAATCACAATTTCCCCGGCTTCTGTGATCTTAGTATCCAGGGCAGGACTAACCTCATCCCCATCCTTCCATGCAATTTCCGCTTCTTCCAAAATCTCTTCCACCGTGGATGGCGTAGAAACCTCCAATTCTGTAACGACGCCGCTGTCATTGATCTGCACTGTTGCTTTCCCGCAGGCGCACAGCCCCAATCCCAAAAACACAGATGTGCCAAGCAGTGTTATTTTTTTCATTATTTTCATGGTAATCATTCTCCTTCTTCTATCTGTCTGGTTTGAACCACTTTGCTGATTCCCCGATCTTTAGTCAGCACCTTAATCTCCACCGGCCAGGTCTTTATTTCCTTTTTTTTAATGTAAACTTCATACCCATTTGAATCTGTATGATACGCTTTATAACAGACATCATTGATTCTGACAAGAATGTCTGTTTCCTCTTTCAAAAGCGCTTCCTCCACATTCCCGCTGATCTTATAGTAATTAAAATCATACTCCAGGGATTTCATGGAAACCGTCGTATCCGATTCCACAGCTTCCTCTGTCTGAGCGAAATCCGTTTCCAAGGCAGAAATAATTGGCGGCATAGTAAGATACTCAGAAAGATTCCGTTCCACCTTTTCCACCACAACCGTATCTGGATCATACTGCTCCATCAGGCTTTCCAGTCCATAAGGAACTTCTTTCGTAAACCAGGCCTCTTCGAACTGATCCGCCAGCAGCGGAATCAGCGTATTTCCAAAAGAATCCCGAAACATCAGCAATGTGCCGTTCCCCGTTCCTCCCTTTGTCTCAATCCATACATCCTCCACACTTTTTACATCATTCACATAGAAATACTTCTGTTCTATCTCATAGTTATCATTCAGTTCCTTTTCCCCATAAAAGGTATAAAGCATCCGGTTCAGGTCGCCGTCCTCGTCTTTCGTGCGGGTAACGGAAGTGTCTTTATAATCCTCATGGAGATATCCCAGAGCATCCATAATGCAGTTATAGGCCAAAACAGCCCCTTTTCCGTTCCAATGAGAATCCCGCTTTAAATATAGAACCTCATCCTCATTCCGGAACAATTCTGTCAAATCTGCATAAGGAACTCCCATCGCAGCAAGCTTCGGCGCCAGCAAATCCACATTATGTACTTGATCCACAATATAAGAATCATAGTAAGGCATATGTTCTCCATACAATGTATTTTTATTAGGAGGAACTGCCAGGAGAAAATCACTCCCCTTTTCCTCTACATACTGCCAGACCAGAGAAAGGTTATGGGCAAGATTGTAGATTTGCCGATTTGACATTTTTCCTGTTCCCAGATAGTCCTCCAGGGTGGATGTATAATACAGCCACCCGTCCGTTCCATATATCACGGTATCCACATTGGAAACCTGAAACACAGAAGTCTGAATCTTTGCGTCAGCATAAACCAGTTCATTGCGGAATGCAAAATGCTCATTAAAATATTCCTCAAACTCCTGAAAAAAATCTGAATTCCAGACTCCCTCCTCTGTCTTCAGTTCCGGAAACTCAGACATTGCCTTATTTTCTGTGGTTATTGTGGTGGGATGCACAGCCATCCCTGCAAAGGGCAGCAGACAGACCGCAAGGCAGGCGATCATAAATATCAAATGTTTTTTCATATATATTCTCCTCTTTGTGCACAGACAGCCATTCGCTTTTTCAGACAGGTCATAGAAATAACCTGCTGTCATTCTAAAACCTGAAATAGATAAAAGGATTATAGGAACCTCCCGACAGCCTGAGGATACACCACAAAAGCAGAACAAATGCTGCCAGATACAAGACTGTCTGCACAAAGCTGTCACTCTCCAATGGAGCTTTTAATCTTACAAAAGGCTTCTTTCCCTCTGGGTCTGCCCCAGATCCCTCTTTTTCGGATAAAGCATAGATTTTTCCGGTAAGAAAGCAGATGGGAGCACACCCAATTACGGCCGCTGCCAACATGGCAATAAAAAACGGCGTCATCTCTTGGCACACAAAAGACATGGAGGCTGCTGAAAACTCAAACCCTGTAAACATTTTTCCAATATAAAGAAGCGCATACCCTAAGGTATCTGACCGAAAAATAACAAATCCTACTGTCACCACCAGCATGGTATACACATGCAGCAAACCACGGGGCAGTTTTTTCAGCGAAGGAACAAATTCCTCAAAAAAACTGAACGCCCCGTGGAACAGTCCCCAAACCACAAAAGTCCAGTTGGCGCCATGCCAGAGCCCGGTCAGGAAAAACACAATCATTTTATTCAGCCCCGTTTGGACTTTTCCATTCCGATTGCCGCCCAGAGGAATATACACATATTCCTTAAACCAGGAAGACAGAGAAATATGCCAGCGCCGCCAGAATTCCTTAATGGTAAGAGAACCGTAGGGGTGATCAAAATTTTCTTTGAAATGAAAGCCGAACATCCAGCCCAACCCAATTGCCATATCGCTGTATCCGCTGAAATCAAAGTAAATCTGCATGGCATAGGCAATTGCCCCCAGCCATGAGCTTATGATATTTAAGGAATCCATCCCCTGCTGAAATACCTGATCCGCAGTCACAGCCATAGTATTGGCAATCAATACCTTTTTGGCCAGACCGCAGATAAAGCGTCTCAGACCAAAGGCTGCCTCCCGCAGATCCACGCTTCGGCTGTCAATCTCAAGGGCAATATCCCTGTATTTTACAATCGGCCCTGCAATCAACTGGGGAAAAAAAGAGATATACAGCAGCACCTTACCGAAATTTCTCTGAACCTCCACCTGTCCCCGGCAGACGTCAATTACATAAGACAATGCCTGAAATGTGAAAAGAGATATTCCAACAGGCAAAGTAATCTGAGGAACGTTTATGTTTAAGCGCAGCAGACTGTTTATTGTTGTTATAAAAAATCCGGTATACTTAAATACACATAAAATACCGATATTAATTCCCGCTGCTGCTATCAGCGCAGCCTTTTGGCCAACTTTTCCCATAAGCAGCCCGCACAGATAATTGAGAAAGGCGCTTATTACCATCAAAATCACATAAACCGGTTCCCCAAAAGCATAAAAGAGCAGACTTGCCAGAATCAGAAGGGCATTTCTTGCTTTTGTAGAAGGAATTGCACTGTGCAGACAAAATACCACCGGAAAAAATATGCATAAAAATACCAATGAACTGAAAACCATTTTTTCTCCTTTGCTGCAAAAACTTCTGTCAGATTTTTATGCGCATCCAGGGCTTTCTGGCTCCGATGGCGCCCTTATAGTCCTGATCCGTGGGAGTATCATAGCTGAGGGCATAGTAATTATACACATGATGCCACTTGCTCCATTCCGGATCATATACCAATCCGTCAATCTCAGCCCATCCATGGCCGCCGCTGTTGCAGCAATACACCTCTTCATATCCAATGGCCTTTGCCATATACGCAAAAGCAGCCGCATAACTGCAGCAATTTCCAGCTCCATTTACAAACATGTCATTGGCGTAAATTACCGGCCAGTCCATACCCAGATAATGAGGAATTCTCGGTTTGATTTCAGAATAAGCCTCTTTCACATAATCAAAGCAAACCCTCAATTTTTCTTCCCTTGTCATACTGTCATTTGTGACGCCAGCCACAACTGCCTGGGCTCTTTGAAGGGTTGCCAGAGATTCCGGACTCATCCCTTCCATAGCTTTTCCATTTATGTATACAGTCGTTTTAGAAAGCGCTGTCATTTTTCCTTCGTGAAAGCTGTAATAGCCAGTTCCTGCGTTCAGGGCTGCATTGACCGGAGTACATGTACCATTATTTACGCTGTACATAATATTTCCATTGTCCAAATAATAACCTGTATAGATTTTTCCCTGAACATATAACGTGTCTTTTGACAATTTCTTCGTCTTTTTTTTCTGATAGTTATAATATTTTGTTCCATTATTCAGGATTCCTGTCTGAAGGGCGCGGGTTCCTTTTTTTACGTGATACATCCTCTTTTTACTGTCCAGATAGAATCCCGTATACGCCTTCCCTTTCACATATACTGTATCTTTTGACAGCTTCTTTTTCTTTCCTGTATTATAATTATAATATTTGGTTCCGGCCTTCACTGTCCCGGTCTGAAGGGTGCAGATTCCCTTTTTTGCCTTATACAGTTTCTTTTCACTGTTCATGTAATACCCGGTATAGATTTTTCCCTTTACATACAGTGTCTTTTTAGAAATCTTTCTTGTTTTTCCTTCCTTATAACTGTAGTACTGGGTTTTTGCTTTCACCATTCCGGTCTGAAGGGTGCGTATTCCCTTTTTTACCTTGTACATCTTATCTCTGCTGTCCAGGTAATACCCCGTATACACTTTTCCATTCACAAATACTGTCTGCTCCGGCAGCGCCATGATTCCATGATCCTTACAGCTATAGTATTTGGTTCCTTTGCCCACAGTTCCGGTTTTTACTTCTGCTGTTCCATTGGAAACTGTGTACAAAATATCATTCTCCTGATAATATCCTGTATATGCCTTTCCTTCCACAAACACCGTCTGCCCGGACAGCTTCGTTACCTTCTGATCAACGCTGCTGTAATATTCCGTTCCTTCGCTGACCATTCCACTTACCGGTTCTGCGGTTCCATTGGATACCAGATATAAAATGCCGGTATTATCCATATAATAACCGCTGTAAAGCACGCCATCCACATAGATCAGCCCGTCTTTGTTCTCCTGTGTACCTGGTTCGGTTTCCTGAACTTCTCTTGGTTCCGGAATCGAAAAAAACACTTGCCCCGGCTCTGTTTCATCCGAGACTTCCGGTTCCTCTTCGGTTCCATCCGAAATTTCCGGCTTTTCTTCGATTTCATCCGAAATTTCCGGCTCTGTTTCGCCAGGCTTTTCTAACTCTTCTTCTGCACCCGGCTTAGTCAGCTCTTCTTCCGGCATGTTCTTCTCTGACTCAGCATTGTTTCCCTCTTCCGCATTTTCCTCTGAAGTCACTTGTTCCTCTGCAGGCTCCTCTTCCGCTTCCTGCGTTTCTCCTGCAGGTTCTCCCGGCGCCGCTGCCCCGAAAGCAGGCAGTGTATCAGCGGCAAAAAGGCTTGCTGCCAGCGAAAATGCACAAATGCGGGCTGCGATTTTCTTTTTCTGCATAAATTTTTCCTCCCACTTTATTATGAAATGTAACCTTTTATTGACAAAGGTTACATTTTACATAATTATTTTATCTGACAGCCTTATTTGCTATGAAAGTCTCTGATTTCCATCGTAAGGAACTGTTCAGAAATAACACGTACAAAGGAGAAAATGAATTATGAGTAAAACACAGCCGATCCGGGAAACCTGTCAATTAAAAGAACTAAAAGAATATTATCTTACCGTACGCCCCAATCTGCGCAACTACACACTAATTACCCTGGGCCTGAATACTGCGCTGCGCATTGGGGACATTTTACAAATTACCTGGGGGATGGTATATGATTTTGAAAGAAAAAAGTACCGCTCCCATTTGCTTTTAACGGAGCAAAAACCCATAAAGAGACAATGATTGCCTTGAACCATACAGCCATTACAGCCCTGGATGCTTTCAGACAAAGTCAGCAGCCGGCCAGTGAAAATCTATATTTATTTGCCGGCCAGAAAAACAAGTCTGCCCCTATCAGCCGCCAACAAGCATACCGCATTATCAAAAAAGCCGCAGATTATGCCCATCTTACAGAGCATATCAGCTGCCATTCCCTGAGAAAAACCTTCGGTTACCATGCATGGAAAAACGGAACCTCGCCGGCTCTTCTTATGGCTATTTTTAATCATTCTTCTTACCAGATTACCAAACGTTATTTATGCATCGATCAGGAGGATAAGGATCATGTTTTTTGCCAGCTTAATCTTTAACTGCTTTTTCAACAAAATTTTCCATAGGTATAAAATATTAACAATTATTGCCGATATATACTGTATGGTCTGAATGTAACCTTTGTCAATAGAAGGTTACATTTTTTACTTTACGGTAAAATATATCCAAACACTACTTTACAAGGAGATGACATTATGAGTTTTACTCAGAAGAAGAAACGCCATGTTGGGAAAACAGGATTATTGCTTTTACTTGCCATGTTCTGCATTTTCATGCCTGCAAAAGCCCACGCTGCCACAGCAAATCCTGCAGAGACAGAACGTGAGACAAAGGAGACTGCTCTTTCTGAAGAAAACACAGGACAGCAGACGAACGGCACTGTTTCTCCAGAAGATAATTCAGGACAGCAGACGGATCCATCCGTTCCTCAGAAAGACAGCGCTCCTCTGCAGCAATTGAATGAAACCAATTCCACACTGGAAGATGAGTTTTCCACAGACCCGGAAAACGTAATATCCTCTGCCGAAGGAGAATCTTCCCCCCAGCAGATGGAGATACCAGACGGGCTAATCTTGCAGGACGGCCATTACATATTGTATATAGAAGGAAAACCTGTCACTGAACCCGGATGGAAAGAGCTGCCCGCCGGAAAATTCTGTGTGGACAGCCAGGGATATGTGACAGCCAAAATGGAAGAATCTGGCGACGGCTGGCAATTTTTCCAATATGATACAGAAGCCGCCCTCTGGGCAAAGCAAACAGAGCTTTGGGAAACAGTTCTGGCAAAACAATATTACTTCGATACCTACGGAAACTGCACCATGATTTATGACACAGAGACCCAGCAGCTTTCTGTCCGCAGCAACAGACAAATGCTCCCCGTAAAACAATCTGTTCATCACCTAAGCGACGGCCGTCTCTATTACTTCAACAAAAACGGCATCCGTCAAACTGCTCCGGGATGGAAAAAGCTGTCTTCCTCTGAGCTTTATCTAACTGGCGACCAGGGTGATATCGTTGCCAAAATGTCTAAATCCGGCAATATCTGGCGCTATTACGACTACGATTTTGAGACTGCTGCCTGGAACATACAGAAGGATGTGTGGAAAACGGTCAATGGCAAAGAGTATTACTTCAACAGCTCGGGTAAATGCACAAGGATTTATAACCCGGACGCCAAAAAGTGCAAAAAGCTCCAAAAGGGCAAAATGGTAACTATGAAAAAAGAAATTGGCCGGCTTTCCAATGGAAAACTGTATTATTTTAATTCCAAAGGAGTGCGGACCACAAAAAAGGGATGGCAGAAGAGTTCTGGTTCCCTCTATGTACAAATCGGGAAAAAGGGCTATGTTACCTGCAAAATGGAAAAAAAGAGCGGTTACTGGAGATTTTTCCAATACAGCTATTCCAACGAAAAATGGCAGAAGCAGAAAAAAGTATGGAAAAATGTGGGCAAACAGCAGTATTATTTTAACGGCTCCGGTAAATGCACCCACCTGTACGACACTGCCTCCGGCAAATTTTATGATCTGGGAAAAAACAGTAAGACCCTGATTAAAAATGACATACGAAGCATCAAGAAAAAGAACTATTATTTTGGCCCGGATGGGGTGAAAATGAACTCCCCGGGGCTTTACCTGACGGTATCCAACAAACTTATTTATGTAACGTCAAAGGGACTGGTAGAAAAAGAAATCAACGGTGAACTTCTGGCGTACACTGCTGAGGGAAACAGAATCACAAGCTGCCGGGTTCGGGATTCCCACTTTATGTGCTATTACAACGGCGATGGCGTTATTACCAGACAGATTGATTTAAACAGGCCGATGGTGGCCTTAACTTATGACGACGGGCCTTCTCAGTTTACTCCTGCCATCCTGGATCTGCTGGAACAGCATGGCAGCGCCGCCACATTTTTCGTTGTGGGCCAAAGAGTAAACAGCTATCCTGACATTTTACGGCGGGCCTGCAATATACACTGTGAAATCGGCAACCACACCTACAGTCACAAGACACTGACACAAATCAGCATAGCTGAAATTCAGAGCCAGGTAAACATGACAAATGATGCGGTTCGAAATATCATCGGCGTCTCCCCGATTGTCATGCGTCCGCCCGGAGGCGCTCATAATGGAACAGTAGAAGGAACGGCAGGCATGCCCCTGATTCTCTGGTCCATTGACACGCGGGACTGGCAAACCCGAAACGCCGCCCGGACGCAGGCGGCAGTGCTGGATCACATCAGCGACGGGGATATTGTTCTGATGCATGATCTGTATCAGCAGACAGCGGAAGCTTCTTCGGTGATTATACCAGAACTGGTAAGACGGGGCTATCAGTTGATTACCGTAAGCGAACTTGCAGACTGCAGAGGCGGAATGACCGCCGGAGGAGTATACCAGTATTTTCGGTAAGAAACCGGAAAGGGGCTGTCGGGAAATGACAGATTTCCACAATATATCTTGTGATTCTTTCAATGTCACAACCATATATTGTGTGCTCATTTCATTTCCCGACAGCCCCTTTTCAAATTCTTTTTGATTCTAAGCGCTTATTTATCTCTCCAGATGATTCTTCCTTTTGTCAAATCATAGGGAGACATTTCAACCGTCACTTTATCTCCCGGCAGAATACGGATAAAATTCATCCTCAGCTTTCCGCTGATATGCGCCAGGATCTGGTGCCCGTTTTCCAGTTCTACCTGAAACATGGCATTTGGTAATTTTTCAACCACTTTTCCTTCTACTTCGATTACATCTGCTTTTGACATCTTGTTTCCTCCTGATTTTTATACCTGCCGGGTATCCATGATACTTTTGCGATAAAGCTTAATGGCCCGTTTGATCTCTTCATTCCGAAAATTCTCCTGCGTAAAGACTTGTGTAATTTCTTTCGGAAGCTTTTTTATTATCTGAATATGCTTTCTGTTCTTTTTTTTCGGCTTTTCCAATGGCTTTAAATTTCCATCCGCCAGATAAACCATATTGGCTTCTTCTTTTACAATTACATAAATGCTGTCTTTGTCATGACCCGATCTGGAAATTGCTAATTTTATCTCCATATGCCTGTTTCCTTCATTCTGCCTGTTTCCGTTCTTATACCCGTGAACAAAATGATTTGCTGACAAGTTTTCACTAATTCAAAAAGATGCTCTTGAGTATATTTCGGTTTCTATCATTTCTTTTATTGCCGGAAGCTGCTGTCGCCGGAAAGAGTTAAGATTTCCGGTTCCCCGGATGTCACCAAAATCGTATTTTCGTAATGAGCGGACAAGGAACCGTCCTGTGTCACAACTGTCCAGTTATCCTCCTGCCATACTACATCATAACGCCCTGCATTAATCATGGGTTCAATTGCCAATGTCATGCCTGCTTTCAGCCGGATACCTCTGCTTTTCTGAGTGAAATTCGGTATCTGGGGATCTTCATGAAGACGGCTTCCCACTCCGTGCCCAACCAAATCCCGCACGACGCCATATCCGAAGCTTTCCGCATATGCGGCAATTGCATTTGAAATCTCATGTAGATGATTTCCTTCTTTCGCATATTTAATGCCTTCAAAAAAACTCTGCCTGGTTCTTTCAATCAACAATGCGGCCTCCTGGGAAATCTCTCCAATTCCATGGGTCCTTGCTGCATCAGAATGGTATCCTTTATAAATGACGCCGATATCAAGACTCACAATATCTCCTTCCTGAATCAGTCTCTTTTTGGTAGGAATGCCGTGCACCACCTCATCATTGACTGACACACATACGGAAGCTGGATATCCGTTATAATTTTTAAAAGAAGGGATACACCCATAACTTTTGATAATTTCTTCTCCCAGACGGTCAATATCCAACGTGGACATTCCGGGTTTCAGTTCCTTTCCCAGATTTTCGTGAACCTTTTCCAGAATTTTTCCTGCTGCCCGCATTAATTCGATTTCTCTGGCAGATTTAATTGATACTGACATTTTCTACGCTCCTAAAATTTCCACAATGGCATCAAATACTTTCTCCATTGGCTGAGTCCCATCTACAGTTTTTAATATATTCTGTTTTTTATAATAGTCGATTAACGGCTGTGTCTGCTCATGATAAACATCCAGACGTTTTTTTACGGTTTCCGGCTGATCATCGTCACGCAGCACTACCTGATTGCCGCAGCGGTCGCATACACCCTCCACTTTGGTCGGAATGGAAACGATATGATAAGTTGCTCCGCAGTTTAAGCATGCGCGCCTTCCTGACATCCTGTTGACAATATTCTCATCCGGAACATCCACATCAATGGCATAATCCATGCTCTGGCTGATTTTTGCCAGCGCAGCATCTAATGCTTCTGCCTGAGGAATTGTCCTTGGAAATCCGTCTAATACAAATCCATTCTTACAGTCATCCTGTCCGATACGATCCATCACCAAATCGCAGGTCAGTTCATCCGGCACCAAAAGCCCCTGATCCATATATTCTTTGGCTTTCTTTCCCAATTCTGTCCCTGCCTTTAAGTTTGCCCGGAAAATATCTCCGGTGGAAATATGCGGAATAGAATATTTATCTGCAATCTGTTTTGCCTGTGTACCTTTTCCTGCTCCCGGTGCTCCTAACATAATAATTTTCATACTAGCTCCTCCTTCTTTTCGTGCTGCGAACAATGCTTTCCTTTTTCCAGCCGGTTTTCTGCCAGCGAAACAGCCGGCCTTTGCTTTCTAAAACAAATGCACCATAGGAGATGCCATATGACACCTCCTAATTTTTGCATAACCGCCATGCGTCCTGCAAAAAGACAACTCCGGCATAGCGTCATTTACTTAATCATTTAAAAATCCTTTATAATAACGTACCAGCATCTGAGATTCAATCTGCTTCAGAGTTTCAATTACAACGCCTACAATAATGATAATAGATGTGCCGCCGAAAGATACATTTGCCCTGAATACTCCATTAAAGAAAATTGGAATCACAGCTACAATCATAAGCCCTACTGCTCCGATAAATACAATATAGTTCAAGATCTTTGTTAAATAATCACTGGTTGGCTTTCCAGGTCTGATCCCTGGAATAAATCCGCCCTGCCGCTTCATATTATTGGCAACTTCCAACGGATTAAAGGTAATGGAGGTATAAAAATATGCGAAAGCAATTACCAGTACGATGTATACCAGCAGACCAATACTGTAAATGGGCTGCTCCGGATCACACCAATAAGACTGGGATAATCCATGAAGGATCTTGCTTCCAATTCCGGTTCCATTGCCCTTCCCCATGATGGTTGCAATTACAACCGGGAACTGCATAATTGACTGGGCAAAAATAATCGGGATCACGCCTGCTGTATTTACTTTCAGAGGAATATGCGTAGACTGGCCGCCTACCTGCTTGCGTCCCTGAATTTTCTTACTGTACTGTACCGGAATTCTGCGCTCACCATCCTGAAGGATAATGACGAAAACAACCGTTATCAGTATCACTGCAATGATAACTGCAGCCGCAATAATTGCATTTCCTACATTGGGCGCATTTGCGATAAATTGAGTGTAAAGCGTCATCAAATCTTCCGGAATACGGGAAATAATATTGATTACCAATACGATGGAAATACCATTTCCCACACCGTATTCTGTGATTCTTTCACCAATCCACATCAATACAGCGGAACCTGCTGTCAACCCTGTTACCATCATAATTACATGGGGCGCATCAAATTTATCCAAATAGCCGCTCCGGCCAAATCCAATTGCCATAGCAATAGACTGAATCAATGCCAGTGCAACTGTTACATAACGGGTAATCTCTGCTATTTTCTTTCTTCCGTCTTCCCCATCCTTCTGCATCTCTTCCAGCTTAGGAATCGCAATGGTAAGAAGCTGCATAATAATGGAGGATGTGATATACGGTGTAATGTTCAATGCAAACACTGACATCTGCTCAAAAGATCCACCGGTGATTGCATTAAAGAAATTCAGTGAATCCGCTCCCTGGTTTGAGGCAAACCAGTTGGAAATCACTTCCGAATTGACACCGGGAAGAGGCAGCTGTGACCCCAACCTGATGACAACCATCATTACTAACGTATATAAAATACGGTTCCTGATATCCTTAATTTTAAATGCATTACGGAGTGTCTCCAGCATTAGATCACCTCTGCTTTTCCACCAAGAGCCTCAATCTTTTCTTTTGCACCTGCACTGAAGGCATTTACCTGTACGGTAAGTTTCTTGGTAAGTTCACCATCTCCGAGAATCTTAATGCCATCTCTTGGATTTTTGATGATTCCCTGCTCTATTAAAGTCTCTACCGTTACAACTGCATCATTCTCAAATACTTCCAGTACATTTACATTGACTGCTACAATGTCTTTGGAATTCCTGTTGGTAAATCCACGCTTTGGAATTCGTCTGTATAATGGCATCTGGCCGCCCTCGAAACCAGGTCTCGGTGCGCCGGAACGAGCCTTCTGACCTTTATGTCCCTTACCTGCTGTCTTACCATTTCCGGAACCATGTCCACGGCCTCTTCTGAAATTATTACTGTGTTTAGAGCCCACTGCCGGTTTTAAATTTGATAAGTCCATTTTGACACCTCCTTACGTTTTTCTTAGATTTCTTCTACTTTTACTAAATGTCTGACCTGTCTGACCATACCTCTGATTGCTGCGTTATCCGGCATTTCCACCGAATGGTTTAATTTCCTCAACCCCAGCGCCTCTACGGTTTTACGATTCTTAGGCACAGCGCCGATTGTAGATTTTACAAGTGTAATTTTTAATTTCTCTGCCATTTTCCATGTCCTCCTTAACCGAGTATCTCTTCTACAGATTTACCGCGGAGTTTTGCTACCTCTTCTGGAGATTTCAACTGACTTAAAGCATTGATTGTAGCAAGCACTACATTCTGCTTATTATTGGAGCCCAGGGATTTTGTACGGATATTTTTAATGCCTGCAAGCTCACATACACTACGTGCAGGACCGCCCGCAATTACGCCAGTACCTTCCGGAGCCCTTTTCAGTAATACGGATGCACCGGTATGCTTGCCGGTAATATCATGTGTAATACTGCTGTTATCATCTAATTTTACAGAAATCAACTTCTTGATTGCGTCTTCTTTTCCTTTACGGATTGCTTCAGGAATTTCAGTTGCTTTCCCTAAACCTGCACCTACATGACCATTGCTGTCACCAACAACAACCAAAGCTGTAAAACGCATGTTACGTCCGCCCTTTACAACTTTCGTTACACGTTTAATTGATACCACTTTTTCTGTTAATTCCAATTGACTAGCATCAATGATTGTACGTTTCATGTGTTTGTCTCCTCCTATTAAAAGTTTAACCCGGCTTCTCTTGCCGCATCGGCTAAAGCCTTGACTTTTCCCTGATAGATATATCCGCCTCTGTCGAAGACAACTGTAGTAATGCCTTTATCCAGCGCTCTTTTCGCAATTACTGTTCCAAGATGCGCTGCCGCTTCTACGTTATTGGTTTTCTCCAGCTCAGCCTTTACATCCTTCTGAAGTGTAGATGCGGAAACAAGTGTATGCTGCTTATCATCATCAATGATCTGCGCGTACATATGGTTATTGCTTCTAAACACTGCCAAACGCGGTCTTTCAGCGGTACCGGAGAAACGATTACGGATTCTTCTGTGCTTTTTCATCCGGACTTCAGTTCTTGATTTCTTATTAACCATTTTTGTGTTCCTCCTTTAATTATTTTTTACCAGTCTTACCAACTTTACGCCTGATAACTTCATCAGCATATTTGATACCTTTTCCTTTGTATGGTTCAGGTTTTCTCTTAGCTCTGATTTCTGCTGCGTACTGGCCAACTTTTTCTTTATCAATACCGGAAACAATGATTTTATTTCCTTCTACTTTAGACTCCAAACCTTCTGGATCCGTCATAACAACCGGATGGGAATATCCCAGATTCAAGGTTAAGTCTTTCCCGGATTTGGATGCCCTGTAACCAACGCCGTTTACTTCCAGTTCCTTGGTGTAGCCGTTGGTTACGCCAACTACCATATTGTTAATCAGGGTTCTGGTCAGGCCGTGGAGTGATTTCATTTTCTTTAAATCATTTGGCCTTGTTACAGTTACTTCAGAACCTTCTAATTTAATTTCCATTTCTGTTGGAAGGGTTCTTTCCAGAGTTCCCTTGGGACCCTTCACTGTCACATGATTATTTTCTGCAATATCTACAGTAACGCCTGCAGGTACTGCGATTGGCATTCTTCCTATACGTGACATGCCCGTACCTCCTTACCATACATAAGCTAATACTTCTCCGCCTACTGCTAATTTTCTTGCTTCTCTATCGGTTACAACACCCTGATTGGTGGAAATAATTGCAATTCCAAGTCCGCCAAGAACCTTTGGAATTTCATTTTTGCCGGCATAAACCCGAAGTCCCGGTTTGGAAATTCTCTTAAGCCCTGTGATAATTTTTTCATTTTTGTCACTACCGTATTTTAAGGTAATGCGAATTGTGTTAAAGCTTCCGTCTTCTACAATGTCATACTTTGCAATATATCCTTCATCTACAAGAATGTTGGCAATTGCAATCTTCATTTTGGAAGACGGAACATCAACTGTATCATGTTTAGCAGTATTTGCATTACGGATTCTTGTAAGCATATCTGCGATTGGATCACTCATTGTCATGATATATTTTCCTCCTTTACCGGCCCTTACCAAGACGCCTTTTTAACACCTGGAATCTGTCCCTTATAAGCTAATTCACGGAAGCAGATTCTGCAGATTCCGTATTTTCTTAAATATGCATGCGGACGTCCGCAAATTCTGCAGCGGCTGTATTCTCTGGTAGAGAATTTCTGCTTGCGCTGCTGTTTAATTTTCATTGCTGTTTTTGCCATTGAAATTCCCTCCTTATTGTTTTGCAAATGGCATATTGAACTGCGCCAACAATTCACGGCCTTCTTCGTCTGTTTTTGCTGTAGTTACGAAAATAACATCCATACCGCGGACTTTGTCAATTTTATCATACTCAATCTCTGGGAAAATCAACTGCTCTTTGATTCCAAGTGCATAGTTTCCTCTTCCGTCAAATGCGTTAGGATTCACGCCTCTGAAGTCACGGACACGGGGCAGGGCCAGATTGATTAAGCGGTCAACAAACTCATACATTTTGTCACCTCTTAATGTAACTTTGCATCCAATGGGCATCCCCTCTCTGATTTTGAAATTAGCCACAGACTTCTTTGCTTTTGTAATAATTGCTTTCTGGCCGGTAATGGTTTCCAGATCGCTTACAGCGGCGTCAAGGAGCTTTACATTTTCTTTCGCTTCACCAACGCCCATGTTGATGACTACCTTTTCAATCTTCGGTACTTGCATGACATTTTTATATTCAAATTTCTTCATCAGAGCATCTACGATTTCGTTCTGATAAATCTCTTTTAATCTACTACTCAACTGAATGAACCTCCTCTCCTGAATTAATCAATGATTTCACCTGTAGATTTGGCAAAACGTACTTTTTTATCTCCGTCCATTTTGAAACCAATACGTGTGGCTTTTCCCTTGTGCAGATACATCACATTGGAAATATCAAGAGGAGCTTCCTGGTGCACAATGCCGCCCTGCTGATTTGTCATGCTGGGCTTGGTATGCTTGGTAGCCATATTGATTCCCTCTACCAGTACTGTATGGTTTTTCCTGTTGACAGAAAGAACTTTGCCTTCTTTGTCTTTATCTTTTCCAGCGATCACCTTTACCAAATCGCCTTTTTTAATTTTCATCATTGCCATCTTTGCACCTCCTATAATACTTCCGGAGCCAGGGAAACAATTTTCATAAACTGTTTCTCACGAAGCTCTCTTGCAACCGGCCCAAAGATACGGGTTCCTCTCGGGGTTTTGTCATCCTTGATAATGACAGCCGCATTCTCATCGAATTTAATATAAGAACCGTCTTTCCGACGGGCGCCTTTTTTTGTACGAACCACTACAGCTTTTACCACATCGCCTTTCTTAACAACACCACCTGGTGTTGCATCTTTAACCGTAGCAGTGATGATATCTCCAATATTCGCATATCTTCTTGTAGAACCGCCCATAACACGGATGCAGAGTAATTCTTTTGCTCCTGTATTATCGGCTACTTTCAGTCTGCTTTCCTGTTGAATCATGCCGGTAGCCTCCTTTATTTCGCTCTCTCAATGATTTCCACAAGTCTCCATCTCTTGTCTTTGGATAAAGGTCTTGTTTCCATTACTTTGACTGTATCTCCAACCTTGCATTCATTGTTTTCGTCATGAGCTTTCAATTTATAAGTTCTTTTTACGATCTTGTTGTAAAGAGGATGTCTTACATTATCCCGCACTGCAACAACAATCGTTTTATTCATCTTGTCGCTTACAACAACACCAGTACGTGTTTTTCTAAGATTTCTTTCTTCCACGATTCTGCTCCTTTCATTAAGCGTTCAATGTCTCCCGCGTCTTTTCAGTGATAATTGTCTGAATCCTGGCAATATTCTTACGAACCTCTTTGATTCTTCCGGTATTATCCAGCTGATTGGTCGCATTCTGGAATCTTAAATTAAAAAGTTCTTTCTTTGCAGCCACTAACCGCTCCTGCAATGCTTCTACGGATTCTTCTCTTAATTCTTTCACAAAATTACTGCTTTTCATTTGATTCACCGCCTTCTAAGTCTGCCCGAGAAACTATTTTACATTTACATGGTAACTTATGTGTAGCAAGACGCAATGCTTCCCGTGCGATTTCTTCCGGAACGCCGGAGATTTCAAACAAAACACGGCCTGGTTTTACAACAGCTACCCAGTATTCCAGTGTTCCTTTTCCGGAACCCATACGAGTTTCTGCCGGTTTTGCAGTTACTGGTTTATCAGGAAAAATTTTAATCCATACTTTACCGCCACGCTTAATGTAACGTGTCATTGCAATACGGGCTGCCTCAATCTGATTGGATTTGATCCAGCATGGCTCCGTAGCCACAATACCGTATTCACCATTCGTAATTTTATTACCTCTTAACGCCTTTCCTGCCATGGAACCACGGAACTGTTTACGGCGTTTAACTCTTTTTGGCATTAACATTATTTATCGCTCCCTTCCTTTGTTTCTTTTGTTGGAAGTACCTCGCCTTTGTAGATCCATACTTTTACTCCTACTTTTCCGTAGGTGGTATCTGCTTCAGCGAATCCATAATCGATATCTGCTCTTAATGTCTGAAGCGGAATCGTCCCTTCACTATAGAATTCTGTACGTGCCATATCAGCGCCGCCCAAACGTCCGGAAACAGAACTCTTAATTCCAAGAGCTCCTGCTTTCATACTTCTGCCCATGCAGGATTTCATTGCCCGGCGGAAAGAAACACGGTTTTCCAACTGCAATGCAATATTCTCAGCTACAAGCTGTGCATCTTTGTCCGGTCTCTTTACCTCTTTGATATCTACCACCAGTTTTTTATCTGTTAATTTCTGAAGCTCTGCTTTTACTTTCTCAATTTCCGCTCCGCCTTTTCCGATTACTACGCCAGGCTTTGCAGTATAAAGAATTACCTTTACCCGATCAGAAGCTCTTTCAATCTCAATCTTGGAAACTCCGGATGCGTATAATTTCTTTTTCAGAAATGTTCTGATGTTATAATCTTCTATAAGAAAATCTGCAAAATCTGCTTCCGCATACCATTTGGAGTCCCAATCTTTGATAATTCCAACTCTTAAACCATGAGGATTCACTTTCTGTCCCATGTTTGCCCTCCTATCTTTCATCAAGCACAATTGTAATGTGGCTCATTCTCTTTTCGATTCTGTAAGCTCTTCCCTGTGCCCTCGGTCTGACTCTTTTCATTGTTGGTCCTTTATTTGCATAACATTCTGCAATGTAAAGATTGTCTGTATTCATACCGTTATTGTTTTCTGCATTTGCAATCGCAGATTTCAACAGCTTCTCTATTACGCTGGATGCGTATCTCGGATTATATGCCAGAATTGCCAGCGCAGTCTTCACATCTTTGCCACGGATTGCATCTAACACGAAACATGCTTTCTGAACAGATACTCTGGCATAAGATAACTTCGCTGACGGCCTGGTATCCTTCTGTGCATTTCTTTCTCTTTTAATTTGACTTCTATGTCCCTTTGCCATGGATGTGGAACCTCCTTTCCCATATCTATTGATTAACGAACTTTGGATTTCTTCTCATCTTTTCCATGTCCACGATAAGTTCTTGTTGCAACGAACTCACCCAGTTTATGGCCTACCATATCTTCAGTCACATAAACCGGCACATGTTTTCTTCCATCATGAACAGCAAATGTATGACCTACGAACTGCGGAAAAATTGTAGAACGGCGAGACCATGTCTTAATCACGCTCTTCTCACCTGCTGCGTTCATAGCATCTACTTTTTTCAATAAGCTTGCATCAGCAAATGGTCCTTTTTTCAGTGAACGACCCATAAAAATTCAACCTCCTAAATATTGTCCCGCCTGCGGGCAGAACTGCCCTGCGGGTATCCCTGTTATTTCAAAGCTCTACCGTCTCTTCTTCTTACGATAAGCTTATTGCTTGCTTTGTTTTTCTTTCTGGTCTTAAGCCCCAATGCAGGCTTGCCCCATGGAGTAGACGGGCCCGGACGTCCGATTCCGGTCTTACCTTCTCCACCTCCGTGCGGATGGTCATTGGGATTCATAACAGAACCGCGTACTGTCGGGCGGATACCCATGTGACGCTTCCGTCCTGCTTTACCAATTTTTACAAGGTTGTGATCTGTATTTCCTACTATTCCGACAGTTGCTCTGCAGATAATCGGCACCATTCTCATTTCGCCGGAGGGCAGTCTTAATGTTGCATATTTTCCTTCTTTTGCCATCAGCTGAGCGCTGTTTCCTGCAGAACGGACAAGCTGGCCGCCTTTTCCCGGATACAGCTCAATGTTATGCACCTGAGTACCGACAGGAATATTTTCCAGAGGAAGGCAGTTGCCTACTCTCACTTCCGCTTCCGGTCCGTTCATAACCTTCATGCCGTCCGTCAGTCCGTCGGGAGCAAGGATATATGATTTCGTTCCGTCCTGATAACAGATTAAAGCAATATTTGCTGTTCTGTTGGGATCGTATTCAATTCCGATGACTGTTGCCGGAATTCCATCCTTTTTGTTTCTCTTAAAATCAATAATTCTATATTTTCTTCTGGAGCCACCGCCACGGTGTCTTACAGTAATTTTACCCTGATTATTACGGCCGGAATTCTTCTGCAAAGAAACCAACAGAGATTTCTCTGGCACTGTCTTTGTGATTTCAGAAAAATCAGAACCGGTCATATTCCTTCTGGAAGGTGTATATGGGTTATATGTCTTAATTCCCATGATGTTTCTCCTTTCTATAAGCCTGCAAAAATTTCAATGTCTTTGCTGTCCTCTGTTAACTGGACAATTGCTTTCTTGGTCTTGGCAGTCTTACCAACTACCATCCCTCTTCTTTTCTTCTTGCCGCCAATGTTTAAAGTATTCACTTTCTTTACCTTGGTTCCCTCAAACATTTTCTCAACAGCTTCTTTAATCATGGTCTTATTCGCTTCCGGATGAACCAGAAAAGTATATTTCTTCTCACCCATAAGGTTCATGCTCTTTTCAGTGATTACTGGTTTGAGGATTACGTCATAATATTGTACGTTTGCCATTATGCATACACCTCCTCGATTGCTGATACCGCATCTTTTGTGATGACTACGGTGTCATATTTCAAAATATCATATACGTTGAGAGAATTAGCTACTGTAGTCTTAACAGCAGGAATATTTCTTGCAGACAATACTACGTTCTGATTGCTCTCTTTCAATACTACAAGGGCCTTATTTACTTTCAGGTTATTTAAAACCTCTTTGAATTTCTTTGTTTTGATTTCATCCAGGCTTAAATCCTCTAACACGATGAATTTGCTTTCATTTACTCTGGATGTCAGCGCAGACTTTAACGCTGCCCTTTTTTCCTTCTTGTTCATTTTAAAGGAATAATCTCTTGGAACCGGAGCAAATACTACGCCGCCGCCTTTCCACTGGGGAGCGCGGATGGAGCCCTGTCTTGCATGACCGGTTCCTTTTTGTCTCCATGGTTTTCTTCCGCCGCCGGAAACTTCAGAACGTGTCTTTGCTTTCTGTGTTCCCTGACGTTTGTTTGCAAGTTGCTGCACAACTGCCATGTGCACAAGATGCTCGTTAATTTCAACGCCGAACACTGCATCATTCAGCTCAAGGCTTCCAACTTCATTGCCTTCCATATTATAAATAGCTACATTAGCCATCGTTAAGTCCTCCTTTCACTACCGCTTTACAGTCTCTTTGATTGTTACCAGAGACTTCTTCGGTCCCGGAACAGAGCCCTTTACCAAAAGCAGATTCTTCTCAGCATCCACTTTTACAATCTCAAGATTCTGAACCGTTACTTTTACCGCACCCATATGCCCTGGCATTCCTTTGCCTTTAAACACTTTGCTGGGACTGGAACATGCACCGTTAGAACCCTGATGACGATGGAATTTAGAACCGTGCGCCATAGGCCCTCTGTGCTGGCCGTGTCTCTTGATTGCGCCCTGGAATCCTTTTCCTTTGGAGATTGCAGTCGCATCAACTTTATCGCCTTCTGCAAAAATATCTGCTTTGATTTCATCAGCCAGATTATAATCTGCAGCATTTTCAAATTTAAATTCTTTTAAAAATCTCTTGCCTGACACGCCTGCCTTATCGAAGTGCCCTTTCTCAGCCTTTGTCAGACCATGTCTGTTTCTGATTTCTTTTTTTCCGTTGGCGTCTCTGTTAATAATTTTTTCTTTCTTATCAACAAAACCAACCTGCACTGCGCTGTATCCATCGTTTTCTACTGTCTTAATCTGTGTTACAGCACATGGACCAGCCTGTAATACAGTAACCGGCACCAGAGCGCCGTCTGTATTGAAGATTTGAGTCATTCCGACTTTTGTAGCTAAAATCGCTTTCTTCATTTCTTTCCCTCCTGTTTACTCTACAGCGGAACGATTCATACCCTGTCCGGGGCAGCGGAACCGTTCATCCTAGAACAGTTGCAATACTTCTATATTGAACCCTTCAGGATTGTTACCCATTACTTATTCTTCATTTTGATATCAATGTAAACGCCTGCCGGCATTTCCAGTCTGGATAACGCATCTACCGTTTTCTGGGTAGGCGTAATGATATCAATAAGTCTCTTATGAGTTCTCTGCTCAAACTGTTCTCTGGAATCCTTGTACTTGTGAACTGCCCTTAAAATTGTAACAACTTCCTTCTTGGTGGGAAGTGGAACCGGTCCGCTCACCTGTGATCCATTTTTCTTTACAGTTTCGATAATCTTCTTTGCAGATGCATCCACTAACTGATGGTCATATGCCTTCAGTGTGATTCTCATTACTTGACTTGCCATAAAAAAAGCCGCCTCCTTTTCGCACTTTACTTCAGTACGACAAGCGGTGACTGTACACTTCTCCGTGTGTGTCCTGGACATTGCACACGGCATTTCTGCTTTTTGCAGATTTCCTGTTGTGATACAGTGACTTGTCGCCAGTTTCCTAACTTGACATTCGCTCCACGGAAAAACCTGCCTGCACTCAGGCAGCAACCTCTCGCTTCATCGCTATCATGCCACAGCATTTGTTATTATAAAACATAATTGTCCATAATGCAAGCATTAAATTAATTTTTATGCTTTTACCTGTCCATCATCCTTTACAATCCAGCATAGACACCCATTCCTCAGGATAAAACTGTTCTAAGATTTCTTCCTGTCTGTCATCTGCCGCTTCTGATTTCTCTTTTTCCAGGGGATTCATAGCTTGCGCCTCATCCATGACAGTCTGGTCCTTTGGTTGATTGGCTGATTCCTCTTCGCCCCCTGCGCGCTCGACCTTTGGCTTATTCATTGCCGCCGGATCTTCCTGCACATCCTTGATTGCCGCCTTTACCGCTTCTCCCAACAGTTCTCCGAACTGAGGATTTTTCTTCATTACCGCTGCCACCTGCTGATACGCCTGCCCGATAATCGTCTGCTGCTCTTCCTTGGAAGAAGCCTGCTTCAGGGCATGTTTGATCCGTTCTCCCTCTTTTCTGGCAAGCTCTGCCATCTGGGCAAGCTGGGGATTCAACCGCCTAAGCAGCTCTTTTTCTTCCGGCGAAACCGATTCCCCTCTGGCTATCCTTTTGGCTATCTGCAATATTTTCCTGGCGTCCCGTTCGTTTTTATCCACTTCTTTCGGCTCCAGCAATTTCTGCAGAACAGATTTCTTATTTTCGTCCGTCTCTGTGCCAGTAATATTCCGGATAACCTGGGTGATATCCACGGTCAGATCTCCCGTTTTTCTCTTGGTCACTGCTGTTTGCGGATTCATAATATTCATGCTGATTCCTCCCATCTGCCTGATACAATCGTTCTCTGACAATTATATCGGCAGACGCGGGACATTCCGATACCAACATCATCCAATCTTCCTGATATAATAAATAATCCCCACCGCATCCGCCAAAAACCATCCAATGGGAATCGCCCACCAGATTCCAACTACGCCAATGGCCGGAAGCGCTGAGAGCAGATATGCCAGCAGCACCCGTGTCCCCAGGGAAATCACCGTAAGCGCCACAGACATTCCAGGCCGTCCCAATGCCCGGTACAGGCCGTACAAAAGGAACAGACATCCAATCCCTGCATAGAACGCCCCTTCAATCCGCAGATACCGGACTCCTTCTCGAATAATGGCTGCCTCATCGGCATCCACAAATATTCCCATCAGAGGCCTTGCGAAGATGCAAACTGCTGCGGATATCAGAATGCAAAAAATCATAGAACACGCCACTGCGCCTTTTAAGCCGCTCCGTATCCTTGCCTCTTCTTTCGCGCCGTAATTCTGCGCAATAAATGTAGAAAACGCATTGCCAAAATCCTGCACCGGCATATAGGCAAAAGCGTCTATTTTCACCGCCGCTGCAAATGCTGCCATAATCGCCGGGCCAAAGCTGTTCACCAGGCCCTGCACCATCAGAATGCCAAGGTTCATGACAGATTGCTGCACACAGGTCAGAACGGAAAAGCCTGCAATCTCCTGTATGCTGCTTTTACGGAGTCTCCAGTATTTTCGAAGCCCCTGAAACTGGGGACATTTGCTCAGAGTGTATCCGGCTATTCCCACCCCTGAAATATACTGGGCAATCACAGTTGCCTCTGCCGCCCCGGCCACGCCCCGTTTCAGCCACAAGACAAAACACAAATCCAGCAAAATATTTATAACAGCAGAAATCGCCAGAAAAATCAACGGCGCCACAGAATTTCCTACCGCACGCAGGAAAGCGGCAAAATAATTATAAAGAAAAGACGCAAAAATCCCGCAGAAAATCACAAACAGATATTCCCGCATCAATCCCCAAACCTCAGCCGGAACCTGCAAAAGAATACGGATCCCATCCAGACAGAGGAATACGGAAAGATTCAAAAATATTGCCAGGCCCGCCACCAGCGCAAAGGAGGCGCAGATACTCTCTTTCAGCCCCTCCTCGTCCCTTTGCCCAAACCGAATGGAAAAAACAGCCCCGCTTCCCATGCACAGCCCTAATAAAATTGAGGTTAAAAATGTCATTAGTGTAAAAGACGAGCCCACAGCCGCCAATGCATGGCTGCCCAAACATTTTCCTACAATCAATGTATCTGCTATATTATAACATTGCTGCAGCAAATTTCCCAGAATCATGGGAACAGCAAAACGCATCATAGAAGCCATTACAGGCCCTTTGGTCAGATCCCGGTCCATGTTTCCTTATTCTCCTCTGTCTGTTTCCCTGCCCATACAAATAATCCAATCCCAACTGCCAGAATGAGGATGGAAATGAGCTGTGAGGTAGACAGAAAACCAAACGCTCCCCGGTAATCGTTCCGAAGCATTTCAATAAAGAATCTTCCTATACTATAGAAGATACAGTAACCTGCCGCAATTCTTCCCTTTTGCGGTTCTTTCCTGGCATATGCCATCAGCACAAATGCCATGGCGAAATCACCGATACTAGAATAGATTTGCGTGGGAATCAGCTTTACTCCATTGGGAGCATAATTCGACTGCCAGTATTGAATGCCGAAAACGGAGTCCGTCTCCCTTCCATAACAGCATCCGGCAAAAAAGCATCCGATCCGTCCGCAGCCCTGGGCAAAAGCCACCGCCGGAAGCACCAAGTCCAAATAAGTGAGAAAATCTGCCTTCTTGAACCGGCAGTATCCCCAGCCGGCTGCCACGCCGCCTAAAATCCCGCCATAAACCACCCATCCATTCTGAAAATTCAATAAAATAGAAGGATCTCTTAACACATCTTTAAAGCTTACCGTATAGTAAAGAAGCTTACTGCCTGCGGCTCCTCCAAGCACTGCGCACCAGAAAATACCAAATAAAATATCAGAATCTAGCCCTTGTTTCCTGGCACGTCTTTCACTAATCAGCAATGCGCTCATATAACCAACTGCCACCATAATTCCATAGACATGAATGGTCAGCGGCCCAATCGTAATATCATTTATCATAGCTGCCTCCAAATTCTTTCTTTCATTTTCTTTCATCCTATTGTAACAGACTTATCCATTCTTTGAAACCATTTTTATCGACCATATTCAGGAAATTTTTGCAGTTCCAATCAGTTTGTGCTATACTTATGGAAAAATTTTTTTGGATAAGGACATCATATTTAATTTTTTTTAAAAAAGCGCAGGAAAAAGCTTTCGAGAAATGGCAGATTTCCCGAAAGCCCTTTCCTGATTTCCAGACAGTTCAGTTCCATTGAAAAATGAAAGCCCATAGACAATATTATCATTTGTCAAAAATTTGCTCCAGTACATTATTTTCATACAGCAGTTCCAACAACGGATTACTCTGTATCTCCTCCATCATCTGACCTCCCCACTGGCTTCCCTGGCACAGGGTGATTACCAGAAACAGAATCCAGACCACAACAAGGCCCTCCACCAGCCCCACTGCAAGCCCTCCTGCATGATTGATGGTATCAATCCCCGGCAGCTTCGCAATGATATCCAAAGTATGAATCAAAATTCCCAACAGAATACTGATCAGAAGAAAAGCCAGAATCCAGGCAATTCTCTCAATCACTGCGTCTGCGGCCTGCTCTGCAATCCATTCATAGGACCCGCTGTTTTCCTGGATAACTTCATACAACGGGGTCTGATTTTTCAAGAATTCCGCTGCATAAGGCGCGGCAAAAGACGCCAGAATAATTGTGATAAAAACTGCTGCAAGAGAAAAAATGATCCTTACCATTCCCCGAATATAACCATGCAGCCCAAAACCGCCTACAATCACAAGCACTGTTATCAATAATATATCCATGTTCCCTGTACTCCTATTAAGCTGTTCTTTTGTTTTCCCCCGCCCAATCAAATCACGCCTACTTCAGCCTGACCCTCTGGGTTTCGCCATCCATCAGAAAAACATAATCCCGGATTCTGCCGGTTGACATAATTTTCCAGATATTTTGGTCGAAATTTGCATGAAATTTCTGAATGCCCCGCAGAGTAAAAATGGCGCATTCCAGATTATTTCGAATATAAATCTCGTCATTTTCCAGAAATCCGATTTCCTCATACTCCATCTGGAATTCCTCAGTAAGCACTTCCGCCCCCCGCAAATCATATATTTTCATCTGATAAGACTGTTCCTGATTCTCGTTGTCAAAGACAAATCCGAAATAGGCTTCATTATAAAAGATGCTTCGGATCTCCTTTTCCACTTCCATTTCTTTTTTGACCTTTGGTTTCTGAGCGCCTTCAAAAATCACCGTTTGTTTGCTCCCAAATGCAACCATCACATCATTTGTCAGAAATTCTACTTTGGGAACCACAATATCAGAATAAGAATATTGGCTTACAATATTATCAATCTCATTCTGCCCTACCGTATCAAAATTAAAAAAAGTAACTGTGGTTTTCACATTTCCCTCATTCACATCCAGCAGGGAAACCGCCAGCTTCTTTCCATCATTGGAAATAGCAAGATCCAGCGGATAACCGCTGTTTTCTGTGTGTACTTCCCCTTCCGCCAAAAAAGTTCCCGCTTTATCATATACCTGGATGTATCCGGTTCCCTCCTGTTCCATCAGGACTGCAACTGTTCCCTGACTCGCCACCTGAATCCGCTGAATGGGCATTGTGGTCTTAATCTCTCCACAGGGTCCGGAAATATCCATAATATAAATGGTGTCGCCTTTCCTGTCTGCAATTACCACATAATTTTCACAGGAGTCTGTCATTGGCGACTGCATTTCATACGTCTGATTCCAGATAATCTTATTATTTGCATTCACAAGAGAGGCGCCGTCGCTGCTGTATTTCAGAATATTTCCATGAAATATGTCATACTGCGTTCCGGGAGAATCCTCCCGCTTCACAGAATTCAGCACATCATATTCCGAATATGTTCTGGTCTGCAGGTAAATGTAAATCCCTGCCGCGGTAAGTAATGCTGCAATTACAATAAAAGCTGTCCATCTTAAAATTTTTCTTCGATGCTTGCGGATTTTCTCATGCATTCCCTCAACATCTGATTTTACCCCTACATCCGATTTAACTACCCGGTATGCTTTATCTGCCAAAACTACACCTCCGTGCACTCCTCCCGCCAAGTACCTTCCATACATTCACCAAGTATGCTTCTCTGCCAAAGCTGCACCCAAGTTCACTCCCACTAAAATCAGTTCCTATCATATCATAATCTGATGCACATTGCACGCCTTTTGGAAAATTTATGGAAGCAGAAGCTTCTGTCCTGCATAAATTTTATCTCCATCTTCAATTCCGTTGGCCTCGCATACCTTTTTCATCATATCCCGGCTATGATAAATATTAATACAGATAGAGGCCAGAGTATCTCCAGGCTGAACGGTATAATAACGGGGCTGTTCCGCTGCAGTTTCCTGTGCAGGCTCCTGGGCGGCTTCTTCCGGCTGGGGATTCTCTGAATTGGCCGGATTCCCTTCGGACTGCCCATTGTTGGAATCTGACGCAGGATCTTCAGATTGTGTGGTGTTGGGATCTGACGCAGGATCTTCAGACTGTGTATCGTTTGAAGCAGGGGCTGCTGCTTCGGACTGCGCATCGCCGGATTCTGACGAGGTTCCCTCCGCCTGAGCCGACGGAGTATTCCCTGCTTCCGGCTCTTTTCCAGTCTCTGTCTGCTGTCCCTCCTCCAGAGGCGTTACCTGAGACTCCACACTTTCCACAACCACTCCGTTCTGATTTTCTGAACGCTTCTCACTTGATTCACCGCTTCGCATTACATGCAGCACATCTTCTACCTCCTGCATTTTCCGGTAATTATTAATGGTTGTGATGCCAAGAACACAGACCGCCACCAGAAAAAAAGAGGATGCCGTATAAAGAAATCTCCGGTTCTGCCTCTCCACCTGTTTCCCATGCCTTGTAAGCATCATATTGCGATAAGATTCCAGCGCTTCCTCCGCCTGAGTTTTCGGTTCCTCCAAATTGCTCCTGGCAAAAATCTTCTCCTGGCTGCCAGCGTCTGTCTCCAGTTCTTTGTGAAGCTTTCGAAATTCTTCTATCTTTGACTGAGAGCTCTCTTCTGCATTCTCTATATTTTCCTTGGCATGTCCTTTTTCCGGGTAGTGAATTTCGTCCTGAAGATTTTCACTTTCTGAGTTCTGAGTTTTTATTCCAAAACTATTTTTTTCCAAACGATCTGTCTCTGTCTGAATATCCTCTTCTTCCAAATGTCCTGCTTCTGTCTGAATGTCTTCTTGTTCCAGATTTCCGGTTCCTGTCTGAATATTCTCTTGATCCAGATTTCTGGTTTCTTTCTGAACATTCCCGATCTCCGGTTTCGGAATACTGACGCCTGCAATCCCCAGCTCCTTGTCTTTTAGAGCCGCAAACTCCTCCAGCCGCTGCTCTTCGTCTCTTTTATGAATCATATATTCCTGCATGGGAAGATTTTTTTCATAATAAATGTAATAGCTCTCCCGCTTCTGCAGATAGCCCTGGTCATATATGAAAAATATTTCTTCCTCCTCCAACACATCCATCAGCATCAAAACCTTGTCCCTGCCGGAAAAATATTTTCGATGTGCCGCCTCTACTGCCGGTGACAGTTCCATAGCCTGTCCTTCTTTTCCCAAAAACCATCCTACAATTTCTCTGTCCGGAAAATATTTTTTCTCTTCTTTTTCCAAAGATTTCCAGAAACTGTCGTCCAGGCAGATCTTGTCCCACTGGAACACTCCGCTGCCGCACTCGAGAGCGCCGTTGATAAACGTATAGCGGATATCCTTGGCCATCTGGCTCTTTCCCAGAAAAACTGCTGCACAGGATTCTTTCTTTTCCGCTATGGTCTTCAAATAAGTATCCACATAATCTTCTATGTAAATTTTATGCCTTCCTCCGGGACTCCCAACCTGACGAATATTCTTGGGCAGATTTATGTTTTCTTCTTTTTTCTCTTCCTGTAATCTGTCTTTGCAAACAATTTCAATCATGCTTTCACCTCTTTTTTCCACATGGTAGCACATGATGTCTGCAATTTTTGGAAATCCCTGTCATGCTGTAAAAAAATATTTCGACCGAATTCTACAATTCTGTCCTTCCCTCCAGAGCCCGGTACAGCGTCATCTCATCAATATATTCCAAATCACCGCCCACCGGAACCCCGCTGGCAATTCTGGATACCTTGATTCCTGTTGGTTTAATCAGCTTACTGATATACATTGCCGTAGTTTCCCCCTCCAGGCTGGAATTGGTGGCGATAATCACTTCCTCCACATCCTCCTGAAGCCGCTGCATCAGCTCCTTGAGTCTGATATCTCCAGGTCCTATCCCAAGCATCGGTGAAATTGCCCCATGGAGCACATGGTAGACTCCCTCATATTTGTTGGTCTTCTCATAAGCCGCCAAATCTCTGGTGTCCTCCACCACCATGATGGTTTTGTGATCCCGGTTTTCATTTCTGCAAATAGGACACCGTTCTTCGTCCGTCAGGGTAAAGCAGGTTCTGCAGTATTTCACTTTTTTCCTGGACTCTATAATGGCAGAGGACAGCTCCTCCACCTGTTCCACCGGCATATTCAGAATATGAAAAGCAAGCCGCTGTGCCGACTTGCTTCCAATTCCAGGCAGAGAAGATAACTCTTCGATCAGTTTGCTTATCTGACTGCTGTAATAATCCACATTGAATCCTCCTGTTTAAAATGGGAATCCTCCGCCCATTCCGCCAAGTCCTCCGGTAATTTTGGACATGGACTGCTGGGACGCTTCCTCAATCTGGCGGAGCGCCTCATTGGTTGCCGCCATAATCAAATCTTCCAGCATCTCAATATCCTCCGGATCCACTACTTCTTCTGCAAGCTTTACTTTAGTTACTTCCTTCTTGCCGGTAATGGTCACTTCTACCGCGCCGCCGCCTGCAGAAGCCGTGATTTCTTTTTCCTCCAGTTCCTTGGTGGCTTCTTCCATCTGCTTCTGCATTTTCTGTGCCTGCTTCATCAGATTATTCATATTGCCGGGCATTCCTCCCGGAAATCCGCCGCGTTTCGCCATGATGTTTCCTCCTTACTGTCCTGCTCTGTGGACATAATGGTATGCCCCTGGGCACTTCTTTCTGATTTTATTCTTCCTCATCTTCGATTGTTATTTCCATATTTATGATTTTCCCAAGATCTACATAAGAAGCTTCAAAGGGCTGGCCGGTTTCATTGAACCGGACTTTAATTTCCACCTCTTTGCCGGTTTTTTCCGCTATGGCTTCCTGCAATTCCCGAATATGAGCCTGGGAATTCACAAACGCCTCCGCCACCTCATCCTCTAACACAATCAGAAGCTGACCCTCTCCCGCCAGGCTCAAATGTGCGGATTTCAGATAGTTCTTTAGTCCTCCGGACAAGTCCTCAATGATGGAACGCCAGTTTTTCACTACCTGCCGTACGTCCTCTGGAACTGCTTTGGGCAATTGCTGATTCTGCTCTTGTCCTGTCGTATCCTGCTCCTGATAAACCGTCTGCTCAGCAGCCTTTCCCTGGGGCGGATGCAAAACATACCCCTGCTCCATTTTCTCTTCCAACTGAGAGATCCTTTGAATCAAAGAGCCATAATCCCGCTCCATCTCAGGCTTACACAGCTTAATCAGCGCAATTTCTATCATGATGCGTTTTTGAACCGCATACCGTATCTGATTGGACAGCTCTGAAAAAATCCGGATATAGCGCATCAGCTGCTCTCCTTCTGCCATCTGCGCTTCTTCTTTCAGCAGCAAGAGATTCTCACTGGAAATATCCAACACGTCTTCCATATTATCAGAACTTTGCAGTAAAAGCAAATTTCTCAGATACCAGGTAAAATCTGTCACAAACTGCCCCGGTTCCCGCCCCTGTATCATCAGTTCTTCCAACAGGGAAATGGCGCCGGTAATATCCTTGGCTATAAGCTTCCTCAGCATTCTGGAAAAAAGTTCTGTATCCACAGCTCCCAGCACTTCCAGTACATGGTCATAGGTCAGGCTTTCCCCCAGATAAAATGCGATGCACTGATCCAGAAGGCTTAAAGCGTCACGCATGGAGCCGTCCGCCGCTTTCGCAAGATATCGGATCGCTTTCGGCTCCACCTCCACCTGCTCCTTTTCCATCAATTCTGTCAGACGTTCTGAAATAACGTCAATGGTAATTCTGCGAAAATCATACCGCTGGCAGCGGGAAAGTATGGTAATGGGTATCTTATGAGCTTCCGTAGTAGCCAGTATAAAAATCACATAAGAAGGCGGCTCTTCTAAGGTCTTCAGCAGCGCATTGAAAGCCCCTATCGAAAGCATATGAACTTCATCAATGATATAGACTTTATATTTGCCTTCTGCCGGAGAATACGCCACTTCCTCACGGATTTCCCGGATATTATCCACACCGTTATTGGAAGCGGCGTCAATCTCAATGACATTCATGGAATTTCCTGCGGCAATGGCTTTACAGGAAGCGCATTGGCCGCAGGGGCTTCCCTCTGCGGGATTCTCACAATTGACAGCCCGGGCAAAAATTTTGGCTATGGTGGTCTTTCCGGTCCCTCTGGTTCCGCAGAACAGATAGGCATGTCCGATTCTGCCTGCCTTAATCTGATTCTTCAATGTTGTAACAATATGCTCCTGTCCCCGGACATCCTCAAATTCCCGGGGACGGAACTTGCGGTATAACGCAGTATACGACATATTTAATCACCAAAGCTGATGCCGATTAATTTTGCTTCTTTGATAATCTTAGAATTAGGCTCTACCATCTTTAACTTTCCAGCTACGTCCGCCAACGGAACCTTCTTTGTATTTCCGTTCACCATGCCTACCATATAACCGTAGTCTTCTTTCAGAATCAGGTTTGCCGCTGCCGCTCCCAGCCTGGTACAGAGTACGCGGTCGTAAGGACAGGGGCTTCCGCCTCTTTGGGTATGGCCGGGAACGGTCACCCGCACTTCGCTTCCGATCTTTTCTTCAATCCTTGCCGCCACCTCATAGGAAACAGAAGGATATTTCCTGTTTTTCATCTTTTCTTTCAAATCTTTCTTGGACAGCTTCGCATCTTCCTTGGAAATCGCTCCTTCTGCAACTGCCAGAATGGTAAATCCTTTTCCTGCTTTATTTCTTCCTGCAATGGCTGATACCACTTTATTAATATCATAGGGAATCTCCGGAAGCAGAATAATGTCAGCGCCCCCTGCAATTCCTGCATACAAGGTCAGCCAGCCAACCTTATGCCCCATAACCTCCACAATAAATACCCGGTTGTGGGAAGCTGCCGTGGTATGGATACAGTCAATGGCGTCTGTGGCGATGTCTATCGCACTCTGGAACCCAAAGGTTACATCCGTACCATAAATGTCATTGTCAATTGTTTTGGGAAGATGGATGATATTCAGGCCTTCCTCCCTGAGAAGATTCGCTGTCTTCTGTGTTCCATTTCCTCCCAGAATTACCAGACAATCCAGGCGCAGCTTGTAGTAAGTCTGTTTCATGGCTTCCACTTTGTCAAGACCCTTCTCGTCCGGTACCCGCATCAGTTTAAACGGCTGCCTGGAGGTTCCCAGAATCGTGCCGCCCTTTGTAAGAATTCCAGAAAAATCAGAACCGGTAAGCAGACGGTAATTTCCGTATATCAGTCCTTTGTAGCCTTCATAAAAACCGTATACTTCCAAATCTTCTACGTTCTTGCTTAATCCTTTTACTACACCGCGCATTGCTGCATTCAGCGCCTGGCAGTCGCCACCGCTTGTCAACATTCCAATTCTTTTCATTGTTCTCCACATCCTTTACAATATTCAATAATCTGAAATCTAACTGTGCCTACCGAAAATATTATATCTCATAATTTTCCCTATCACAAGATTTTTCTTGCTTTTCCGGTTGCATTTCTGAAAAAATCTGTTATAATTGTATCGTCATGGAGGAGTACCCAAGCGGCTGAAGGGTCTGGCTTCGAACACCAGTAGGTCGGTAGTCCCGGCGCGGGGGTTCAAATCCCCCCTCCTCCGTTTTTTACAGCGAAAAAAATCCCTGCATTGCCGGATACTGTGAACACTCGCAATATCCGGTCAGCTGCAAAGATTTTTTTCAGAGCTGTTGAGAGTATGTTTCCCCTTATTAAGTACTCCTGATACTATTTTACCTCTGCCGGTCCCGGCCGTCCATGCACTTTGAGGAAAATTTCAAAGAATATGCTCTCCAAATTCCGGTTCCCATCTTTCTTTCAAAAAGGCTTTTAGCTTCTCACACTGCATTTCATTGCCCAGAGCGTAAAAGGCTCCGTAGCCTCTCCGCAAGAACTCTTTGCCCCGTTCTTCCTCCTTAAGCTCCAGCAACGCCAGCCCCTTGTTGATAAGAAATCTTGGAAACAGGCAGAAACGGCTGTTTTGCCTGCTCAACGTGATTCCCTGACTGCACAAATCCACCACATCCGCATATTGTTTCTTCTCCAGGAAAAGTTTGGAAAGCCGAAACAGAATCAGCAAATATTTCTGCGCCTTCTCGGCCTGATCCATAATATGGGTATCCATGTAATGCTTCAGTCCGCACAATATTTCTATCGCTTCCTCCCGTTTTCCAAGCTTCCCATAATTCCGGGCAATATTAATCAGTATTATAATCTCGTTATACGTCAGCAGACCCTTGAGAATCTCTTTCATCCCGATTCCATCCGGCTTGGTCATCCGCAGGGTATCCTTCAGTTCCTTTACGCCCTGCGCCCAGTCTTCCTCTTCCTGCTGTTTTAACATAATTCTGGTAAAACGGCAGTACTGGGAATTCAAAATATCTTCTTCTGCAATGGTATGCTCAAATTTATCAACAAGCTCTTTTAACCCTTCGTACTCGTAGTTTGTGATTTTCTGCACAATCTGTCCGCAAAGCTCTACTTGCTGCATTTCCTCTCTGCTGGAGTACTGTAAGAATGCCTCCTTACAGCCAAGTCTCTGGGTAAACGCCTCTACGGTTTTCCGGTTCGGCATACGGATTCCATTTTCAATTTTAGACAAATTGCCGACGGAGCAGATTCCAAAGCACAGTTCTTCCTGAGAATATCCCCGTTCCACTCTCATATCGTGAATATAATTGCCGATTTCGTATACAGCCATTCGTTTCTCTCACCCCTGTTACATTATAGGGCAATTTTTCCAGCCTGTCCGAAAAATGCTCAAATCTCCGATTAAATTCTCTTTTTCTTGCCTTTTGTTTTATTTGCCTATATAATAAAATTAATTACATCAAAGAAAGGGTTATTCCATGAAAAAATTTTTTTCCATTCTGATATGCATTTGCTTATGTATTTCCTTTCTTCCCGGCTGCAGCGGACCGAAAAAAAACGCCGCCGACTCCATCAAGGCAATTTATGAACTGTATATACTTGGCGACGCCACAGGAATCACCTCCCTGGGAATGACAGAAGAAGACATCAACGCCGCCAGAGAAACCTACGACGCTTCCCTGAAGGAAACCATCCGCACCAACTTTGCCGCCAGCGGACAGGAAATAGATGAACAGAGTTTAGATGAACTTTGCGAGGCAAGGAAAACCGCGCTTTCCAAAATGAGCGCCACTGCAGAAATTGTTTCAGAATCCGAAGGCAAAGCAACGGTTGTGGTTCACACCACTTATTTTGATGAATTTGATCTGGACGCAGACGCTTATTATGACGCCAAAGAAACTGCACAGCAGGGCAATTTTTCCACTGCAGAAGAACAGCATATTTTCCTGATGGACGTCTATACCCAGAATCTGATAGAAGCTTACCGGAATGTAATGCCTTCTGAGAAAACCACAGATATTATGGTTGACTGTGTCATTCAGAATAATACCTGGGTTCCCGCCAACATGTCTTCTTTTGGTTCCGATTTGGCTCTTGCGATCACCGGCCAGAAATAATATAAATCATGCATAACCTCCCCAGAACCGGAATAAGATGTAAAAAGTTTTGTGGGAGTGCAAAAATGTCTGAATTTCATCGAATGATTACGTATCTTTATTTATATGAACATGGCAATAAACGCCACAATGTCGGATTTGCCAAAATTGAAAAACGGGGCGGCCAATGCCTCGTTGAAATACATATGAAAAACACCGGACACAACACTTCCTCTGCTCCGGTGTATTTCTATGCTTCAAACCGCGGAACGCACCCCGGCATTCTGCTGGGAACCATGGGGCTTCCCCGGGGCAATGGAGATTTTAAAACCATTTTAAAAGGAGAACCCCTGGCAGACAGCGAGTATTCTCTGGACGACATTAAGGGAATCTTTATTCCTCTGTCTGAAGAAATCATGTTTGTCAGCCAATGGGATGACAGTGAATTTATCCGGAAGAATTTTGTGGAACCAAAGCATCCATCCAAGGAATCAGGATCCCAGGGCTCAGAAAACGAAACTCCAAAACCATCTGCACATCCGTCTGGCGCAAATGGCTCCTTGCCGCAGGGATCTGCTGCAAATCGATCTACAGCACACAGATCGACGCCTTCACCAGCACCCAATTCCGGTGTAAACGCCCCTGCAGAGCAGAATACAGCTAATTCATCCGCTGCTCAAAGTTCGGCAAACGCATCTGCCGCTCAGAATCCCGCTGCCGCTCAAAGTTCGGCTGCCGCTCAGAATCCGGCTGTTGCTCACAATCCCGCTGCCGCTCAAAGTTCGGCAAACGCATCTGCCGCTCAGAATCCCGCTACCGCTCAAAGTTCGGCAAACGCATCTGCCGCTAGGAATTCGGCTGCCGCTCAGCCTGAACCAACGGATTCTTCCTCCCAGGCAAATTCCGCTCCTTCTGCTTCGCCGGATCTCAGCGCCGCAGAAGCTGTTCCGAACTCCCGGGAAAAATTCCAGGGAAAAAACGGAATTCCCCTGCCATCCATTCCAAAGCTGGAGCCTTTGCCAGAAAACTGGAATCTGAAATGGGAATTTATCATGGAAAATTATCCTGTAATGACCCCCTTTGCCGAGGATGACAAGACACTCTGCGTACGGTGGGAATTAAAAGATCTGCGGCTGCTTCCAAGACAATACTGGTATCTGGGCAATAACAGTTTTCTCCTTCACGGCTTTTTCAATTACCGCTATCTGATTCTTGGCGTCACGGAAAAAGCCGGAAAGAAACGCTGGTTTATCGGTATTCCAGGGGTTTACCAGAATCCCGAACGGGTGATGGCAACTTTATTCGGATTTCCGGAATTCCGCAATGAAAAATCCGTTCCTGTCAACACCGGAGAATTTGGCTACTGGTACCGCTATCTGAATGAATAGGTTCTTCCTCTGACAGCAGAGCGTACAGCTCATGGTCTCTCCATCTTCCATGAAGCTTTACGCTCTGCTTTTTTATTCCCTCAAACTCAAATCCCAGCTTCAGCAAAAGCTTCTGTGACGCAGTATTTCCAGGCAGCACGCAGGCTTCTATCCGATGCAGCTTTAACTCTCCGAATATCACCTGAATTCCTTTGGAAATACTTTCTGTCGCATACCCTCTGCCCCAGAATCTCTGGTCAAATTTATATCCCAGCTCGCAGCACTGATAAAAGCCATACTTAATATTATGAAAAGATACTGTTCCGACAATCCGATCCGGCTGTCCCTGTTCCTGAACCCAAAACCGAAGTGATTTCTGCTTTACTGCCAAATTATACTCCCCCTGAAGCAGCATTTTCTGAAATTGATCTGTGTAAAACTGCGGAGGCCGGTCTGTTTCATATTTTTCAATAATCTCCCGATTGTCCTGATAAAACTGAAGAACCTTGGCGGATGCTGTATCGTCCAGTATCTTGAGTTCCAAACGTTCTGTCTGATATGCCATTTCCATTGTAACTTCTCCTGTTTTTTTATATAATAACATTTACAGTGATCAGATGTCCAGAAGGAGAGCCTATGAATCAGGAAGAAAAATTTATGAAAGCCGCTATCCGGGAAGCGAAAAAAGCAGAAAAAATACAGGAAGTCCCCATCGGATGCGTCATCGTATCAGAAGGAAAAATCATTGCCCGGGGATATAACCGAAGAAACATTGACAAAAACACCCTGGCCCATGCGGAACTTTCCGCCATCAAAAAAGCCAGCAAAAAGCTGGGGGACTGGCGGCTGGAGGGCTGCACCATGTATGTGACCTTAGAACCCTGCCAAATGTGCGCCGGCGCCATAGTGCAGGCACGGATGGATAAAGTCGTCATCGGAAGCAGAAATCCCAAAGCCGGATGCGCCGGTTCCGTGCTGAACGTTTTGCAGATCCCGGCCTTTAATCATCAGGTGGAACTGGAAAGCGGCGTATTAGAAGAGGAATGCTCCACTATGCTCAGCGAATTCTTCAAAAATCTGCGGGAACAAAAAAAGAAATCGGACAAAAACCTCCGGAACAGTTGACTTTTCCTCTGAAAAAGGATATACTTAAGTCTCCGAGCAGCTGGGGCGTTAGCGGTGCCCTGTACCAACAATCCGCTATAGTTGGAGTGATGCTTTGCCCCGGGTTTTTGCCTGTGGGGCTGCCTTTTATAAGTGGTGATGACGTCTGGGTCTTACGCAATGGAACTCTGTGAACCGTGTCAGGTTGGGAACAAAGCAGCACTAAGCAGAACCTTTCATGTGCCGTAAGGGTGCCTGGGCCGAGCTAACTGTAAAAGTAACGCCCATGGTCAGGATTCAAAGCAAAGCGCTCGGTTTTTGATATCCGTAATTAGCAACAGTTAAGGAGATTTCCATTGAAAAAGTTACTGCATAAAGCCAGGAACATCCTATTTGATTCCTGTGATTTTCTGGAACTTCTGATGGCTCTTATTGTTCTGGCCGCCATTCTGATTGCCTGCTGCTCTCTCGGCAGTTCTTTTCTGGATTATTGGAATGACAGATTTTCCAAAGAAGCTTTTCTCACCTTTGTAGGTTATGTATTCAATATCCTGATTGGGATTGAGTTTTTGAAGATGCTCTGTCAGCCCAGCCCAGATACAGTATTAGAGGTTTTAATTTTCCTTGTGGCCCGCCATATGATATTGGATCACACTACAGTCATTGAAAACCTTCTTACCATTATAAGCATCGGAATTCTGTTTGCCATCAAGAAATATATCAGCCTGCCTTCCGGAAAAGAAAACTACCGTATTTTTTCCAGCAGTTCTGATTCTGAGGAATCCGAAAATGAGAAAAATTCATAGTAAATATTTGGAAACAAATCCCCAGCCCTTGACTTTTTTGCGGCTGGGGATTATATTTATAATGAAATCAATAATAATTATCATTATTCACAGGAGGAAAGACCATTGATGAAATACAGCCGCCAACGGGAGTGTATCAGGGAATTTCTTTCCGGCCGCCAGGATCATCCGACTGCCGAAACGGTTTATACAAATGTGAAAAAAGAGTTTCCAAATATCAGTCTTGGAACCGTATACCGTAACCTGGCTCTGTTGACGGAGGTTGGAGAAATCCAGAAAATTTCCACCGGTATCGGACCAGACCGTTTTGACTGGAACACCGCCCCCCATTACCATGTACTATGCAGGGGATGCGGCAGCGTTATGGATTTAATGCTGGAAAATATTAATCATATCAATATTCTGGCAGGCAATGAATTTGACGGCCGGATAGAAGGGCATATTGCATACTTTCTGGGAACCTGCAAAGCCTGCCTGGGAAAAGAATCAAAAGAGGCAAATCCCCAGGAGGAAGAAACTGCCGATAACCTGGAACATAAAGCCAAAACAGAAAAATCATAAAATATCTCTTGACAGGCTTTCTAAGATATGCTATCTTAATTTCAGTAACAATTACTATTTTTACTTAGCTTATTTAAATTAAAACACATAGAAAGGAAGAAACTATTATGAAAAAATTTGTATGTAATGTATGCGGTTATGTTTATGAAGGAGATGCAGCTCCGGAGAAATGTCCACAGTGCAACGCTCCTGCTTCCAAATTTACCGAGCAGTCTGGAGAAATGTCATGGGCTGCTGAACATGTAGTTGGCGTTGCTCAGGGCGTTCCGGAAGATATCATCGAGGACTTAAGAGCTAATTTCAACGGAGAATGTTCTGAAGTTGGTATGTATCTGGCTATGGCAAGAGTTGCTCACAGAGAAGGCTATCCGGAAATCGGATTATACTGGGAGAAAGCTGCTTACGAAGAAGCAGAGCATGCTGCTAAATTTGCTGAATTATTAGGTGAAGTTGTAACTGACAGCACCAAGAAGAATCTGGAAATGAGAGTAGAAGCTGAAAACGGCGCTACTGCTGGCAAAACTGACCTGGCTAAGCGTGCGAAAGCTGCAAACCTGGATGCAATCCACGATACCGTACATGAGATGGCAAGGGATGAGGCAAGACATGGCAAGGCATTTGCAGGTCTGTTGAAGAGATACTTTGGATAGGCTGAAAACAGCATAAAATCAGTATTTATAGCAATTTCAGGGTGTGTGGATGAAAGTCCATGCACCCTTATTTTTTGCCTAAGTGGTTGTGTAATTTCGTGTGTAACTTTTCCGTCTCGTGAACCGCAGCACGCCAAAAACAAACATATCTTGATTCCGTTATTAATTCTAAGAAAAAAGGGCTGTCGGGAAATGAAATATATACACAATATATGGTTGAGACATCGAAAGAATCACAAGATATATTGCTGAAAATCTGTCATTTCCCGACAGCCGCCTTTATTTCTGATTTGCAGGCTCTATATTAATGCTTTTCCCTTTGATCTTGGAATGGCTCATAGCCCGCAGCACTTCCTTGCCGTATTCTCGCGGCACCTCCACAAAGGTATATTTATCATACATGTCAATGGCGCCCACCAGATCTCCTGACATCCCGGACTCTCCGGCTATGGCTCCTAAGATATCTCCTGGCCGTACATGCTGCTTTTTGCCGATATTGATAAAGAGACGAACCATACCTTCCTCTGCGCCTGTATCGCCAAACTCAAAGTTCTCCATGCTCTTCTGGGCATTTTCTTCTTCACCCAAAAGCGCCAGCTTTAAGAATGCTGCTGCAATGTCCATGGCGGTATAGTCGGATTCATTTACCTGTTTCTCAATCATATTTACCATTGAACTCAGATCTTCTTCCTCAATAGTTGTGCCAATGCGATCCATGATTTTCTCCAGCCTTACCTGCACCACATCTTCCATGCTGGGTATTTTCTGAGCAAGAATCTTGGTCTTGCAGTAGCGTTGGATATCTTTTAATTTATATACTTCTTTTCCTTTGACAAAAGTAAAGGAGCGTCCGGTTCTCCCGGCTCTTCCGGTTCTTCCAATGCGGTGTACATAATATTCGTCATCCTGGGGAAGATCGAAGTTAAATACCGCTTCCACGTCATCCACATCAATTCCCCGGGCCGCTACATCAGTTGCCACCAGAATCTCTGTTTTTCCATTACGGAAATGGTTCATCACCCGGTCACGCTGCATCTGCTTCATATCTCCATGAAGCCCCTCGGCAAAATATCCCCTGCCCTGCAGTGCATTGGTAAGCTCATCCACCATGCGCTTGGTATTGCAGAACACCAAAGAAAGCCTGGGATCGTACACATCCAGAAGACGGCTTAACACTTCCACCTTATCCTTGCGCTTTACATCATAATAATACTGTTCGATGTTGGGAACAGTCAGTTCCTTTTTCACAACCTTAATGGTGACGGCGTTTTTCTGATATTTCTTGGTAATTTCCAGAATCGGCTTGGGCATGGTGGCAGAAAACAATACCGTCTGCCGCTCCTCGGGAATGTACTCCAGCACTGTCTCAATATCTTCCCGAAATCCCATATTCAGCATTTCGTCAGCCTCATCCAATACAATCGTCTCTACTTCTTCACACTTAATGGTCTTTCTCCTTAAGTGATCCATCACACGTCCCGGCGTGCCAATGATAATCTGCGCACCGCCCTTTAAGGAACGGATCTGTTTCACAATATCCTGTCCGCCGTATACCGGGAGCACCTTCACTCCATGCATATACTTGGCAAGGCAGCGGACTTCTTCGGCCACCTGGATGGCAAGTTCTCTGGTAGGACAGAGTACAATGGCCTGGGTCTTCTTGTTATGGGGATCCACCTTCATCAGCAACGGGATTCCGAATGCTGCTGTTTTCCCGGTTCCTGTCTGTGCCTGTCCAATCACATCTACCCCTTCCATAACCACAGGAATGGCCTTGCTCTGAATAGGAGTAGCTTCTTCAAAGCCCATCTCCCGAATTGCCCGCAATATCTGGGGATATAAATCTAATTCATCAAATCTTACTGTTTCCATATATTTCCTTTCACTTTCTGTTGCAAACCTGTTGCTAATCATAACAGAGAAATACAGGGTTGTCAAACGATTTTCAAAAAACTTCCTGCATTTCTATTGACATTTATACATCCAGGGTGTAGTATTTGATTACATTTAATATAGTTTTAATTACTATGTGTTAATATTTTTATTACTCTTACATATACTATTACTAGTGCTGGATTCATCCTCTATGTAAAACGGATGAGCATCAGAACCCTTACTGAAAAGAATGACTCAAAGGAGGAGATATTACCATGAAATTCAAATTAAAAGATCCCGGAAGCTCTATTACGCATTTTATTGGAATGCTGATGGCACTCTTTTCCGCTATGCCGCTGCTGATCCGCGCTTCTACCAATCCGGATAACATTCACATTATTTCTCTGGCGGTTTTTATTATCAGCATGATTCTGCTCTACGGCGCAAGCGCCACCTATCATGCTCTGGATTTATCCGAACAGACCAACCGGATTTTAAGAAAGCTTGACCACATGATGATTTTTGTGCTTATTGCCGGCACTTACACGCCAGTGTGCGTGATCGTTTTGGGCGGACGCACTGGCTACAGTCTTCTGGCTCTGGTTTGGGGCATCGCCCTTGCGGGAATTCTGGTGAAAGCCTTCTGGATTACCTGCCCGAAATGGTTTTCTTCCTTATTATATATTGCCATGGGCTGGGTATGCGTTCTGGCTTTTACGCAGATTATCAATTCCCTTTCGCCTCAGGCCTTCGGATGGCTTCTGGCCGGAGGCATTATCTATACAGTTGGCGGCGTTATTTATGCGCTGAAACTGCCGATATTCAATTCCAGACATAAGAATTTCGGTTCCCATGAAATCTTCCATCTCTTTGTGATGGGCGGCAGCGTATGCCATTTTATTATGATGTACTGTTTTGTGGCAAATATGCCCGTTATGTAAAATCTGATACTGGAACCGCCTCTGGAAATATGCGCAGCTTATTGTTGAGGCGGTTTCTGATTCTCTGTTCTTAAAGAACGGTTTAGAAACTATTTTGATATTCCCCAATTAGCTTCTCTTTTTCTTTTCGGGTCATTTTTTTGATCTGGGCTTCCCGCCGCATAGCCTCCTGCTTGGTATCGTGAATTTCCTGATACGCCAGCTTCACCGGCCTGCGTCCTTTAGTATACCTGGCTCCTCGGCCTGCATTGTGCTCCTTCAGACGTTTGTCCAAATTATTGGTCCATCCTGTGTACAGTGTTCCGTCACTGCATCGGAGGATGTAGGTAATATTCTGTTTCTTTTTCATCTGTCGCCCCCTGTTATGTACAGAGACTGCAAGCAGTCTCCTGTATGCAAAAGCAGCACAGTAAAACTGGTATTTTTCCAATAGGGTACAAGCTGACAACATTCCAAAACTGGTAGGAGAAACAGTGCTGCGAATTTTCACATTACTTATACTCTATATTATGGAAAATGCAAAAGTCTGTGCCTGTTTTATATTCTGCGAAATAATTGTCCCGGAACTGCGTTCTTTGCACTTCCGGGACTCTCATGTCTGCCGCTACTCCAGATATTCCATTGGATTCACTGGCTGGTCGTCCTTCATTAATTGAAAATAAAGGTTTGAGCCCTCCACCGAGTAGTATTTGGTAGGCTCGCTGATATAGCCGATAATTTCTCCGCTTTCCACATATTCACCCTGGTTTTTGGGAACCTCTTTCAGCTGTCCGTACCGCGCACTGTATCCATCTCCCATATCCACGGTCATAGTAAGCCCGGTTTCTTCACTGGTTTCGACGGAAGCCACTGTTCCGGAAGCCACTGCATTCACCGGCGTATTGACAGCCGCCTGAAGAATCACTGCCGGATTATATTTATACTGATCCAGCGTTGCAAAATATACCGTCTGGTCCATGTTGTAGTTTAAAATAACATTTCCCTGTAAAGGCCAGCTTAAATCTGCCGCTGCGTCAAAATGGAGCTCCGGCTCCACCGGAGCGCTGGTTTCTGCCACTACTTCCGGCTCATCCATGAAATCATCTTCCACCACCGGTTCAATAATGCCGGATACTTCTTCCGTTTCTTCTTCCTCTTTTTCCTGTTCCTTAATTCGGGCCTTAGCCTCTGCTGCTGCCTGGGCTTTTGCCTTTTCCTGCGCCGCCTGTTCCCGTGCGGCGTCTTCTTCTCTTGCCTGCTGAATCTGCTGCTGACGCTCTTTTGCCATCTGCTCTTCCTGTTCCCGTTCCTGTCCGGCATAATACAGGCCAAGCATACCAAAGGCTGCCACTACCATAATCACAGCAGCCACAATATAAGACTTCCGATTGAAAAATACCGCAAATTTTTTATTTCTCATCCTGTCACCTTCCATTTCTGTTTGTTTTTTCCTTCTTATTCTTGCCGGAAAAACAAGGATTATTCAGGTTTGAAATAAAATTCAAAGATTTTCACTGCATTTTATTTATTTTTTTCAATGGTAATATCTTTATAGTAATACTGAAGAATTTCTTTATAGTTTTTTCCGCCGGCGGCTAATTCATTGGCTCCATACTGGCTGAGCCCCAGCCCGTGCCCCAGGCCCTTTGTAACAATACGGATTTTATTTTCCACTTCCTTGAAATAGAAACAGGCAGAATTCAGATTCAGGCAGTCCCGGAATTCCTCTCCCGTCACGGTTTGTTCTCCTACTTTTACCTGAACCGCATAGTCTGCAGAATCCCGTTCCGTAACAGACACAGTTTCCAGAAGATTTGCTTCCGTAATGTCCGATTCTGGAGAAATTTCTTTTAATTTATTCAGAAATTCCTCTTTTTCCATAAAAACAACTTTTAGAAAATCCGGGGAGGGGATGTCCATTTCACTGTCCGCACCGGCCAGATACGGCTCATCCTCCCGCTGAAGGGCTTCTTTCGCATTTCTGGTTTTCCCGGCACTGACAGCGTGAAATGCCGCCTGAATGGGTTTCCCGTCATAGAGCAGAATTTCTCCTTCTGTGGCCTCCACTGCTTCTTCCAATAACTGATAATTCTTCTCAAAGCCCTCCTGCCCCCACAATTCCAGCATTTCCTCTCTGGACATAGATTCGGGAAGCTTCTTATCTTCTGTTTCCAGAGCAAGGATCAATGCAGTTCTGGCAATCACTGCCTGGGCTTTGACTGCTTCTTTCTGATAACTCAGCGGAATTTCTTTTGCCAAGACGCCTGTAAGATAGTCTTCTGTATCCAACTCCGTATCCGCTATTTTATTGCCGGAATTTTCCTCGTTTTCAGCGGAACCTTCTTTCAATGCTTCCTGGATTATCTCGGTTCCTGTGCTTGTCTCCCCGCCCTGAAACACCAGAGTTACCACATAGGGCACGGTGAGAACAAGAATGCAGACTGCCAGGCATGTTTTAATTTTTTCTTTCAAAAAGACACCCCCTTCTCTGACTTTATGCCTGAAAAGGGGGAAATATGCGGATTTTCATGAGAAATCCTTTGAATGCTTTCCTATAAATAATATACTCTGAATTATTCTATCTGTCAATGAATGATAAAAGACACATGCCAGAAAACCGGAATCCGCAGTTTCTGCAGTTTTCCGGCTCTCTGATTATAAATTATAAGGGAAATCAATCAAACTATTATTTTATTATCCCAATAACGAAAGAACTCCCTGCGTAGACTGATTTGCCTGTGCCAGCATAGACTGTCCGGCCTGTGCCAGTATATTATTCTTGGAGTATTCTACCATCTCCTCTGCCATATCTACGTCACGGATGCGGGATTCTGCTGCTGTGGTGTTTTCAACCACATTATCCAGATTGGCAATGGTATGCTCCAGTCTGTTCTGAACAGCCCCTAATGCAGAACGCTGTTTTGAAACCATGGAGATTGCATCCGCAATGGTATCAATTGCGTTGGTAGCATCGTCTTCCGTCATAAGGCCGGTTCCTTTTAATTTTGCAACGCCGATATTGCCTGCAGACATAGATTTGATTTCCACTTTAATCTTATTGCTGGTATCAGATTCTGAACCTACATGAAGATTAAATTCCAAAGCATCAGCTGTCTTGATTTCCACCTTGTTTTCTTTTACGTCAATGTAATCTTTGATCTGTTCTGCACCAATTTCAACAGAGTTTCCGTTTGTATCATTTCTGAAAATTCCGCCTTTATAAACGCCATTTTCAAAATACACTGAAACATCGTCAATTTTGGCTCCGGTGCTGTCAACCAGCGGATTTGCGCTTGATTCAATGTATGTGCTTAAATCTGCTTCTGCAATCTTGGTATTTTCCAGCTGATCGCCGTATTCACCTGCTGCATCTGCTGCAACGCTGTAAAGCATCTGACCATCCTTGTATTTCAGGCTTCCGTCTTCTGCCACTTCTACATATTTTTCAATGTCGCTGGTTGTAGCCGCCGATGCAGGAGTGCCCGTTACTACATCCGTACCGTTAGAAGTCGTTCCGCCGCCTGCATTTGCCAATGTAATATTTCCTGCCGTTACAAAGGTTAATCCTGTTTTCGCTGTAACTGTGCCGTCATCTGCAACGTCAAAATATGTTGCCAAATTTGCATCCGTTACCTCTACATGGTCTGTACCTGTCTGACCTGAGCCAGTAGGACTTACAAAAAGTTTATTCGTACCAAGCGCAGTGGCATTCAATGCCATGGAAGCTCCTGCCGCTGCTGTGGCTCCGCTTATTGCAGTTGTCTGGCCTGCGCCAAACAAAGCATTCTGGCCTGCTGTTGTCAGTCCCAATGTACCTTTCTGAGCATCTTTTGCAGCCTGGGTAAGCTCAAACTTATAGGTTACAATGGTTTCTGTTTTCTCTGTTCCTTCTTTTCCTTTCAACAGATAAATTTCATTGAACTTTGTCGTTTCGGAAACACGGTCTATCTCTGTTACAAGCTGATCAATTTCATCCTGAACCGCCTGTCTGTCATCCTCAGACATGGTTCCGTTGGCTGCCTGAACTGCCAGTTCATTCATACGCTGCAGCATGGAATGCACTTCTGTCAGCGCGCCTTCTGCTGTCTGCACGCAGGAAATACCATCTTCTGCATTCGTAGACGCCCGATCCAGGCCGCGGATCTGTTTTCTCATCTTTTCAGAAATTGTCAAACCTGCTGCATCATCTGCTGCACGATTAATCTTGTAGCCGGATGATAATTTCTCCGTAGATTTCGACTGCTGCCCTGTTGTGATTCCTAACATTCTGTTGGCGTTCATTGCCTGTAAATTGTGTTGTACTACCATATTGTTTTCCTCCTTGTTTTCATGGTACTGCGCAAATCCGTTTGCGCCCCGTTTCCTGATGCTGTTTTTTCCTGTGAAGCGAAAGCATTAAAGATTCAGCATTTTTTCTGCAGCCTGCGTTCCATTACAAAAAATTATGGATTCTGAGAGTTGTTCTGCATCTTTCTCGCCTGCCTGCGCTCCGCCATAAGAATCTGTCTGATCTTTTCCTTTGCTTCCGGGGAAAGCTCTCTGTCCCGGTAATGCTTTACCTCATTCCCAGGCTCCGCTGCCATTCCATAACGCTCCAGCGCATCGCTTCTGGCAATGTTATACTTCCTGGGCGCATCTACCAAAATCCTCAGATTATTAGAACTTCCGCCGGTAAATACAATCTTGATATCTTCTCCAATCAGTACGTATTCTCCTGGTTTTACAGTTAGTTTCAGCATCCTTATAACCTCCTGTTTTCTTTCATTTTCCTGATGTGAGCATGCAACCTTTTATTAACAAAGGTTGCATTAGCCCGGCACATTTTTCAGTGGTTTTAAAACTGCCAGGTGCACTTGAAAATTAAGGAGGAAATCTGCTATGAGCAAAACACAACCAATTCGCAAAACCAACCAATTGACCAAATTTAAGGAATATTACCTTACAGAAAAACCGAATCTGCGCAACTACGCCATGATTATCCTTGGCCTTAACACTGCTCTGCGCATTGGAGACATTCTAAATATTACCTGGGATATGGTATATGACTTTAAAAACAAAAAGTATCGTTCCCATCTGTATCTGACAGAGCAAAAAACCGGTAAAGATGCAATAATCGCCTTAAATAAACCGGTAAAAACTACCCTGGAAATGCTGCGCCGGGCACAAACTCCTCAGCAGGACGCCTACCTCTTTGCCAGCCAGAAAAATAAATCCTTCCATATCAGCCGGTGCCAGGCCTACCGGATCATCAAAAAAGCGGCAGCTTACGCCTGCCTTCCGGAACATGTAAGCTGCCATTCCCTGCGAAAAACCTTTGGTTATCATGCCTGGAAGAATGGTACTCCTCCTGCACTGCTTATGGATATTTTTAACCATTCCTCCTACCAGATTACCAAACAATATTTATGTATTGAACAAGACGATAAAGACGATGTATTCTGCCGCATTGTCCTGTAAGTTACAAACTTTTTTCAGGTTCTTTAAATTTTTTTCAATTTGCTATAAAGTCTTTACAATCAGCGCCGATATAAAAAGTGTAACAAAAATGCAACCTTTGTTAATAAAAGGTTGCATTTTTAATAAGTATTTCTTAAAATTCAATGATTATACGAATTCCTGAAAAGCAAAATAATTTTTCAAACAAATGTTCTTTTTTCTCTTGCATTTTCCCTTAGTCTGTGTTATGATTATTTCAGAACATTAGTTCGCATATGTGAATAAAGGGGCCGTGTACTTATGAATTTACAGACAAGCATGAATATACTGGACAAATTAACCATCCTTTCAGACGCCGCCAAGTATGACGTTGCCTGCACCTCCAGCGGCGTAGATCGGAAGGGAACTGGGAAGGGCATGGGGAATTCCGTTGCTCCCGGCATCTGCCACAGCTTTTCCGCTGATGGAAGATGCATCTCGCTTCTGAAGATCTTATTTACCAACGAATGTATCTTTAACTGCGCTTACTGCCTGAATAATTGCGGTACAGACGTTGTCCGCGCCGCTTTTACTCCGGAAGAAATCTGTACCCTTACCATGGAATTTTACCGCCGGAATTACATTGAAGGATTATTTTTAAGCTCCGGCATTATGATAAGCCCCAACTATACCATGGATTTGATTTATCAGACCATCTATCAGCTTCGGAATATCCACCACTTTCGCGGATATATCCATGTGAAGTCTATTCCAGGCGCCGATCCCCTGCTGATTGAAAAGACTGGCTTCCTTGTGGATCGTATGAGTATTAATCTGGAGCTTCCTACTGCTGAAGGACTGCGCAGGCTTGCTCCCTGCAAGTCACGCAATACCATTTTAAAGCCTATGCGCCAGATCCAGAACCGAATCACAGACAATAAGCAGGAATTAATGATATATCGGGAAACTCCTCCGTTTGTTCCTGCCGGCCAGTCCACTCAGATGATTATCGGAGCCACTCCGGAGAATGATTTTCAAATTATGAGCGTTGCAGAAGGGCTTTACCAGAAGTTCCAGCTTAAGCGTGTTTTCTATTCCGCTTTCGTCAATGTAAATGGTAATTCTATGCTCCCTGCCCTGCCTGGAGGCCCGCCCCTGCTTCGGGAACATCGTCTGTATCAGGCAGACTGGCTGCTGCGCTACTACCATTTTCAGGTTTCGGAACTGCTGTCAGAAGATCGTCCGGACTTTAATATCTTTCTGGACCCCAAGTGCGACTGGGCATTGCGCCATCTGGAATATTTTCCTGTGGAAATTAATCAGGCTTCCTATCAGACACTTCTGCGGGTGCCCGGTATCGGCTACAAATCCGCTGAACGCATTGTGAAGGCCCGGAAAAGGAATCAGCTTAGCTTCGATGATCTCAAGAAAATCGGCGTGGTTCTGAAACGCGCCCTGTATTTCATTACCTGCTCCGGCAAAATGATGTATCGCACCAAGCTGGAAGAAGATTATATCTGCCAGAACTTAATGCGGGATAAGACTCAGCTTCCAAGGGATATCCGGGAAGGCGGATACCAACAGCTCAGCTTTTTTGATAAAGACATGCAATCGGATTTCCAACTGACGGATGCACGGATTCTTCCGCCAGGCCAGCAGATTGTCACTGTTTAACAGAATCATATTCTACAGAATGAAAGGAATGGTGCATTGCCATGTATGTATTCGTATGTGAGAACAGCATCGACGGAATTTTTACCGGAGTATACGACGCCTGGGCCAGCAAATACGGACATAAGAATATCCGCCTTACTGTCTGTCCGCCGGACACTTACACCTTATTTGACGAATATATTACCGTCTCCACGGATTATGAAAGGAGCGGAAAAGTAGCCCGCACACTGCTTCAACGCCTGGGAGAAGAAACATATGCTGAATTGTGTCAGGCTGCATCTGCACTGGAGGAATCATCCAAACGAAAAAAATATATGGATAAGGCAGATGCTCTTTACCATACCATTGTGCTGGCATTATCCCTGAAAGACGGAAGCAAAGTACTGAATTATCTGGGAGATCCTTTTGTCAACCGGGTATTTGAGCTTTCCCGGAGCACCGGCAATGAAGCCCATCACCTTCTTGGATTTCTGCGGTTCCAGGAGTTGGAAAACGGTCTGCTTTTTGCCAGAATCCATCCTAAGAACTATGTACTTCCTTTCCTTGGGGAACACTTTGCCGATCGGCTTCCTCAGGAAAACTTCATAATATATGACAAAGCTCACAGCCAGGCCGCCCTGCATCCCAAAGGAAAGGGCTTCTTTCTGACAGACGCCAGCAGTCTGAATGAAGAAATGCTGAACCGCTTTTCCCCAGAAGAATTAGAATATCAGAAGCTATGGTGCAGGTTCTTTGACAGCATAGCCATTGAAGCCCGGATCAATCCCAAGCTTCAGAACCAGAATATCCCGATACGGTTCCAGAAGGATGTGATAGAATTTACCAAATAGCTATATAACTGGCATTTAAAATTGCCATCTATATAGCCCGCCAGGGGATGCGCACTCACACGAAGACGTAGGTGCCGCAAGCGGCCGTGCTCGGCGCAGATGGCAATATTAATTGCCATCTATATATAACAGTCACTGGAATAGCCGGACTGCTGCGTTCCAAGAACATCGCTTAATTTTGCAAACTGTTCTAAAGTTAAAGCCTCTCCCCGTACGTCAGGATTTAATCCCAGTTCCTCCAATGCGCCTGCAATCTGTTCTTTTGAGGCTGAAATTTCCGGTGAATTTTTTAATCCGTTTACCAGTGTCTTACGCCTCTGGTTAAAGGAGGCGCGAATGATGCGAAACATCTGTCTTTCATCTGCCGGCTGTACGGCTGCATGCCCATGCCTTACCAAACGAATCACCGCACTCCCTACTTTAGGTCTGGGCATAAAGCAGTTGGGAGGTACATTGGCAATAATTTCCGGTCTGGCATAATACTGAACCGCCAAAGACAATGCGCCGTAATCCTTACTTCCCGGTCCCGCCTGCATCCGCGCTGCCACCTCCTTCTGAACCATTATGGTAATACTGTCAATCGGAACATGACTTTCAAACAGTCCCATAATAATTGGAGTAGTAATGTAATAAGGCAGATTTGCCACTACTTTAATAGGATTCTCATTATTTTTTTCCTGAGCCAGACGGTTGATATCCACTTTGAGAATATCTTCATTGATTACTTCCACATTCTCATAATCTTGCAGGGTATCCTCCAGGATTGGAATTAAGTTCCGGTCAATTTCCACTGCAGTGACTTCCCTGGCATTTTCACAAAGATATTGTGTCATTGTACCGATTCCCGGCCCGATTTCCAGCACAAAATCTTCTCTGGCAATCTCTGCGGCGCTGATAATCTTTTCCAGCACCCTTGGGTCGATGAGGAAATTCTGTCCGAATTTCTTCTGAAAATTAAAATTATATTTCTGCAATACTGCTATGGTATTCTGCGGTTTTCCTAAATCTGCCATAGTCTCCTCCATCCTGCGCATTTTCTGTATTGTATATCGTTTCATGGGATATAAAATACAGTCTGCCTGAAGTTTCATATCCGCTGTTACATGCAAATTAAAACATATTCTATACCCGTGAACCAGATGATTTGCCAACAGATTCTCACTGGTATCACAAATCATTTGGCAAAAACATTTGCTTTCGAGTATAACAGATTATACATGGTTTTTCGCGAGATAGCAATCTATTTTCCAGACAGGCACAGAAATTTCCGCTCTTTCCATCTCTGCTTCCCAAATGATCCGCCTGTCATACACGGCACAGCAGATGCACCATGATAATCTAATTCGTGATGATTCATCGAACAGTCATCATCTACCACATGCGGCACAGCAGATGTACCATGATAATTCCAGCTCCAAAGGGAAGCGGGAACACGTTCAACGCCCTCTCTCCCAATACCAGCAAGAGCAAAAAGGCAAGAAAATACCAAATACCGCTCATCAGCGTGCCCAGTGTGATAAGCGTAATAACCTCAACAGGAATCCCCTGGTGCATAAGCATTCTGCACAGATACGCCATACATTGAACTCCCAGCGCCATCCCTATCACGCCCCCGGCAGGCACTGCCTTGGCCAGCAGGTATTTTTTTCTGTCCACCGGAAAATATTTGATTTTTTGGTAGACTGGCCGCCAGTATTCCCCCTCCCTTCTGGTAAACTGTACCATAGTAAAAAACATAAGAAACATTACGACTGCTGCCGCCAGATCAGCCATATATACCGGTTCTTCATAGTCTCCGCAAAGGGCCATAATAAAATAAATACTGCTTCCCAGAAACAGAAGCATCCCTCTGGCGCCCATAGTGCCTTCTCCGGTAAATCTCTGCTTGACATTTGAAAAAGGAAAGTGTACCATACCTCCCAGACCACTCGGATGATCAAACTGCATAATTGTTTTCCACATACTGTTTCCCGTCCTTTCTCCAACTATACATATAATCTTCTCCCCTTTGAAGGTTCATTTATTCATTTCCGCGCTCTTTTTGTCATGTAATACATCCACTTTGACAAATCAATTTCCTCCTGCATGATTGTTTCCATCATGTTCTGCAGATTTTCTGAAACATTCTCCAAATCCGCCATGGCCTCAAATCCCACTCTGCTGACCTGAATTCCAATAATTCCAGGTTCTGCGCTTATTTTCAGTTTTTTCCCTGTCTGGGGATCCCCTTTCAGCAGACAATAGCGGGATTTCAGTTTTTCCATAGATTCTGCATAAAGCAGCTCTCCCTGTTCCAAAAGAGCCACCACATCTGCAATCTGTTCCAAATCCGATGTAAGATGGGAGGAAAACAACACGCCAATCTGTTCTTCCTCCACCACCTCCTGCAAAATATTCAGAAATTCTTTCCGAAATACAGGATCTAGATTTCCTGTAGGTTCATCCAATAAAAGCACTCTGGGATGATGTGATACAGCAAAGGCGAATTGAAATTTCATCCGGTCTCCTTTGGATAACATTCCCAGCCAATCTGACCGATTCAGTTTGCATACAGAAAGCCAGTTCCGAAAAGAGGCTTCCTGAAACCCGGAATAAAATCTGCCAAAAGCCTTTCCATTTTCCCACAAACTCTTTGTTTCAAAAAACATGGGTTCATCCAATATCAGGCCAATCTGCTCTCTGGCGGCTATGGGTTCCTTGTCCATATCCTTTTGGGCAATCCATATCTTCCCTCCGCTTTTTTTGGTATGTCCTGATATCAGTTTTATCGCAGTCGTTTTACCTGCGCCGTTTCTGCCTAACAACCCCAGAATACTCCCTGCCGGGACTTCCAGAGAAATATCACTCAGCTGAAAATTCCGGTATTTTTTTGAAAGCCCTTCCGTTTTTAATCCATGTGCTCTCATTTCCTCATCTACCTCTGTTCTGCTTTGAGCGTGTTTCATAACTCCTTTCCTCCCTTCTTTTCGGATCGTTCTTTCTACAATTCTTCGAACAGCACCTCAATATAATCCGTCATATCCGCTTTGGTCAATCCTGCCTTTTTCCACTCTGCTGCCAGCTTTCCCAGTTCCTCCTCCAGCATCTGCACCTTTTTTTCTTTTAGCATATTCATATTCTGCTTCGTAACGTAGAATCCTTTGCCTTTTACTGAATAAATCAGGCCTTCTTTCTCCAGTTCTTCATAAGCCCGTTTTGTGGTAATCACGCTGATCTGCAGATCCTTCGCCAGAGAACGTATGGAAGGCAGCATTTCCCCCTCCTGTATCTCCCTGGCTATCACTGCATCCTTTATTTGCCGGATAATCTGCTCATATATGGCAAGATTGCTGGTATTAGAAATCAAAATTTTCATCTGCGCCCTCTTTCAAATTTCGTCATAATATACATCTGCACACCCAAATTTCCAGTACAGATATCCTAAGGTAAATATATTTACCCCATAATCTGCCGCCGAAAGAATCCAGTCTAACACATTCCAGGAATCCCAAAACACGATAAAATTCAATAAGCAGCCCACCACTACCAGAAGAATGACCGCATTGGACAACTGATAAATCTTGTGTCCTGTCTGCTGGCTCTCTTTTACCGGCTTAATGGCGGCAATGGCATAAATGCTCATGGCTCCGCTGAAAGGAATTGCTTTTAAAAAGAAATTCCTCCAAAAAAAATCGGGATTCTGCTTCATACAGGCAAGAAACAACGTGATCACTCCCAAAATCAGCAAAAATATCCATGCCATCCTTCGTATCTGTATGGCGGCAAATTCTTTTCTTGTGACAGGAAGCAGATATAAAAGCTTGTTATTTTCCAGAGTCACCAGCATCGCAAGTCCCATTGCCACCCACATCAAGGCGGCAGCCAGGACAAATGGTTCCGGCTCCTCTCCGGTAACTTCACCAAAACCCCAGATGATTCCTATCAGAAACAACAAAAGTCCAAGCTTTCCCCTGGTCGTATAAAAGGACGCCCGCAGCTCTATCAGCATTTCCTGTCCGGTATTCAGAAATTTTCCCGGGGTAAAATTTTTCAATTCTGAAAAGCTCCCGGCCTTTCCGATTCTGTTTTCTTTTGTTTCCCTTCTGTTTTCTTCCCTTTCTACCCTGTTCTCTTCTGCTTTTTCTCCTCTTTCTCCCCTGTTCTCTTCTGTTTTTTCTTCTCCTTCTATCCTGTTCTCTTCTATTTTTTCTTCTCTTTCTACCCTGTTCTCTTCCATTTTCTTCCCCGTCCCTTCACATTCCGCCTATTTAAAATTTTCCATCCAGATACTCCATCAATTGTGCCAATGTGGGCCGTGACTCACTGACCTCCACCCACAATTCCCTGCCATCCTCCTGAAACAATCCTTCCTCGTAATGCTCCATTTTTCGTCTGCCAACCAGACGCTTCTGCAGATAGTCCATCTGGACTTTGCTTCCTCTTACAATCCGGTACTGTTTCTCCAACTGAGGCATGGTAAGGGAAAATATCTGTCTTCCCTGAGACAGCAAAGTTACTGCATCTGCGTACTGCTCCAGTTCTTCCGTCAAATGTGTGGCAAACAAAATGCTGCACTCGTCATCCAGTATATCGTAAAGCATATTCATCCATTCTCTGCGAAACACCGGATCCAGACCTGCCTCCGGCTCATCCATTAGAATCAGCCGCGGGTGATGCGCCAATGCAAAAGCAAGCTGGAATTTCATGTAATTTCCTTTGGATAATTTTCTGACATTTTGCCGAATATCCACCTCAAATTTCCTGCAACAGCATAAAAAATCATTTTGGGAATAATTTTCGTAATATTTACCATATACTCTGGCTGCGTATTTCACAGAAAGATCCAGCCGAAAATAATCATCATCAAAAATGAGCCCCATCTTCTGTCTGCAGCGTCCGGGTTCCTCTTTCATGCTGATCCCTTCCAGCCATACCTCTCCCTGGCTGATACGGGAAAGTCCGCACAGCATATGAAACAGCGTTGTCTTGCCTGCCCCGTTTCTTCCAATCACTCCCATAAAGGTTCCAGGCTCCAGCTCAAGATTTACATCCCGCAGCCAAAATGTACTTCCCCGTTCCGCTCCTGCATGTTCTATCCGCAGCAACGGCTGAATTTGCTCCGATTCCGTCTGTTTCCATTTCATCTGTTTTCACGCATCCTTTCCATTATTCACTTTCCTTTTACGCGCAAAAGACCTGTGTATATACTGTATATATTAATATATACAGTATATACACAGGTCTGTCAAGTACTTTTCAGAAAATAACTTTTCAGAAATACCGCCTTCCAGATACATGCACAGCTATTATTTTATTTTTTGAAATAACCTTCTGGCGTTTTCTCTGGCAGCTTCTTCCACCGCCTCCTGGGTAATTCCCCTGAGTTCTGCAATCTCCTTTGCCACATAGGGCAGATTCAAAGACGTGTTCCGCCTTCCACGTTCCGGCTCCGGCGCCAGATAGGGACAATCTGTTTCCAGCAAAATCCTCTCCAAAGGAATCTGCGCTGCCACTTCTTTTAATTTCCTGGCATTTTTAAAGGTCACCACGCCGCCGATTCCAATATAATATCCCATCTTAATATATTCCTCTGCCATTTCCAGGGAATAAGAAAAGCAATGAATCACTCCCGGAATCTCATCACCGTGGATGCCCTGCACCAGCTTCAGGGTGTCCTTTGCTGCATCCCTGGAATGAATAATCACTGGAAGCCCTTCTTCCCTGGCAAGCTCCATTTGTCTGCAAAACCAGTAACGCTGGCTACGCTTTACTTCTTCGTCTTTATCCCAGTAATAATCCAGACCGATTTCCCCTATGGCGACTGTTTTGGGCAGCCTGCTTTTTTCCTGCAGCCATTCATAGACTTCCTCGTTCAGATCAGAGATATCACTGGGATGAATTCCTACAGCGCCATAAATAAAATCATACTCTTCTGTCAGGGCAATGGTTTTTTTTGCTCCCTCCAAATCAGAGCTCACATTTACAATCGTCTCAATCCCCTGCTCCTGCATGGCGGACAGCAGTTCTTTTCTGTCACTGTCAAACCTTCTGTCATCATAGTGGGCATGGCTTTCAAAAATCATAATATCACACTTTCTGCACTATCCTCATTTTTATGTATCAGACAGATACTGTTTTTCCTTTTCTTCTTCACATGATACAGGGCCTTATCCGCCCCGTAAAGATAATCCCACATACGGTTTTGATGTTTGGGAATGCTGTTTTGAATTCCCTGGGTAACTGTCACATATTCTGAAACTTTAGAGCCTTTATTCTCCAGCTTCAAGTCCAGAACTCTCTTCCTGAGCTCCTGAGCCAGCTTTAAAATCTCTTCATCCGTTTTCCCATAGTAAATTACGATAAACTCATCTCCGCCGTACCGGGCGCAAAAAATATTTTCATCCCGCTGCATAAATTCACTCAGGATTTTCCCAACCTCCTTTAAGCAGTCGTCTCCTGCCTGATGCCCGTAAGTATCATTATATTCTTTAAAAAAATCCACGTCAAAAATCTCAATAGAAAGCAAGTCCCCGCGGTCTCTTGCCCGATCAAAAATCTTTCCGGCAAAATCATTCAGCTTATACCGGTTCGCCAATCCCGTTAAGGCGTCTTTCTCGGAACGTTCCTGTAAAATTTTTTTCTCTTTTATCAGCTCTTTTTCTTTTTCCTTGGCCCTTTCCAGACTGAAACGAAGCTCGGTTGCCCGGTGAATCACGCTCACCCCTTCTTCTTTTAAGCATTTTCCTTCCTCATAAAGCTTCGCGCAGACTTCCAGATAATGAGCCCTCTCCTGAACTGCTTGATAATATTCTGCCTGACGGCGCAGCAGCTCTATCTTTAAATTGGTAATTCCAGATTCTTCTGTCATGCGCTCCAGCTTCGGAAATACTTTTTTCAGTTCCTGGTATTTTCCCATTTCCAAAAGGAAATCCAGAAAATCAAAAACTTCTTCACGGCTGTCTAAAAACGTCTGAAAGGATTCCAGATTTCGTGCAATGTTTTCAAGATACTGATCTCTTTCCTGCTGCCGCTCCTGCTCCTGACGGATTCTGGCAAAAAGTACCTGAATCATAAAGTAATCAGAAGCTTCCCCTGCGCCTGCCTGACGGATTTTTTCTTCATATTCCATAGCCTGTTTCAGATTATTCTGAAACAGGCTGCATCTTCCTAAAGAAGCGTATACAATGGTCAGGTTTCCAATGCCAAAGTAATCTTCTCTGTAATCCCAAAATGTATCTGCCGCTTTCTTCAGATAATGAACCGCCGCGCCATACTCACCCAGAGCCATATACAGTCTCCCCACATTACTGTTTACAAGGGCTGTTTCATAAGGATAATCGTATTTTTTCCCATAAGCCAAAGCTGTAATGTACTGATCCAGGGCTACTGCTGTATTTCCTCTGTTTACGGCGTCAATTCCCATCAGATTATGGGATCTCACCAGCATTCTCCATTGGGATGCTTCTCGTTGGTTTACAATGCCTTCCGTTAAGCTGGCAATCATATTCTGATGATCGTTCAAACGGAAATACCCCTCTGCCAGATAATAACAGGCAAAGCCCAGAAGATAGGAATCCTCTCTCTCTTTTCCTATCTTGATAAGCCTTCTGCAATTCTCCATATATGTCCCATCTCTTTTGCTGCGGCAATCCATAATCTCATTTACCAGTTTCTGGATCTCTCCATCATAACCTGTAAAATCCATTCTTTTCCTCCATCCCTGTATCCTTCTTCCCGAAAACCTCTGTCCCTATATTCAGCATAAACGGCCTCTAAACTGCGGAATACGACCAGCAGAAAACATTTTCAGCAGATTTCCGCTCCGGAAGGCATATTCTTTTCCGGCGCCACCAATGCCAGTTCACCGTTTTCATCTTCTGCACATAAGAGCATTCCTTCAGACAATACTCCCGCCAGCTTTGCAGGTTTTAGATTTACCAGTACCATCACCTTTTTTCCTACCATTTCTTCCGGCGTGTAGTATTTCCGAATTCCCGACACAATCTGTTTTATTTGGCTTCCAATCCGTACCTGGGAGCAAAGAAGCTTTTTGGATTTGGCAACGGCTTCACAGGCAATGATTTCCCCTACCTGAAACTGCATTTTCATAAAATCATCATATTCAATCTCTGCTTTCGGTTCCAGATCAATCCCTGCTTCCACCGGCTCATTTTCTTCCTCCGGTTCCGGATGCAGTTCTTCTACTTTTGCAAATACATCCTCTAATTTCATCCGCTCAAAGAGAATTTCCGGCTGTGCAGTTACTTTCGTCCCGCTTCCGTAATGACCAAAGCTGTTCAGTTCATCAAACGGAACCTCAAATGCATTCAGCTGTGACAGAATTTTCTCCGAAGTTTTCGGCATAAAGCTCTTTAACAGACTGGCCCCTATAGCAATGCTTTCCACCAGATTGTACAAAACGGTTGCAAGACGGGGCTTAGAAGCCTCTTCCTTCGCCAGAATCCATGGCGTTGTCTCATCAATATATTTATTGCAGCGTTTAAACAGATTAAAGATCTCTGTCAGGGCGTCCGCTACCCGAAACTCATCCATTTTGGCGGATACGGTCTTTACTGTGCCTGTCACCACACGCTTTAAGTCATCGTCCACATCTTCCGCCACATTTTCATTGGTTACTACGCCGTCAAAATATTTATTGCTCATGGAAATGGTACGGTTCACCAAATTTCCAAGGGTGTTAGCCAAATCAGAATTGCGGCGTTCTGTTACCAGCTCCCAGGAAATTACGCCGTCATTTTCGAAGGGCATTTCATGAAGCAGGAAATAGCGTATGGCGTCTACCCCAAATACCTCAGTCATTTCGTCTGCATACAGCACATTTCCCTTGGATTTGCTCATTTTGCCGTCACCCTGAAGCAGCCAGGGATGTCCAAAAATCTGTTTCGGCAAAGGCAGGTCAAGAGCCATCAGAAAAATCGGCCAGTAAATGGTATGGAACCGGATAATATCTTTTCCAATCAGATGCAATTCTGCCGGCCAGTTCTTTTGGAATAATTCACTGGAATTCCCTTCTGCGTCGTACCCGATTTTGGTAATATAGTTGCTCAAAGCATCCAGCCATACATATATCACATGCTTCGGATCGAAATCCACTGGAATTCCCCAACTGAATGAGGTTCTGGATACACACAGATCCTGAAGCCCCGGCAGCAGAAAATTATTCATCATTTCATTTTTCCGGGATACCGGCTGAATAAAATCCGGATGGGCGTTGATATGCTCAATCAGCCGCTCTGCATATTTGCTCATTTTAAAGAAATAAGCCTCTTCCCTGGCCGGCTGAACTTCTCCGCCGCAGTCAGGACATTTGCCGTCCACCAATTGAGATTCTGTCCAGAAGGATTCACAGGGCGTACAATACAGTCCTTCATAAGCCCCTTTGTAAATATCCCCCTGATCGTATAACTTTTTAAAAATCTTTGCCACCTGTTCTTCATGATCTTTATCTGTCGTCCGCACAAAGCTGTCATAAGAAGAATTCATCAAATCCCAGATATCCTTCACTTTCCCGGCAACCTTGTCCACATATTCTTTGGGAGTAATTCCCGCCTCTTCTGCTTTAATCTGAATCTTCTGTCCATGCTCGTCCGTTCCGGTCTGAAAATAGACGTCATATCCTTCCTGCCGTTTAAATCGGGCAATGCTGTCCGCCAATACAATCTCATAGGTATTTCCAATATGAGGTTTTCCTGAGGTATAGGCAATTGCTGTTGTCATATAAAATTTTCCTTTACTGCATTTTGTACACATAATCTATGCCTCCTTTTAACAAAGACTACCATAGAAAAGCCGGAAAGTCAAAAAAAATGAGCTTCTACCGTTCAAATCCATGCATCCAGTCTGCTTTTACAAAATATATGAAAAAAATAATGGAACTGAGGCTCCAGGTCAGCGGATACGCCCAGAATACCGTGCCGATGACGGGAACAATCTTCACCGCCACCGTAATATAGCTAATCCGGATCATGCACCAGCACACCAGCATGACTGCCATAGGCACCATAGACTTCCCGGCTCCCCGGAAAATTCCTGCCAGACAATGGGAAAACGCCAGCAGAAAATAAAACAGCGTCACTGTTCTTGCCTGTGTGGTTCCGTACAGAACCACTTCCGGATTCGTGTCAAAAGCCCGGATCAGAGACGGAATAAAAATATAAATAAAAATTCCTACCAGTTCCGCCGTAACAATGGAACAGATAATCCCGAATCTGGCCCCTTTTTTCACCCTTTCATACTCTCTGGCTCCCAGATTCTGACTGATAAAGGTGGTCATGGCAAGGGTAAAACAGGTGATGGGCAGAAAACCAAAGCCTTCAATTTTGGAATATGCTCCGCAGCCTGCTACGGCTGTCATGCCAAATACATTGATATTGGACTGAACCACCACATTTGCCAGGGCAATGATGGAATTTTGCACTCCCGCCGGCAGGCCGTTGGAAATAATCTGGCGCATCATACTGCGGTCAAACCGGATGTTCCTCAGCTCGATCCGGTATTCTTCTTCTGTTTTCATCAGACGCGCCAGACATAAGAAAGCGCTGACAAGCTGTGAAATGGCAGTTGCCAAAGCTGCTGCGCCTACCCCCATTCCCAACCCGGCAATGAACAATAAGTCCAATATTACATTTGTGACAGAAGAAATAATCAGATAGATCAGCGGATGTCTGCTGTCACCCACGGACTGAAGAATCCCTACAAACACATTATACATCACAAATCCCAGGGAACCTGCAAAGTAAATCCTGAAATACAAGACAGAATTAGGGAACACCGTTTCCGGCGTTCCCATCCATCTCAATATCTGCGGCGTAATCAACACTCCGGCCAGCGTCAGAATCACGCCCGCTGCAAGTCCAAAAGCAACCAGCGTATGCACCGCCCTGGAAACCGCTTCCTTACTTCTGGCTCCATAATAACGGGCAATTACAACTCCGGCGCCCATGGCAATTCCGCTGAAAAATCCTACCATCAGAAAAATCAGATTGCCGGAAGAGCTGACTGCCGCAAGGGCGTCACTGCCCACAAAATTTCCTACGATCAGGGAATCGGCTGTATTATATAACTGCTGAAACAAATTCCCCAGAAAAATCGGAACGGCAAAGGCAATAATCTTTTTCCAGATACTCCCCTCCGTCAGCAGCGTAGATTCATGGTTCTGCATGCCTTTACACCAATTTAATCTTACAGGAGCCTCTCATTTTCAGCGGACATTCATAAGAGCTCTCAGAACCGTTAGCAGCTATGTAGGAAATCGGGCACTTCCGGCAATCCCCTATCGTAAACTCTCCTAACACTTCAAATTCCAGAATTGCTTTCTTTTTCCCATCGGGAGAAGACTCCTGATTAATATTTTTCCAGCTTAAAATCTGGTTACAGCCTGCACACTTATCCATTCCCAAAGATACCATCCTGCCGCAGGTAGGACAGGAATAATACATCTGGTTCATGGAACCTTTCTGCTCCACCACCTCCGCCGGAAATTGTCTGATTAATTGCGCTTTAATATCATCACTATGCATAAGAATCCTCCTTTTTCATTGCTGTTCCATATAATTCTTTATTCGATATACCCTAAAAATATGTTTCCCGCCTCTTCGAACATGGCGTTGCTGTCCTGGCGTCCCATTTTCCGCACCACATTCAGTTCCGGCTGATAAAGCAGAATATTATGTTCATCATATCCCACAATCAGCAAAGCCTCATTATTTACCATGGCAAATACCGGCATATTCAGATTGATATAATATAATACCTGCTCCACACTGCAGCCAGTCAGATCCATTACTTTTCTTCCATTTAACGCTTCCGTCAAAATCTGTTTGGGCGTCTCTCCCCGGGCAATCAGGTCATCCACGTCAATATTGATTTCCTCTGTCCGCAGCAGATAAGTCAGGCAGCGCGAAGCCGAGCTTTCACTTACTCCTGCAATATCCACTTCTCCTGCCCCAATCATGGGCTGAACGCTCTTTCTGCCCCGGCGCCAGATGTATTTTTGTTCCTGCCCTATCACAACCCCCATATTCTGATCGGCCAGAACAATAGCTTCAGTCAGGGACGACGTAGACAGCAGTATTCTTCCGCCGCTGTAAACACAATAATTCTCATGTCCTTTCCCTGTATCCAATTTCACATTTCGTTTCTCTGTTAAAGCGATTTCTTTGGGCACAGTTATCTGCAGCCGCTTTGCAGATTCCATTTTGCCGTCTCCCAGAACAATCTGAACCTGACTCTGCTTCTTCTCTGACTGAGAAGTCTCGATTGCTATTTTTCGGGAAGATTCTATCTGCTGGTTCTTAATGGTATCCTGCTCCACGCTCTCATAACCGGCTTCTGTTCGGATTTCCCGATCCAGAAAAATCGTATCCCGATCCACATATGCCTTTGACACATAAAAACCCTCTTTCTGGTAGTCCTTTACCGCCTGAGAATCCTTGTCTACAATGGTCACTCTGTACATTGGGAACCTGGTATTTCCTGCCGCATCTGTTATTACATCTTCCGCCCTTGCCAAACCATAGACAAAATCGCTTTCCACAAACCCGATAGGTCTTAAAAATTCATCTCCGCCGCCGTTTATGGTGCGGGTCTCCTCCTCTTCCAGATCCATAATTTTCAATGCTTCTGCCCTGTCTGCATCCTCTCCTTCCTGCCACGCAATATACCTTCCATCCTCTGATACAGCAAATCTTCCCGGGTTCAGCCCTTCAATCACCCGCTGGGTTTCTCTGACATCCAAATCAATCCGATATAGCACATCTTCTGCCAGAAGATAAAAGACATTCCCATCACTTACATAAAACAGCTTCCCCCACTCCGCTTTCAGCATCTCACTGGACTTGTCATAAGGTATAAACAATATTTCCTCAATGGTATTTCCTACACTGTCATAGTGAAATACATTGATTCCTGTCTGCCCCTCATGATTCCCCCGATTCATGTAACCATAAACCACAAAGTCCATGCTCCCCGGCTCATCTATTTTCATGATCTGAATCTGATGCCCCATATGATTCTCCCTGTCGGATATTCCTTCGGGGCTGCGGAAACTGTATATCTGAGAAAGGTGGTTATTATCACTGTTATAGCTCCACAGCTCTCCTTCCTGCACAAATGCTATGATATTTCCTTTTTCATTTGCCGTATATTCCACATCTGAGGAACGAACCCCCAGCATCAGCCGGTTTCTGGTCACTGTCCCGTTTTCTCCCCGGAAAATCTGATTCATGGTCCGCTCATAATTTAACAGATACATACGGCCGATTGCCTGATCGTAGCGGACGCGATAGTATTCCTCCACATTGTAATATTCCACCTCACCGTTTTCTCCGGCGGAGGTCAGCACATACTGGAGCACAATTGCATTGTAGGAGTCTCCCATTTCTTTAATCGAGGGCACCGGCATTTCCAGACGTTCCCCCTCAAAATCTGCCCAGTTCACCTGCCGCAGACTGGAATGGATGGTTACCTTCTGCAATGTGGCGTTATCACTCATATTGTCCGGTTCCAGATAAGTTGCAAGGCTTTCTGAATTCTCCTTCTCAAAGGTCTGTTCATGAAAATCACTGACAAATTCCAGAGACTCTGCAACAAAATAATTACTTTCCCTTGCAATTCTCGTATAATAATAAGCCTGCTTGCCAGAATATTGGACGGTAAGCACCAATACATATTCTGTCTCTTCTTCCAGAATATTCTGAAATTGCAGGGTAAACTCCACTTCGCCGTTCGTCTTTGAGAAATCCTCTTCTTTTCCATTTTCAATCAGCCGTTCCATATCCATGGTACGCACTTCATAGTTCACTTCTTCGATTTCATTTTCATAGGTTTTTATCACAACCGGAAGGGACAAATCTTTCTCCAGAGGAGTAATGGTGTCACGCATCCCTGTTCCATCCATTTCCGAAGTGTAGCCATACAGCCTGTTGATTCTGGCGTCTCCCTGCTGCAGATACACAACCGGAAGGGTAGCCGGAGCCATTTCCGAGGTCATATCTGTATTATTTTTATAACTGAACAGTCCGGTGGCTGCCACTGTAATCAAAAAAACAGCCAGCAGCACAACTGCCTTTATTACGCCTTTACGCATTCTGTCTCTCTTCCTTTCCAGATTCCCCCGCCTTCTTTTCTTCCTGCAGCGCAGCCAACGTGGGCCTTACATGCAGAAATTCCATAACCTGCTCAATTCTGCGGCTGTCTTTCGCTCTGCCCTTTTTCACTGCACGGATCAATATATTCTTAGGCGTATGCTCCATATCAATAAATTCCAGTATCTGCACCTGATATCCCCTGCTTTCCAGAATTCCCGCCCGCAGCGCATCCGTCAAAAGAGCCGCCATCCGTTCCTTAATCAATCCATATCCAAGCACCGGCGACAGCAGTTCATTTTCTATCTGCCCATTCAGCTCATGCTGACAGCAGGGCACTGATAAAATTACTTTTGCGCCCCAGCCGATTGCTTTATCCAGCGCATAGTCCGTAGCCGTATCGCAGGCATGGAGGGTCACCACCATATCCACCTGCTGAACCCCTTCATATCCGGCAATATCTCCTACATAAAATTCAAGTCTGTCATATCCGTATTTTTCCGCCAGCCTGCTGCATTCTGCGATCACATCCTCTTTCAAATCCAGACCAATGATATGCACCTGATATCCTTTTAACTCTTTCAGGTAATGATACATGGCAAAGGTAAGGTACGATTTGCCGCATCCAAAATCTAAGATTGTCACTTCCCGGTCTTTGGGAAGCTCTGGGAGAATATCCTCAATAAATTCCAGAAACCGATTAATCTGACGGAATTTGTCATATTTCGCGTTGATAATTTTCCCATCCCTGGACTGAACGCCCAGATCCATCAAAAAACCCGTTGGCAAAGAAGGATCTAAAATATAACGTTTCTTTCTATTATGGGATAAATCCACGTCTTTTACACTGGGAGCGCAGGCTTTTTCTTTCATAGTAACTCTGCCCCTCTTGCTGATAAGAACCACAGCCTGTCCCTGGTTGGAGGAAATCTCAAGCTGACGGTATTTTTCCATCCAGTTGGCAATCTCTGCCGCCGCTTCTTCTTTTGTGTAATTTTTGTGGAATACTTTCTTCTCAAAATATTTGCTTGCCTGAAAAGACAAAGCACTTTTCACCAATACCGGACGTATGATGATTTTGGAGGCGATTTCCCCATTTCTTGGATTGCTGATTATCATGCGCTGAAGCTGCTCATTTAAATATTTATCTAAAAATTGATGTAAATCCTTCATAGGCTGGCCTTTCTTTTCTTAGGCACAGGATATCTTTTCCATCTGTATGGCAACAGAATAAATCACTGTACCAGAGCATGCCGATTAGAGTTTCCATATGTCTTAAGACATAACTTCCCACTCATTCTATCACAAAATATTCAAGAAGTCACTTGCTTTCACGGATTAATCCAAAATTCAAAAACCCCCTGCAAAACTTTTTCTTTCCAGCTTTGCAGGAAGTTCCTTTTTCTTCAGACATCTGCCCCTTTGGGGCAGTCTTTATCTTGCGTTACCACCAGCGGCGGCAGCGTTTGTGACGGCATCTTCTCTGATACATTTCATTAAACAAAAGCACCTCAATCAGATTCTGCAGCCCATTGCCCTGAGGGGGGCTTCCTGGAGGAGGCCCCCAACCTGGTCCTGGAGGAGGAGGCCCCCAACCTGGCTTCGGGGGAGGAGGCGGTCCCCAGCCTGGCCCCTGAGGCCTTCTCTGTTCAACCATATTTCCTGCCAATGGAATTTCTTCTGCACTCAAACCTGATTCTTCCTTCGGAAGCTCTTCCGCCATTTCTCCTGTCTCTTCAGAATATCCAGCCTCATACTGCTCCTGTCCATACTGCCCCGGTTGATACTGCTTTGGCTCATACTGCTCTGCTTCATAGGGGCTTGCTTCAAACCCCTGGACACTCTGAATATTCATCTGTCCGCCGGTTGCACCGTCATAAATACGGTTTACAATCTGTCTCAGCATCAGTTTATCGGGATATTCATCAAACATCAGGCTGCCTTCATATTCCATTTTATCGCATTCTTCTTCCACCAATGCCTGAATGGACTTCACTTCTTTGGGATATAAGTCTTTTAATTTCTGCATATCCCGCTCGTATTCCATTTCTTCCAGAAATACGTTCTGCATGGGATACGCCATATAAAAAGGCATTTTGTTCCTATTCCGGTCCGGCATCCGGTAAAACATTTCCTGTTTATAATCCACTGCTTTACTCCCATTTTTTCTCTCCCTATACTATATGCCCTGTTTTCGGTAATGCTACACCTTTTAAACAGTTCAGACCATGCCGTTCCCATTCTCTTTTCCCCTGCATTGGTAATGCTACACCTTTTAAACAGTTCAGACTATGCCGCTCCCAGATTCCCTTTCCTTCACCGTAAGCAAAAACAATGCCGCTGTCAATTCATAGGGCTGCCGTGCCAGCAGATTCAGCTGCTCCTTGAGATCAATTTCCCCTGCCTGATACCCATAATACATGCAGGCCGTCACAGAATCACTGCCTGTCCGCTGCTTTAACTCCGCCAGCGCGGATGTAAGCTCCCGCCCCTTTCTTCCATGGAATAAGGAAATATCCGGATAAGGCTCCTTTCCCTCAAGCCTTCCAAAAATTTCCCCAATAAATTCCGGCAAATGCCAGGGATGTTCCTCAGAAAGACCGAAAATCTTTCCGCAGATTTCCGCTCCACCGAGAAAATAATCTTCTTTTGTATAAGCATCCGGCTTTTTCCTGATATGCTCTTCAATATTTCCGGAAATTTTTTTGCTGTCTGAAGGCTTCACGAACCGATTGAAAATGCCTTCCGTCAAATAGGATTCCGTTCTGGCCACCCTGCTGACAAACGCCTGGATCACTTCCTGATAATCCAGCAGCTCCTCCGGATAAAATGTATAATTCTTTCCCGCCATTTTTCCAAAGGCTTTCAGCGCATCCCAATATCCCAGCTGGATATTATCCTCAATCACCTTTCTGTCAAAGTTCAGAATCGTTCCCAGGGAACGACTTGGAATAACGCAGGTAACATAAGGCTTGCCCACATAGGCCGGATGGCTGGGAGAAGTATGTAAATCCACAGCAATCACCTCATCCGCTCCCATTTTCAAGGCCAGATCTATGGGAAGATTGTCATAATAGCATCCGTCCAGATAAGTTTCTCCGTCAATCTTATGCATGGGAAAAATAGGAAAAATAGAAGCGGAGGCCATGATAAAATCTTTTAATTTTCCCTGAGGAATCTCATTTTTCCGGAGCTCCAGAGCCTTCATGGAAGACACCTGAACCGTCACCAGACCGTAATCCGTTCGAGAGGCCCTCACCTTCTCTTCATCCACCATCCTGTCAATAAATTCAATAAACGGAGAGATATCCGCCCCTTTATTTTTCACGTACTTTTTCAAAAAAGGCCGGATGGACTCTCTCTGATTGTACATTCCCTCAATGGTTGTGGTAAGATTCAATCCTTCTGTCATTACATCCTCTAACCGAATCGTCCTCCACAGTTCACGTGCCTTATCGTAATCCCCGGAAGCCATCAATGCCCCGTTAATAGCTCCAATTGAGGTGCCTGTCACAATATGATATTCTATGCCAAGCTCCCGTAACGCTCTCCATACACCCAGTTCATAGGCTCCCTTCGTGCCTCCGCCGCAAAGCGCAATTGCTCTTTTCATCCAGTTTCCTCCTATCGATAAATCTACTGGTACTCCTTTGGAACCTGCTCAATGGTCTGCCATTTTTCCATTGCCTCAGAAAGTGACATTCCCTTCCCAATAGCATCCTTGCGCACTGCATTGACCGCCTGGATTTCTTTCATCCGCGCTCCGGTGAGGGTGTAGCCCTTCATGGCAATTAAAGTAGCAATCCAGGCCAGCATGGGGATTACACAGAAGAGAACCAGAACAACTATATGCATTCCATCTGCATACGGCGTATTGCCGTCCGGCAGGGTGCTGATTCCAATCATCGCCACAGCCATGCCGACAATTGTGGAACCTAAGGAGCTTACCAGCTTATCCACCAGGGAAAACAGCGTTCCCATAATCCCTGGGATATAACGGCCGGAACGATAGGTTTCATAATCAGAGCAGTCGGCCACCATGGGAATCGGCATATCTGCCGTTGCATAATACGCCCCATATCCGACGCCGAAAAAGAGAACAAACAGCACCGTGTAAATATTCAGCGGCATAAGGCTCAGACGGAAAACCTCTGCTCCCGGCTTCCAGAGGAGCAGCAATGCCAGAACCCCCACATACATCACCAGGGCGATCCTCGTGTAGCGCACCAACGATGCCTTTTGCCCCAGCTTCTGAGAGGTCCGCACGGTAAGCAGGAAGAAAGGCGCTGAAAAAACATAACCTACAATCATCATAGGCAGATAAAGCCCTCCATAATTGCCCATCATGGCCCCGTACAGCATACACAGAACCGTCATATTCGTTGCAATAGAAAATGCCAGCTTACATCCGGCGCCGGCTACCATTAACCGCTGCAGCTCTTTGTTTGCCTTTAATATAGCCACATATTCCTTTAACTGCACCTTCTCCTGCGTTCCTCCCACACCGAAAAATTCCGGCCTGTCTTTCTCCCAGATTCCGATAACCGCAAGCAAAGTCAGAGCAGCCGATACTCCGATTGCCAGAGGAATCATAAAATTAAAAAATGCTGCGCTGTTATAACCTCCAAGCTTCTCGCTTAACACCGGCGCCAAAAACTGCACCAGTCCCATGCCGATCAGGCTTGCCACCGTATTAAATACCGTAAACAGCGGACGCTGGTTGGGATCGTTGGTCAGACAAGTCTGTCCGGAACGGGTGCATGCAGTCTGAAACGTGTAGCCGACCACATATAATGCATAAAAAAGAACGAAGCACACATAACGCAGCCACACCATATCAGCCGAAATCACCCGGGTTCCGAAATACAGCAGAAGGGAAGAGAGAATCATAATCCCGTTTCCCAGCACCATATAGGGGCGAAATTTTCCGAATTTTGTAGAAGTCCGGTCAATCAGGGCTCCGATGATGGGATCTGTCACTGCGTCAAACAGACGCATCACTGTTACCATTGTGGTGGCAAACATCAAGAGCAGACCCAGAACCCCGTTGGCGTAGTAGGCGATAAAATTCATCGTAAGAATATAATATACATTGGTTGCCCCGTTATTCATGGGGAATAACACCAGTTGATACAGCTTTGCCCGGTTTGTTGTATTCAAAGTCCCAGACTCTTGTTTCATAGGAACCACCCTTTCCTTTCACCTGGGCGAAACAGCATTTTTATACTGTTTCGCCCTGCCAGGTTTATTTTCCGGCATGCTTTGCCTTGTAATCCTGATATTTTTTATATGCTTCCGTCTGCTTAAAATCACGTTTCTTTCCAATCCACAGCGCCAGCGACCAGAGGAACAGCACACTGAAGGCAATGGCTCCTGTCCGGAAGGAAGTGACAATTGCAATATCCTTGATCTTCACTTTTGTTTCCGGCCCCACTCCATTCATACCTGCAGAATTGGCAATAGAATACAGATTCTGGTGGCATGCATTGCGCATAGCCGTTACGATAACAGGATCTTTCTCGTATTTCGGAAGCTGATTCGTCACATGGGGGAGCATAGCGTCATAGGTGGATATGCCGCCTGCCATCATGCCATCCACTCCATTTACATAAGTAGTCAGCACATTATCTGTAATAATCAGGCCCTTCTTTCCCCATTCCTCACGGAGAATATGATTCATAAGCCCCCGGTTTCCTCCAGACCAGATTGCGCCCCATCTGGTATAAGCGATCATCAGTCCGGCTTCTGATTCTTCCACCGGCGCCTGGAATGCTTTCAAATAAATTTCTCTTGCCGCCTGCTCATTCAGCCATACTCCAAGGCCGATTCGATCCTGCTCGCAGTCATTCAGAGCAAAATGCTTCATTACCACAAAAATACCCTTATCTGCCATAGCACGTATTTCTTCCTTGGACATTTCTCCGGAAAGGAATGCATCCTCCGAATAATATTCAAAATTCCGGCCGCCGTAAGGGGTTCTGTGAATATTATTTCCCGGGCCGTAGAGACATGCAATATCTGCTGCCAGACAGTTATTTCCAATGACCTTGCCGATTTCATACATGAGTTCCATATTAAATGTAGCCGCCATTACGTCTTCTGAAGTAAATGCAGTTGCTGTCAGCGAAGATTTTCCTTCATTATCTCCTGCTTTAAATAAGGATGCCGTCAATCCCTGGGGCCCGTTTTCATCACGGGTAGCCGGAGCCTCTATGGATTTCACCGGCATAGTCCAGTGGAAGGAGTCTCCGATTAGAGAAACCATTTCATCAAAGGACATCTGATCCAGCAGCGCTTCCCACTTGGGATCTTCATAATCCAGACCTATCATATCATACAGCTTTAATCCATTTTTCGCATTCAGAGTCGGCATATCCACCGGCTCATAATCTGCCGGATCATACTGGACATCCTGCAGCTTTGCCGTCAGTTTTTCCGTCAGAGCAAGTTTCAGCGGTTCTGTGGGGAAGGTGCCTTCCCAGTCATTTCTGGACAAATAGGTTACCTGGGCCCCGTCTAAATCCTCGCTCAAATTAATATCAGAATCCGAGAGCTGATTGGTAATTGCCGTGCCGTTTTCAGAGACTGCATAGGTTTCTGTATCAAATTTATCATTGGTCCACTGATAAGTCAAAGCTTTATCCCCCGCATCATCCATGCGTCCGTCTGTATTTTCTGCCGTAAAATCCCTTGCGGCAAGAATATTGTTCACGGCGTTGTGTGCATTTTTGGCGGCTGTCAGATAATAATCCCCATCGTCTAAAATATAGGTTCCTGCGCCGTATGCGTCATAGGAGGCAAATTCCCTGCGGTCCACATAAATCGTAAGCGTTTCAGAAGCGCCCGGCTCTAACACATCTGTCTTTCCAAATCCGCACAATGCAACCGATGATTTCTCCACGCCGTTGGCTTTGTCGTATTCCGTATAGGGAGACTGGACATAAATCTGAACGGTTTCTTTTCCGGAATAAGTATCTCCAGCGTTGGTGACTGTTACAGACACTTCAAACTGATCTGTTTCTTGGCTGTAAGTGACAGCCATATCACTGTAAACAAAATCCGTATAGCTTAATCCGTATCCAAAGGGATATGCTACCGTATCCTGATAAGCATAATCTCCGGCATTGCCGTTTCCGGTTACATAATCTTCGTACCGTGTTTCATAATACTTATATCCCACATAAATCCCTTCCTGATAGGTCATGTAAGATTTTGCATTATCTGGAATTATCCCTTCTGTATAACCTTCATAGACAATGGGAGTGAAGTTCGCCATTGACGGAGCAGAAAAATTATTGTAACAGTAAGTATCCACAAGCCTTCCGGAGGGAGTCACAATTCCGGCAAGAATTTCTCCCACTGCATCAATTCCGGAAATTCCCACATCGCCGATCCACAGGCAGGCGTCCACATCATAGTCATTCTCTTTCAGAAAATCCACCTGCAGCGGATTTGCCGAATTGATCAGGACAATAATCTTCTTGATGGTTCCATTTTTTTTCATTGAAGAAACATGTTCCATCATTTCCTTTTCATTTTCATCCAGAGCAAGGTAATTTACCTCTTTATAATCTAGTGTACTCTCGGAAACTCGAATCCCTTGTTTTATAAGGCTTCAGAAATTTCCGAAATCTCATTTTCACCTCTATTTTTTACCTTCATTTTGTAACATTTCCGCTTTTATATAACTTCCTGCTCTCTAAAAATAATTCTTATTTTTTCAAAAAACAGGTTGACAAATACCCCGAAATGTGCGGCCGTTTTCGCTGATAATGCCAGCGAAAACGGCCCTTTGTTTTATAAGTAACTGTCCAATTTCACTGATAAAACAA
>NZ_SRYA01000189.1 GCF_004793545.1 Petralouisia muris | reverse complement strand
ATGAATGGGTGTAAAGACATCCGGTATTGTTCTTTTCCTTAAGTTAATGACATTGAGAATGGACCAGGTTTTAATGCTTGCCTTAATTCCTGAGGAGATAATTTTTTACTACCAGTATTTAACCTCAAAAAAACAGTATAAAGAAACGCTTCATCCGGCCAGTTTTTTATGACTATTGTTCGTATTGATTGATTATCTAAATTATTAATATAATCTGTACTCTCTACTTCTAATTGACTATACGTTTTTCCATTGAAATCCTCTAATATATCTAACCCCTTCAATTTAAGCTGCTTAAATACATCTTTCTCTTGTAAACTTTTTTCTTTAAATTCCTTTTCGGAAATATCTGAATAGAATCTACGAATACTTAATAATCTTTGTTTTCCATCTATAACAATATATGAATTCTTTTTTTGCTTATTCTCTGCTAAAATAATGGGCGGAACTGGAAAGCCTAACATTAACGATTCTATTAATTTGCTTTTCTCCTGTTCACTCCAAGCATCCCTTCTTTGAAATGAAGGATTTAAATCAATATTCCCTTTCTCCAATTGTCTTGCAATTGTTTCTGTAGTCCAATCCGTCCCCCAAATAACAGCTTGATTAAATTTCCCTAAATCTACCTTTAATTCTTCCTCATTTTCTTCTCCATTTAAGTCAAAAATAATATCCATATTTTCCATAATTTTCTCCTTTAGTTCGATGCGCGTTTCGGAATAACTGCGCCCTTCAATGTAGCTGAATTTTCTTTTATATCTTCCACTACCTCTTCAACTGAATCATGTTTCTTTAACCAAATTTCTTTTTCTATTTCCAATTTACTCATTAAATAATCATGTCTTTTGGAAAACTCATCGAAAATATCGCTCCATGTCAAAACATAGATTTTGTTATTTCCGTTCCCATCTACATGAACCAAATGTGGCTCTCCGAGATTTCTATGACTTTCTAACTCATCTTGAATAAACCCGTTTTTATTAAATCTGTTACCTATCAAAAAATAGGTCCATTTGACATTACTTGCATTAAACCTGTCATCAGACTTAATAACACGCATATACTTCTTAACCTGAGAAAGTTGTTCTTCTCCCAAAGGAATAACAGGTCGTTTTAATTCTACTACAACATTTTCAGTGACATTACCCTTCCGATCTTGCCTTATCATATAAATATCCATCTCTTTATTTTTATCTTCATGATCGAGAGTAACTTTAGAATCGTCACCTTTCGTTGCTATTAAAAGCCCCTTTAATGCCAATTCAAAATCTGGCTCTGCGGCAGTTATCAAGCTATATTGCTCTCCAAATAGCCAGTAATGTCTTTCTATAACTTCTTGTAAATGTTCTACCTCTTTTGCGAATTTCTTATCATCAAGTACAATTTCTTTTAATCCTTGAACTACTCTTAAACGGTCCTGCAATAATTTAATAACTTTTGTAATATTGTTTAATGTAGTATATCTTAATACATCCGCCAATTCTTTTATTTCATCCTCATCAAGGTCTATTATTTGTTGCAGCACTTCAAAAAGTTCTGGTTTATTACTATTATCCATAATGAGTTGTAATAAATGAATCATTATTTTTTTGTTGTCATCGTTTAGTCCTGTAAATATTTTAGGTTGTGCTGTATATAGTGTTTCAACTAGATTATCAAGTTCTCTTTTTCTATATATGTCAATAAAATTACTCATATTAAAATTTGGATACACTTCTTTTTTAATTAACGCATCTATATATTTATCAGATGCCTCTTTCAAATACTCTTTTCTAAACTTTATTAAATAGCGATTAATAGCATCAATCAAAATCTTAAACTCTGATTCATTTTTATTAGGGACTGAACCACTACCGGCTAAAGCCGGTAGGTTCGCTCTGCTGCTAAAGCAGCCTA
>NZ_SRYA01000188.1 GCF_004793545.1 Petralouisia muris | reverse complement strand
GGTAGTGTCAAGTAATCTATGAAAAAACGAGCTGAAAAAAATAGGCTCAAATGAACCTTGAAAACTGTAGATATTGATTCCGAAAAGCTCTCCGAGGGCTTAGGGCGTTGCCCTAAGAACCCACAAGGGACCAGCCCCTTGACCCACTTTCGGGCTCTGCCCGAACCCGTCCTCGCCGGAAGGCAGGAAAAGGGCGCAGTTGCCCCTTTTCTGTTAAACAGGATAATCCGTGAGCCTTATGTCAACAGACTTTCGCGGCATATCCTCACAGACGGCGCTGCCGTCTGCTCCGGTATTCCACGGTTCTATTGACAACAGCTCCGCTCCGGCGCAGGGCTTCCATTTTTCTGCATGTTCAGGATGGTCTGCTGACCGAGAAAGATGAGAAGCTGCCATTTACCCGGCATGTTGTCGGCGCCCTGCAGCATTTCCACTTCGTTGAGTGCTTTGTATTTCTTGTGTTTATGCGGACGGAGAAAGTTATAGTATGCAACCCAGAGGGCAAGATCGTAATTAGCGCCGTCGATGTTGTCAAAGCCGTTTGTGTGACGGTAAGAGGCCTTATAGGTGCGGTTGAGGCGTTCAATCATCTGCTTGAACGGACGGTGTTCTGTGGAAACGGCATCGTCGTTGGTAAGCCCAATCACCTGGGTGATTTTGAAGGTAAAATCTTTCCCCAGCCTTTTTACGAATTCCATTGCGGCGAGCGGGTAGGCGCTGTAACCGTCAGCAATGAACTTAAAGTTTTCCGGCAGCTTTGTAAGCCCCCGGAAAGCCATACGCATGGCGAGGATGCAGGGACCGACGCCACGGTTATCTGATATCTGGTAGCCGATGATGGATCGGGACGCGGCGTTCATGATGAGCCAGACATAAGTTTTGACGCCACGGATTTTTATATAGGTTTCATCGGCAGTAAACACTTCTCCTTTTTCGTAGGGGTATTGGTCAACAAAGGGCTTAATGCAGACAGCGGCAGTTTTGCAGTAGTTGGCGATCTGCTGGTGGGAAATGCTGATGTTGTACAGGTCTTTAAGGGCCTGCGAGGTTTTTCGCAGGGAGAGGCCAAGGTTGACGTGGAGGGTCAGGCACAGGGACATTACGTGGGCGTTATGTTTGGTGAATTTCAGGGAGGAGGCATTTTTAGGCAGTGTATTTAGATCCATGCTGAAAAAATCCATCGTGAATTCACGGTAGATATAGTGGAGTTTATATTTATTTTTGCCGTAATCCTCTTTGAGGTCTTCCTTATCCACTTTCCCCAGGTTGTAGAGATAATAAGGGCATTTGGAATTGACGCACTTATGGATGATAAAGTGTCTGCGTTCTTTCTTGGGGACCAAGGCATTGCCGCAGTGCGGACAGCGAAGTTTCACAGAGGAGAAGCGGCTTTCATCCGGGGAGAACCTTGCAGCACAGATTTTGCAGAGAAGCTGGCCCTTGGAACCGTTGTTTTTATAGAGAAAGGGCTTAGGGGCATCACAGCGTGGGCAGGTACAGCTGTCTGGGATATCGCATTCTGAGCGGCGGCTGACCGGGCGGATTTTCTTACCATAACGTTTTTCATAGTAAGGGATTAATTCTTTATAAGTCCAGTCCTGGCGGAAGTCGGTGATAAGAGGGAGTTTATCAATCTTAAACTTCTGGTATTTTGGGGAATGGGAATCATCAAAGGCCCACTGTTTCAGAGGGATGTATCTGCAGATAAAGTTGATCAACCAGCAGTTTTGCTGGTAAAGGGATTGAATGAGAGAGAGTAAATAGGTAATAATATCCATAAGCAATGATTTTCCTTTCCGTGTTTGTGGGTTAGTAATAGTATTGACACAAAAAAGGGAGGTCATTGCTTTTTCTTTTGAAAAAGTGGTGTAATCCTTGGAATTATAAGGTTTGCAACAAAAAATATAGTGGTAGATTTGACACTACC
>NZ_SRYA01000187.1 GCF_004793545.1 Petralouisia muris | reverse complement strand
GGTTTTTAACAGTTCCATAATGCAAAAAGTATCTGCAGGTCTTATAAAACCTGTATTTTTTTGTCAATTTTTTTGTTTTTATATATGGTAATATATGGCAATATATGATATAATGCTATACAGGAGGGATACAACATGAAAGTAACTACGTCCAAATCAAAGAATTCAGAGTCTTTTTATATCACACAGTCATATATAAACAGCAATGGCAAGAGCACTTCCAAAAGAATACGCAAACTTGGTACCCTCAAAGAGCTTACCGAGTCCCTCGGAACCGATAGGGACGGTGTAATGGCATGGGCTAAGGAACAGGCCAGGCTGGAGACGGAAAAATATAAAAAGGACAGGGAAGCTAAGACTGTTCTGGTTCCATTTCACGCAGACAGGCAAATGGATTATGACTGTCAGAAACTTTATAAAGGCGGCTATCTTTTCCTGCAATCCATTTATTATGGGCTTGGTTTTGACCGGATCTGCCGGAAAATCCGCGACCGGCATAAATTCCAGTACGATCTTAATGCTATCTTATCGGATTTGATCTATACCAGGATACTGGAGCCGGGAAGCAAGCGTGCCTCCTACAAGGCCGCAATGGACTATCTTGAAAAACCTTCCTACGAGAAGCATGATGTCTACCGCGCACTGGATGTCCTTGCACAAGAGTGCGACTTCATACAATCGGAAGCCTTTAAAAACAGTAACTTCCTGATAGACAGGAATGATGGCATCCTTTATTATGACTGCACGAATTATTACTTTGAAATCGAGCAGGAAGAGGGCGGAAAAAAATATGGGAAGAGCAAAGAACACCGCCCAAACCCAATCGTGCAGATGGGAATGTTCACAGACGGGGATGGGACGCCACTGGCTTTTTCCATCTTCCCAGGGAACCGGAACGAACAGCAGTCTGTCAAGCCTTTGGAAAAAACAATCCTCCAGAAATTTGGACACTCTAAATTTATATACTGCTGTGATGCAGGTCTGGGTTCAGAAAGCAACCGTGAATTTAACCATATGGGGGAAAGGTCGTTTATTGTGACACAGTCCATTAAAAAATTACCCGCTGAAGACAGGGAATGGGCGCTTAATGGCAGCGGCTTTAAACGATTGTCGGATGACAGTGCGGTAGATTTATCCAGAATCGGGGAGGAAGAAAAAAGAGGCCTTTTCTATAAAGACTGCCCTTATACGACAAAAAAACTACATCAACGCCTGATCATCACTTACTCCCCAAAGTATGCCGCCTACCAGAAAGAGATCCGCAGAAGACAGGTGGAACGGGCTGAAAAAATGATTGCATCGGGGAAACGCAAAGCGCAGCGCAAAAATCCCAATGACCCGGCCAGATTTGTGGGGAAACTAGCCGTCACCAAGGAGGGTGAAAAAGCCAGCATCCAGTATTACCTGGATGAAGAAAAGATTGCAGAGGAAGCCAGATATGACGGGCTGTATGCCATATGTACCGACCTCCTGGATGACGATGTGGCGCCCATCCTGAAAGTCAGCGAGGGGAGATGGCGGATAGAAGAATGCTTCCGCATCATGAAGACAGACTTTGAGGCCCGCCCCGCATTTGTACGACTTGAAAACAGGATCAAGGCCCATTTTCTGACCTGCTTCCTTGCGCTCCTTGTCTATCGTATCCTGGAAAAAAAGTTGGAAGGCAGTTATACCTGTGAGGAGATCTTAAGCACACTGAAAGAAATGAATTTTGCAGATATCGAAGACCAGGGATATATGCCACTGTACAGACGCTCAAAGCTGACCGATGCACTGCACGAAGTCTGCGGCATCCGAACCGACTATCAGTTCATTACCAGACAAAAGATGAGAGGAATCCAAAAAAGAAGTAAAGGCAGAGAATAAATTACTATATTTCATTTCTAAAGTTCAAATCGCTGTAGCCCGTATAAATACTGGGGTTACAGCGATTT
>NZ_SRYA01000186.1 GCF_004793545.1 Petralouisia muris | reverse complement strand
GGGGGGAGACTGTCCGAAAACTCGGATAATTTAACCTAAAGAAATAAAGATTGATACGCTCTTGTGAGTGTTCAATATAAATTAAAATTGTACATTGAAAACTGAATAAAGTACACAGAAAATCATGGATCTATGGCTCAAATATAGTATAATGGAAGCTGAGAAAAATTTATTCCGGGGTGAATTGAAATGCCGTATGTTTCAGGTTTTAACAGGGATCAGCTGATGTATTGTTCATGGGATGCATTTGTAGATAAAGAAAGTATTGCAAGGATCATTGATGCGTTTGTAAATCATCTTGATATAGAAAAGTATGGTGTAAAACCTGTAGCAGCAGAAGGCCGTCCATCTTACGATCCTAAAAGCCTTTATAAGGTTTATATTTATGGAAGCAGAAAGGGTATCCGCTCCTCACGAAAACTGGCAGAAAGCTGTAAAGTAAATCTTGAAGTGAAATGGATGACCGGCGGTGTGGAACCTGATTTTCGTACCATTGCAGATTTCAGGAAAAACAACATAGACAGCCTGAAAGAAATTTTTCATGAATTCAACCGGCGGATTTCCAGTGCAGTGGAATGGGGATTTGCTTCTGTTGACGGGACAAAGATTCAGGCGAATAATGCAAAGGATAACAACTTCACCAAAAATAAGCTGGATGACAGGATCAAATGGCTGAATGGCCATACAGATGAATATCTGCGGATTCTGAATGAAATGGATGAGCAGGAAGAAGCAGACGGGATTCCCGGAGAACTGACAAGGGAAAGTCTTGAGGCTAAGTTAAAAGAGGCACAGGAGAGACTTGCCAGATATGAAGGTTACCAGAAGCTGATGGAAGAAACGGGGGCATCCCAGCTTTCCATTACAGACGCAGACGCAAGGCTCATGAAAAATAAAAATGGTTTTGCAGTATCATATAACCCACAGACAGCGGTAGATTCTGAAACGCATCTGATTCGTGACTTTCAGATGACCAATCAGGTAACTGACCATGGATTACTGGGAAGCACCATGCAGGGAATAAAGGATTCCGATCCGGAAAAAATCATAGAAGCAGTGGCTGATAAAGGTTATGAAGCTACGGAAGATATGGCAGAGTGTCTGGAAAAGGGTATTATCCCACATGTCATAACGGATGATGGAAAAGATGGTTACGAAATAGAAACGCCTTATGAAGAGGCAGAAGCTGATACTGCCGGCACGGCTCCTGAAGAACTGAAAAAAGCACTGCACGCAGGCAGGATTCCGGAAGCTTATGCAGAAGTGATACAGGATATGAGGGTGGAAACAGTCCGGCGTAAAGTGGTGGATGAAAAACAGGAAAACAGCAGCGTGTATGGAAGCCCTGAGGAAATGCTGGAAAAGGCAAAAGAAGGTTATTTTGTCAGAGATCCTGAGAGAAACATGGTATACTGTCCGGCAGGAGAAATCCTGAGACAGAAAAGTATAAAGAAAAACGGGAACATCCGCTATTCTAATAAAAATGCCTGCAGGCACTGTCCAAGGCGTAATAAGTGTTATAAGGGAAAAGGTGAATGGAAAGAGACTGACTTTAGCAAAGACCAGCTGATAAAACCCTGTAAGGACTGGCTAAAGGCAGAAGGAAAGAAGCCAGAAGAAACGAAAGCCAATGAAAAATGGCATTATGAAAAAAGAAAGGTTGTAAAGTTTTTTCTGAAACCAAACAAGGAAAAGATGCGCCAAAGAATGTGTTTATCGGAGCATCCGTTTGGGACAATAAAACGAGCGATGGGAGCCACTTATTTCCTACTGAGGGGGATGCGAAAAGTGGCTGGAGAGTTTGCGCTCTTCTGTCTGGGGTATAATCTTGAACGGGCGAAAAATCTTCTTGGATTTCAAAAAATGATGGAATTGATGGAACAGGCATAAGCCTCTTTCTTCATACTGTGTATTTTATTCAGTTTTCAATGTCACAGAAGAAGGAAAGGGGCTAAATTTATGCCTAAAATTCTAGTTTTCGGACAGGCTG
>NZ_SRYA01000185.1 GCF_004793545.1 Petralouisia muris | reverse complement strand
GAGGTGGATCTATGAAAACATCCTACTTCACAGGCCCATTTGCCCCGATGTGCAAAACTTTTGTCGCCCAGAAAAGGGCCTCCGGCCTTGTATACGAACAACAGGCAATGCTCCTTAAGATGTTCGACAACTTCTGCAAAGGGTACGAGGTCCATGATTATACAATCACGAAGGAGATTGCCACCGCATGGTGCGCAAAGCGTCCGAATGAAAAAGAGATAACAAGGCACAACAGGGTTGCGGAAATGCAGCGCTTTGCGGTGTTCCTCTGCAGGCAGGGGCATCCGTCATACCTGCTGCCTGCCATCCCGAAATCCGGGGAGAAACATGTGCCGTATATTTTTACCAGGGAGGAAATGGCATCCATCTTTGACCGTCTCGATAAACTTGAGCCGACCAATGTCTCCCCGCACCGGCACCTCGTGTATCCACTGCTGTTCCGGATGCTGTATGGCTGCGGGCTGCGCATTTCCGAAGCACTGTCGCTGCGCCTGCAGGATGTTGACACAGCCAGCGGCGTCCTTCATATCCTGCATGGCAAGAATGACAGGGAGCGCATCGTGCCTATGTCCGACTCGCTCACCGGCCGGTGCCTCCGGTACATCCGGGATGTCCACCAGGATACCCCGGAAGATATGCCTTTCTTCTATACAAAAGAGAAAAAGCGCTACGCAAAGTCTTCCATAGAAAAAGCGTTCCGCGGTTTCCTCTGGGATGTCGGCATTCCGTACCGGAGAACCAGCCTTGGACCCCGCGTGCATGATGTCAGGCATACCTTTGTCTGCCACAACATCCAGGGATGGGCAGAATCCGGGATACCTGTTTCCAGCAGGCTTCCGGTGCTTTCAAAATACCTTGGGCATACTTCCATCAGCGCAACACAGTGGTATCTGAGGCTGACTGCGGAAGCATACCCGCATATCAGGCAGGTCTGTGAAGCGGAGCTTGGTGGGATGTATGCCGATCTCTTAAAATTCCTGCCAGAGGAGGTGGAAGATGCCGATGATAAGACCGACTGATTTTGCACGCGCCCTGTCCGGCTACTTTTTTGAATACCTGCCGGTGCAGAAAGGGCTGAGTGAAAATACAATACAATCCTACCATGATTCTATGTCAGTGTTCCTGTCCTACTGCGAAAGCGAGCGCCATCTGAAACGGGAAAAGATGGAGATCAAGGACCTTGACAGGAAGCTGGTGGAGGATTTCCTTGACTGGCTGGAACAGGAAAAAGGCAATTCGGCTGCGACAAGGAACCAGCGGCGCATTGCGCTGAATACTTTTTTCAAATACCTTCAGTATGAAAACCCGGAGCACGTCCTCCTCTGCCAGACGGTCTGCTCCATCCCAAAGAAAAAGCATGAAAAGCAGACAATCCGGCATCTTCCTGTTGACGCCATAAAGGCAATATTGAAGCAGCCAGACCAGCAGAGCCACAGCGGCAGGAGGGATTTTTCCCTGCTGTGCCTGATGTACGAAGCAGGGGCAAGAATCTCAGAGATTGCCGACCTGCGCATCGGAGATCTGAGCCTTGACAAAAAAGGAGCCATCGTTCATCTGCATGGAAAGGGCAAAAAAGCCCGGTCAGTTCCTCTTATCGCAGACATTTCAGCAGTACTGCGGCTGTACCTGCAGGATGAAAAGCGGTACCGTCCCTGCCTGAAAGATGAGCCGCTGTTCTGCAACCGTCATAAGGAAAAACTGACACGCGCAGGGATTTCCTACATTTTCCACAAGTATGCTGAGTCCGCCAGAATTGCTGAACCAGAGCTGTTCCCTGAGAAGGTGTACCCGCATATATTCCGCCACAGTCGTGCCATGCACTGGCTTGAAGCCGGGATCGACCTTCAATATATCAAAGACCTGCTTGGGCATGCAGATCTTACGACCACTGAGGTGTATGCACAGATCAACACGGAAATGAAACGTAAAGTATTGGAAAGCGCCCAGCCGCAAGAGCGTCCTGCCGCTGAATATCCATCATGGACGGAGGACAAAAGCCTGATGGGCTGGCTCGAAAGTTTCCGTGACATCCACTAAATAATCTACAGAATTATGCAAAGCCAGCAGACGAAAATCTACTGGTTTTGCGGCATTTAAGGAGGTGACTTTACATTATTTTTCGCTTTACATTAGCCCAGT
>NZ_SRYA01000184.1 GCF_004793545.1 Petralouisia muris | reverse complement strand
TTCGGAAATTTCTGAAGCCTTATAAAACAAGGGATTCGAGTTTCCGAGAGTACACACAAACTAAGAAAGAGGTGTTTATTAATGGCAAAAAATTTATATTCAAGTAGGGTGAATAGAGTTCCAAAATCATTTGTTAGGGAAATATTAAAGGCAACTGAGAAACCAGAGATTATATCATTTGCGGGGGGATTACCGAATCCTAATTTTTTCCCGGTAGACGATATTATGCAAGCAACAAATAAAGTATTATCTTCTGAAGGTGAAAAGGTATTACAATATAGTACAACTGAAGGTTATGTTCCGTTAAGAGAGTATATTGCAAATAGATATTATTCAGATTGTGGTATTACAGCTGATAATATAGTGATTACTAATGGCTCTCAACAGGCATTGGATTTAATTGCAAAAGTCTTTTTGGATGTGGGAGATAATGTTATGTTAGAACGTCCGGGCTATTTGGGAGCTATACAAAGTTTTTCTATGTACGAACCTGATTTTGTAACTGTAGGAATACAAGATGATGGCATTGATTTACACGAGTTGGAAAAAAAAATAAATGAATTTAAGCCTAAGTTATTTTATGCAGTAACTAATTATCATAATCCAACTGGGATTAGTTATTCAAATCAAAATAGAACAGCTTTGTCAGAAATTATAAGAACAAGTAATACAATTATGATCGATGATAATCCGTATGGAGAGCTAACATTTTATGATAAACCACACGTAACTATGAAGAAACTTTTAGGGGCGCAATGTATCTCGCTTGGGTCGTTTTCTAAAATATTTGCTCCAGCGATGAGATTGGGATGGGTTTGTGCAGATAAAGAAATTATAGATAAAATTATTACTATGAAGCAAGCATCTGATCTACACACTAATTATTTTAGCCAAAGAATATTGTATCAATATTTGATGGATTCCGATATAGATCGACATATTAATAAAATAAGAGAAGAGTATAAAGTAAGAAGAGATTACATGATAGAAATGATTAAAGAGTATATTCCAAGTGATATAAAGTATACGGAACCAGATGGTGGCATGTTTTTATGGATGGAATTGCCAAGTGATATTGATGTTATGAAGCTTTTTGATATTGCTAATAAGAAAAATGTTGCATTTGTTCCAGGAGCACCTTTTTATATAGGCAATGAAGAAAATCCGAATTTAACTTTAAGATTGAATTATACTAATTCAGAATTGGATGATATTAGAAATGGAATATGCTCGTTAGGAGAAGCAATAGCTTCGTTTAGAAGATAATATCAACAATATTTTAGACTTGTATTGTTGATAAAATATGTATAGGACATAAACAAGGAGAAATAAAGTGGAAAAGAAATTATTTACATCTGAATCGGTAACAGAAGGACATCCAGATAAAATATGTGATGCTATATCCGATGCTATATTAGATGCATTAATGGAACAGGATCTGTATAGTAGGGTTGCATGCGAGACTTGTACCAATACCGGATTTGTATTGGTACTGGGTGAGATTACCACCAAAGCGAACATTGATATTCCTGCAATCGTGCGAAAAACGTAACCGATATCGGATATGATTCGTCCGAAAAGGGCTTTGACGGTAATTCTTGTGCAGTTATGGTATCTTTGGACAAGCAGTCTGCTGATATTGCAATGGGCGTTGATAAGGCTTTGGAAGCAAAAGAAGGCGAAATGAGCGATGAGCAAATTGAAGCCATTGGTGTCGGAGATCAGGGTATGATGTTCGGATATGCAAGTAATGAGACCGAGGAGTTTATGCCTTATCCCATTTCTCTTGCACATAAATTGACCTTGCAGCTTACCAAGGTTCGCAAGGATGGTACGCTTACCTATTTAAGACCCGATGGAAAGAGTCAGGTATCCGTAGAATATGATGAGAACGGCAAGCCCTTACGTTTGGAGGCAGTTGTTCTTTCCACCCAGCATGATGAGAAAGTAACCCAGGAGCAGATCCATGCAGATATCAAGAAATATGTATCCTAAAATCCGGGTGTGTAAAATAAACTGTGTAAATCATCACAGATTATTCGACACACCCATTTTTTGTATAATGCATAATGGATTCGACAATACGTAAACGGTAAAACGCGAGTACCTATACAAAACTGGAGCAAACCTGTATGATAGT
>NZ_SRYA01000183.1 GCF_004793545.1 Petralouisia muris | reverse complement strand
GAGCATCGGATTGTGTCAGCCACAATCCCGCCCACACAAAACAAGTGGGCGTAACCTATCCAGGGGACAGCCCCTGTTTACCCCGAAGAAAGAAAAATAAGACTGGAGGATTGAGGAAAATGAACAGAGAAAAATCAGAAAAGGACGTGCGGAATGTTCCGATTACCGTCCGATTGAACGAGGAAGAACATGAAAAATTAAAGCAGTGCGCCGCCGCTTGCGGTCTGTCCGCAGCAGAATTTATGCGCCAGTTATGCAAAGGAAACGCCCCACAGCCAAAGCCTAAAACCGAGTTTTGGGAGCTTTTAAACAAGCTCTATGAGGTGCATGACGCTTTCAAAAAGTGTGTTGCTTACTATCCAACCGTCGCTGAAATCTGTAAAGAGATTGAAGATTTTATCTTAGAATTGCAGTAGAAAACAACTCTCCCACAACGATTTAGCGTAGAAGAATTGACGGAACAGGGGGCGGTCTGATATGGCGGTAACAAGCCTATGGCATGTCAAAGGGAGCATAAAAGACTTGATTGACTATATAGAAAATCCAGAAAAGACTCTGCCGAGTGAAGAAATGCAGGACTTTTTTGACGTGTTTTCCTATGTAAAGAATCCGTCAAAAACGAATGAGGGCGAGTATGTTTCCGCAGTCAACTGTCTGAAAGAAACGGCATTACAACAAATGATTTTGACGAAGAAACAGTACCAAAAGACAGGCGGATATATTGCATGGCACGGCTACCAGAGCTTCAAGCCAGACGAAGTAACGCCCAAACAGTGCCATGAAATCGGCTTAAAATTGGCAAGGGAGATGTGGGGCGATAAATACCAGATTATCGTTGCCACCCACCTTGACAAAGGACATCTCCATAATCATTTCTGCTTTAACTCCGTTTCTTATCTGGATGGGAGCAAATACAATTACTCAAGATCGGAGCAGAAACGGTTAAGGGAAGTGTCCGACCGCTTATGCCGAGAACACGGTTTGTCGGTAATTGAAAACCCGAAGAAAGCACCGTCAAGACCGCTTTATCTGGATGAAAAAAGCGGAAAGCCGACACGGTACAACGTCTATCGGGAGGATTTAAGGGAGGCAATCAACGGGAGCAGGGATTTACAGCACATGATGAAATACCTTACCGATAAAGGATATGAGGTTGATTTTTCGGGCGGTCATTGGAAGATGAAGTTGCCACAGTACAGGCATTTCACAAGGTTAGACACGCTTGACGAGCGGCTGACACCCGATTTCATACGGTCATGTTTAGGCGGGACTTCCCGATACGGGAACTACAAGGCAAGGATTTCTTACTCTCCCCATATGCCAGAGCAGTATAAAAACGCATGGAAACCGCATCAGAAAACCACGGGGATATTGGCATTATATTACTACTGGTGCTATCAGTTGGGGATATTCCCCAAAGGCACGGACTACAAGCCGACAAGCCCGCTGATGAAAGAGGAATTGCGGAAGTTAGATGAAATCACCGCACAGGTAAGGTATATGTCAAAGCATAACATCTCCACCCTCTCCGACTTACACGCCGACAGAGAGAAAAACCAGAGTGAAATGAATGAAAACACCAATCCCCCAGCTATGCTGGGGAGAATAGAGTAAGCTGTAGCGATGAGGATATTATAAAAAAGCCTCCTATGGTAAAATGAGAAAGGTGTCGCAAGCCAATCTCAAGAATAGGAGGCGGTCCAAATGGACAGTAAAAGTTTATCACATACAAGATGGAAATGCCAGTGCCATATTGTATTTATACCAAAATACAGAAAGAAGAAATTGTTCGGGCAGCTGAAGCTCGATGTACGGGAAATATTAGCTACGCTGTGCAGATACAAGGGAGTGGAAATTATAGAAGGTGCGGTGTGCGCCGATCATGTTCATATGTGCGTGAGCATTCCGCCCAAGATAAGTGTTTCAAATTTTATGGGATACTTAAAAGGGAAAAGTACGCTAATGATATATGACAGGCATCCGGAACAGCAGAGTAAATGGAATAAAGCGTTCTGGGCAAGAGGATATTATGTGGCAACGGTAGGAAATGTAACAGAGGATGCCATAAAGAAATACATTCAAGAACAGTCAGAAGAGTCACGGAAGGAAGAAAGTGAAGGAGCCGCTTTTTAGCGGCAGCAAGTAGTATGTGCTTGCGGCACCCGCCTTTCAGGCGAGTAGTAACAGAGCCCTTGGGGGCGTTTTTTACCCCCCCCCCACTTGAAGTGAGGCCGCTGAAAAACAGTCTATTTTTTGTATTGAATTTTTGATGCACGCAAAAAATCCACCAGTTTTGAATGGACTGATGGATTTTTTGTGATTCAG
>NZ_SRYA01000182.1 GCF_004793545.1 Petralouisia muris | reverse complement strand
TACAGGCTTTGTGGGATTGTTGTAGAATAATATTTCTGTTAGAATAAGGCTTATTTATTTTCGCTTGTTGTTCCTATCTATATAGGCAAGCAGTGAAATGAGGAAAGTGCCACCCAGAATTAACAGGCTTAAAACTTCATATGTACTCATGTTCACCACCTCCCTTCTTCTGTGAAGTTAGGGAGGCTACCACCTTGTAACACGGCTGCTCCATTTACAGATTGTAGCATATTTTAAGCTATTCGGCAATCTGTTTTCCTGTCACTGAGTAGTATAATAAGTGACGATAAGAAAAAGTCGGAGGTGAGGAACAATGTCTGATGCGTTCAGATTTGAAACTTTTGTAGATGTCCATAGCAATATCTTTAATGAATATCTCGGCTCTGTTATGGCAAAGCTGTCCAGAGAAAACGAGGAATACCGTGCCATAAGAGCCGAGATTGAGAGCCTTTATAAGAAATATCCGAAAGTTTTAGGCGTGTTTGATACGGAAACATCGGCGGAACTGTCCGAGAAAGAATGTGCCGCACTGATTAAAGTGATGGAGCTTAAGAACAAACTCACGGATATAGAGATGCAGTCGGTCTACTTCCGTGGCTGTTATGACAGTGTAGGGTATCTGAAAAAGGCAGGGATTTTATAACGGACTGACCGAGGAAAAGGCGGTGTCGGCATGAAGCTGATGCCGTCTTTTACATAGCTGAGTTAAAATAATATATCTATTGGATAGTTATGCAACAGTTTGTACAAGTTGATAATTTTATATTTTGGAAGTATAATGAGTGTTGTAAATCAGAATTAGTAATACATATAAAGTTTTTTGGAGCGTATTGGCTTGCAGAGCAAGGGTTAGCACCAAAGAGAGCACTTCTTGTTGAAATACCACTTATAATAACTTTTTTGATGGAACATATGAAACATGTTTTTGAAAGAAGAGGAGATAAGAATATGGGAAAGAAAAAGAATGCTTTTGATGCACTAAATGTAATCTTGAATTGTATTATAAATTTGAGTGGCAATATGGCAGGCGATGCTCTGCTAACCAATGCGTTCTAGTGATTATTTGTGTAATAGAAATAAATAGAGACAAGAGAGGAAAATGATAAATGAATATTTTAGTAATAGGAAATGGATTTGATTTGGCACATGAATTACAGACTACATATAGAGACTTTTTGAGATTTACAGAAGAGTTCATGATTTATAAAACAGCAAAGGAAAATGGGCAAGAACAAAGTTGGAATGATGATGAAGATACTCGTTTTTTTCAATACTTTGCAGACCTTTTTAATAAAAGTCAGAGAAATGAGGATGCAAGAAAAATTGTCAATGAACTTGATATGTTGATTAAAGATAATGTATGGTTGAGTCATTTTAAGTTTGCACAGATAAAAAAGGGATGGATTGATTTTGAAAGCGAGATTTCCAAGGTAGTTCAAACATTGGAGGATGTCCGTAAAATAGTAGATAACGCTTTAAAACAGGGGAAAAGTAATATCAAGATAGAAGAATATCAGAAAAGAATACTTCGGCATGTAGGAGTTGGTGTGGGGAATAACATTGAGAATGCTGTAAGGATACCAAAAGAAAGAGGATTAAAAGATTTAGATAGGTTAATAAGATGTCTGGAAATATATTTGAGTGTTTATATTAATAAAAGTTCCATAGAGAAAACTTTACCAGATATTAGTGACCTGCCATATCTTGATAAGGTACTATCGTTTAATTATACAAGTACTTATGAGAGGTTATATAATAATCATTCATTTTTGGAGATTGATTATATTCATGGCAAAGCAGATATTAGAAGAAATATTGATACTAATAATATGGTTTTGGGAATCGATGAATATTTAAAAGGGGATGAAAAAAATGAAAATATAGAATTTATTGCATTTAAAAAATTTTACCAGCGGATACATAAAGAAACAGGCTGTCTTTATAAAGAATGGGTTTCAGAAATTAGGTCTGATAAAAAAATATTTGAGATAACAAATATATGCAAGCAATCTGGTAATGATGTTATAAGCAAAAAAGATGTTAAATACCATAATCTATTTATTTTTGGTCATTCTTTGGATATTACAGATAAGGATGTGCTAAGGGATTTAATCCTAAATGATAATGTCCAGACAGTAATTTTTTATATGGATAAAGATGATTATGGAAGAAAAATTGCAAATTTAGTAAAAGTTATAGGGCAGGATGAACTTATTAGAAGGACTGGCGGAATAACAAAAACAATAACATTTACGCCAATAATAGGGATAAAATAGCGAAAAAAGAATTTTATATGTGTAGTCTCGGAAAGTCCATGAAGAAACAGAAAAGAATTATGTTATATGAATGGGAGTGACGGGGAGGAATAAAAAATGCTTATTTCTGAGTGG
>NZ_SRYA01000181.1 GCF_004793545.1 Petralouisia muris | reverse complement strand
GTTCCTCTTTTGACAAAAGATTAATTGCCTGATTTTCTACATTTGCTTGCTTTTTGGTCAATTCCTTTTACTCTTTAAAGTATCCAGGAAGCTCCTTGTAGATAATCGGTTTACTGAAACAATAAAAATCACATGCACATCTTTATTGTTACAAATTATGCCGATCTCTATTTCAGAAGTCAGCCTGTTATTGGAAAAAAGTTTTTCGTTCCCTGCACCTGTTTTTTACCTGTCTGTTTTGCTGCCGTAAAATTCCCCCCGCCCCGAAAACTTCGCCTCCTTTTCACTCCCAAAGTTTTCGCCAGATACGCATTTTATGTCACACACATGCAAGCCATCCTGACAGATGGCTTTCCGGTCAGTGGCACAGCCCCTGAAACCCCATAATATATCGGTAAATAGCGTAAAATAGAAAATCTACACCATTACTACATCATTTTTCTGATTTCTACATCATTGCTATATCAAAAAGGACAAATCTAATATCAATCCCATATCGCTAGAGCTTTCTGGAAATTTCTTCAACAAACAATAAAACTCTAAAAAGGATATTAAAAAACAAAGATTCCAAATTGGGAATCTCTGTTTTTTTATACACATCCAATTTTATATGCACACATCTATACGGGCTGCAATTCTTTTTCCAATTCTAACACTTGCTCAAGATTAAGTCCAGAATACAACGCAATTTCCTCTGAAGACAATTTCCCCGCCTCTATCATTCTTAATGCAGATCGTCTTTTTTCCTGTTCCACACCCTGCTCATATTTCTCCTGATAATTCATCTGCAAAGTCATATAATCCAACCTCCATTTCTCATTCTGAGCGGTCTCGGAAACTCTTTAAGCCCGAATTTCCGCTCTTTTTTCATGTTCTTCTTTTTTACTTTCCTCCATATCCCGGAAAACATTTTTGTTAAATTTTCAAAAAAGTATTGACATATAAGTCAAAATGTGCGGCGCGTTTGGTGACCATATATGCCAGTCACCAAACGCGCCCCTTGTAGTTAAGAAGCGTCTGTGCCACACGCACAGCACTAAACTACTAGGAGGTGCACTTTATGATCAAGCACTGGCAGTCCATGCAAGATTACAAGCGCTTTCTCAACGAATCCAAAGTCCATTTCGATTCTCTGAAAGAATCCGGCTCCATACGGAGCTTTGGAAACCATGGCAGAAGCTCCGGCTTTTCGATTCCGATAAGGCCATGGAGTTCCTTTTGCCCTTTTACTCCAACACTGGCAGGCCCGCTAAGAACCAGCCGCAAATCTTAAGGTCTTTTATCCTTTTCTTTCTTCTATTTTCAGAAGGTTTGGCCAAGCTATCCCTTACCCTTTGGGTCGACAGGCTCAAACACGACCGCCTCCTTGCCGCCCTCATCGGCTGCACTACGGATTCCCTGCCTCCCCTCGGTTCTTATTTTGACTTCATGGACAGGCTCTGGACTGCACTGCCGTGCATACCCATGCCTGCCCACGCGGGCACCACAGGGTTGGCGCACCGGAAGGCCTGCGGCATTTCCCCAACCCCGATGCTTCCTGGGGCTGGGACAGCGACCTGGAAAAATATTACTTCGGCTACACTTTGTTCCAATTATCCTGCTATAACAGTGAACTCAGGACAGATATCCCCCTGCTTCTGCGTTTTACCAGCGCAAGGCGGCATGATTCGGTCAATTTCCTTGCCGCTTTCCATGAACTGGAAAAACATATGCCGGCTGTTTCCACCTCGAATATGTGCCTGGATTCTGCAATGGACAATTCCCCCACCTACCGGATCCTTAAAAACAGGGGAATACGGGCCTTCATCGACCTGAACGACAAATGCGGCCGGCCAAAAACAATTCCTGATACCATCACCATTGACAAAGATGGGACTCCTCTATGTCAGGAAAAACTGCGCATGAAACCTAACGGTTATGACAGATCCAGCGGTTATCTCATGTGGCGCTGCCCCTATGGGAAAGAACACTGTTCCAAATGTAAAAACTCCTGCACAGATTCCAAATATGGGAGAGTCGTCAAGACCCGGCCCGAATGGGATATCCGGCTTTACACCGATGTCCCCCGCGGCACAGATGCTTATAAGAAGATCTATGACCAGCGCACCTCCACACGAAAGAAAAAAACTTCAAAAACAATCCGATGCAGATGCCAGATTATACTTGATTTGGACGAAGCGCATGGAAAGTACCCCGAAGCATGGGAGCTGGCTGGACATTGCTGAAATTGAACTGAATGTAATGACCAGACAGCGCCTTTCCCGGCATATTGCTGAAATAGACTTATTACGCAGTGAGTTGTCAATATGGGAAGCAGAAAGGAATACATCCGCGGCAAAAGTCAACTGGCATTTTCGGACAAGCGATGCCCGAATAAAACTTAGTTCGTTGTATCCTGGGTTTACTACTTCCTAACCCGGATAAACCGGAAAAGCTTATTTTGTATTTTCCCCTTTTGTGTTACT
>NZ_SRYA01000180.1 GCF_004793545.1 Petralouisia muris | reverse complement strand
CCGGATCACTAAGCCCTACTTTCGTACCTGCCCCACCCGTCGGTGTCGCAGTCAGGCTCCCTTCTGCCTTTGCGCTCTTTAGATGGTTTCCGTCCATCCTGAGGGAACCTTTGGGCGCCTCCGATACCCTTTCGGAGGCGACCGCCCCAGTCAAACTCCCCGCCTGGCGTTGTCCCACCGCCGGCTTACGGCGGCTGGTTAGGAAGCCAGCGCTGCAGGGGTGGTATCCCAACGGCGGCTCCCGGCTGGCTGGCGCCAGCCTTTCTTAGCCTCCCACCTATCCTGTACATGCAGCGCCGACCCCCAGCGCCAAACTGGAGTAAAGCTCCATGGGGTCTTTCCGTCCTGGCGCGGGTAGCCAGCATCTTCACTGGCACTTCAATTTCACCGGGTGCATTGTTGAGACAGCGCTCAAATCATTACGCCTTTCGTGCGGGTCGGAACTTACCCGACAAGGAATTTCGCTACCTTAGGACCGTTATAGTTACGGCCGCCGTTTACTGGGGCTTCAATTCAAAGCTTCGCTTGCGCTGACCTCTCCTCTTAACCTTCCAGCACCGGGCAGGCGTCAGCCCATATACCTCACCTTGCGGTTTTGCATAGACCTGTGTTTTTGCTAAACAGTTGCTTGAGCCTTTTCTCTGCGGCCTGCTGTCGCAGGCACCCCTTCTCCCGAAGTTACGGGGCCATTTTGCCGAGTTCCTTAACAATGCTTCTCCCGTCGGCCTTAGGATTCTCTCCTCATCCACCTGTGTCGGTTTACGGTACGGGTGCGCGATGAGCCATAGCGGCTTTTCTCGGCACGCGCTCCCCATCCTTCGCTACTTTCGCTTCGCTCCGCTTAACGGCCTCGGGTTGGCGGATGGATTTGCCTCTCCGCCCCCTCTTCCGCTTGCGCCGGGCTTTCCGCTCCCGGCTGATGGTTCCCGCATGCGTCCCCGCAGTTCTGTCATCCCGCAGTACAGGAATGTCAACCTGTTGTCCATCGGCTACGCCTCTCGGCCTCGCCTTAGGCCCCGACTTCCCCAGGGCAGATCAGCTTTACCCTGGAAACCTTGGATATTCGGCCGGAAGGATTCTCACCTTCCTCTCGCTACTCATTCCGGCATTCTCTCTTCCCGCCCGTCCACAGCCCTTTTCAGCGCCGCTTCCTCCGGACGGCAATGCTCCTCTACCGATGCGTTTTCGCATCCCGCGGCTTCGGCGGCGTGTTTCAGCCCCGGACATTTTCGGCGCGGGACCTCTCGACCAGTGAGCTGTTACGCACTCTTTGAACGCGTGGCTGCTTCTGAGCCAACGTCCTGGTTGTCTTTGAAATCCCACATCCTTTCCCACTTAACACGCACTTTGGGGCCTTAGCCGGCGGTCTGGGCTCTTTCCCTTTCGACTGCCCAACTTATCTCGTGCAGTCTGACTCCCATGAACCGTCTGGCCGGCATTCGGAGTTTGATATTCTTCGGTAAGCTTTGACGCCCCCTAGGAAATTCAGTGCTCTACCTCCGGCAGACTCTCATGAGGCTAGCCCTAAAGCTATTTCGAGGAGAACCAGCTATCTCCGGGTTCGATTGGAATTTCTCCCCTATCCACGCCTCATCGCCACCCTTTTCAACGGATGTGCGTTCGGCCCTCCACTGCCTCTTACGGCAGCTTCAGCCTGGACATGGATAGATCACCCGGTTTCGGGTCTGCGTCGCCTGACTTCCGCCCTCTTAAGGCTCGGTTTCCCTTCGGCTCCGCGCTTTTTAGCGCTTAACCTCGCCAGGCGCCGCAACTCGCCGGACCGTTCTACAAAAAGTACGCGGTTCCGCCCTTGCGGCGGTTCCACAGTTTATAGACGCTGGGTTTCAGGCTCTCTTTCACTCCCCTCCCGGGGTTCTTTTCACCTTTCCTTCACAGTACTGTGCGCTATCGGTCACAGAGGGTATTTAGCCTTACGGGGTGGTCCCCGCTCCTTCCATCAAGGTTTCACGTGTCTCGATGTACTCTGGATCCCGCTCCGCCGCTCTTCCCTTCGCCTACGGGGCTTTCACCCTCTCTGGCTGGCTTTCCCAAAGCCATTCCGCTGGAAATCGCGGTCAGGTCCGCGGTCCGAACCCCGGCATGCACGCATCCCGGTTTGGGCTCTTTCCCGTTCGCTCGCCGCTACTTAGGAAATCGATGTTTCTTTCTCTTCCTCCGGCTACTTAGATGTTTCAGTTCGCCGGGTTCCCTTCCATGCGTTATGGATTCGCGCATGGATCTATGAGGTCTTCTCATAGGGGTTTCCCCATTCAGAAATCCGCGGATCGTCAGGTATTTGCCCTTCCCCGCGGCTTATCGCAGCTTATCGCGTCTTTCGTCGGCCCTCTGTGCCAAGGCATCCACCCTGCGCCCTTTCTTGCTTGACCTTCTCTGGCTTTTTCAGCCTTCCGCTTCCTGGCGTAGCGTCGCCAGCGCGTTCGGTTCTTTCCTTGCTGTCGCAATTCTTCGCATGAATTCTCATGCGCATTTCTCGGTTGTTTGATGTCTTGTCTTTCTCTGTATGGATTTTTCAAGGTACATGTCTGGCTT
>NZ_SRYA01000017.1 GCF_004793545.1 Petralouisia muris | reverse complement strand
AGTAACACAAAAGGGGAAAATACAAAATAAGCTTTTCCGGTTTATCCGGGTTAGGGAAGAAGGCTGAGAAAAGATGATTTTCGTTATCTTCTGCGGCTCAAAGAACCGCCCTTTCATCCCTCAGAGAACTGTCGGGACAGGAATTCCTTTCTGAATTCCTGTCCTATGGAGTATCCGGGAAGCAGCGGAGGAGATTACCGGGAAGGGGCCATAAGAATCTGCACCAAAAGCGGACGCCGGACGGTGCTGTCTCTGTACAAAGGACATTAAATTTATCCGGGAAAGCTGGGCCAGGGAATGGAGAATTCAGAGACAGCCGGTGGCGCTGGGAAAACAGGGAATCGGTTCGGTGCGGGGCATCTCTTCCCACCAGGAAAATCCTTTTCTGGCATTGGCAGAGCGAAATGCCAGCCAGGTCGGGCTTTAGGTGTCTGCCAGTTCTGCCTTGCCGACAAAAGAGTAATAGATTTCGATTTCCTATCTGCGGAGCTTCCCCGGCGTTTCCCGTCAAAGGCTTCCGTTTTGTGGATAACGATTTTTTCACAAACTCCCGCAACAGGGTAGGGGTGAGTTCCTCAAAGCTGGTGTACTTGCGGTACCATTTTCATAAACTTTTCAGCGTTCGCCGTGGCTTCCAGCGTTTTAGAAAGTTCGCTCTGCAAAGCGACGGCTTTCTCTTTCAGTTCCTTTTGCTCGGCTTCGTAGTCTGCCGAAAGTTCCCTGAAACGCTCGTCCGATATGCGCCCGGTCACGCTGTCTTCGTACAGCCGCTTGAAGATAGCGGAGAGTTCCGCAATCCGCACAAAAGAGTATGCCGGAGAACAAGCCCACTTCATCATAGCGGTTGGGGCGTTTGCGCTGCTTGCCTAGCTCTTGTACTCGCCGCCCACTTGCACTCATAGCCGGGGTGGCAGCGGCGGGTTCTCCCTGTCCGGCGGTATTCCAGCGTTCCCGGCGCGAGGATTTCCTGTTTCGTAAGTATACGGGCTGTTCTGGTCGGGCCGTTCCCCACAAGGCATAAGCTGTATATCTGCTTCCCCACGGGGCGGCTTCTTCGTCAATGATGAAATTTTCGTCCTCGTCCATGAGGTAGCCGTATACGGGCTTGCTTGTGACAGGCTTCCCACTCATGCCTTTTGGGCGTTTTACCGCCCGGATTTTCTTGCTCGTATCCCTCACCAGCCATTCGTTAAAAATGTTGCGCAGTTAAAACGGATTTTTGGGGACGTAAAGGATAAATAGTGAATCGGCTACCCTTTGAGGGCGTTCAAAAAAGCCTTGATTTACGGGGGTTGAAGTATCCTAAAGCGTGACATTTATCCCTCTGTTTCTGCTTGCGCTGTGCGGTTTCCTCTGTGTGAGCTTTTGCTGATACCCCGGCTTGCGTGGTGTGGCTTCTGCCAACTTTGCAGCGATATTTCGCTCTCAATATTTTTAGTGCCATAAGCGGGGATTTTGCCAAAGCTGCGGCGATATTTCTCCCTCTGGGGGTTATTCAGGTTTTAGCTGGCTAAAATTCTGCAAACTGGAATTCTGATAAGACACTTTTTATAGCATTTATTAACTGTTATATTTTATCTTCAAAAAGTCCGCAAACCCTTGAAAATGCTAAATTTATAGCAAGTGAGTTTGCCCTTAGACTTTCCCTTGTGTTATATCCTTTTCCCTCATGTTACGAACTCTCATAAGGGCAAAAATATGGGAAAGAAAAACCTGTAACAAATTATAACATAAAATGAACAGGACAGGAAGAATTGATTGGAATGCTTTCAAAAATTACTCCAAAACTCAAGAAGAAAGGACGAAAAATATGAGGTTTATTCATGCAACATATAATATGCTCCATAACAGTATTGATGTAACCACTTTTGACGGATATGTTTTACGGATAGACTGCGGAAAAGCGGAAAAAGGATTAAAAACAACGCCATGTTCTGAATGTGCCTTAAATGCTTTGGCTATAGACAACCCACTTGAATATGCAACACTGTATCTTGATGGTGGTATGCAGACGTGGGTAGATGCGGAAGATTCATTAGAATTGTGGTAATATATTTTTCTTGATACATAGGACAAGGCAAAATATATTACCAATTCTCTTTTTATTCGTAAATAACTGCCCGTACTTGCATCATCTATAAACGACGCTTTTCAATGATAAACCATTATAAACTATTTTAGAAATAACTTGTTAATTCCCACCGCTCAATACTATACTGCATAGATGCAAAATAGTCTACAACTTGCAGACTATTTTGTATCCATCATTTTTGCCACTTCAGACTCCAACGTTTCTATTGTAGGAAGACTGCGTTGGTATTGTTTGCTGAGCGCATTGCTTAATTCGTATCCTGCAATACCAATCGGCTGTGAAACTTCTTCCAAAGAATATTCCGCCACAACATTATCCTTATCCTTACAAATAAGTAAACCTATTGCCGGATTATCGCCATCTCCTGTTAATTGCTTATTTACTGCGGTAACATAAAAATTTAATTTTCCAACATACTCCGGTTCAAATCTCTTTGTTTTAAGTTCCACGACAACATAACAATGAAGTTTTATGTGATAAAACAGCAAATCAATATAAAATTCACGCTCTCCAACTTGTAAATGCACCTGACGCCCCACATAGGAAAAACCTGTTCCCAGTTCCAGCAGGAACTGGGTAATCTGATTTACCAGAGCATCTTCCAATTCTTTTTCATCATAATCATCCCGCATTGTTAAAAAATCGAAACTATATGGATCTTTTAATGTCTGTACAGCCAAATCAGAAGCATTGGCAGGAAGTTTATCCTTAAAATTCGTAATGGCTTTTCCCTTACGCTCATATAATCCACTTTCAATCTGATGTTCCAATACATCCCGACTCCAATTATTTTCCAAAGTATACTGTGCATAAAAAACAGCTTCACGCACATCTTTACATTTAAAAATAATACGCTGATTATGTCCCCACGGAATTGTTGTTATCAGCCGGAAAATATCATCAGACTTCAATTCGTCTACAACCTGTTGACCATTTACAGCTTCTGTATAAAAGCGATACCATAGCCGCATCGTTTTCAAATTCGTTTCTGAAAATCCTGCCATATCAGGAAAGGTCTTTTTTAAGTCAATACTCATTTGCCGCAAAAGACCTTCTCCCCACTTTGAATGTTTCTGCCGATTTACGATATCCTCGCCAATATGCCAATAAAGTTCTAATAGTTCTCTATTCACTTTAATAGATGCTTTAATCTGACTGTTTCTAATCCTGTCTTTAATCAAAGCAATCCATTCTCTGTATTCATCAGTCACGATAAATTTTACCTCTTGCTTTTTGATGCCGGCTTTCATCTTTTCCTCCATAGTATGTATCAATTCATCATAAAATCATTCATTGTCAGATACAAATTATCTCTTATCCTTCCAAAAGGTCAAATACATTTGCGTAACACATTCCATCATGCCCAGCAAAATATGCATTAAGAAAAATACACTGATTGAAATGAGCCATTTTATAGCTGATGCCGGAACAATCAGGGCTAAAAATACATATGCGATTAATATCATCATATAAATAATTTCTACCATAACATAATATGAAATATTAGACAATAAGACTTGAAACAAACTGAGTTGCTCGCCACCAAGCTTTTTATAATGTATCTCATTTGACTTTTCACTTTTCAATTTCCTTATATTTTCGTTATCAGAAGAAACTAAAATAGTTATTATGGCTAATAAAAAAGAAACCAAAGTAGCAATTCCACTTATTTGAATACCGACAAAATCTGAAAATATCGCTTCGATGTCAACGCCATCTCTAACATCTATAGCAAAAGCGCCTATCAATACAATGATACCAGTTGCTAATGGAATAAGATATTGCCTCCACAGTTTTCGCCTCGTTTTTATATAATCTCTGATTGGCAGAAATATAAATAAAGTTTTCATATTTTATCTCCTATTTGTTTCAATGAATTCCTGCGCTTTCTTAAAAAAGTCATAACTATCAACCTCGTCGGTTGTGCTTAAACGTCCAACAGAAATAAAATTTTTCATTTTTATCAAATCCGTAGATGCTTCAAAACTTCCATGCTTTTTGGAACCACTTGCCTTAATTCTTTTTATCCTGCCATCCCCTTGCATAGCCTCATAATATGCCTTTATTAAATTATCTGGAAATTTTCCACCCTTTTTCGGTGTTTTTATCCTGATTTCTACATCATCCGCAATATCGGAGGTTCTTCCCGCAAACAACATGAATTCATTTGGCAGACTATCCTTATATACTGTAAGCGTAAGCGCCGATATTGTTTTTGCTTCTTTAAGAGAAGTCAAGAAATCGTCTCCCGGCATAATTTCATAGGATACTTCATAATGATATTGTTCTTCTGTTTCCTCATTAAATCGTTTAAAGCATTCGTTCAAATAGTTTATGATACAATTTATTGTGATGCCGTAATAATTACTTTCATGCACCGCCAAGTAGCGTTGTTGCCCCTGTGCTAATCTAATACAAAGATGTGTCTTTTCTTCATCTCCATCCCGCCACTGTTTTCTTGTTCCTAAAGGCTCCATTGTTTCTGTATTAATTTCATTACGAACATGATTGTATTTTGCTGATTTAAAAGTAATATTATAATCTCCATTTCCCATGTCTTCAAACGAATCCAGCCATACAACTTTTTCAGCAAAAGTCAACTCTTGTCTTCTGTCTTTCAGACTCTTTTTCAAAGTATATTCCAACATTTTTGAAAAAACATTCGTAATTTGCGCAATGTCATATGTAGATGTGTCCGATGCTTCTTTTTGTCTTGTAATAGCAAGATAATAAAAATAGATTAAGACCTTTTTATCATTTTCTTGAGTACCCATATTTTTCTCCTCAATGCTTACAATATTTCTTTTAACAGTTTCCAATTCTCGTCTTTTATATCATTTGAGTATTCTTCTGTACAGATACATAATTCAGAACTTTGCTTATCCTGACGCACTATACCCCCATGAAGATTATACTTATCCAGATATTTTTTTAATACCGCAAATTTCTTAGATGTAAATTTATCAATGTCTTCGCTGTGTCCTGATTTAGAAAAACCGCCTTTTGTTTCTATAATCCATGTATTTCCTTCTGTATCATGGACTATATAATCGGGATAAAAAGATTTTTGTTTTCCGGCATTATCTTCATAAACGATAGAAAAATACTCATTTCCTTTATCTCCGTTTTTGTAGAACCATTCTATATGATTATTGGATTCACAGTATTTTTCAAAGATTTTTTCAGGTTCTGATCGAACTTCCGCTGAAGCCCTATACCCTTTATATACATTTTTTATCAGTTCCATTTGATCTTTAGCGCTGCCGTCATACGCAAACATATAATTCAATGGGAAACTCCACGGTTTTTCCGTTATCATATTAGACTCTATTTTTATTTGTGCAGTTTCCGATGCCATTGCAATACGGATATCATCAATCAGACGGGGCTTATTATTAATGACAAATGCATACAATTCTCTGATTTCTAATATCAAAAGAGTATACTCTGAACGCAAATCTTTCAAAAATAATCTACGCACGATGGTATTCATATTATTGTAGTCAAGACCAACCTTCATTCCGATTTCAGCAACACAATGATGGTATTCTTTTCCATGTTTGTGCGTCGTTAATTTTTCCCTGATTTTTATTTCATTCAAATTATCAAATTCTTCTTTGGACAAAGTAGCCAGTTCTCCTGACTTGGTATAATCTATAATATCTGTGTTGAAATCATATTTGTGTGCTTCTAACTTTTTTCTGTTTTCTACAGCTTTACCATCCAGATTGTATTGGCTGGAAAAATACTTCTTTATGACCTTTAACGCCAATTTTGCATCTCTTGGGAAAGGAACATTTGTCTTTTGCTGGCAAATAAGGGTAAAGTGACTATATTCACGTTTCAAAGTCAAGTCCCTTTCTTCCAAAGCCCCTTTCCCTAAACTCCTTTTTACATTTTCTGTAAATTTTTCATCCAAAGTATAAAGATAACAGCAGTCCAGCAAATCGTCTTCATAATGTTTTGCTTCCGGCATCCTGCGGATTCTTCCAATTGTCTGAATCTCAAATGTTTCACTCATATTTTCACGCAGTTTGACAAGTATATGCGCTCTGGGACAGTCCCAGCCCGTTGCAATAGCTTGCTTAATAATTACGACTATTGATTCCGCATTATTTTCTGAAATGGACTCTAAGTTTTGTTTCTTATCTGCAAGCCATACCGCTAATTGATTATTTTCATATGTAATTCCTTGTGCAGAAAGATAGGTTTCGATGCTTTCCAATAGAACATCAGACTTATTGGGTAACTGAACAACTATCAGTGGATTTACGGGGGCTTTCCTTCTCAAAAATTCCGAATGTAATTTGCGGCGTTTTGTAAGCGCCTTATCCATAAGATAAGAAACCTGATCTTCAACGCTTATATTCTGTTCAAAATTCTCATTAATAAGCAGCAATTTTTTTATTAGCCCTTCTGCAATAACATCTTCTTCCAGAATTTCAATTAAATATGCATCCTTATAATTCTTTGGTGTTGCAGAGCATCGCACAATCTTATCAGTTTTAAAATAATCAATAATTTCTTCTGCCTTAATAGTATCATTTTGGTGAGATTCATCTACAATAATTTTAAATGTCAGTCCTTCTTCTAAGGCATGGTAGATGTAATCCAAAAAATTAACTCGTTCACTGTCTTTTAACGCATTATTACCTTTTTTGGTGAGTTTTTCCCAATTGATAAAGCAGCAGTCATTTTGTTCAAATCCGCCTGCCATAACGTCGCATAACAATTTTGTCCGGCTTCCATGAATATATCTGTCCATCTTTTCCTTGCTCTGTTCCTCAAGATTTCCCTTCCCCGGAGTAAGCCAAATAAATACCTGATTGTTATAACTTTTCAGATACTCGTCCATAAAGTGTGTTAAAATAATCGTTTTTCCACTTCCAGTACAGCTTTTCAAAATGATTTCTTTTTTGTCACACTCCATTGCCTCCATCAAGTCTGCAATTGCTTTTAATTGGAAATCTGCCAACTCTATGTTCATATTCAGCCCTCCAACTCCCTATAGTAATAATCAGGAATGTTATTTATCTTAATATTTAATTTTCGCACCTTTTCTGCCTGTTCACCAGAAAGAAGTATATCATGTCCTAAATAAATTATTTTGCAATCTGAATCCTTGTTGAGCCGATTAATATAATCGTCTGCTTCTTTTTCGGTCAGGATAATTGCAATTTCTGAGTTATTTATAAAATCAATCCCATTTTCCAGTTCTACCAGTTCACGGATATGCAGAAGCAATTCATCAGCATACTCATAATATAAGCGGTCACTAATCGGAATATAGTCGATTTTGTAATATTTTAGGCTTTCAACATATTTTTCCTTTTCAATTACTCTTTTCAGACGTTCATATGTTACATCTTTACAAATATTATTTTCATTATTGGTACAAAGGATAATTCGGCGATTGCTTTTCTTATTTTCTGCATTATATCGAAATAATGCCTGCCCCGTCGTTCCGCTTCCTGCAAAGAAATCAAGTATAACAGCATTTTCTTTATTTATTGTTCCAATAGACATAATATATTTCAAAAGTTCTACTGGCTTAGGATAAGGGAATGCTTTTTTTTCAAATAATTCCCCCAAGTCTTTTGTCCCCTCTTTTGTCATTCCCACAAAATCAGGCAATTGGGTTGTTGTAGCAGAAATACCAGCAATATTTCCCGTTTTTTTCAAAGCCTTAGCTTCATCTTCATCTTTAAAATACCTTAATTGAGGTTTTGATATTTTAAGAAATTCATAATCACCCGGAAAGACTATCCTGTTTTGCTCCAAATAAAACTCAAAGGTTTCTTTTGTAATTGCCCAAGTCCTATTTACATTTGCTGGAAATTCCTCACCATTTTTAGGATTAACCATAGTAAAAAAGCTATTGGGACGTTCTTCTGCCGTTGTCTGTTTTGTTAAATCATGTATTCGCCAAGGTCTGTTGGGAAAATCTTCTGTTTCATAATACTTTCGGCTATTTTTTCGTTTTGTAAAGGCATTAAACATTTCACTTTTGGCATAAACCAAAATCCACTCATAATCTTGAGAAATTCCAAAGGGGACATCTGTCTTTGCGGTACGTTTCCTCCAAGGTATCATTCCTGCAAAATTCTGTTCTCCAAAAATGCAATCACATAACAACTTCAAATTAGCTTGTTCATTGTCATCAATGCTTATAAATATAGCGCCTGCATTATGTAATAATTTGTGTGCAATTTTTAACCGTACTTCCATAAATGAAATCCATTTTGAATGAATATATCCATCTGATTTCGTAATATAATTGTCATCATATTTAAAATCATCCACTCCTCTGTTATATGGTGGATCAATATATATTAAATCAATTTTTCCCTTATGTGTTTTCTCCAATAATTTTAATGCAGACAGATTATCACCTTCTATTAAAAAATTCATCTGTCCGTTACCTTTATCAATAAACAACTCTTTGTCTTCTTCCAATACAGGCGTATGCGTATCAAGAATATCATTTATCTTTTCTCTATGTTCTTCAAAAACTAAACCATATTTTTTCCCATTGACATCTTTTTCTATTTGGTTTAAATATAATAGCAGATTTCCGGTGTTTTCATCTTGCGGTGCTGAAGCTATATACTTTCGTATCTCTTTTATTTTTTCTAATAGGTCATCTCTCTTTTTCTTTGAAATGTTTATACTCATTAGTTCCTCCACAATATTAAATGTATCTATATCTTGCACTTGACTAATTTTACCATAAAGCTAGTAAAAATAACAGATTATTGCGGAATTATTTTGTGCAATAGCGTGAAATAAACTCGTTAGTTTTTATGTAATCCATCGAAATTTCGATGGATTAGTCATCGTTCCAAAACGATATACGGATTATATACATAGATGCTGTTGATAAAGAAAAAACATTTTAATTACAAACGATTCCTGCTCATTTTTACACCCATAAGCCGCACCTGCTTTTCGACAGCCTCCACACTCTGCGCCAACTGCTCTATCGTGCCTGTACGGTTTTCCGGCTTGATTTCCGGCTGTATCAGTTCCTTTGGGTATTCCTGCCTTGTATGGATATCCATATAGGATTTCAGACAGTAATAATAGCCTTCATTCCTGCTATCTTCAAATACAGGGGAAACTTCGCCCCTTAAGGTCTGCCACCGCATAAGGCGGGGAAACCAGCACAGTCCGTCCATGATGATTTCCTTAAATGAATTGAGCAGCTCCCCAAGTGCGGTTAGCAAGCCGCGAAAGCTGTTTCCTGCCTCTATATCCGCCCCACGCTCCACATGGTTCGCAAATTCCTCAATCAGCGGCGCAAAAGGTAGATATGACTGTATAAACTGTTTTATCTGCCGAAGTGCCTTCAGGAAGATATTGGAACTTTCAATCTCCTCGTCCAATTCGTCCAATTTCCTCTGTGTAGTGGACTTTTTATGGTTCAGGACGAGAATGTCAGCCTCCAGTCCTATTTTATCCGTTGATAGTTTTTCAATCTTTTCTTCCTCTTTTGCAACTTTGTATTCCGCAACCGTCAGGTCATGGTTTTTTCCCTTTTTCTTTTCCCTTACTTCCTGTTGGAAGATGGCTTTCATATAGTGGTTGGCATCTGCCCGCATTTTATCCTGCAAAACTTCCGACAGGACTTGGGGCGTGAATACGGATCGCTTTGACACTTTTGTTGACAAGCCACGCTTAAATCCTCTCCCCACCGGAACACCTACAACGTGCATATGCGGGCTTGCCTCATCAAAGTGAACCACTGCATTTGCAATCTTAAAATCCGGCAGATACTCCTGCAGTTTCAAAAGGAGCTGCTTATAGACCTGTTTCATAAATATTTTGTCACCGCTGTTCTGCTCCCAAAATTTTTTATCCCCGCATTGTATGATGACTTCCACCGCCATGTCCTGTTCCGTTTCAGATACATGTTCAAAATAATCGCCAATCCGCCTTTCCGGTCTTGTCTGCCTTGCATTGTATTCATGCAGTGCGGCGTCAAATTCTTTACGGTATACATTTTTCACGTCCTGCATGAGATTGGTTGTCCCATAAAGAAGTGCAATGTTATCCCTGCTGTAATCCTGCGAATGGTATTTCCTCAGATTGTGTTTTGCAACTCCGGCGAGTTTTGCCTTGCTGTTGATTGCGCTTTTCTTATTGCTGATGTGGTTGCTGAAAGAAATCTCTCCCATGTTTTCCTCCCTGATTTCACGTTGAAGCAGTGCGGTTATCATCTTGGCTCCGCCATAGATGATAACCCCCTAGCAGTATTGGCAAGCCAATACTGCGGGGGCTCTCCGAGGGTATCCAGTGAAATGTGCTTTCAGCATATTGGAAACAGTTTTCCGGCTGTTCAATGCTTATTTTATTGGCAATCCTTTTATTTCTGCCCTTCTTTGTTATCCTCATCTGTCCCAAATACACTGGTTATGCTGAATTGCATTTCCGCTGTTTCCGGCGGTCAACTGATTTTCTTCAAAATGATTGCACTTTTTAAGTTCATTTTTTGCGGAACATATATCACAGTTTTTTCAGTGAACTTACTTTTTAAGTTCATTCTTCAAAAGTGACTGCATTTTTTGAGTTCATTTTCCAAAAATGATTGTATTTTTTAAGTTCACCGCAACTGTTCGCCTGACTCTTATACCGCCGTCTTTCTTGTGACGGTTTTGACATTCCCCCTGTCCCTCAAATCCCTCCCCTCATTGACAGTCATAAACAGTTCCAAAATATCCTTTTTGATAAGTACCTTTCTCCCCACTTTCAGTACAGGGAGTTTATCCCATTCCACCAGCTTTCTCAGTGTGTTCCGACCGATGCCTGTGTAGTCTGCCGCCTCCTCAATGGAAAGGGCAATCTTCATTTCCGTCATTCATTCTCCTCCTCTCAAATTGCATTATGCAATTTTTATAGTATGCTTACTATACATCATTTATATTTCCTTGTCAAGCGTTATGTGATTTTAAAAATTATTTTTAACTTGCACATTGCAATATTGCTTTTGATATGGTATACTTTGACCATACCGATAAAGGAGGAAACCCAGCATGAAAGACAAAGAGCTGCGCCGGATAATCGGCGGCAGGGCAAAACAGCGGAGACTGGAACTGGGCGTCAACCAGCCTTATGTTGCTGAAAAAATGGGCGTTACCGCATCCACCATTCAGAGATATGAGGCAGGAACGATTGACAACACCAAGAAACTCGTTCTTGACGGTTTGGCAGACGCACTCCATGTTTCCGTAGAGTGGTTAAAAGGCGAAACGGAGGAATACGAATCTGACATTACGGATAAAAAGGAAATGTTAATACGTGATGCCATGTCCTCCATTCTTTCAAAGCTGCCTTATGACATGGAAACTTCCGAATCAGACTTTTCAAAAGACCTGTTGCTGCTGATGCTGCAGGAATATGAGCTGTTTGTGGATTCGTTCCGCCTTGCGTGCAGGAAGTTTAAGGGTAACAAGGAAAGCGCACAGCTTGCAAAGACAATGGGATTTGAATCGGACAGGGAATATAATGAAATCATGTTCCTGCGGGAGATTACTCACACTGTAAATGCCCTTAATGATATGGGCGACATAGTGAGGCTCTACTCCAAAAACCCTGATGCCGCCGCTGAAAGGCTTTCCAATCTTTTATCAGAAGATTCCGATTCGGTATAGCAGGACAGCGGATTTTATGCTATCCTTATTTTCAGAAAGCATTCCATCAGTTCTGACTGCCATATCTGTTCAATGATTACATACGCAGAAATGCGTTCATTGAAAGGAGAAACGATTATGGCAAAAGGATCAGTACGGAAGAAAGGAAAGAAATGGTACTACCGCTTTTATGTGGAGGACGCAAGCGGAAACTTGGTACAGAAAGAGTGTGCAGGAACAGAAAACAAAAGCGAAACGGAAAAGCTGCTAAGGCAGGCAATGGAAGATTACGAAAGCAAGAAATTCATTGCAAAGGCGGACAATATCACCCTCGGACAGTTGCTTGACACATGGGCGGAGGAAGAATTAAAGACAGGCACATTAAGCAATGGCACTGTCGGTACTTATTTACAGGCAATCAACCGCATTAAACAGCACCCTGTAAGCAGACGAAAGCTAAAAACGGTTACTTCGGGGCATTTGCAGCAGTTCATGGATATCATGTCTTTTGGAGGCACGATTGAAGATTTTGTTTCCAAAGGATATTCCAAAGACTACGTAAAGTCATTTTCCGCAGTATTACAACAGTCATTCCGCTTTGCGGTGTTCCCGAAACAGTACATTACGTTCAATCCCATGCAGTATGTAGTCATGAGGCATAAAAAGGACGATATGGACTTGTTTGCGGAAGAAACGGACACCGATAACGGCAAAGTCAATCCACTGTCATTTGAGCAGTACCAAAAGCTGATTGCACAGCTTGGCAAGCGGAGCAAAGACGCAATCCTACCTGTACAGATAGCCTATTTCACAGGTCTCAGGCTTGGGGAAGTGGCAGGACTGACTTGGCAGGATATCAACTTTGAGGAACAATGCCTGACAGTCCGCAGAAGCGTCCGCTACAATGGCGCTACCCATAAGCACGAAATCGGCTCGACAAAAAGGAAGAAAGTGCGGATCGTTGATTTTGGGAACGCCCTCGCTGACATCCTGAAGAAAGCAAGGAAACAGCAGCTTAAAAACCGTATGCAGTATGGCGGACTCTACCACAGGAATTTCTACAGGGAAGTTACAGAGAAAAATCGGGTACATTATGAGTATTACAACTTGGGAATGGCAGAGGATGTGCCGGAGGATTATACGGAAATCTCCTTTGTATGTCTGAGGGAAGATGGCTGTCTGGAACTTCCAGCCACCGTAGAAACAGCCTGCCGGACAGCGGCAAGGAAAGTACCGGAGTTAGAGGGGTTCCACTTCCACACATTAAGGCACACCTACACAACAAACCTGTTATCAAACGGGGCGCAGCCAAAAGATGTGCAGGAACTTTTAGGACACTCGGACGTAAGCGCTACCATAAATGTCTATGCACACGCTACAAGGGAGGCAAAGAGGGAATCTGCAAAACTCTTGGATAAGGTTGTGGGAATGAATTAAAACTGAATAAGAAAAACTTTCCCTTGTAACCTACCCATAAGGGCAAAAACAAGGGAAAAGGATACATATTTTGAGGTTGGCATAGCGCAAAGCCTTGAAAACTGGGGAAACTTATGGAAAAAGCTTACAAACTGGAAGTTGTATATATCCACCGCTTAGGAGTGAGTTCATCAAGAGTAACTATTTCCTCTGCTTCAAAATCCATCAGTATTTCAAAAAAGTCAAAAATTATTTTTGCCGTATGATACAGGTGTGTTAAAGTATGTCTTTTTTTACTTCAAAACAACTTTTCAATCAAAATAGTGTGAATACAGATAGAAAAAAGGCCAAAAGGAAGCTGCCGCTTCACGATTTTTTAATCGTTAATGCGACAGCCCTTTATTTCCTTTTGTGAATACGGAGTATTTTATAACTATCTTGTTGCGGAGAGGACAAAGTAGCATACTTGCACTGCTTTTCCTGACTTTTTCTCAAAGGCGATAAAAGGCTGAAGAAGCGTCAGATATTGATCTTCGCATACCGCCCCTTTAGAAGCGCCACCAGTTCCGCGTATTTTTCCCGGCTGAGCAGTATCTCTCCCTCATAGTCTTTAAAACGAATCGTATAAATTTTTGCGTCATTGTCCGCCCGGACCGCCGCCACCTGGGACAGATTGACGATGAAGGATTGATAACAGCGATAGAACCCACAGCCCTCCAGCATCTCTTCCAGTTGATTCATGGTGTACCCCAGCAGGGAGATCTCCTGCCCGTCAGTGGTGACGATGTGGTTCTTCCGGTTACTGCGTTCAATAAAAAGAATATCGCTGAGCCGGGTTAATTGATAGCCGCTGCGGGTCTTAATCATGATACTGCGGTTAGATACCTCCCGCTTCGCCTGCTGGAGATCGAACACGTAGCGCAGCCGATTAACCAGCGATTGGAGCGCCAAGGGATCAAAGGGTGTCAGCAGATACCCGGCGCATTGGCAGCGGAAGGCATTGAACGCCCATTCCTCTGAGCCGGAATAGACCACCACCTGAATATGGGGATGGCTCTGCCCCAAAACGGCAGCCAAATATTCCCCCACGCCGGTGGTGCGGGGATCGGCTGGCTGATGGTTGGCAAATATGACGTCTACATCATTGGACTGGACGAACGCGACGGCCTCCGTAGAATTCTGCGCCGTCCCGACCACCCGGAAGCATTGGAAAGCATGCAGCATGACTGCCAGTTCGCCTCGCAGATTCTGGTCGCTTTCCACCAACAGGACTTTCATCTCCATGATCCGCCCCTCCCCGCTTTTTATTCTGCCTGACCAACAGCCCGGAACGCCTGCTCCAATGCCTTGGAATCGCCCTCATAGAAGTCCAGTAGCAGCGCAAAAGGCCCGTTGGGGACTGGGTTCATGATGCTTCCGGCTCCGTAGAAGTCAATGAACCCCTCTGACTTCAAACTCTTGTAAGAGGTCTCCTCCATGCTGCCCTCTTTCAGGTTGTCCACATCCCACCAATAAAATTCAGCGCCGTTGGAAACCTTCACAGCGATGGTGCATAAGCCATCCGCCGACAGGGTGGTCAGGTTGGTTGTTTCTATGAGACCCTGCCCCTCCAACTCCGCCAGGACCTCATCCATGGTCATATCCCAGATGGGGGCATCGGGGTCCTCCCCTTCGCCTATGAGCTGGGCGGGTGGGACGAACTCCGGCGATGCTGCCACATAGGCCAGCACCGCACCGAAGCCCAACACCAGCAGGATGGAAAAAAAGATGGTAAAGCGTTTCATCGGCTAACCTCCTCTCCCGCCAGGGTGTAGCCCTGGAGTTGCAAATAGGCGCGGTAAGTGGGACTGGTTCCCAGCAGCTCCTTATGGTTGCCCGCCGCTTCCAGGGACCCCTCGTTGAGAACGATGATATGATCCGCTTCCATTACTGATCGCATGTCGTGGGCAACCACTACGATGGTTCGGTTCTTCATGTGTTCCCGGACGGTGCGGAAGATGGTCATGTCGCTCTTGTGGTCCAGACTGGCCCCGGCTTCATCCATCAGCAGGTAATCCGGGTTGGACATCAGCATCCGGGCAATAGCCACTCGCTGGCGCTGCCCGCCGGAGAGCAGTGCCCCACCCATGCCCACATCGGAATCATATCCCTGGGGCAGCTGGCGGATAAAACCGTCCGCGTCCGCCAGCCTTGCGGCCCCGGCAATAGCTTCATCTGATATTTCCCCTGTTGCACCATAGGCTATATTATCACGGACAGAACCGGAGAACAAGGGGTTATGCTGGAGGACACAGCCGAACCGACGGCGCAGCTGTGCCAGCTTCACCTCATCCACAGCGGCTTTCCCCAACCATACCCGGCCGCTGTCCGGCGAGTAGATGCCCTGGAGCAGCTTGAGCAGTGTGGACTTGCCGGAGCCGTTGCTGCCGATAATGGCGGTGGTTTTCCCAGCGGGGATGGTAAGGCTCAGATCGTGAAGCACCGGCTGCTGGGGAACATACCCGAAGCTGACCCGGTCCAGTACGATATCCTGCTCCGGCTGGCTCTCTGGCAGGTCGTACCCGTCCTCCAGATCCTCCTCCGGCCCCTCCTGGAGAACGCCCACGTACTGCATAGCGCCCTGTGTGCCCTTGAGGGTCTGGTAGTGAGTCAGGACCTCCGCCTGATACTGGTCCACCCTTCCCTTATAGGTGGTAAAGTCATTGATCCCCGTATCCGGCATCTGGCCCTTGCGGATCATGTCGGAACCGAACAGAGCGATGACAATACTGCCGATGGAGGTATACAGCGTATTGGAGAACACCTGCAAAACCTCCATAAAGGCGTAATAGACATCCGCCCGGTACCGTTCGTCAATGGCCCGCAGCCCTGCCTCTGTTTCCATATCCTCTATAGCCTGTGCCTTGACGTGCTTGGCGGCGGAAATATGCTCGGAGAAGAACTCCGTCATGGTATTCAGGCTCTCGTACCGCCGCAGCATCATACGGTACTGCAACTGGCCCACCAGGGCGAACACGCCGATGGCCAGAGGAACCAGCAGCAGCATATAGGCGGAGAGCTTCGCATTGAACCGCGCCATTTCCACGCAGCAGCGGACAAAGCCATAAACAGAAGCCACAGTGGAGAAGATCATATGGATCACCGTGCTGGCCTGGGTAATATCGTTGACCACGCCGGAGATCAGGGACGAGGGCTGGCGCCGCTCCACCTCCCGCATGGGAAGGTGGAGGATCTTGTCCCACAGCAGTTTCCTGGCCCGGAGGGTAACCTTCTGGATGCCGTACTCGCCGCAAATATTGCTTCCCATGGAGATGGCGGCATTGAGAACGGTCAGCAGGGCATAGCCGATAATAACGCTGTTGTAAAGCTCGCCCTTATTGATCCGGATAACATACTTGGAGATTGCCAGAAAGACCTCAGTGTTGATGAGACTGAACGCCAGGGAGGCAATAAAGAGCCACCAGGGGATGGGGAAGCGGGTATAGAATGTGATATAGGAGCGGAAAGAGAATTTTTCCTTTTTCTGCTCCCTACCCTTGCCGTTGTGCATCATATCAGCGCTCCTCCTCTCCGTTTTCCATCATTTCCCGGCAGAATGGGTCGGAAGCCAGGACTTCATCCCGTTCCCCGGAGGACTGCACCCTGCCGTCCCGGAGGACGATCAGATAGTCCGCGTTGCGTATGGTTTGGGCGTCATGCGCCACATAGACCACGGTCTTTCCCGCCATAACCTGCCGGATGCTGGCCCATACGCCCGCCTTGCCGTCGATGTCCATAGCGGCGGTAGCCTCATCCAACAGCAGGCAGTCCGGCTTTTTCAGCAGGGCGTGGGCCACGGAAAACCGCTGTCGCTGCCCGCCGGAGAGACTGGCGCCGCTCTCGCCCACCGGGGCGTCGTATCCCATAGGCTGGCAGCGGACATAGTCCAGGATGCCCACGGCGGCGCAGGCCTCGTCCAGCTCTTCATCCGATGGGATCCGGCCCAGGCCGTGGAGCAGATTGTCCCGGATGGTTCCGGCGTACATGACGCTCTCCTGGGTCACGTATCCCAAAGCGCGGCGGAAACTTGCCAGGGAATACTCCGACGTATCCTTTCCTCCAATCTGTACCGCCCCGCCGTCCAGGGGATAGAGACGGTCGATCAGGTTCAGGAGCGTCGTCTTCCCAGACCCGGATGGCCCGACGACGGCGGTGATCCGTCCTGCGGGAATATCCAGATCCAACCCCTGGAACAGCGGCTTGGCACCGAAGGAGAAATCTACCTTTTCAAAATGGATTCCTCCGGTGGGAGAGCCCATAGTATCTCCCACACCCAAATCCTCGGAATGCTCTGCCATAATCTGGCTCACCCGATCCACCGCCCCCTGGGCGCACTTGAAGGAGGTCCAGTAGCCGCAGTAACCGCTTAGGATGCTGGTGAGCTGGACGGCGAAGCCGTAATAGGCGATCCATTCTGTCAGGCTCAGCGTGCCAGAGGCATAATAACCCCTGCCTACCAGGATAATAACGATAGTTTGCAGCACCCCGGCAATAGCCTGGATAGGCACTGCCAGGCCGGTAATCCAGATGTTCATCCCAGCGGCGCGGTAGCTTGCCTTCATTCGTTCTTCCCCGGTACCGGATTCCTTTGTTTCGGTGCCCATGGACTTGATGAGCATCAGGTTATTGGTCCGCTCCGCTATGGAGGCCGTCAGCTCGGCATTGCGGCGGTTAATGAGATCCTGCACGCCGAATTGCAGCCTGCCCAGGATAAAGCTGATAAGGATATTCACCGGCAGCGCCACCACCAGGGACCACATCAAAGCTCCATCATAGCTGGAAACCTTCAGGAGAATGACGAAGCTGGCATAGGCGGTGGTGAATATGGGGATGAACACCTTCATAACCAGATTACTGATGCTGGAAATATCGGTAGTGATACGGCTGAGCAGTTCCTTAGGGTTATTATTTTCATAGAACCACAGGGGCAGGCTCACCGTCTTGCGCCAGACCATCCGGCGCAGATTCCGGTCCATGCGGGCTTCACAGAGGTTATTGATGAGTCCGGAAACAGAACTCAGAACCAAGGAAAGGATCTGATAGAAAAAGTAAGGCAGCACCACAGCGGTCAGACCCACGTTTCCGGCGAAGAGGGCGGCGCTGTATTCAGTAGTGTTAACGCCCACCTTGGCAATGACGGCGCTGGCTGCCAGGTAGCCGATGATCCATAGGTAGGGCAAATCCGCCTTGCCCAGCATGGAGAAGAAGCGGCGGAAGTTGCCGTAATTTTTTCGAAAAATTGCGTTTGTTTCCATTGGTTTCTCCTTCCTCGTATATACTTTTCAGAGAAACGCCCCTGCCCCATCCCACAAAGGACAGGGTAGGGGCGTTCATATGTTCTTACTTCCCGGAAAGCCCTTGGAAATCAGCCATGACGGCATCTTTCTGGGCGTACCCATCCCCAAAGGCGATGGCGAAGCTGCCGTTATGGGCAGCGGTTTCCAGGACGGCAGCGCCGCCCATATAGACGACCGTGCCGCCGTTCATGGCAAGGTTCTGGAAACAGTTGGTATACGCTTCGGAGGGAGCAGCAGCGTCCCACCACATCAGCCACAGCCCGTCATAATCCTGGGCCTTGTCAGCAAAGGGGGCGAAGGGGATCTCCCCGTCGGTGTTGTCCGTGAGATAGCCCTCGGTAGTGAGCATGTCCACCGGAGAGGAATCCTTGGAAATATAGCCCTTAGCAGTCAGGTATTCCACCATTTCATCATATGTACAGGTTTCCGGGTCAACGGCCTTTGCGCCGCCGCAGGCGGTTAGGCCGCATAAGAGAACAAGCGCCAACAGGGCGCAGAGGGTACGTTTTGCAGCGTATTTCATGGAATAAGTCCTCCCTTTTATAAGTAAATGTATCATATCACATTCGCAGCCCCTGGAAAAGGGTGCGTGTCGATTTTGTCCGAAAAGGCGATTGATCTGTCTGTATTACGCATACATGTACTGGGCAATCACATCCTTCACCGCCTGGGGCTGCATCACGCCCACATGGCTGTCAACCAGCTTGCCGTCCTTATAGAAGTGGATGGTGGGAACGGCGGTAATGCCGTACTCCTCCGCAATTTCCGGGTTCTCGGTGGTGTTGAGTTTGACGATGTTCAGGAATGGGATCTCCGCCTCGATGTCCTCCAGGATTTTGGAAAACAGCTTGCAGGGGACGCAGGTGGTGCCATAAAAATCGGCAATCACGAAATCTTCGCTGATTAGCTCCTTGAAATTGCTCTTGTCTGCGTTTTGAATCGACATGATGGGTTCCTCCTTTAATAAAATTTTCTGATGTATTCTTTCAGTACCGTATAGGCGTGTCCGGCGTATTCGTTGAAGATAAAGCTGTCATAGGGGTTGGCTTCCCGGGCGTTCTCCTCGGAGACGTGCCAGGATCTGACATAGTCCGCGATAAATTCCCTATACTCCGCTTCCCTCACCCGGAAGCCGTCGTTTTCGGCATACCGGCAGCCCAGCAGATAGCGGCAGAGCTTGTCCCAACCGTCGTATTGCAGCATGGCCACCAGCTCGTGGTAGCTCTTCACCGGAATGCGCCCCTTGAACTGCTCCGGGGTCATCTTCTCCAGGACCATGCCCTCCTGGCGGCACAGCTTCCGGCAGCGGTCCAGCTCCCGGTTGATGGCTTCCGCCCAGTCCTCCCGGTTCAGGACAAATTCCGAGCCATTGATGACCTCCCGCATAAGGTGGTTCAGCGCATCGTAGGAATCCTCCTGGAATGCGGCCGCCTTCTGCTGCTCCAAAAGATACGTCCGGTACGCCGCAACGGTGTGCACACCCTCCAGCCCCAGCTTCTCCACCATTTCATCCCTGGGTTCCGGTACCACGCGGTTCATCACGCCCGTCAGCGTAAGGGAGACTTTGCCTTCCGGCAGGATGGTCTCCCTGGTTTCGCCCACCTCCATGCCGATGGACATATCCTCCAGATCCTTGTGGAACATGCTGCTCCCGGCTACGAACCGGACCTTCTCCTTCTGGAATCGGGGGCAGTCCGATGCCAGTCGGCACACCACCTGATCTCCGGGAGAAACCGTTGTACCGTTCTCCCAGCGGATATACGGGTTGGTCAGCCGCCGCAGCTCTGCTTCCAACGCCTCCCCGTCCAGTACGAAGGGCTTTAACAGGGACTTCACATCTACTTCCCGGTAGTCCTTTACCCGCAATACTCTTGATTTCATGCTACACCTCCAGTTTTTTCAGATATTCCAATGCGCTGTGCAAAGCCACGTTGCCCTCTCCCACCGCTTTCGCGTACTGATAGGGCCGTCCCGTGCAGTCCCCGGCGGCGAAGCATCCCGGCAGATTGGTTCGCTGCTGCCGATCCGCCTGGATATGCCCGCCCTCCGCCTTCAGTCCCGGTAGCAGCGCCGCCGGGGCCACGCAGGAGCGCAGGCAGAAAATCCCGTCCGCCGCCACCGTCTCCCCGCTACAGGTGATGCCCGTGGCGTGATCCTCTCCCAGGATTTCCGTGGGATAGCCCACGGTGTGCCGTACGTTGTCCCGGCGGATGCCGCAGTCCTTATAACTGGTGCAGAGGAACACTTTCGCAGCAAGGCCCGCCAAAAACTCAATTTCCTCCTCCAGGCCCGGATCCGTGCAGACCACGGCGATCCGCTTGCCCCTGTACAGTTCCCCGTCGCAGGTAGCGCAATAGCTGACGCCCTTTCCCAGCAGGCGGCTCTCGCCGGGGATTTCCCGGCTGTTGGATACGCCTGCGGCAAGGATAACGGTTCTGCCGTCATACATTTTGTCGTTGACCACGGCGGTATAATATCCACCCATGTCATAAATCGAATTGACCCGTTCTTCCCGAATTTCGATACCAAGCCCGTCAATCTGGCGCAGGAAGACATCGCACATTTCCGATCCGGTGACTGACGGAAGCCCCGGATAATTCATGACGCGCTCGGCTTTGGCAATCTTAGGGCTCAGCACCCTGGAGCCAAACCAGAGGAAATCCAGGTTCCGTGCTTTTGCACTCAGTGCGGCGGAAATACCAGCAGGTCCGCTGCCGATAATAAGCAGATCGTACATATGACGCACCCCTCCCAAAATTTTTCTGAATGTAACCATATCATTTTTTTCGAGAAAATCAACGCCATTTGTTTATTCCGACCCGGAAACAGTTTATTCTGTACTAATGCTGATACCCTGCCCTTTTTTGCCGGAACCGACATGAAAGGGACGGAACTTTAGCGAATGAGACAGAATTGTCGGAGAAATGGACAGAATGAACCAGCCGCCTTGCGGCGGCTGGAAAAACATTTATAATGGTGACACCCAAACAGAAAAAGGAAGCTATTATTATAAGGAGGCCATTATGGAAAAGAACAGTATCCTTTCAGATTTTATTGTCCTCAACCGACAGCGCATCAAGGAACTGGAAGCGGATCTCTGGCAGATGGAGCACCAAAAATCCGGTGCAAGGCTGGTCTGGCTGGAACGGGAGGAGGAGAACAAGACCTTTGCCATTGCTTTCCAGACCCAGCCCTGGGACGACACGGGCGTATTCCACATTCTGGAGCATTCAGTTCTGTGCGGCTCGGAGCGCTATCCGGTAAAGGAACCGTTTGTGGAGCTGATGAAAAGCTCCCTGAACACCTTCCTCAACGCCATGACCTTCCCGGACAGGACAATCTATCCGGTATCCAGCCGGAACAGCCAGGATTTTATGAATCTCCTGCGGGTCTATATGGATGCGGTACTGCACCCGCTGCTCCATTCCAAGCCGGAGATTTTCGGCCAGGAGGGCTGGCATTACGAGATGGACGAAGGCGGCGCACTTTCCATTAAGGGCGTAGTGTTCAATGAGATGAAGGGAGCCTTCTTTGCACCGGACACCCTTCTGGAGCGAGAAGTAACCCAGCTTTTGTTCCCGGACGCCTGCTACCGCTTTGTTGCCGGCGGCGACCCGGAACATATCCCGGAGCTCACCTATGAAACCTTTGCCGCCGCCCATAGCCGTCTCTACCACCCGTCCAATGCCTACATATTCTTGGACGGCCGCATCGACATTGCCCAGATTCTTGCGATCCTGGACGAAGAATATCTTTCCGCTTACGACCGCCGTCCCACACCAGAAGCAATTCCGCTACAAAAGCCCATAGAAGCGGGCATGACCACCATTTACTACGAGCTGTCCCCTCAGGAATCCCCGGAGGGACGCGCCCGGCTGGCGGATGGGTATGCAGCCTGTACCTTCCGGGACCGTGAAACTCTGACGGCGCTGCAAGCGTTATCGGACGTGCTCTGCGGGGACAACCAGGCACCGCTGAAGCGACGTCTTCTGGAAAGCAGCCTTGCCCGGGACGTCCGCATGGAGATTTGCGGCGGTGTCCAGCAGCCCTGGTTCACGCTGGAAGCCCGGGACATTGCCGAAAACAAGGCGGACGAGGTATCCGCCGCCCTCTGGGAGGAGCTGGAGCGGCTGTCCCGGGAAGGACTGGACCATCAGAGGATCCTTGCGGTACTGGACAATCTGGAATTCGAAGCCCGACAGCGGGATTACGGCCAGATGCCCCAAGGGATCATGCTTGGCTCCCAGGTATTGGAGAGCTGGCTCTACGGCGGCGATCCAGCGGCAAATCTCAGCGTCGGCACACTTTTCGACGTTCTGCGGAAGAAATGTGAAGCGGGCTATTTTGAGGAGCTGCTGAAGGGGCTCATTTTAGAGAATCCCCATCATTGCCGGGTTCTGATGCTGCCCTCCCACACCATCGGGCAGGAGCGCCAGGCCCAGGAGACAGCCCGTCTCAGCGCCATCCAATCCGGCTGGAGTGCCGAAGAAACCGTTGGTATCCGCCGATTTCAGGAGGTAATCGCCGTCTGGCAGAATACGCCGGACACGCCGGAACAGCTGGCAGCCATTCCCAGACTGCATCTTGACCAGGTTCCGACGGAACCGGAAAAGCTTCCCTTGTCGGAGGAAACCACCGCCCACATGACGCTTCTGCGCCACGATTTGCCCACCAGCGGGATCACCTATTGCAATCTCTATTTTTCGCTGGATGATCTGACTCCAAACGAGCTGACCAAAGCGGCTTTCATGGCCCAATTATTCGGCCACCTGGATACGGAGAGGTACGCGCTGGCAGATCTCAGCCGGGAGATGCGCTCCCTGTTCGGGGACATCCGGTTTATAATTGAAGCATACGGTCCGCAGAACGCCCCGGACCGCTGCCGGACGTTCCTGTGCGTCTCATGCAGCGCCCTGGACGCGAAGCTGGAAAAAGCCCTGTCATTTCTGACAGAGCTTTTGACGGGGCAGCAGTGGGAAAATTCCGAGCAGATGCTGGTATTCCTGCGCCAGCAGCGAGCGGCCATGGCGGAACAGATGGTCATGGCGGGTCACAATGCCGCTATGTCCAGAGTCCTGGCCTGCTCCACCGCCGAAGGCGCTGTGCAGGAGCAGGCATCAGGCATTACCTTTCTCCGGTGGCTGACGGAGCTGGAGCAGGACTTCCCCGCTCGATTCACAGCCCTGGCGGAAGACTTGAAAGCCCTGTCCCGGCGCGTTTTCTGCTGCGTCCGCATGACAATCAGCGTCACCGCCGGGGATAAATCGTCCGCCGAAACCGCCGCCCGTCTTCTGTCGTCCAGTCTGCCGGAAGGGAGTTTCGTCCTGCCGTGCATGGCATCCATCCTGCCCAGGGAACCCCGGCGGGAGGGAATTGTGATTCCCTCCGGCGTATCCTACGCGGCTCTGGGCGGCCTTTTCCAGGAGGCCGGACGGGGCGCGGCAAAGGTCATGGGCCATACAGTCTCCCTGGCCCATCTGTGGAACACGGTGCGGGTCCAGGGCGGGGCGTATGGCACAGGAATGGTCCTGCGGGATACTGGCTTTGCGGGATTTTTCTCCTACCGGGACCCCAGCGCTGCCCGGACCATAGACTGTTACCGAGCCTCCGCTGACTTCCTGCGAGGCATTGGGGATATGGATCTGACTGGCATGATTACCGGCACAGTGGCGGAATCCGATCCGCTCCTGACGCCCCGCATGAAGGGCAAAGTCTCCGACGCCCTCTATTGGCGGCGGATCAGCCATGAGGACCGCTGCCGCGTCCGCCGCGAGATGCTTTCCACCGTGCCGGATGACCTGGCATCCCTGGCAGACCCTGTGGAAGAGTTGGCGGCGCGGGGGAGCATCTGCATCCTCGGCTCCCGGCAGCAGGTAGACGCCTGCGCCGGGTGGCTGGACAATATAATGGTGCTTTGATATGGGAAAGATAGGTTATTCAACGAGACGTTTCAAAAAAATGGCGGAAGTTTGCTCCGCGATCCTGGCCGGAAACATGCTGCTGGGATTTGCCGTGGCGGCGTTCATCCTGCCCAGCGGTGCGATTATGGGCGGCGCTACCGGCATTGGGATTGTCCTTGGTAAGGTAATCCCGCTGGACACCGCAGGAATCGTTTTGGGTGTAAACCTGATGGCGTTGGCGTTAGGCTGGGCGGTGCTGGGGTGGCGGTTCGTTCTGGCCACCATTGCCAGCTCGCTGCTCTACCCCTTTTTTCTGGGTGCGGCGCAGCGGATACCGGGCATTGACCGACTGACAGAAGACCCTCTGCTGGCGGCCCTGCTGGGCGGCGGAATGGTAGGGATCGCCGTAGGGCTGGTTATGCGGGTAGGCTCCTCCACCGGCGGAACGGACGTGGTCAATCTCGTGCTGCATAAATGGATCCATATCCCGGTTTCCGTGGCGGTCTATCTGACAGACATTGTCATCATGGGTGCGCAGGCCTTGTTTTCCGATCCGGAGCAGATCTTATACGGCGTTGTCCTGCTGGTAGTGGAAACGATCGCGCTGGACCGGGTGATGCTCCTGGGGCAGTCCCAGATACAGATTTTTGTAGTTTCCGGCAAATACGAGGAAATCCGGCAGAAATGCCTGACGGATCTGCAAGCGGGAACCACCATGGTTCAGATTGAGACCGGCAGGACCAGGACGCCCCAGCGCGGCGTGCTGTGCGTGATCCCGCCCCGGAAGCTGTATGCCGCGCAGTCGCTGGTCCAATCCATTGACCCCAATGCGTTTTTGACCATCACGCAGATCAAGGAGGTTCGGGGGCAGGGCTTTTCCAGGGAGCGGATTTATGTGGAATCCCCCGAACGGCACAATCAACCATAACAGGAAGAAAAGAGGAAAAATTATGCTGACAGTTGAAAAGAAAAAGGCGTATCTCTCCATTTTAAGTGAGGAACTGGTTCCCGCAACGGGATGCACGGAGCCGATTGCCCTGGCCTATGCCGCAGCCCGGCTCCGGGACATCCTGGGCGTCTGGCCAGAAAGGATACGGACGGAGGTTTCCGGCAATATTATTAAAAATGTGAAAAGTGTTGTTGTCCCCAACTCCGGAGGGTTGAAGGGCATCCGTGCGGCCATAGCGGCGGGCGTTGCAGCCGGTGACGCGGAAAGAATCCTACAAGTCATTTCCGATGTCCCGGCGGAGCGGCACGAAGCCATCGCGGCCTATTCTCAGAATACTTCTATTGAGATTGTCTGCGCCGATACTCCCCGGATGCTGGACATCCGGCTGACCGGCTGGGCCGGGGAGCATTCTGCATCTATACACATCGCCAACAGCCACAGCAATATCGTCCGGGAGGAACGGGACGGCGAGGTTCTGTTGGAAAAGCCGGTCACAGATTCCGCCGAGGACAATCTGACGGATAAGAGCGTGCTGAATGTAGCAGATATTCTGGAGTTTGCGGATACAGCGGATTTGGAGGATGCCATACCGCTGCTGCGACGTCAGATCGACTGCAACACGGCCATCGCGGAGGAGGGGCTGCAAAATGACTGGGGCGCCAATATCGGCTCCATGCTGCTGGCGGAGTATCCCAGGGACATCAAGACCGAAGCGAAAGCATGGGCCGCCGCCGGGAGCGATGCCCGGATGAGCGGATGTGATCTGCCAGTAGTGATCCTCTCCGGTTCCGGCAACCAGGGAATTACCGCTTCCGTGCCGGTGGTGCGGTACGCCAGGCATCTGGGGGTAAGTCAGGAGAAGCTGTACCGGGCGCTGATGGTCAGCGATTTGGTCACGATTCACCAGAAAAGCGGCATAGGCCGTCTCTCGGCCTACTGCGGCGCGGTCAGCGCGGGCGTCGGGGCAGGGGCAGGAATCGCTTATCTGCTGGACGGCAGTTACGAAGCCATTGCGCACACGATCGTCAACGCTGTGGCAATTATCAGCGGTACAATCTGCGATGGTGCAAAGCCGTCATGCGCCGCCAAAATTGCCGCCAGCGTGGATGCGGGGATCCTTGGCTATTTCATGTATAAAAATCATCAGGAGTTCAAGAGTGGAGACGGCATCGTGACCAAAGGTGTGGATGACACCATTGCGAATGTCGGCATTTTAGCGCAGCAGGGAATGCGGCAGACAGATCAGACAATATTGTCCATCATGACCGAACGGTGTAAATGATAGGAGACAAACCTCTATGCGGCAATATCTGTCTGGAATGCAACGTATTTCAAAATTTGCCGGTATCTCTTTATGGCATACTGTTGCTGGCAAGAGCGCCATTAAGAAATCCAAAGGTTAGCAAAAATATCCGAATTTCTGATTTTTCAGCCATTCCAGGTTCTATGTCTCCGCTGGCTTTGCGCCAAAACTACTGCTAATACAGGAGTTTGAAATAAATATGCTTCTCGCTCAACTTGCCTAATACCTGCATCATTTGCCCGGTATACGCAGCATCGTTTGTGGTGAGAAACTGCTCCAAATCCTCGCAAGCCTGCTGGAGCAATGGCGCCCACTTCGTACAGTCCATCTCCAAATGCTCATCAGACTTTCAAGATAAGAAGGAACCTCTGTGTGATCATGGAATGTAGGCCGGATTTTGCGGACATTCAAAATAAAAAAGAATGTGGAGGTAACAGACAATGGCAAAGACGATTTTTGAGGAACTGGGCGGCAGATACGAGCGATAAGGCGATTATTTAATACCGTGCTTAACTGTACCCGCCAAAGAAGAACAGCCGATAGGCACATGGGGACAACGGTATCTGGACTATCTGAAGCATTACCGCAGGGTTACATACACTAATCTTTTAACAAGCGGCAAACTTAACGCCTATCTTGCCAATATTGACAGACAGGCGCAGGAACGCTCCCACAGGCTCATAGAGGGAATGAAACAGGCACAGGTTAACGGAACAGCTAAAGGAAGAAAACGCCTTAGAATGGACAGGACGGCCAGGTAACATAAGGGCTTGTGCGAGGGAGATTGTGAACGAAGAAATCATTTTCGTATAGGCAGTCAGCGGCAGAGACTAAAAGCTCTGTCGCTTTTCTTTTCGGAAAGTTCATATTTGAGTGATTGATATAATTCGTTTAAACGGCTATAATGTATATACAGTACACAGCAGGAGGTAAAAAATGTTTGAATATATGACTGCACAGGAAGCCGCAGAAAAATGGAATGTATCACTTCGGTGGGTACAACGGTTATGTAAGGAAAACCGTATTGATGGCGCGATGAATATCAATCGTGTATGGCTTATTCCCAAAGTGGCAAAAAAGCCCGTTGATAAACGGAGAAAGGTAACGAATTATGAAGAATAGAATTTTATTATTAGAAGATGATGTAAGTTTGATAGACGGACTGCAATATTCGCTAAAGAAAAATGGCTTTGATGTCGATTTTGTCCGTTCTGTGCAGGAAACTTTGACTTATTTACCAGAGATACAAAAATACGATATGCTCATTCTTGATGTCACATTGCCAGACGGAACAGGTTTTGAGATATGTGAAAAGGTGCGACAGAACGGAAGCCAGATACCAATTATTTTTCTGACAGCTTCCGATGAAGAAGTCAGCATTATCCGTGGTCTGGATTGCGGCGGTGATGACTACATAACAAAGCCGTTTAAGTTGGGCGAGCTATGTTCACGCATCCGAGCGTTGCTGCGGCGGGCAGGATTGTCAAATCAAGGGACAGGAACAGTTATGGAATGTGGCGATATTAAGATAGACCTTTTAGGCAGCCGTGTCTTGTTAAAGGGAAAGACATTAGAGCTTACAGCCGCAGAATACCGTTTAATATGCCTGTTGGTAAAGAATGCAAACCGTATCATAACAAGAGATATTATTTTAGACGAGCTCTGGGACAGCACAGGAGATTATGTAGACAACAACACCCTTTCCGTCTATGTGCGGCGGCTGCGTGAAAAAGTAGAAACAGACCCATCACATCCAGAGCATTTATTGACAGTCCGAGGATTTGGCTATCAATGGAAAGAGGTGGACGAATGAGCCTATTACATGATAAGCGTAACCGTTGGTATTGCATTTTCATTGTTGTTCTTATTCCTCTGCTTTTTCTGATAAGCTTAACAGTGATAGACACGCAAACGGCGGCTGCAAAAGAAATGTTTCTAACACACGATAATGCGATTGCAACTTCTTTACTGGAAGAAGGAGTTTCAAAGGAAGTAATTGCAACAGCCTTAATGAATACGGATGCAGGCACTACAGGAAATAAGTTTTTAGCCGAGATTGGTCTTTCAAACAACACAGATATAGAAAATTTACCTTATGTTTCTGATGTTAAAAATTCAACACTGACATCCCTGTTTGTGATGTTATTACTATGGACGCTGCTTCTGTTTTTGGGTACAATGCTGTTTTTGTATCGCAGGGAAAGACTGTATAGGAAATCAGAAAACATCATTAAGGATTATATAGATGGAAACTATACTGTTCACCTGCCGCAATCCAATGAGGGAAATATTTATCAGCTCTTAGCTTCTGTTGACCAACTGGCTACTATGCTTCAAGCAAAAAATGATACGGAACAAAAGACAAAGGAGTTTCTTAAAAATGCAATTTCTGATATATCCCATCAATTAAAAACGCCCCTATCGGCACTCATGATGTATCAGGAAATTATTGAGAATGAGCCAGATAACCCCGAAACGGTCAGAGAATTTTCCTTTAAGATAGGAACTGCATTAAAGAGGATTGAGCAGCTTATTCAATCAATGCTGAAAATCACAAGAATAGATGCAGGCAGCATCTGTTTTGAAAAATCCAATTATAGTATCCCCAACATTCTCAATTACGCAATCAACGAATTGACAACACGGGCAGACAATGAAAAAAAAGAAATTGTGATAAATGGCGACTTGGAACAAATGCTTTACTGCGATATTGAGTGGACGGGCGAAGCCATTGGCAACATTGTCAAAAACGCACTTGACCATACAGATTCGGGAGGGAAAATCACTATATCGTGTGAGCGGACTCCCGCTATGATTCGGATATTAATTACAGATAACGGACATGGTATTGCCGGGGAGGATATACACCACATATTTAAGAGGTTTTACCGAAGTAAAAACACTTCAGACAGTCAAGGGATTGGACTTGGACTGCCATTAGCAAAGGCGATTGTTGAGGGACAAGGCGGTATTCTTTCTGTCCAAAGTGAGCGATTACAAGGAACAACCTTTACATTGTCTTTCCTTACAGAATCGTAAGCTCAAATTCATCTGCTTGTAAGGTCGAGGTGTTATCCTTTATCGGGAAAGGAGGTACTTAAATATATGGAAATATTGAAAGTACAAAAATTATGCAAAACATACGGAACGGGTGCGGTAAAGGTTGATGCCTTAAAAGATGTGTCCTTTTCTCTGGAAAAAGGAGAATTTGTTGCTGTCGTCGGTGAATCTGGCTCTGGAAAAAGCACGCTACTAAACTGCATCGGTGCATTGGATGTTCCTACTTCTGGCGTGATTACGATGGACGGAAATAATCTTTTTACAATGAAAGAAGAGGAACGCACGATTTTCAGAAGGAGAAATATCGGTTTTATTTTTCAGTCTTTTCAGCTTGTATCTGAATTGACGGTTGAACAGAATATAGTGTTTCCGCTTCTTTTGGATTACCGCAAACCGAAAGCCTCTGATGTAGAAGAAATATTAGAATTGCTTGGCTTAACAGACCGAAGAAACCATTTGCCAAGTCAGCTTTCTGGCGGTCAGCAGCAGCGTGTCGCTATTGGCAGGGCATTGATTACAAAACCAAAGTTGATTCTTGCGGACGAGCCGACAGGCAATCTGGATAGCAAAAATAGCCAGGATGTTATTGATTTGCTGACAAAAGCATCCAGACATTACCAACAGACAATTCTTATGATTACGCACAACAACAGTCTTACTTCTATGGTTGACCGTGTATTGCGTGTCATAGACGGCGTACTGACAGACTTGGGAGGTAATGCGAATGAAAAGTTATCTTGACCTTGTTCCTATTTCTGCAAAAGTACGCCGAAAGCAAAATAGTATGTCTATTATTTGTATTGTATTGGCGGTCTTTCTGGTAACAGCTATTTTCGGTATGGCAGATATGTTTATCAGAGGACAGATTTTGCAGGCACAGCAGGAAAATGGAAATTGGCATATTGGAATAAGAAACATAAGCGATGAAGATGCAAAGCTAATAGCTTCCCGCCCAGAGGTAGCTGCCGCAGCCGATTACGGAGTTTTTAATTATCGGGGTGGGCAAGGCTACACTTTGTCGGGGAAAAATGTAGCGGTATGCGGAAGCAATGAAAGTGCCGTTACTGAAATTTTTGCTGCATTGGATAAGGGCTCATTTCCTGCAAACGGAGACGAAGCACTGGTAACAAATAATGCAAAAAATATGCTGCATTTAGAAATTGGAGAACAAATTGTTATCACTATGCCTGATGGGAGCGAAAGAGCATACACAATATCGGGGTTTATGAATAACACGGTAGGAATTATGAGCAGAGACTCTTATGGTGTATGTTTGACAACGGAAAGTTTTCGTGCCATTTACCCAGATGGGACAAGCAGTAATCCTGCTGACTACACAATGCGCTTATTGAAATTTAAGAGTACCCGAAATATTCAGAGCAGCATAGCTGAGATTAAGCAGCAGTTTGGATTATCCGATGAGCAGGTGTCCGAAAACACAGAATTGCTTGGGCTGTTAGGACAGAGCAGCAATTCTTTTATGTTACAGGTATATGCTGTTGCTGCCATATTATTTATCCTTGTTCTGATTGCAGGCGTATTGATGATTACAAGCAGTATGAACAGCAATGTGGCACAAAGAACAGAGTTTTTTGGAATGGTGCGCTGCATAGGGACAACGCCGAAACAAGTTATGCGGTTAGTACGCAAAGAGGCTTTGAATTGGTGTCGCTTTGCGATTCCGCTTGGCGTTGCCGGTGGTATTGTATTGGTTTGGGTATTGTGTTTTATTTTACGGCAGCTTAGTCCAGAATTTTTTGGCGGTATGCCTGCTTTTAGCATAAGCTATCCAAGTGTTATAGCGGGTATTGTTGTCGGTCTGCTGACCGTTCTCCTTGCTGCCCGTTCTCCCGCTAAGAAAGCATCCAAAGTTTCTCCTTTGGCAGCGGTATTTGGAAACGCAAATGACCTGCAGCCTGTAAAAAAAGCGGCGAATACCAAATTTTTCAAGATAGAAACTTCTCTTGGCATTCATCATGCGAAAGCAAGCAAAAAGAATTTTATTTTAATGATTGGCTCTTTTTCGGTAAGTATTATTCTCTTTCTTGCATTTTCAGTGACAATTGATTTTATGAATCACACATTGACGCCTTTACAGCCATGGACTGCCGATATATCTGTTATCAGCCCAGAAAACACCTGCTCGGTAAAAGCTGAATATATTGAGGAATTGCGGCAAAATTCCGCCGTAAAAAATGCTTATGGGCGAATGTTCGCTTACAATGTTCCCGTAATCGTAAATGGTGAGGAAAAAGTTGTTGACCTTATTTCCTATGAAGATATGCAATTCGATTGGGCTAAGGATTATCTCTTGTCTGGCAGCTTGGAAAAAGCACAAAGTGAAAATAATACAGGACTTATCGTCTTTGATTCACAAAACAACATTGAGGCAGGCAATGTCATTACCTTAAATCTGAATGGAAGTCAGGCAGATTTGGAGATTGTCGGTGTGGTATCGCAATGTCCGTTTAGCAATAGCCCAGGGGTTGGAAAACTAATTTGTTCCGAAGATACCTTTCGGAAATTAACGGGAGAAACCGATTATACTATCATTGACATACAGTTATCTAAAAATGCAACAGAAAATGATGTCAGGGATATTCACAGTTTGGTAGGCTCACAGTACACTTTTTCTGATGAGCGAATGGGTAATAACAATACCCGTGGAGCTTACTATTGTTTTGGTCTTTTCATCTATGGATTTTTGGTACTGATTGCATTGATTACGCTATGCAATATTATAAATAGTATAGCCATGAGTGTAGCTGCAAAAATGAAGCAATACGGAGCTTTTCGAGCTATCGGATTAAGTAACAGGCAACTGGCTAAAATGATTGTTGCCGAAGCATCTGCTTACGCAATCGCAGGTATTATCTGCGGCAGCATTTTGGGAATCGTTTGTAACAAGATTTTATTTAGCAAACTTATAACCTATCACTGGGGCGATGCATGGAGTGTTCCCTTAGTTGAACTTGGTATCATTATTGTTGTTGTAGTCATTGCAGTAATTCTGGCAGTAAGAAATCCAATCAAGAAAATGAAAGATATATCCATTGTCGATACAATCAGTGCATCGTAAATAATAATTTTAATTAAACTATCATTCCCTACCAAAATCCCCATTTTACGCAATCTATCAAACCCATTACATCATCAAATCAACCATTTTCCCTTGTTTTTGCCCTCATAGGACCAAAACAAGGGAAAGTTTTTAATTACCGCCCACCACCTTATCCAAAAGCCTTGCGGAAGTCCGTTTCGCCTCTCTGGTGGCATGGGCATAAACATTCATTGTGGTACTTACATCAGAGTGTCCCAGAAGTTCCTGCACATCTTTCGGGGCTGCCCCGTTTGATAACAGATTGCTCGTATAGGTGTGCCGCAACTGGTGGAAGTGGAAATTTTCAAGCCCCTCTACGTGTTTCTGAATCAGCCTGCATACATTGGAGAGGGTTGCGGTTGATTCATAGGAACCATCCTGACGTAAACATACAAAAGACAGTTCTTCGTAATCGTCCGGTATCTCCTCCGTACTTTGCAAAGAATACAGATCATAATGCGTCCTTCCCTTTTCCATTACTTTCTGATAGTAATTGCGGAAATACATTTCGCCACACTGGAAACGCTCTCTGTGCTGTTGCTTTCTGGCTTTTTTTAGTATCTCTGCCAGTGTGTCGCAGAAGTCCACTGTACGGATTTTTTTCCGCTTGGTTGCACCGATTTCCATCTTGTGGCGGGTGGCATTGTAACGCATACTCCGGCGGACGGTAAGATACTGTTCCTCAAGGTTGATGTCCTGCCATGCCAGCCCGCATACCTCGCCAATGCGTAATCCAGTATAATAGGCTATCTGCACCGGCAGGAGTGCCGGATTTCTTTTTTTACGGAGATAATCCGTTATCTCCGTGTACTGCTCATGGGTAATGGTCGGGATGTCTGTCTCATTTTCCGCATTTCCCTCAAACAGTTCCACTTCCTCCTTTTTTACCCGCATGCGTACATACTGCATGGGATTAAAAGTAATATAGCGTTTCGGGAATACCGCAAACCGGAACGAGCCCCGCAGGACTGCCGAAAACTGGAGCATATAGTTTTTACTGATGGGCTGAGCCTCCGTTCCGTCCGGTCTTGTTCCTCCAAAAGACAGGAAATCAATATACTCCTGTAAATGGTCGGCAGTTATGCTTTTCAGCTTACGCTGTCCGATAGGATGTTTCTTAATCTGTCTGGCGGTAGTGGTATAGGCAATCAGCGTCCCAGTGCTTAATGTACCGGGCTTTACTTCTTCCTCCAGCCATATATCCAGCATTTCCCCCAGCGTGATATTTTCCGTCTTTGCCACAAACTTCTTTTCCTCGTAATCCTCCATTGCCTTGCGGAGAAGTTTCTCCGTTTCTGACTTGCTCTCTGTTCCTGCGTACTCCTTCTGCACCAGATTTCCGCTCTCATTCTCCACATAAAAGCGGTAGTACCATTTCTTTCCTTTTTTTCTTACAGAACCTTTTGCCATAATAAAATCTCCTTTCCTAGACGCAATCTGTTATTGCGTTGGCAATCGGAACTGATAGATATGCTTATTTGCGTGTAGGCATATCAAAACTCCGGCTGCCCTGTCACAAGGAATGTTCACTCAGAAGATTTTTCAGCCTCGTCCTCGCAAGTTCCGGCTGTTTGGCATACACCCTTACAATGTCGCTGATTTCACTCGTGCTGTTGATGAAACGCATAACCTCCCGCAGAAACATGACGTTGTTAAACTCCTGTTCAGATTCAAATCCCATGACCTTTGACATTGCCTCATTGAAATCCCCGCCCTTACCATACTCTTTAGCCGCATGGGTAAAAGACTGGTTAAACATACGGTACTCATAAAGGAACAAAAGCAGCAAATCCTTTGAGAAATCGCTTTCTTCCTCTTTCATGTCAAGCGGGAAATCGCCCATTATCCGGCTCATGGCGGATTCAATCTTAAAATCCCTGCTGTCCGACATATCCGCCCCCATATCCTCTGTTTCGCCCCGGAGCCATGCCGCTGATACATGAAGTGCATCCGCTAATCCCTCAACAATCAGTTTCTTTGTGTTGTCAATGCTCCCATTCTCATACCGCTGGATGGTGGTCTTGTTCACGTCCATCTGTCCGGCAACATACTGGAGGGGGAGTTTCAGCGACTTGCGGCGTTGTTTCGCCCGTTCACCGATTGTCCTGCGAAGTTCTTTCTTCTCCATCGTGACCTCCTTGCACTGCGTTCCCCCTGCTTGTTATAAGCTGTTAAAGGGAAATCTGTTTCGTTGTTACAAGACTATAATAACACACAAAAACAGATATTGCAATATGCAAAATAGAAATAACCGCAAAAGGACTTGACAAAACCATCGTATTTATTTATTATGTATTTTACAGCGTTGCATAATGCAATATTGTAAATCAACAAGAAAGGGGATACGGATATGAGCAGGAATGAAAATGCAGGAAAAACAGGTTATCGGAAAAGAGGGAGGATATTTGTATGGCAGAGATTAAGATTGGAATGACGATAGAGGAAGCGTCCGAATATACGGGCATTGGCAGGAACACCATGCGGAAACTGGTGGAATGGGAGAAAATCCCGGTGCTGCGGATTGGACGGAAAGCAATCATACGCAGGGATGTGCTGGAGAGGTTTATGGCAGCAAATGAGGGGAAAGACCTGCGGAACCGCCCGGAAGTAAAAACTGTCCGGACATGATAAGAGGCAGCCATAACGGCTGCCCCATTGGCAATCAGACCGGAGTCTTGATATACCTACACGCAAGATAAGTGTATCACAGACTTCTCCGGTTATCAACCGGAATTTTTCTTTGGCAGGACAGGAATGGTGTAGTTTTGGTGTAGCAATGGTGTAGATTTTTTCTACACCGTTCCTACATCATTTTTTGAAATACTACACCATTCCTGCATCATTTGGGGCAAAGCCTACATCAAAACTACACCATGACAGGGGAATCAATGGGAAAAGTGCCTGCACCTCTGCCTGCACTCTGCCCGCACCCAAATTAGGGGAAACAGACAGGTGCCTGCACCTGTGCCGGTACTTATGAAGATTATGCAGTTACTTATGCCTGCACCTGTAGGCAGTATGCTTACACCATGCTGGCACTTATGTTTATCCGCAGTATTTTACTTTGGCAGAATACAGGTCAGCGGCAGATGGTTTCTCCGGCAGGCAAAATAACAGGCAAAAGCTGGATATACACCCGCTTGAACAAGCCCCCGGCAGGGCCCCCGCATTTTTGGCTTGACAAAAATGCTAGGGGGGTTATCATTATCGGCAGAGCCGAAATGATAACCGCACCCCGCCACGTTCCCATCAGCCCAAAGGAAAATCGGAGACGTAAAATGATTGATAAGGAAACCAGCCGGAAAGGAAATGACAAATAAGAAAAAAATTCCTCCGGCAGAGAGGGGGATGTGATGAATGAAGTATCATACAGTGCCCATATCAGCAACGGGAAAAGTGCCCTCAACAGCAAAGGCAGGCTGTCCGGTGTGGCAAAACACAACCTGCGGAAATACCGTTCCAAAGAGTATGACAGGGAGAACATTGTCCTGCTCTTTGGCAGTACAGATCTTATGCGGGATGTGAAAAAAGTCTATCAGGACACTTTTTCAGAAGCACTGGAGCAGTATAACCAAAAACAGACAAGGGCAGACCGACGGATTGACGATTATTTTGAACATCTGTCCGGCAAGAACCAAGACATGGCAGTGGAGATTATTTTCCAGTGCGGGGATAAGGATTTCTGGGAAGATGTCTTTATGGAAACAGATAAGGAAAAGCAAAACAAAGAAAATATCTGCAAGGTATATGACACCTTACTGGAGCAGTTGCAGAAAGAAATGCCGGATTTCAAAGTTGCAAATGCGGTAGTCCACTTTGATGAAGCAAGCCCGCATATGCACGTTGTAGGCGTTCCCATAGGCAGGGGATTTAAGCGCGGGCTGGAAACAAAGGTTTCCAAACGCTCTGTTTTCACTCCGAAAACGCTGGAGAATATTTTACAGAACAGCCTGCGTCAGACCGCAAGCGTAGAAATGCTTATCCACTTCGGAGTGCTTGTAAAAGATAAGCAGAAAGGGAAAAACTATGACCTGACCGTTGCGGAATATAAGGTGCAGCAGGAAACGAAGCGGCTGGAAATGGTGGCGGGATTCCTTGAAGAAAAACAGGACAGGCTTTTTAATGCCAACCAACGTCTGGAACAGGCAGAAAAAGAAGTTTCCGAAGCAGAACGGCGGTTGTCTGACACGAAAACAGAGATTATCGGAGCAGAGGAAGATTTGATACAGATAAAAACAGAAGGCAGGGAAATGAAACAAAAACTGATGGCAGAACAGGAGGAAATACGGCAGGAAAATTTGTCCTTAAAAACAGATACGCTTATCCTTCATTCTGATAAAGAGCGTCTTTTGCGTGATGTCAGGAAAGCAACAGATGAAAAGGAACAAATACAGGTAAAAAAAGAGGGGTTTTTAGAGGATATCGGTGTGTTGGATAAAGAGTTTGAAAAGCGTCTGGATTTCATCAACGTACTGGATAAACTCAAAGCACTCTTTTATAAGCTGTTATCCATGATTCCGCTGGTGCGGGAGTTTGCAAAGTTTGTAGAAGAAAAAAAGGATATACGGGCCGCCTCCCCTTATGGCTATACCCCTCTCGGCAGGCTGTTAAGGGAGTACCGTACCTCTCTCCCTCAGCATGACAGGCTTGTCACGTTCCCGGAGATTGCCTCGTGGCAGACTTCCACAGGGGAAGTGGTTCCGGTGTATGAGGACTATAACGGACGGGGAACGGAGTACAGGCTGGCGGGATTCTGGAATGTGCAGAAGGAACAGGCTGTAAAGGTTTCTGAAATAAGAGAGGAAATCATGCCGGAGAACCGGATATGTACGTTAGAGCTGGCAGAGGTGTATGTAAAGGCGGTGGAGAGTTTCATGGAGGATATGGAACCGGAAGAACGTACAAGGGAGAACCGTCCTATGTATCAGAGACAAAACGAGGAATATATACAGGGCAGATAAATAATTCCGTTGTTAAAAGGCATAGATGAAATATTCTATGCCTTTTGCAGTGCAATTAACTTACAATTAACATATATGCACTTTTAGAGTTAACATTGGGGACGGTATACTTGGTTCATACAAAAAAAACAAAGGAGTGTGTTCAATATGAAAAAATTTATTATGATTGCAACCGTTTTTACACTTATGACAGGGGTATTGACAGGATGTAGCGGCAATGCTGGTTCGTTCACTGACAAAAGTACAGCAAATGAGACAACTAAGAGTTCACAAACAATAGCCACCGACGGTTCCACTTCAATGGAGAAAGTCATTGGATTTTTGAGTGAAGCCTATATGGAGGAACATGGAAATATAAAGGTTACATACAATCCAACGGGTTCTAGTTCCGGTATACAGGCAGTAGCGGAAGGAAGATGTGATATCGGACTGGCAAGTCGTGACCTGAAGGAAGATGAAACAGCAGATTTACAGGGAACGGTAGTTGCCATTGATGGAATCGGAATCATAGTCAATCCTGATAATCCGGCAACAGATTTAACAATTGATCAGATAGGGAAGATTTACAGTGGTGAGATTACCAACTGGAAAGAGGTTGGCGGCAGCGACGCACCGATTGTCTGTATTGGGCGTGAGGCGGCTTCCGGCACAAGAGACGGTTTTGAGGAAGTGACAGGCACAAAGGATAAATGCAAGTATTCACAGGAACTTACGTCTACGGGCGATGTCGTGCAGACGGTATCCGGCAATCCAAATGCCATTGGCTATGCATCGGTTGCCTCGGTTGGTGATACGGTAAAGATGGTCAGCGTGGAAGGGGTAAGCCCGACAACAGAAAGTATTCAGGATGGGAAATACAAAGTCCAGAGAAACTTCGTGCTGGTCACAAAAAAGGACACTGCTCTTTCTAAAGCTGCACAGGAGTTTTTCGACTTCGCTACCAGCGAACAGGCAGACAGCCTTATTACAGAGGCAGGTGCTGTTCCTGTCAAACGGTAATTACAGGAGGGGCTGTTATGGAAAAGATAAAAAAGACAGCAAGGTGGATGGAAAGGGCAATGAACCTGTTGTTTTTGGTATGCGGTCTGCTGACGATACTGTTTGTCGTCCTAATTACTATATTTCTCTTGATAAGCGGCATTCCGGCAATACGGGATATCGGTCTGGGAGATTTCCTGTTTGGGAAGGTCTGGGCATCTACTTCTGCAAAGCCTTCCTATGGAATCCTTCCCTTTATCCTGACATCCGTATACGGAACTCTGGGGGCAATCCTCATAGGAGTTCCGATTGGACTGCTATGTGCTATTTTTCTGGCAAAGATGTCCCCAAAGAAAGTTAGCAGTGCAGTAAGGAATGTGGTAGATTTGCTTGCCGGAATCCCGTCTGTCGTTTATGGGCTGGTGGGAATGATCATCATTGTTCCATGCGTAAGGGAGATATTTCATCTCCCGGATGGTGCAAACCTCTTTTCGGCAATTCTTGTCCTTGCTGTTATGATTCTGCCCTCTGTCATTTCCGTATCGGAAACGGCAATCGGGGCGGTGCCAAAGGAATATGAGGAGGCTTCTCTTGCTCTGGGGGCGACAAAGACGGAAACCGTATTTAAGGTGGTTGTGCCTGCCGCAAAAAGCGGCATTGTCACTGCGGTTGTATTAGGCATTGGCAGGGCAGTCGGGGAAGCGATGGCGGTTATGATGGTAGCGGGAAATGTTGCCAATATGCCGAAACTGTTTGGCAGCGTCCGGTTTCTGACTACTGCTGTTGCCAGTGAAATGTCCTATTCTTCCGGCTTACAGAGACAGGCATTATTTTCCATCGCACTGGTGCTTTTTCTGTTCATTATGGCAATTAACCTGATATTAAATGTAGTAATTAAAAAAAAGGTTGGAAGTTCCACTATTGCATGAAAATACCATGCCAAGTGGAACTAAGGCAAACCTATCAAGAACGCAAAAACAGCGTTCTTGAGGAAAATGGAGGAAATACATGTGACTGATACAATATCGAAAGCAAGAAAAATTAAGGATACTATCTTAAAGCTGATGATGGTTTTATCAGCAGGATTGATTTGCTCTCTCCTGCTCGGACTGATTGGATATATCCTGTACCGGGGCATTCCACATATCTCATGGATGCTTGTTTCTACGAAACCAAGCCTTTTGTGTGGTACGGTCGGGATTCTGCCAAACATCCTGAATACCTTATATATCATTATCATAACGCTTGTAATTGTACTGCCGCTTGGGGTAGGGGCTGCGATTTATCTGAACGAATATGCAAAGAATAAAAAACTGGTACGGGTCATTGAACTGGCAACAGAAACCCTTGCCGGAATCCCATCAATTATATATGGACTGGTGGGAATGCTCCTGTTTGTGCAGTTTTTCTCTCTGGGAACCAGTCTGATGGCCGGTTCGCTCACCCTGGCAATCATGACATTGCCCACGATTATACGCACCACACAGGAAAGCCTGAAAACGGTGCCAAAAGCATACCGGGAAGGTTCGCTTGGATTAGGGGCAGGCAAATGGTATATGATTCGTACAGTTGTCATTCCCTGTGTCATTGATGGGATTGTTACCGGCTGTATCTTATCGGTGGGCAGAGTGGTAGGTGAAAGTGCCGCACTTCTCTTTACGGCAGGGATGGCAAATGAACTGCTGTCCGTACCAGAGGCAGTGCAGGCGGGAAATGCGGGTTCTACCCTGACCGTTGCCATGTATGTATATGCGAAAGAGCGCGGGCAGTTTGATGTTGCGTTTGCGGTTGCCGCTATATTGCTTGTACTTACCTTTCTTATCAATATGTTGGCAAAGATAGCGGCGGTTAGACTGAAACAGAAACGAGGTTAAAGTTATGGAACACATTATCACGACAAAGAATTTAAACTTATGGTATGGTGCGAGCCATGCCCTGAAAAGTATCAACATGGAAATCCCGGAAAAGAAAATCACTGCGCTGATTGGCCCCTCTGGCTGTGGAAAATCCACTTATCTGAAAACATTGAACCGGATGAATGATTTGGTGGAAAGCTGCCGTATCGAAGGAGAAATTATGCTTTCCGGCATTGACATTTACAAGGGGATTGATGTAAACATTTTGCGGAAACGTGTTGGCATGGTCTTTCAAAAACCGAATCCGTTTCCAATGAGTATTTATGATAATATTGCCTATGGTCCAAGAATACATGGAATCAAATCAAAGGTTAAGTTGGATGAAATCGTGGAGCGTTCCCTGACGCAGGCGGCAATCTGGGAGGAATGCAAAGACCGTTTGAAAAAGAGTGCATTGGGCATGAGTGGCGGCCAGCAGCAGAGGCTCTGCATTGCAAGGGCACTGGCGGTAGAGCCGGAAGTCCTTCTGATGGATGAACCGACGTCTGCCCTTGACCCTATTTCCACTTCAAAGATTGAAGATTTAGCAATGGAACTGAAGGAAAAATATACGATTATTATGGTAACCCACAATATGCAGCAGGCAGTGCGGATTTCAGATAAGACAGCATTCTTCCTGCTGGGCGAGGTGGTGGAGTTTGATGATACGCAGACCATGTTCTCCACACCGTCTGACCAGAGGACAGAGGATTATATTACAGGGAGGTTTGGATAATGCGGAATAAATTTGACAGACAGTTATCGCAGCTTAATACAGAACTTGTTACCATGGGAGCCTTATGCGAGGAGGCAATTACCAATGCGGTAAAATATCTTACGGATAATGAAGAAAACAGCAAAAATATGTGTCTGGATGCGGATACGCAGATTGATAAAAAAGAGCGTGATATCGAAACCCTCTGCCTGAAACTGATTTTGCAGCAGCAGCCCGTGGCAAAAGATTTGAGAGTTGTTTCAGCCGCTTTGAAAATGATATCCGATATGGAACGGATTGGAGATCAGGCATCGGATATTGTGGAGATTGCACCTTATGTGGCAAAAAAGGGAACGCTTGGCGAAACCCATATCCGGGAAATGGCAGAAGCAGCGATCAAAATGGTGTCAGAAAGTATTGAATCTTTTGTAAAAATGAATCTGGATATTGCCTGGCTGGTAATTGAACATGATAATATCGTGGATGATTTATTTGACAAGGTAAAGCGGGAGTTGATAAAATCAATAACGGAGAGACACGACGATGCGGAGGCTCTTATGGATTTGCTGATGATTGCAAAATATTTTGAGCGGATTGGCGACCATGCAGAAAATATTGCGGAATGGGTTATTTATTCCATTACCGGAGAGCATCGGAAAAGACCTGAAAATAAGGAAAGCTCCACCAAAGGAGGAATCGGTTAACATGATTTATCTGCTGGAAGATGATGATAATATAAGAAAGCTGGTATGCTATGCGCTGTCAAAAGAGGGATTTGAAGTACAGGGGCATTCTTCTCCAAAGGAATTTTGGCAGGGACTAAATACGGAACTGCCGGAATTGGTTTTGCTGGATATTATGCTGCCGGAAGAAGACGGGTTGTCGATTCTGAATAAACTGAAAGGTAATGCAGCGACTGCGCATATCCCTGTGATTATGCTTACCGCAAAGGGCAGTGAATTTGATAAGGTCACAGGCCTTGATATGGGAGCGGATGATTACGTGGCAAAGCCTTTTGGAACGATGGAACTGATTTCAAGGATCCGGGCGGTACTGAGGCGTTCCCAAAAAACGCAGGATGACAGAACGTATACGATTGGCGGGCTGTATGTTAATCCTGCAAAACATATTATTACGGTATCAGGGGAAGCGGTATCGCTTTCCTATAAGGAATATCTGCTGTTGATGGTTCTGCTGGAGGCAGAGGGCAATGTAGTGGAACGTGACAGGCTTTTAACCAGTGTCTGGGGGGAATATTATACAGAATCCCGGACGCTGGATGTGCATATCCGGAAACTGCGGGTAAAACTGGGGGATGCCGGAAAACTCATTCAGACTATAAAAGGAATCGGTTATAAATTAGGAGGCGATTGGAATGAATAAAAAAATTTTTCGTTCGTCACTGCTTACCGTCTGTCTTGTATTGGCAGCTACCATTGCATTGATTATGGGGCTTTTGTTTCATTTTTTTGAAAAGCAGATACAGAAAGAGCTTGCCAATGAGGCCGGCTTTCTGGCACATGCTCTTGAAAATGAGGGAGCCGGATATTTTGACAGTTTTGATAACAAGAATAACAGACTTGCCGGAAATAACCGTATCACATGGATTGATGAAAATGGAACGGTATTGTTCGACAGCAGGGCAGATGTGTCTGAACTGGATAATCATGCCGACAGGGATGAAATTAAAACGGCAATGAAAGAGGGGAAGGGCATGAGTACGAGGTACTCCAAAACCCTGACGGAAAAAACAGTGAATTATGCCATACGGCTTTCCGATGGCAGCATACTGCGGGTTTCGACAGAACAGTATACGGTAGTAACCATTCTGATGGGGATGCTTCAGCCGATTTTATTCATTATGTTTGTCGCATTGATTTTAACACTGGTGCTTTCCGCAAGGGTATCAAAAGCCATTATAGAACCAATTAACAAACTGGATTTGGAAATACCGGAAAATAATGACACATATGAGGAATTAACACCTCTGTTACGGAAAATTGCAGACCAGAAAGAAACGATAGGGGAACAGCTTGCGGACTCCCGCAAAAAACAGAAAGAATTTAACCTTATTACAGAAAATATGAGTGAGGGCTTTCTGGTTATTGATGCAGACGCCAATCTCCTGACCTATAATTCTGCCGCATTAAACCTGCTTGAGATTACCCCTCCGGCAGACAGGAGTGTCCTGCTGTTATGCCGGGCAAAAGAGTTCAGAGGCGTTATATCCGATGTATTGTCAGGAATAAAGGCAGAGAATACGATGGTGCGGGAGGAACGCAGTTACAGTCTGATTGCCAATCCGGTTTATGAGAAGGAATCCGTAATTGGGGCCGTTGTGGTTATTCTGGATATTACGGAACATGAAAAAAGGGATATGCTGCGCCGGGAGTTTACGGCAAATGTTTCCCATGAACTGAAAACTCCGCTGACGTCTATCTCTGGCTTTGCCGAACTGATGAAAGCAGGCGATGTTCTGGAAAATGATGTGACTGACTTTTCAAAATCCATTTATGATGAGGCACAGCGGCTGATTACGTTAGTCAATGATATTATTAAGATTTCTGAACTTGACGGGCAGAGTATTCCTTATGAAAAGGAAACGGTGGATTTATATGAATTGTCAAAGGAAGTAATCGGACGGTTGGAAAAAGAAGCCGATAAGAAGAATATTACCTTTCATTTGATTGGCGGCAGGGCAGAGATTATAGGCGTGCATAAAATTTTGGAGGAAATGCTCTATAACCTTTGTGACAATGCGATTAAATATAACAAGGAAAATGGTACGGTGGATGTTTTGGTAAACCAGACGGGAGATGGCGTGAATGTGATTGTGCGTGATACGGGAATCGGGATTCCTATATCACATCAGGACAGGGTGTTTGAACGCTTTTACCGGGTGGATAAAAGCCATTCCAAAAAGGTAGGTGGAACAGGTCTTGGTCTTGCCATAGTAAAGCATGGTGCTCTGTACCACCATGCAAAGCTCAGTCTGGAAAGTACTGTGGATGTGGGAACGGTGGTAACGATTGCATTTTCTAAAAAATAATAAAGATAAATATATGCCGGAAAACAGCCCGTATAAGGGCTATGCCCGGCATATTTTTAACGCAGTTTTAACATACTCCTGAATCCGTGAAACTGGTTGTTTTATGAGTCCAATCCCAAATCGGATTGGCTTGCTCTTAATAAACAGTCCTTCAAAGACAGTATTTTAATGTATGATGACTGATTTTGGTTCCAAATGGCAGTTAAGAATACTGGAAATCCTTAAAAAAGGGCATACTTCCACTTTGGTTTTTCATAAGTTATCTGCCAGGACGATATTTACAATCGAAAATCGGCGAAAGCTGTGTATACCTCCGCAAAAGCATTCCGCCATATATTACTTCGGCCAAGACCTATCAGCAGCTGACGGGCATGCTCCGTAACGTGACTTGCCATCATGATCATGTTCCCGATTACCGTGCGCAGCCTTCTGCGCCTGACCTTATGTTTTGTCCTGGTCCCCTTCCTGCCGATGCTTTCCTGTCCGATCATCCGCAGGATGTTATAGGCCAGGATGGTTAGTTCCAGTGCCAGCTCGTTGGTCTCAAATTTGCCGGATGGCAGCCGCTCCACATCCATATCAGTCTTGATCTCGCTGTGGAACTGTTCACATTCGCCGTGGGCATGATAAAGACCGATGACCTCGCGGTCTGTCATTCCAAGGTTTGTCCACCAGGTATCGGCCTCAATGTCGCCTTCCAAAAGGAACTGCCCATATTTATCAATGGTACGGTTTATGATCTCATAACCGATGCGCAGGGTGATGTTTTTTTCTTCTCCATCCTCTGTTTTATACGAGACCTGTTTCCAGTCGCTTCCAATATAAATGGTCTTTCCATCCCGGGGAGTTTCGATATCTTTGCTGTATTCCCGGGCCATTCTCAGCCAATCCTCTTTGCTTTCCCTGCGGAGGTTGCGTTTTATGATGAAATGACATCCCGTTTCCACCAGGATACCGATATTTTCAGCGGCATCATTGCCTGAATCCAGGCGGATCAGGAGCGGCTCATCTGTGATCTCCCTGCACATACGGATGGTCTCGCGTAAAAATTCAGGGGTATGCTTCTGGCAGTGCCGCTTTCCTTCCCGGAGTTCACAGTTGACCAGATAGCCTTCCGTACCAATATATGCCATGATCGGTGCGTAGCCGTCATATCCTTTATAAGTTCTGGAGACTCCCTGCTTTTTCGTCTTGGAATTATCAAATGGTGTGACATCAATATCCACCGGCACATAGCCGTTTGGAAGTTTTCCCGGCACAATACCGTTTTCCTTGAGCATCCGGATGTTTTCCGCAAGGATATAAGAACGCATGGATGATCCAATGTCATCCATCCGCTGGCGCAGGGTTTCCTCAGAAGGGACACTCCTGACAATGCCAAGTGCGTATTTATAAAAATCCGGGTCATCATCAAACTCATGGACAGACTCATAAGCAGGTTTTCCCATCGTGAGGAGTCCTATAAAAGTGAGCAGGACATCCCCGTTCTTGATCTGGTGCTGGGAACGGTTTGGGGTTACATCCATACGGTTGCAGCGCTTTACGAAGTCGCATTTGCCGAGAATGGCGCCGACAACTGCAAGGCCGCTGGCTGGGATGATCCGCTCATTGGTGAACTCAATTTTTATCTTTTTCATGATGACTGCCTCCATAGTTTTCTTATGGAGTATTGTATCAGAAAATATCACCAAATGGGTGATATTATTTTATCTCAAAAAAATATCGGCAGACCGCACAAACAGGGCGATTATAGCATGAAACAATAATTAAACTTCACGGATTAAGGTATAAGTAGAAAATTAACAGCCTGGCATGCTTGACAGGAACATAAATTTTCTGTATATTTAAAATTAATCAGAAAAAGGTTAAATAAATATAATTTAGTTTATCAGATGGAGGATATCTATGGCTAAGGATGTAACATTAGCAGATATTGCGGCAAAAGTTGGGGTAAGCAATGTTGCAGTTTCCAAAGCGTTGTCAGGAAAACCGGGAGTCAGTGATGAGCTTAGGATGAGAATCAAGCAGGTTGCAGAGCAGATGGGATATATCCCCAGCCAGTCGGGAAAGACGGCGGTTGGCAAAACAGGAAATATCGGGGTGATCGTGCCAGAGCATTATTATGGATATTCCCTTTCCTTTTATGGACAGCTGTATGGGAAAGTGGTCAGGGCGTTATATGACAACAAGTATTATGGCATTTTGGAACTGCTTTCCAAAGAAGATGAAGAAGAAAGCAATGCTCCTAAGGTGCTGCAGGACAGTAAAGTTGACGGGCTGATTCTTTTAGGGCAGCTGGGGGAAAAATATATTAAAAGGATTGTCAGCCAGACAGAATTGCCGGTTTTTTTCCTTGACACTTATATGCCGTCTATTGCGTTTGATACGGTGATTTCTGATGGATATTACGGAACCTATCTTCTTACCGATTATCTGATCAGGCATGGACACAGGAAAATAGGATTTATCGGGAATGCAGACGCCACAAGCAGCATTGCAGACAGGTTCTGGGGATACAGAAAAGCATTAAGGGAAAATAATATAGCCTTTGAAAATGGATGGGAAATATCAGACCGCAGCAAATATGGGAAGATTTATGATAAGATTCTGACCAGAAGGATTGACATGGACGCCTATGTATGCAATTGTGATCTGGCTGCCTATACCCTGATTCAGGATTTGGAGGAGTTGGGCTATTCGGTGCCGGAGGATGTTTCGGTTGTGGGGTTTGATGATTTCCTGCCGGGAAGCACCGGAAGGGAGGAACGGATTACAACATACAGTGTGGATATGGAGCGGATGGCAGAAATATGCGTGAAGTCATTGATTAAGAAAATTGAACATAAAAATTATGTGCAGGGCGTTCAGATTGTAACAGGGAGTATTGTTGAGAAGAAAACAGTAAGGTGGAGAACAGAAGAATAGAATCACGGAGTATGTATAGCATTTCCAGTTTAAGAGCAAGTAAGATTGCTCTTTTTTTTGTGAAAAAAAATTAAAATAAATATAATTTCATTAATTTATTAATCTTAAATTAATTTATAAATTAATGAATATTGGAAAAATGCAATACATAATGCACAAAAATAAGAGTGGAAAATTAGTATTAATAACGAAAATATACACAACACATAGGAAAGTGTTGACAAAATATATTAATTTAATTATAGTTAAATTAATATAAAAAATATAAAATATTAACAATTAAACTAAGATAAAATAAACTGCTGGAAATGGGGTAAAAAGCAGTGCAAAGACGCCAAAGCAAACATATGTACATTAAGGTGTCATGACCTTAAAATAAAAAAGAAAAAAGAAAAAGGAGAGAAACTATGAAAAAGAAAATCTTGAAAAGAGTGCTTGCAGTTTCACTTGCAGCGGCTATGGCAATGCCGTTATCTGCATGCGGAAACAAGGGAACAGAGGAAGCAGGGGGAGAAGGGGATCAGGCAATGGATGTGACCATTGACCAGATTAAGCTGGGTGAAGATTACACAGACATTAAGGCAGATTTAAAATTCCTGACTCACAAGACAGATGCTGTTGACACCACGTTCAAGGGCTACATAGAGGAATTCCAGAAATTATATCCAGACATCAACATTGAATATGAAGGAATCACCAGCTATGCAGATGATATTCAGACACGTATCACCACGGGTGATTGGGGTGATATCTGCATGGTTCCGATGACGGTTGATAAAGATGAGTTGGGGAACTACTTTACAAAACTTGGAGATAAGGCAACCCTTGCTAATACCTATGAAGAAAATATGCTGAATAATTACGCGTACGAGGATAATGTATACGGAATTCCTTCCATGGCGAACGTACAAGGGATTGTGTACAACAAAGCAGTCTTTGAAAGCGCAGGGATTACAGGGCTTCCAAAGACGCCAGATGAGTTCCTGGATGCCTTGCAGCAAATCAAGGATAAGACAGATGCAATTCCAATGTATACCAATTTTGCGGCAGGCTGGACAATGACGGCATGGGATGCCTATATTGACGGCGGTGCAACAGGAGATCCGGATTTTGCCAATACGGGCCTTGCAAAGGGAGAGAATCCTTTTTCAGACAGAGGGGATGGAACTGGCCCATTTGCTGTTTATAACACCCTGTATGAAGCGGTAAAGAGGGGGCTTACCGAAGAAGATCCCACCACGACAGACTGGGAAGGCAGTAAAGGTATGCTGAACAAAGGAGAAATTGGCTGCATGGCGCTTGGTTCCTGGGCTGTTGTACAGATGCAGCAGGCAGGGGAAAATGCAGACGACATCGGATATATGGCATTCCCAATTTCCGTTGATGGGAAACAATATGTATCAGCGGGACCTGACTATAACTATGGCATCAACTGCAACAGTTCCAGGGACAATCAGATTGCAGCAATGTGCTACATCAAGTGGTTGGTAGAAAAATCTGGATTTGCCCAGGGTGAAGGCGGACTTTCTATCGTAACTGGGGATGAATATCCAGAAGCTTTAAAAGCGTTAGATGGAATAGATCTGGTAGTAAATAGCCCGGCTGCGGCAGGAGAAGAGAACCTCTTTAATGATATCAATAATAGTTCTGAGCTTGGCATCAATGTATCAGGGGCAATTCCGACACAGATTGTAGAAGAAGCCACATCTGGAACAAAGACCATGGAAGACATGTCTGCAGAATGGAATGAAAAATGGACTGCAGCCCAGGAATCGAATGGCGTTGAACACTAATGAGAACGGGCGGGGTGAAGGCTCGCCCCGCCTTTTATCAGAGAAAGGAGTGTGTGGGATTTATGAATGAAAAGAAGAGTTTCAAGGCATGGATCACATCAGGAAAAGTAAACCGGAAGCTTTGTATTTTTACCTTTATGTTTGTGCCAGTAGCATTGCTTCTTGTCTTTACATATATACCCTTCTTTAAGATGATTGGATTCAGCTTTTACGATATGAAATATATCGGTGAAAGGGAATTTGTAGGATTGAAGAATTATCTGGAGGTATTTACAAGGCAGGATTGTTTTCAGGCATTAAAGCTGAGCTTGTATTATATCGTAGCTTCTTTTATCCAGCTTGCCCTTGCGCTGTACTTTGCATCCGTATTGAGCTTTAAAGTAAAAGGCAGCGGCGTGTTCAAAGGGTTGATGTTCTTCCCATATCTGGTATGCGGTATTGCAGTAGGTTTTATTTTCAAATTCTTCTATACCAGAGGGTTCGTGCTGGATACCGTGCTTCAGTGGTGCGGATTTAATCTGGAGCAGCTTCCATACTGGCTGAGGGATACGAGGATCAATAATATTTCGGTTGCCGCAACTTCTGTATGGAGATATATGGGGCAGGGCATGGTTATGTTCATTGGCGCAATCATGTCAGTAGATGCTTCTCTTTATGAAGCTGGGGATATTGATGGAGCCAATAGCTTCCAGAAGTTTATCTATATCATTCTGCCCAGCATCAAGACGATTATCGTATTGAACATGATTCTTTCTATTACCGGTTCTCTTAGTGTATTCGAACCGCCTTACGTTATTACTGGCGGTGATTTTGGAACAGGAACCTACTTTGTTATCATGAACGAGCTGGCACATGAAAGCCAGAAAGTAGGATTGGCGTCTGCAATGGCGATTGTCCTGCTTATCCTGATTATGATTGCAACTATGATACAAAAATGGGTGGAAAAATATTACTTTGGCGTAGGGGATGCAGAACCGCTCCGTGAGGTTAGAAAGCGTAAAAAACGCTTAGAAGCAAAAGGAGGTGCACGGTAATGTCAACAGCAAAGATGAAAAGAATCATAATTTCCATTTTGAAGTATTTTACTTTGATTTTAGGGGGATTTATTTCTGTGCTTCCAATCGTGGTTTGTGTTATCACAGCCTTTAAGACGCCAGAGGAATATGCTTCTACAAATGTTATGACGCTTCCGAAGAGCTGGTTCTATTTTGAGAACTTTATCCAGGCGTGGTCACAGGCAAATATGGGCATTGCATTCCGCAATTCCATCATTATTCTGGTATTTGTATTGGCCGGCTCTATCCTGACTGGTTCCATGCTTGCCTATGTGCTGAGTCGTTTCAAATTCAGGGGCAACGGGTTTATCCGGAATTTGTTCCTGTTTGCTTCCCTGCTTCCCGGCATCGCCATGCAGGTATCGGTATACCAGATTATGTACAGCCTTGGATGGATTAACTTTTTGCCAGGTTACATTATTATGATGTGCGGTACTGATATTATTTCCATTTATATCTTTATCCAGTTTTTCGAAAACATACCGGATTCTCTGGATGAATCGGCAATTATGGATGGATGCACCTATTTCGGCGTATTTTTCAGGATTTTATTCCCGCTTTTGAAACCGGCCATTGTAACGGTTATGATTCTGAAGGGCGTAGGCGTATATAACGAATACTATACCGCAAATCTCTACCTGCAGGATAAGAACCGCCTGGTTACGGTTGCAACGTCCCTGTTCAAATTTACTGGTCCTCTGGGAAATCAGTATAATTACATCTGCGCAGGCGTGATTATCACAATGGTGCCGGCGTTGATTGTATTTATTCTTTGTCAGAAGCAGATTTACGGCGGATTGGCTGCGGGAGCTGTAAAAGGATAAGGAATTTCGATTGAGATACCTATACAAGGTATCTGTATCATCATAAATGGAGGAATGATTCAATGAGTGAAGTTAAGATTATTGGGGCGCCGGTGCCCAATGTGCCCTGGCAGGAAAGGCCAGAGAACAGCAAGCCGTGGATGCCGGTATGGCGTTACAGTGACAATCCGATTATCGAGCGCAATCCTGCAGAAGGGGTTGCGCGGATTTTTAACAGTGCTGTAATGCCTTACAAGGGAGAATTTATCGGCGTATTCCGCGGCGAGCAGACCAATGGAATCCCGTACATTTACCTTGGAAGGAGCAAGGACGCCATCCACTGGGATTTTGAGAAGGATAAGATACCTTTTAAGGATAAAGAAGGAAATGATTTCATGCCCAAGTATGCGTATGACCCAAGGCTTGTGAAGGTGGAAGACACTTACTATATGATCTGGTGCCAGGATTTCTACGGCGCATCCATAGGAGTGGCAAAGACACAGGATTTTGAGACGTTTACCAGGATTGAGAATCCATTTCTTCCTTTTAACAGAAATGCAGTGTTATTCCCAAGGAAAGTGAACGGGAAATTCCTGATGCTGTCCCGTCCAAGTGACAGCGGACATACGCCTTTTGGCGATATCTTCCTTTCCGAGAGCGTGGATATGGAATATTGGGGCAGACACCGCCATGTGATGGGAAAAGGAAATGAGTGGTGGCAGAACGTGAAGATCGGCGGAGGCGCGGCGCCCATTGAAACCAGCGAAGGATGGCTCCTGTTTTATCATGGCGTGACCGGAACCTGCAATGGTTATGTGTACAGCATAGGAGGCGCAATCCTGGATCTTGAGGAACCGTCTGTTGTCAAGTACCGCTGTGACAGGTTCCTGCTGACGCCGGAGGAATGGTATGAGGAGCGGGGCTTTGTAGCGAACGTAACGTTCCCCTGTGCAACGATTCATGATGCAGAGAGTGGAAAAATTGCAATTTACTATGGCGCTGCAGATACCTATGTGGGCCTTGCATTTACAAAGGTAGATGAAGTGGTGGCGTTTATCAAAGAGCATAGTGCAGTGACAGAAACAGACAAAGAAATTGGAATCCGGTAAGTGGGGAGTTACCTGGCTGAAAGGAGGAAAATCGTGAGGAAAAAAGGATTAAGAATCATAGCTGCTTGTATGGCATTGGCGCTTACAGTGGCCGATGTGGGAAGCGGAACTGGCTGCTGGAACCCCTTGACAGTCAACGCGGCAGAAGCAGAAAGTCCACAGGCAGAAAATACGCTGGAGCTTGGGCAGATGGAATCTACAGAAGTGACCTTTGGAGATGCAGAAGATTGGGATGCTTGGGATAATACCCTGAGGGCTACTTTTGAAGGCGACAGCCAGCCTGTCGCTGCGAAATCGGAATTAAGCTTTCGAATGGTAATCAGCGAAACAGCCTGGAACAGTATGGGCAGTGATGGCTATATCAAACTGCAGGCAGTTTTTTTCCAGACGGAAAATGATTGGGATACTGTGGAAAAACTGGGATGGCCAATGTATCAGGCTTCAAATTTCCAGAAAACAGCAGATGGCGCTTACAGCACAGAAGTGAAAATGCCCTTTGAAAGTAATTTAGGCAATTTCCAGTCTCTGCTGCTGCAGGGCGTAGGCGCGAAATTCCAGGGTAAGGTGACTTTTTCTGATGTTTTGCTGAATCGGGCTGAGCTTGTAGAAGAGAATGTGGAAATCACAGAAACGCCGAAGGTGACTCCGGATAATGCAACTCTGGATCATATGGCTGCGCAGGTGAAGCTGGTGGATGCAGAGGCCTCAGATCCGACAAAAGCGCTGGCAGCTTACCTGATGGGTCTGCAGGAAAGCAATCAAGTGCTGTTCGGACACCAGAACTTTGCATTTAAGTCGGTCTGTGACAATGGAATCACGTCAGATGCGAAAGACGTTACAGGTGCAGATCCTGCTTTGTTCGGGATTGACACACTGGCCCTTGCCGGCTGTGAAGTAGGCAAGAGTACCAGGCAGGAAGCGCTGGATGCTTCGATAGCGGCTTCTGTGAAAGCCTATGAAGGCGGCGCGTTAGTTACCTTGTCCTGCCATATGCCTAATTTTACGAATGCAAAGATTACAGCAACGGGAGATGCAGCCTATCCTTATGATTTTACTAAATGTGATTTTACAGAATCAAAGGATTTGACGCCTTGTGCAGATTATATTCTGGAAGGCGGACAGTATAATCCCCAGTTCAATGCATACCTGGATATTATTGTCGATTATGCAAAAGCCTTGCAGGAGAAAGATATCCCGGTGTTATTCCGGCCTTTCCATGAGAACAGCGGTGGCTGGTTCTGGTGGGGTACGTCCACAAGCGTAGAATCCTATCATGCAATCTGGCGGTATATGGTCAATTATCTGGAAGACCAGGGCGTGCATAATTTCTTATATGTGTATTCTCCCAACGGCCCGATTTCAAGCAAAGAGGAATACCTGGACCGTTACCCAGGAGACGCCTATGTAGATGTTCTGGCTTTTGACTACTATGACGACTATGCGGATGCCAATGTATATACAGGCGATACTTTTTTTGAAAACCTTGCACAGAGCTGTCAGGTAGTTGCAGATCTGGCAAGAGAGAAACATAAGATTCCGGCCATTGCGGAAACAGGCATCCGGATTACAGGCGCAGGGAAGGACAGCCTGATGGCGTCCGGCAACCCGACAACAGGGCATGACTGGTATAATAAGGTCCTTGATACGGCTGCTGCCAACGATATCCCATATTTCCTTTTGTGGGCAAACTTTGATAAGAGTAATTTCTTTGTCCCGTACAAAACTTCGGATACAATGGGCCATGAGATGATCAATGAATTTATCAGTTTCTATAATAATGAAAAATCCATCTTCGGAAACGGGACGAATTTCTATGGAGAGGGTGGAGCGGCCAGCAAGGCTGGACAGGTAAGTCTCAGCGGCTATAGTACAGAGATCAGCGGTTATATGATTGCTCCAAAGAACTATGCGGTCATCAAGGAAGCCTGCGAGCTGAAGGCCTGTGTCAGAAACGCATCTGAGGATCAGGTGAAATTTGTAGTAAAAGCCTCGGAAAATGCGGAGGAGATTACAATTTCCACACAAAAGGACGGAAATATTTATACGGGAACATTGACTGCGGAAATTCTGCAGAAATTGGGAAAAACCAGCACAGGCATGATTACCCTGATTGCCGGAGAACAGGAATTTGGAAAAGCAAGCTTCATCAATTTCAACAAAGATATGGATGTGCTGGCCAAAGGAGTATTTGAAAATTTTGAATACTATTATGGAAATGACGCATTGCTGCAAAGCAAATACGGGGCTCACAATTCAGCCGCAAACTGCAGCGCTTCCCTGAACCTGAACAATCAGGAAAAAGCGGAAGGCGATTACAGCGGAGCGTTTAACTATGTGCTTTCCTATAAAGGCTCCGAAGTGTGGACAGGAGGACTTGGCCGGGTATTTGACAGTGACAAAACCGACCTGAGCAGTTACAATGCAGTTTCCATGTGGGTAAAACCGGACGGCAACGGGCAGAAGATGGTGATACAGCTTAACGATGACTATGAAGCGTATCTGACAGAATTTGTAAAAGGAACAAAAGCCCAGTATGTAACGATTCCCTTCAGCAGCTTCAAGAAAAAAGGCAGTGGGGATGAATCAGTTGACGCTAGCAATGTCACATCCTTTAAGCTGTGGTGCAATTCTGTGCCAGAAAATTACAATGGGCAGAAGGATGAAAATGGCAATTACGTGGTAGAGGGCACGATTCTCTTTGATGATATGAAGGCTGTAAAAATCAGTGATGCAGATTTGGCAAAAGTGAATGAGCAGGGACTGATTGTCAGTGATGCGCCTCTTACGAACCTGTTGGATCAGAATCAGGGTGGAAACCAGAACCAGGGTGGAAACCAGAATCAGGGTGGAAACCAGAACCAGGGTGGAAACCAGAATCAAAACGGCAACCAGAATCAAGGCGGAGACCAGAACCAATCTACGGCAAAAGCTCCAGGTAAAATTAGCTTTACCAGTGTAAAAAGACAATCAAAGACATCCCAAAAGGCTGTCCTGAAATGGAAGAAGGCGTCAGATGCATCTGGTTACGAGATCTATATGAAGACCGGGAAAAATGGGAAATACAACTTGGTAAAAACCATCAAGGGGAACAGCACAGTAACCTTCACCACTGCAAAACTTAAGAAGGATACAACATACTATTTTAAAATCCGCGGTTATCAAACGGTTTCCGGAAAGACAGCGTATGGAGACTATTCTGTGGAAAAGAAGATAACGATTGTGTCTGCGCCTAAAAAAGTCAGTCTGACAAGTGTGAAAAAGCAGTCAAAATCCCCCCGAAAAGCGGTCTTGAAATGGAAAAAGGCAGCAAATGCAACAGGCTATCAGATTTATATGAAGACTGGGAAAAAGGGAAAGTATAAGTTACTGAAAACAATCAAAAAGAAAAGCACAACCAGCTATACCACAAAGAAGTTGAAGAAGAATACCAAGTACTATTTTAAAATCCGAAGCTACAAAACCATTTCCGGTACAACAGCATACGGCAAGTACTCAAAGGTGAAGTCAATTACTATAAAATAAGTAAGGTTATGCAAGGAGGAAAAATGTTTGCTACAGAGATAAAACAGCATTTGACAGGCGCGCTCATTCCATTTTGGCATGGGCTTAGGGATGACAGGCATGGAGGGTTCTATGGTTATCTGGGATATGATTTGGAATTGGATAAAGAGGCCGTAAAAGGCTGTATCTTAAACAGCAGAATCCTTTGGTTTTTTTCCAACGCCTATCTGACACTGGGCGAAGATGCACTGCTGTCGGATGCGCGCCATGCTTTCCTCTTTCTGAAGGAGCATTGCCTGGACAAGGAATATGGAGGCGTTTACTGGTCTTTGGATTATACAGGAGAGCCAGAGGATACCACGAAGCATACCTATAATCAGGCGTTTGCAATCTACGCACTGTCGTCCTACTATGATGCATCGAAAGATCCGGAAGCGTTGGAAATTGCCCACAGCCTGTATCGGCTGGTGGAAGAAAAATGTACGGACGAATATGGGTATTTGGAAGCCTTCAGCAGGGAGTTCCAGCCGGCAGATAATGATAAGCTTTCCGAAAATGGGGTGATGGCAGAAAAAACCATGAATACCCTGCTCCATGTGTTTGAAGCGTATACAGAGCTGTACCGGGTCACAAAGGAAGCCTGTGTTGCAGACAGGCTGAGGTATATGCTGGATCTTATGGCAGACAAGATTTATAACCAAAAGCTGGGGCGTCAGGAGGTCTTTTTTGACAAAACATGGAATACGCTGATTGACCTGTATTCCTATGGGCATGATATTGAGACGGCATGGCTTGTGGACCGGGGATTGGAGATTTTAGGGGATGTTTCTTATCAAGAGAAACTTGCGCCAATCACACGGACGATTACAGAAAATATTTACAACAGAGCCTATATGGATCATTCTTTGGTCAACGAGGCGGAAAAAGGAGTTGTAGATACCACCCGCGTCTGGTGGGTGCAGGCAGAGGCAGTGGTTGGGTTTCTGAATGGATATCAGAAGCAGGGAAAGAAAGAATATCTGGAAGCGGCAAAAGATATCTGGAATTATATCAGGGATTATATGATTGATAAACGGCAGGGTTCCGAATGGTTTTCGGGGCTGGATAAAGACAGGAATCCCATTGAGGAGCCAATCGTGGAACCGTGGAAATGCCCGTACCATAATGGAAGAATGTGTCTTGAGGTAATAAGGAGGCTTAAGGATGCTTCATAAGCAGTATTACATAGAACAGGAAAAGTTAGATCATCTGATTGCAAGAAGGAATCAGAAGAGCAGTTTTTATAATGGGATTTATGACAGATATGAATATCCGGTGCTGACCAGGGAATTTGCCCCGGTTCACTGGAGATACGATCTGAATGAAGAGACGAATCCGTATTTTATGGAACGTCTGGGGATTAATGCAGTTATGAATTCCGGCGCCATTTATATGGACGGAAAATATTATCTTGTGGTGCGCGTGGAAGGAAACGACAGAAAATCATTCTTTGCAGTGGCAGAAAGCGAGACAGGGATTGACGGGTTCCATTTCTGGGATTATCCGGTGGTTCTGCCAGATACCTGCCCGGAAGAAACCAATGTATATGATATGCGTCTGACGCAGCATGAGGATGGTTGGATTTATGGATTGTTCTGCTCCGAGAGCAAGGACAGGGAGAATACAGATTTATCTGCAGCGGTTGCAGAATCCGGGATTGTCAGGACGAAGGATTTGAAGACATGGGAACGCCTGGATAATCTGAAAACGCTTCGGTCACCCCAGCAGAGGAATGTGGCGCTCCATCCAGAATTTGTAGACGGAAAGTACGCCTTTTACACAAGGCCCATGGACGGATTTATTGAGACTGGAAGCGGCGGCGGAATCGGGTTCGGGCTGTGTGAAGACATTACGCATGCGGTGATTGATGAGGAAAAGATTATCAGTAAGCGGATTTACCATACGCTTACCGAGTCGAAAAATGGAGCCGGAGCGCCGCCGATTAAAGGGAAGAAGTGCTGGATTCATATCTCCCACGGCGTCCGGAATACAGCGGCAGGGCTGCGCTATGTCCTGTATGTGTATGGGACAGAGTTGGAGAACCCTTCGAAGGTGATTGCAGAGCCCTCTGGGGTATTTCTGGTTCCCCTTGGAAATGAGCGAGTCGGGGATGTGTCGAATGTGGTATTTACCAACGGGGCAATTGCAAGGGAAAATGGAGATATCTACATTTACTACGCTTCCTGCGATACCAGGATGCATGTGGCAACCACTACAGTGGATAAGCTGGAGGATTATCTTTTTTCCACTCCGAAGGATCCTCTGCGTTCTGCAGACTGCGTAAAGCAGAGATGTGAACTGATCGGGCGGAATCTGGAGCTTTTGAAATAAGCAAATGTATTGCGGGCGGCTTATGCCGCCCGGATAGAAGAATCAGAGGAGGGGCGGACGGTTGATAAGAAAGTATTGGAGAGATATTAAGGAGAAAACTTCTGGTATGAACAGGCAGGAGACATGTTCTTATATCCTGGCATACTATTGGTATCATATCCTGATTTTTGTGTCCATCGCTGCTCTGGTTGTTTTATTTGCGGCACATTATGCATTCGGAAATAAGAAGCCGGAGTTCACCTGTATCATTGTAAATCAGGAAATGGATGCAGCAAGGGATCAGGAAATGGCCGATGCCTTTGCAAAGGAAGCCGGGCTTCCGGAAAACAGGGTTGTCATTGATTCTGATTATCAGTTCTCTTATGGCGAGTTCCGGTTAGAAGGTGCAAATGAAAGTTCCTATGAGAAATTTTTCTTCCAGTGGCAGAATCAGGAGATTGACGCTGTGATTATGTCCGAGAGTTTTTACCGCCATTGTAAAGAGATGGGAGGAAGGTTTCGAGTATTAGAGGAGCAGGAAACAGAAGGCTTCACCGTTTATATGGAGGAAGGTCAGTGCAGTGCAGTGGTGCTTGGAAACGACAGCTTTACAGAACGGGTAACCGGGAAAGCGGATGAGAAGCTGCTGCTTGCTTTTCCTTCCTCCGGGCAGCACACGGCCGAGAGCAGGAGTTTTCTGAAATATCTGCAGGGGAAAGTTATATGAAAAATTAAGCATTTGGCTTACGGGTTAGAAAAACAGGAGGAAGGACGTTGAAAAAATTATCAATAGAACATCCGTTTTTTGAATTTATGGGAAATCTTGGAGACTGGATCATACTGAATGTGTTGTTTGTGATTACTTCACTGCCTGTGATTACCCTGGGAATGACTATGACGGCTCTGTATCAGGTGGCGCTTCGGCGGGTGCGGGGAGAAAGCAGGTATGTGGCAAGAGAGTATTTTCAGGCTTGCCGATCAGAGTGGAAGCAGAGTACGAAGCTGTGGTTAATTTTCCTGATTACAGGCGGAATCCTGCTGTTTGATGTGCTGTATGGCAAAAATCTCTGGAAAATGCTGAATCTTGCAATTGGCGTCCTGGTGGCGCTTTGGTCTTTTACCTTTACTTATGCCTTTCCCTTGCAGGCAAGATTCCAAAACAGCACAAAAAACACGTTGAGGAATGCATTATTCCTTGCGTTTCGGAATCTTCCGGCAACGCTTGCGATGACAGCGCTGAACTGCATTCCGGCAGTGTGCATCGCGGCAGGGGAGTTTTATACAATGGCTGCAATGCCGATTTTCTGTGTGGCAGGATTTTCCCTGACTGCCTGGGTGAATAGTTTATTTTTATCAGGGATTTTTCAAAAATTGATTCATCGAAAGGAGGATGAAGATGAAAATACAGCCAGATAACGAGAAATTATCTTACAGCGGAAGGATTGACTGGAGCAATCCAAAAGAACCGGTTTTTGTATATCCATGCACTTCAGTTGGAATGAGGTTTACAGGGAATGAATTAAGGGTTTCTGTGAAAAACCATGGGGCGTATTGGGACAATTATCTGGGATGCATACTGGATGGCAGGCAGTCTGCCTTTGCATTGCCCCAAAGGGGAATTGCCTCCATTAAAATAGAAGTAAAAGAGACAAAAGAGCAGGAGCATGAGGTCTTGTTTTTTAAGAGGCAGGACGCCTGCCACGAGTTTGCTTTCCTGGGAGTGGAGCTTGCAGAAGGGGCAGAGCTTCTGGAACTGCCCGGGAAGCCGGAACGGAAAATCGAAGTATATGGAGATTCTGTATCGGCGGGAGAAGTTTCAGAAGCGGTGGAATATGCAGGGAAAGAGGACCCGGAGCATAACGGGGAATATTCGAACAGCTGGTATTCTTACGCCTGGATGACAGCGCGGAAGCTGAACGCCCAGATTCACGATATTGCCCAGGGAGGAATTGCCCTGATGGATCAAACGGGATGGTTCCATGATCCGGATTACATAGGAATGGAGACAGCCTGGGACAAGATTCATTATCACCCAGAGCTGCGGGAAGAAATGGCTTGGGATTTTTCCAGGTACACGCCGCAGGCGGTGATTGTTGCCATCGGGCAGAACGACAGCCATCCGGAGGATTATATGAAAGAAGATCCTGACGGAGAGAAAGCGGTAACGTGGAGAAATCATTATCAATCATTTCTGGGCAAACTTCGGGAGAAATATCCATCTGCGCAGATTATCTGCTGCACTACCCTTTTGGAACATGATGAGGCATGGGATCAGGCGATCGCACAGGCAGTGCGGGAGATGAAAGATGAGAGGATTACGCAGTATCTTTTTCAACGTAATGGGAAAGGCACGCCGGGGCATCTGAGGATTCCGGAGGCAGAGGAAATGGCAGAAGAGCTTGCTGGGTATATTGAAAGTCTTAAGATAGACGGATGGGAGTAGCAAATGGGACGGATAGATTTGACAAGATTGAAAAAGTGCATGCAGAGGGCCGAAAAGGGCGAAGCGCTGACCATTGGTTTTTTTGGAGGCTCCATTACACAGGACTGTGCAGCGACGGCGCATGAGAATTCTTATGCATACCGTGTGTTTCAGTGGTGGGAACGGACATTTCCAAAGGCAGAGCTTCATTATGTCAATGGCGGAATTGGAGGAACCACCTCTCATTTTGGAGTATCCAGGGTGGTAACGGATCTGCTGATGTATCAGCCGGATCTGGTGGTGATAGATTTCAGTGTGAATGATGAAGCAAATAAATTTTTCCAGGAAACCTATGAAGGATTATTGCGGAAAGTACTGACCTGGAAGTCTGAACCGGCAGTGTTACTGCTGAATAATGTGTTTTACGATACCGGCGTAAACGCCCAGGAGTATCACAACGCCATAGGGGACTGGTACCATGTGCCCCATGTGAGCATAAAGGATACCGTGTATCAACGGATGAAATCAGGCGTGTATACAAGAGATGAACTGACGCAGGACGGACTGCATCCGAATGACAAAGGGCATGAACTGCTGGCGGAGGAGATCATCGCGTATTTTGAGCAGGTCCGGGCAGACGGGCAGGAGCCGGAAGTAGAAGCTTCGTTTCCGGAGCCTTTGACAGAGAATGCGTATGAACAGGCAAAGAGACTGACCATCTGTGAAATTTGTCCGGAGCTTTTGGGCTTTTTGGCAGATGCAGAAGAGAAGAAGGGCCATCTGGATATTTTTAAAAACGGCTGGATTGGAAAAAAAGCAGGCGCAAAAATTTTATTTGAGGTTACGGCGTCCTGCATTGCTGTTCAGTACCGGAAAACGGTGACAAAACCAGCTCTGCGTGCGAAGCTGACGTTAGACGGTGACTCAGAGAATGTTCGGATACTGGATGGAAATTTTGAAGAGGATTGGGGCGACTGCCTTTACTTAGAGCCAATTCTTCATCATGGTGAGAGGAGAAATCATTGTGTGGAGCTGGAGGTTCTTGCGGATGAAGGGGAAAATGCAGCGCCGTTTTATCTCTTATCATTGATTATTGCCTGAAGAGGAAAGGAAGAGGCAGCAGCAAGTCGTAAGGATTGACGGAAAAATGGGCCGGTGATTGGCGGGAATATTTTCCACAAGCTAATCCTGCATAGAAACTAAGCGGCTCTCCTGATTGCAGACGGGAGAGCAAGTTCAAAAGCTTACAGAAATGCAGGTTTATTTCGTGTACCCAAAATTAGCTGTTTTGGCGGCGAATACAGGGAAATGTTCTGCCTTTCTCGCTCATTTTTGGAAAAATGCACTAACAAATTCATAAAATAAGGAGGAATTCAGAATGTTTCCAGAAAATTTTGTCTGGGGCGTTGCCAGCAGCGCTTATCAAATAGAAGGAAGAGATCGGGAGGACGGCGCAGGAACATGTATCTGGGACACCTTTGCCAGAGAGGGAAAGGTGTTGGAAGGCGCCAATGCAGAAGTAAGCTGCGACCATATTCATCGTTACAGGGAGGATTTTGCATTGATGCGGCTTCTGGGAGTGAAGCATTATCGTTTTTCCTTAAGCTGGAGCAGGATTTTGCCGAAGGGAACGGGAGAGGTGAATCGGAAGGCCATAGACCTTTACCGGGATATGATTCTGGAAATGAAGAAAAACGGCGTTACTCCCTACATTACGATGTTTCACTGGGAATTTCCTCAGGCGCTCCAGGATAAGGGCGGCTGGGTGAACCGGGAATCGGTGAAATGGTTTGAAAATTACGCCAAAGTGGTGGCAGAGAATTTCTCGGATTTGTGCGAATATTTCATTACCTTCAATGAACCTCAGTGCTTTATCGGCCTTGGCAATCTCACCGGCATCCATGCGCCGGGGTTAAAGCTTCCCCTCCGGGATACGTTTCAGATGGCGCATCATATGCTGCTGGCCCATGGTTCCGCGGTGCTGGCTCTCCGCAAATATGCCGAAAGGGAGATAAAAATCGGATATGCGCCTACCTGCAGCGTGGCCTATCCCTGGCATAAACCAGGGGCAGGTTATGATCCAGCAGACATTGAAGCAGCCAGAGGGGTTTATTTTGGGATGAAAGAGGAGCTTCATAACTGGACCTGGAACGTAAGCTGGTTTTCCGATCCGGTATTTCTTGGAAAATACCCACAGGAGGGGCTGGAAAAGTACAGGGATTATCTGCCGGAAATTACAGAAGAGGATATGAAGCTGATTTCCCAGCCTTTGGATTTTATGGGACAGAATATTTACAATGGGTATCAGATCCGCGCCGGGGCGGACGGGAAGCCGGAATATGTGTCCCGGACGCCGGGGCATGGCAAAACCGCTTCCCAGTGGCCGGTAACGCCGGAATGCCTGTACTGGGGCATAAAGTTTCTCTATGAGCGTTATCAAACGCCTATTTACATAACGGAAAACGGCATGTCCTGCCACGACATGGTATCCTCAGATGGGAAAGTCCATGACAGGAACCGGATTGATTTTCTGGATGCGTATCTGAGCGGCCTGTCCGGGTTGTTTGCGGAAGGGGTAGATTTGCGGGGATATTTTGCCTGGACGTTTCTGGATAATTTTGAGTGGGAAAAAGGCTATCATGAACGGTTCGGGTTGGTGTATGTGGATTTTGCCACCCAGAAACGTATCCCGAAGGATTCTGCTTACTGGTATCAGAAGGTTATGGAAAGCAATGGAGCCTGCCTGTCCGGAGTAAAGACAGACAAAGAAAAGCACGAAATTTTGTTTTTGAATCCGGTATTTACCCACAATATCTGGGGCGGAAACCGGCTGAAAGAGGATTTCCGGTATCCGGTAACCGGGGAGGATATTGGAGAATGCTGGGGGATTGCAGCCCATCCCAATGGAGACTGCACGGTAAAAGAAGGGACGTATGCAGGAAAAAAATTGTCTGAGCTGTGGAAAGAGGAGCCGGAATTGTTCTCAAATGTGGAGAAAGACCGTTTTCCGCTGCTGATTAAGATTATTGACGCCAAGGACGACCTGAGTATTCAAGTGCATCCTGATGATATCTATGCGAATGCCAGAGAAAATGGTTCCCTGGGCAAAACAGAATGCTGGTACATTATGGACTGTCCCGAAGGCGCGTCCCTGGTGATCGGGCATAACGCCAAAAGCAAGGAAGAATTATCCGATATGATACATCAGGGCAGGTGGCAGGAATTTATCCGGGAGATTCCGGTAAAAAAAGGTGATTTTATTCAGATTGACCCGGGAACCGTCCATGCCATCAAGGGAGGGCTGATGATTTTAGAAACTCAGCAAAACAGCGACATCACCTATCGGGTCTATGATTATGACAGGCTTTCCGGGGGCAAGCCCAGAGAGCTTCATGTGGAAAAAAGCATTGACGTGATTACCGCTCCCGCCAAATCTGCTGCGGACAGTGTCATTGATACAGAGAATGTACAGAAAAACATACTGTGTCCCCTGTATTCCTGTGAGCATTATGAGGTGTTTGAGCTGGATTTGGATGGAAACGCTTCCTTTGAGCAGGAGTATCCGTTCCTTTTGATGAGCGTCATTGAGGGAGACGGGCTGCTGAACGGACAGCTTGTGAAAAAAGGGGATCATCTGATTCTGCCTGGAGGATTCGGCGAGGTGGAACTGCAGGGGAAGCTGAAGGGGATTTGTTCGGCGGTGTAGACAGTAATAGCAGTCAGGCGGCATGAGTCGGAGGAGATGCGGCAACAAAGGAAAATCTTAAAATGATATCATCAAACGATTGTATTTACTATCAAAGTATGATAATATAAAACAGTAAACAGACAAAGGCAGGAGGAAAACGATACTCCTGCCTTTGCTGTATGCTCCTGAATTCGTTTGCCCGTATGCCGGAGCTGGTTTCTGCAAAATAATCCACTTCAGATACCTCAGAAAAAATTAATAAAATTTTGAATATATTTATTCCTAAACTCTGTGATAGTGTGATATACTGTAACGGAGTTTCGTTTGATATCCGGAAAGCAAATGATCGGATACGTTTCCAGAAAGGATCAAAGATTATGTTAGAAATTTTAAAAGCAGTAGTGTACGGAATTGTAGAAGGCATCACAGAATGGCTTCCAGTCAGCAGCACCGGGCACATGATTCTCTTGGAAGAAATCATGCCCATGGAAGTATCCCAGGATTTTTGGAACATGTTCCTTGTGGTGGTCCAGTTAGGGGCTATTCTGGCGGTGGTTCTGCTGTTCTGGAATAAGATTTTTCCGCTGCAGAAGAACAGGAGAAGGCAGTTAAGGATTAACTGGGATATTATGAATCTCTGGGGCAAGATTGTTGTGGCCTGCGTTCCAGCGGCTGTGGTAGGCGTGCTGTTTGACGACTGGCTGGAAGAGCATTTATATAATTTCTGGGTAGTTGCAGTGATGCTGATTGCAGTGGGCATTGTGTTTATTCTTGTGGAAAACCGGAACCGGGGCGTGAAGCCAATGATCCGCACCACCGATGAACTGGATTATAAGGTGGCTCTTCTCATTGGAATGTTTCAGCTTGTGGCGGCAGTATTTCCGGGAACCTCCCGTTCCGGCGCAACCATTATCGGCGCGCTGATGATTGGGGTGTCCCGCACTGTGGCGGCGGAATTTACCTTTTATTTGGCCATTCCTGTCATGTTCGGCGCAAGCTTTCTGAAATTATTAAAATTTGGCTTTACCTTTACCGGAATGGAGCTTGGAATTCTGTTTACCGGAATGTTTGTGTCTTTTATGGTATCGATTGTGGTAATCCGTTTCCTGATGGGGTATATTAAAAAGCATGACTTTAAAGTATTCGGATGGTACCGGATTATTCTGGGGGCAGTGGTGCTGCTGTATTTTGGAGTGATTGCGGCATGACAGGGTTATTTCAGAGATTACGGAAAGCAAAAAGAGAAGAGGAGAACATCATGTTTATCATTGCAGGGCTGGGCAATCCTTCCAGCCAATATGAGAAAACCCGTCATAACGTGGGCTTTGATGTCATTGATCTGCTGGCGGATCAATATAATATCAGGGTAACGGAGAAAAAACATAAAGCGCTTTGCGGAACAGGAATCATAGAAGGGCAGAAGGTCCTTCTGGCAAAGCCCCAGACCTTTATGAATTTAAGCGGGGAAAGCATCGGGGCAATTCTGCATTTTTATAAATTAGAGCCCCAGACTAATCTGATTGTGATTTATGACGATATCAGCCTTCCCCCCGGAAAGCTTAGAATCCGGAAAAAAGGCAGCGCCGGAGGGCACAACGGGATCAAAAGTATTATCAGCCACGCAGGCACCCAGGAATTTCTGCGGATTAAAATCGGAGTCGGGGAGAAGCCCCAGGGCTGGGATCTGGCGGATTATGTGCTGGGAAGATTTTCCAAAGAAGATCGGGAATTAGCGGAAGAAGCTTTTGGAAAAGCCTGCGAAGCGGCGGCTTTGATGGTGAAAGGGGAAACAGATCGCGCCATGAACCAGTTTAACTGAAGCATTCGGCAAAACGCAGCCCGTGTCATGAACGGAATTCATTGATGGAGGAAATTATGAAAAGCTTTACAGAGCCTTTGTCGGGACTGAAGGAGTATGCAGACTTAAAGGCACAATTGAAGAATACAAAAGAAACGGTGCAGGTTTCCGGGTGTATTGATACCCAGAAGCCTCATTTCATCTATAGTCTTGCAGGGGAAAAAGAAAATTGCCTGATTGTAACCTTTCAGGAACAAAAAGCCAGGGAATTATATGAAAATTACCGTTTTTTTGACAGAGAGGCGGTCTATTATCCAGCCAGGGACGTGCTGTTTTACCAGTCGGATATCCGGGGAAATCTGCTGACGGGAGAACGGCTGGCTGCAGTGAAGGCAATTCTGAGTCGGGAGCGTGTTGCAGTAATCACCACTTTTGATGCGCTGATGGATCGGATTGCGCCTCTTTCCCATATCCGGGAGTCCATTCTGGAATATGAATTAGGCCAGACCATGGATTTGGAGGAGGTCAGAAAACGCCTGGTTCAGATGGGATATGAAAAAAATTATCAGGTGGAAAGTGCCGGACAGTTTGCGGTCCGGGGCGGGATTATGGATATTTTTCCTCTAACCGAAGAAAATCCTTACCGTATAGAGCTGTGGGGAGATGAAATTGATTCCATGCGCAGCTTTGACGTGGAGAGTCAGCGTTCCATTGAAAATCTGGATCGGGTGCGGATTTATCCCGCCAGCGAGATTGTGCTGTTTCCGGAATTGCTGGAGCAAGGAATTGAGGCCCTTGAAAAAGAAAAAAAGGAGCTTTATGAAACCCTTCGGAGAGAGATGAAAACAGAAGAGGCACATCGCCTGAAAACCACAGTGGACGCCCTGGTGGAGGAGCTGACGGAATTTCAGCAAAGCGGGAATCTGGAAAGTTATCTTATGTATTTTATGAAGAAAACGGTTTCTCTTCTGGATTATTTCGAACCGGAAAAAACGGTGCTGTTCCTGGATGAGCCGGCCCGTTTGGCCGAGAAGGGCAGAGTGGTGGAGCAGGAATTTTCTGAGAGTATGACCCACCGGCTGGAAAAGGGATATATCCTTCCGGGGCAGATGCAGGCTCTTTTTTCCGGCAAAGAGATTTTCGGCAGAATGCAGCGGCAAACCAGCGTGGCGTTAACCACGCTGGATGTTAAAATCAGTGAGCTGGAGGTAAGGCGCCGCTATAACATTTCAGCAAGGCCGGTAAATTCCTATAACCGCAGCTTTGAACTGCTGATTAAGGATTTGCAGCAATACCGGAAAAATAAATATCAGGTGATTCTCTTATCCGGTTCTAAAACCAGAGCCAGCCATCTGGCAGAGGATTTGCAGCAGGAAGGATTGAACTGTTTTTACAGCGAGGACTATGATCATCCGGTGCAGCCAGGAGAGGTGATGGCAGCTTACGGCAAGCTGAAAAAAGGGTTTGAATATCCGGACATTAAGTTTGTGGTGATTTCGGAAAGCGATATTTTCGGCGGAGAGCAGAAGCGGAAGAAAAAACGCAGGATTTATGAAGGAGAGAAAATCCAGAGTTTTACAGATTTAAGCATTGGAGATTATGTGGTTCATGAGCGTTACGGCGTAGGGATTTACCGGGGCATTGAAAAGGTTGAGATTCAGAAAACAGCCAAAGATTATGTGAAGATTGAATACGATAAGGGCAGCACCCTTTATGTGCTGGCCACCCAGTTAGAGGCCATCCAGAAGTATGCCGGCGCCGATGCGAAGAAACCTAAAATTAACCGGTTGGACGGGCCTGAATGGAAGAAAACCAGAAACAGGGTAAAAGGCGCCGTCAAGGAGATTGCAAAGGAACTGGTGGAGCTTTATGCCGTAAGGCAGCGGACGGAAGGGTTTGCCTATGGGGAAGATACGGTGTGGCAGAAGGAATTTGAAGAGCTGTTTCCCTTTGAAGAGACAGAGGATCAGGAGCTTGCCATTGAAGCTACCAAGCGGGATATGGAGAGTAAGAAAATTATGGATCGGCTGATTTGCGGAGATGTGGGGTACGGCAAGACGGAAATTGCCATCCGGGCGGCCTTCAAAGCCATCCAGGACGGCAAGCAGGTGGTCTATCTGGTGCCAACCACAATTTTAGCCCAGCAGCATTACAATAATTTTGTCCAGCGAATGAAGGATTTTCCGGTGAGAGTGGATCTGATGTGCCGGTTCTGCACCCCAGGCCAGATGAAAAAGACCGTGGAGGATTTAAAACGGGGGATCGTGGACATTGTCATCGGCACCCACCGGGTACTGTCCAAGGATGTAGAATTTAAGGATCTTGGGCTTTTAATTATAGATGAGGAACAGAGATTCGGAGTGGCCCACAAGGAAAAAATCAAGCAGATGAAGAAAAATGTGGATGTGCTGACGTTAACGGCTACCCCGATTCCCAGAACACTTCATATGAGTTTGATTGGGATTCGGGATATGAGCGTGTTAGAAGAGCCGCCGATGGATCGGATGCCCATTCAGACTTATGTGATGGAATACAACGAGGAAATCGTCCGGGAGGCCATTAATCGGGAGCTTGCCAGAGAAGGCCAGGTGTATTATGTATTTAACCGGGTCAACCAGATTGTGGAAGTCACCTCCAAAATTGCAGAGCTTGTGCCGGAGGCGAATGTTGCCTTTGCCCACGGGCAGATGCGGGAGCGGGAACTGGAAAATATTATGTACCAGTTTATCAACGGAGAGATTGACGTGTTGGTATCCACCACCATTATTGAAACAGGCCTGGATATTTCCAATGTAAATACCATGATTATCCATGATGCGGACAATATGGGACTGTCCCAGCTCTATCAGCTCAGAGGAAGGGTGGGAAGATCCAACCGCACCGCTTATGCGTTTTTGATGTACCGTCAGAATAAAATGCTCAAGGAAGTGGCTGAAAAGCGTCTGTCTGCCATCCGGGAATTTACAGAGCTGGGCAGCGGATTTAAAATAGCCATGCGGGATCTGGAAATCCGGGGAGCCGGAAACCTGCTGGGGGCGCAGCAGCACGGCCATATGGAAGCGGTGGGCTATGACCTGTACTGCAAGATGTTGAATGAGGCGGTGAAGTCCCTGAAAGGGGAAGCGCCTGCGGAGCAGTTTGACACCACCATTGAATTGGATGTCAATGCATTTATTCCGCCCTCCTATATTCCCAATGAATTCCAGAAGTTGGACATCTACAAACGGATTGCAGTCATTGAGAATCAGGAAGAGAAAGAAGAAATGTTGGAAGAGCTGATTGACCGTTTCGGAGAGCCGCCCAAGTCGGTGGAAAACCTGCTGGAGATTGCCTTACTGAAAGCCCTGGCCCATCAGTGCTATTATACGGAAATCAAGGAAACAGCAGATAAAATCAGGTTTACCTTTTATTTTCAGGCCAAAATCAATCCGGCAAACATTGCGTCCGTCACAGAGAAGTACCAGGGTGCGCTGCGGTTTATTAAGGATGCAAAAGCGCCTTGCTTTGAGTATGGGAAAAGCTACAGCACCAGGCAGAAAAATACCGGCGCACTGGAAATTACAGAGAGAGTCCTTCAGGATACCCAGGAACTGCTGGTGCAGTCATTCTTATGATGGAGAAGTGCCAGGAAACATGAAAATCTTGTGAAAACAGTTGCTACCAGGGGAAAAAAGAATTATAATATCAACAGTATGCCTGAGAATTTATCCTCAGGCAATCCAGAGAAAAGAGAATACACAGGAGGATATTATGAAAGTAAAACGATTAGTTCCCTTATTGCTGGCAGCGGCAATGGGCGTATCTGTTCTGACCGGATGCGGCAATTCCATAGATGGACAGAAAACAGGAGCAACATTGGAGGGAGAGGAGATTTCCCTTGGGTTTATGAATTTTATGGCGCGGTATCAGCAGGCCATCTATGACGGGCAGTTTACCGGTATGTTTGGAACTGGCTTCTGGTCTCAGGACTTATTCGGCGAAGGCACGGATATGGTTACCTCTGTGAAAAATAATGTGGCAGAAACTATTGAACTTTTGTATCTGTTAGAAGACCACATGGGAGATTATAATGTGGAAATCACAGAGGAAGAGCTTGCCAAAATGGACGAGGCAGCCGCAAAGTTTATGGAGGATAACACCAAGGAAGCTATCAGCCAGATGGGAGCCACCCAGGAATATGTAAAAGAAATGCTTCGGCTGAATACGATTCAGTTCAAAATGCAGGCTGCCATTGAAGCAGAAGCTGACACCGAGGTTTCTGATGAGGAAGCAGCTCAGAAAACCATCAGTTATGTGGAAGTGAACAGCAAATCCACCACAGACGAGGAAGGGAATACCAAAGAGTATACCGAAGAAGAAAAAGAAAATCTGAAAAAAGAAGTAGAAGCTTTTGCAGCTTCCGCCAAGGACGATTTTAAAGGGGCGGCAGAAGCGGCAGGATATACTGTTACAGAGAATAAGTCTTACGGTGCAGACGAAGAAACTCTGGATGCGGCGCTGATTGAAGGCGCAGACAAGTTAAAGGACGGAGAAATCAGCCCAGTTCTTACCGGCGAGGAAGCATTTTTTGTAGCCCGTATGGAGAGTACCTTTGATGAAGAAGCTACCGAAAGTAAGAAAAAGGAAATTGTGGAAAAGCGTCAGAGCGATCACTATACAGAAGTGTGCGACGGCTATAAGGAAGACGTGAAATATGAAGTAAATGAAAAGGAATGGGCAAAGGTAACATTTGATGATCTTTTTACCATTAAGCAGGAGGAAGCGAAAGACAGCGAAGGCGCCGAAGAGGACAGCAACGCAGGAGAGAGCGAAGGCGCCGAAGAAGGCAGCGATGCAGGAGAGAGTGAAGAAGGCAGCGATGCAGGAGAGAGCGAAGACAGCAGCGACGCAGAAGATAATGAAAATCTCGGAGATAGCGGGGATGCAGAAGAGAATGCTGGTACAGAGGAATAGATGACAAAGATGGATTTTCCCTTTTAGCGGACGGATTGGCGGGCATGAAATGATGACATGATATCCTGACGGCTGAAAGGGAGAATTTTACTAAAGGACTGTTTAAAATGGGAAAAAGAGTGCAGCATGCAGGAATTTTGCTGCTGGCGGTTCTGCTTCTTGTGGGAATTGCAGCCATGCAGCAGGGAAAGAAAGAACGGAATCGGTATGAAACCAGCTTTTTCGACAGCTTTGATACGGTAACGACGATTACTGGATATGCGAAGAGCCAGGAGGCGTTTGAGGAGCAGACAAAGCTTTTGCAGGAAAAGCTGATGCATTATCATCAACTTTTTGATATTTATCATACCTATGATGGGATAAATAATCTAAAGAGCATCAATGATAACGCCGGCAAATCACCGATTCCAGTGGATGAGGAAATTATAGAACTGTTAAAGCTGGGGATAGAGATGCACCAGAAAACAAATGGGCAAATCAACATTGCCTACGGAAGCGTTTTGTCGATCTGGCATGAATATCGGGAGCAGGGCATGGCTGATCCGGCCGGCGCCCAGGTGCCGCCGGAAGAATTGATACAGGAAATGGCGGCCCATACGGATATTTCCAGGCTGGTGATTGATGAAAATCAGGCAACGGTATTTCTGGAAGACGGGGAAATGTCCCTGGATGTGGGAAGCATCGGGAAAGGATATGCGGTGCAGCGGATTACAGAATATGCAAAAGAATTGGGGATGGATCATTTCTTAATCAGCGTAGGCGGAAATGTCAGCGCAGTAGGCGCCAAAGCGGACAATACTCCCTGGCTGGTAGGCATTGAAAATCCGGATTTGGAAAGTTCTGAGGCTTATATTGGGACAGTGGAACTTGCAGATCAAACCATTGTAACCAGCGGAGATTATCAGCGTTATTACATGGTGGACGGGAAACGCTACTGCCATATTATCAACCCGGAAACGGGAATGCCCCCGGAGTATGTTCCTTCCGTATCGGTGCTGACCAATGATTCCGGCATGGCGGACGCATTGTCAACAGCTCTGTTTAATATGGAAGTTTCGGAGGGCCTGGAATTGGCAGAATCGCTGCCTGGGACAGAAGCCCTGTGGGTAATGAAAGACGGAGGGATTCGCTGCAGCAGCGGATTTGAATTTCATGAAAAAGAATGATGTGATTTTAATTGTAGTTTTGCTGGCGGCAGCCCTGGCCGTGTATGGCTTTATTTCTCTGTTTTCAGCAAAAAATACAAAAGAAGCCCAGGCTGTGGTATATCTGGACGGTGAAGTGCAGGGGAGTTATCCTTTGGATCATGATACAAGCGTGACGATTCAGGCAGAATCCGGCGGATACAACATACTGGAAATTCGGGATGGCAAAGCAGATATTACAGAGGCTTCCTGCCCGGATAAAATATGCGTGAATCACCGTCCGGTGCAGAACCGAGGAGAAAGCCTGGTCTGCCTTCCCAACAAAATTGTGGTGGAAATTGAAAACGGCGGTGAAACTGAAATTGACGGAAGCACGAAGTAAGGAGGAAGCCTTAAGCATACTTTTATGCTGAAAGGGAAAAGGGTAAGGAGGAAACGGTGGCGAAGAAAACAGCTTATATGGGAATGCTTACGGCATTGGCATTTGTCCTTTCCTATATTGAATTTTTGATTCCAATTAATCTGGGAATTCCGGGAGTGAAGCTGGGGCTGGCCAATCTGGTGACGATTGTCGCATTATATACCATGGGAGTGAAAGAAGCCTGTACCCTTTCTTTGGTGCGGATTGTACTGAATGGGTTTACCTTTGGGAATCCTGCCGCCATGCTGTACAGTCTGGCAGGGGGGATATTAAGCCTTTTGGCAATGATAGGCGCCCGCAGAATCAAGCTGTTTTCTGTCACAGGAGTCAGCGTCCTGGGCGGCGTGTTTCATAATTTGGGGCAAATTATGGCGGCAGTCCTGGTGGTGGAAAACGCCAGGCTTTTGTACTACTTTCCGGTTCTGGTTCTGTCCGGCACCCTTGCAGGGACAGTGATTGGCATATTGGCTGCTCTTATCATCAAAAGGCTGGATAAGCTGATTAGGGAGCAAAATCAGTAAAGGATATGGTCTATTATATAGAATAGGAGGCGAGAAGAAATGCTGGCGCAGTTTATGGTGAAAAATGTGCTGTCTTTTAAAGAGTAAACAATTTTAGATATGACAGCAATTTCAGCTTCTTATTTCAGAACGCTGCAAGTAGCGGAGGATGAAATCCGTGAAAGAAATAAAAACCGGGGCTGTCGGAAAATGACTGGCTTACATAATGTATCGTATGACTCTCTTGAGTTCATACCATATCTTTTGTATAAAATTCATTTTCCCACAGCCCCAGTTTCATTTTCAAAAAATGTTATAGAACAAAGTCATTTTCACGCAAATGGGGAAGGGACCGGGCATCCGACTTTTGTTCCTTGTAATAAGATACCATAAGTCCCCGGATACAGTCCCGATTCTCCTCGTTCAGTCGACGGTAATACTGTATCACCCGTTTCTCATCAGAACTGATTGGAAAATCATGCGCCACCGTTTTCGGTTCGGTTTTCTTATCGGTCAGCATCAAAAGATAATCAGCGGAAATCTGATAAAACCTGCACAGCTCAATCAGATTATCAATGGTAGGATAGCAGATGTTCCGCTCATAATTGGACAAAATCTTATTGCTGATGTGAGTAGCTTTGGCTACGTCCGTCTGTTTTAAATCTCTGGATTCCCTGATATTTCTTAAATGATCTCCAAGCTGCATGTTAATACCTCATAGATAAAATCGTGTTATTTCTAAGAAAAGCAGATTCGCCTGAGTTTCCGCATTTGCCTGTTTCATTACAGTTTCAACTATAGCCGGCAGCGGCTGGGAACGCATTCGGCTTATCAAAAAACATCTGAATATTCCAATAATTGGAGAGACTCTCACATAAAATCAGTGATTCAAAAGATCCAGGCAAGTATATTATAGACAAAAAAATCCTAAATATATTGAAAATCCTTATTTTAAAGATAATTAGTAAAAAATAGTTATGCAATCATAAAATTATAGAAAATCAAAGGAATATTTCATAAAATTAATGAATTCTTCAATGGTAATTCCAGGGACAGAATCAGTGAAAATGTTTATCTGCCGTTGCATACATCAGAAATAGTTGATGTAAAAATCATAAATTCAAGGATTCAATTCAAAATATTTATGAAATAATTATTGACAATCCTAAAATTTAGGAATACTATAAAAAGTATATTTGCGAAAAAGATAAATTAAAAGGATAAGGTGACGAAACATGGAGGAACAAAAGGTCCATTTTAATATTCCGCCCTTTCATCCCAAAGCTTTCCAGTATATGGAGGATGCCGTTGCCCGCCAGAAAATATGCGGAGATGGGTTTTATACCGGAAAGTGCACGGAATGGATGAAAGCGCAGGCAAAAGCAGCAGGGGCGCTGCTGACCACATCCTGCACCCATGCGTTGGAGATGGCGGCGCTGCTGTCCGGTATCGGGCCTGGAGATGAAGTGATTATGCCTTCCTATACCTTTGTGTCTACTGCGGATGCATTTGTACTGCGGGGCGCAAGGGCAGTCTTTGTGGATATTCGCAAGGACACAATGAATCTGGATGAAGCCCTGATTGAAGATGCCATAACGCCCAGGACAAAAGCAATCGCCGTGGTGCATTATGCCGGAATTTCCTGTGAGATGGACACAATCTGCCGGATTGCCAAAAAGCATCAGTTAAAAATCATTGAAGATGCAGCCCAGGCGGTATTGTGCACCTATCAAGGAAGGTCTCTGGGAGCCATCGGGGATTATGGCTGTTACAGCTTTCATGAGACAAAAAACTACAGCATGGGGGAAGGCGGCGCAATTCTGCTTAAAAATCAGAAAGATATTCTGAATGCGGAAATTATCCGGGAGAAGGGCACCAACCGAAGCCAGTTTTTCCGGGGAGAAATTGATAAATATTCCTGGAAGGAAGCAGGCTCTTCTTATCTGCCCAGCGACCTGAACGCCGCTTATCTCTGGGCTCAATTAGAAGAAGCGGAAGCGGTGAATAGGAGACGGATCAGCAGCTGGAGCCTGTATTATGAATTGCTGCAGGAATTGGAGGCTGCAGGGGACATTGAACTTCCTGTTGTGCCAAAGGGCTGTGTACATAACGGGCATATGTTTTATATCAAAGCGAAAGATTTGGAGGAACGCACGGCGTTGCTGCAATATTTGAAAGAGAAAGGAATTTCCGCTGTATTTCATTATGTGCCCCTCCATTCTTCCGAAGCGGGACAAAAGTACGGAAGGTTCCACGGGCAGGACAGGAACACCACCCGGGAAAGCAATCGTCTGCTTCGCCTGCCTATGTACGATGGGCTGAAAGAAGAGCAAATCCGCTATGTGGCATCAGAAGTGAAGAATTTTTATCGGCAATTCTGAGTTTTTACGATGCGGCTCAAAAAATTTTGCAGATGTTTGAATGATAGAGAATTGAAAAACAGAGAAAATCAGGGAAGAAGTGAGTGGAGCAGAGATGAAATATTCAATTGTAATACCCTGCTATAATTCCGGCAAAACCATTTCCAAAGTAGTTCTTTTGACTATGCAGGAAATGAAAGGAAAAGAAGTGGAATTTATTCTGGTAAACGATGCGTCGCCGGATGGAGGGGCAACCTTTCAGGCGCTTTCGGAACTGGCGGCGGCTTATAAGAATGTGATGGTTATTGATCTTGCCAAAAATGCAGGGCAGCACAATGCGGTAATGGCAGGATTGAATTATGCCCAGGGGGATTATATCATCGCCATGGATGACGATATGCAGACTCATCCCAGCCAGATTCATAAATTACTGGAGGAAATAGAACAGGGCTGGGACATTGTGTATGCCTATTATCCACGGAAAAAACACAGTTGGTATCGGAATCTGGGAAGCGCAGTCAATTTTTGGACGGTGCGGAAGCTGATTGGAAAGCCTAAAGATTTAAAGACTTCCAGCTTCTGGGTGATCCGGAAATTTGTCCGGGATTATGTGATACAGTACCAAAACCCTTACGCCTATCTGCAGGGGCTGTTTTTGCGGACAACCCAAAAGATAACCTGCATTCCGGTGGAACATTTTGAACGGGAAGAGGGAAAATCCAATTATAATCTGAAAGCATTGATCCGGCTTTGGTCAAATGTTCTGGGATTTTCGGTGGTTCCCCTGCGCATGGCAATTTGGCTGGGAATTTGTTTTTCCCTGATTGGGATTGCCGGGGCGTTTGGAGTATTTGCAAAGAAAATTATTTTTCAGGCAAGCGTGGCAGGGTGGACGTCTTTGATGATTGCAATCTGCTTTTTTTCAGGGATTATGCTGCTGTTTATGGGTCTGATTGGAGAATATGTGGGCCGGATGTTTCTGGCGGATAACCGTCAGCCTCAGTATGTGGTGCGCAGGACCTTGGGGCAGAGAACGGGGAATCTGGAGCTTCAGTATGAAGCGAGTCGGACATTGATGCAGAGAACGGGGAATTTGCAGCCTCAGTATGAAGTGAGTCAGGCGTTGATACAGAGAAATGAAGAAAAAAAGATAGGTAATTGGGAGAAAAAAAACATTGAAAAAGCAGGAGAAAAAGAAATTAATGGTATTGGGAGCCGGAGTGTATCAGGTTCCGCTGATCAAACAGGCAAAGAGCATGGGGATAGAAACTTTGGTGGTGAGCGTCCCGGGGAATTATCCGGGGTTTGCCTTCGGGGATAAAATTTACTATGAGGATACCAGGGATTATGAAAAGATTCTGGAAATTGCCAGAAATGAACAGATAGATGGGATTGTGACAACCGGCACAGATGTGGCTGTGGTAACCATCGGAAAAGTCTGTGACGCCCTGGGGCTGTCCGGCTTATCCTTTGAAGCGGGAAAAACAGCTACAGATAAGATGCTGATGAAACAGAAGTACGAGGAATACGGAGTGCGGACAGCAAGATACCGCAGAATCTCCCTGATGGGAGCAGAAAAGGAAAAGCAGCAGGATTCTCACAGCAGATTCGAAAACCAAGACAAGGATTCCAAGTTTATAGAATATTTGGAAAAAGAACTGGAGGGCCTGCAATTTCCGTTGATTTTTAAGGCAGTGGACACTTCCGGAAGCCGGGGAATTGTAAAAGCAGAGGACAGCAGCAAATTTGTAGAGGCGTATCGGGCTGTCAGGGAGAATACCAGAAAAGATTATTTTATTGTGGAGGAGTTTCTGGAAGGGGAGGAATTCGGCGCCCAGTCCTTTGTATGCCGGGGAGAAGTCCAATTTATACTGCCCCATGGGGATTATGTGTTCCAGGGGGATACCGGAGTTCCTATCGGCCACTGGGCCCCCTACGAATTGGAACAGTCTGTAATTGAGGACGCCAAAGAGCAGCTTCAGAAGGCGGTGAAAGCCATGGGCCTTGATAACTGCGCATTAAATGCAGATTTTATCTTGTCTGGAGGAAAGCCTTATGTGCTGGAAATCGGCGGAAGGGCAGGGGCAACCTGTCTGACTGAGCTGGTATCTCTCTATTACGGTTATAATTATTATGAAAAAATCATACAGGCGGCCCTGGGGCTTCCAGTGGATTTTGCCAGTGAGAAAGCCTGCCCGAATGTGGGAATGCTGCTGCGCAGTGAGAACACAGGGGTGATTCAAGAGATTGTGAACAGGAATGACAGAGAAGATAAACAAATCGTTGAGATTCAGTTTGATTATCAGGTTGGGGATGAAGTGCAGGCGTTCCGGGTAGGGCCGCACCGGATTGGACATGTGGTGGTGCAGGCGGATACTTTGGAGGAAGCGAAGCATAAGATGGAGGAAGCGTTGGGAAACATTGAAGTTTGGGTGAGCATACCGTGATGTCCAAAAAGCAGGACAATAAGGAGGAAATGCTCCAGAGCATACCGTGATGTCCAAAAAGCAGGACAATAAGGAGGAAATGCTATAATGTCTGTATATAGGGACAGAAAAATGGAAAACTTGTTTGTTTTTAAATATTTGCTGGAATTAAAAAAACATGACTTGGAGAAGAGAGAGATTTATAACATCCAGAACCATAAAATAGAAGAATTGATGAAATGTGCCTATCATATACCAATCTACCGGAAGAAATTTGAAGCAGTAGGGGCGGTGCCGGAGGATTTTCACTGCAGAGAGGATTTGGTAAAATTTCCAGTTTTGACAAAAAGTGAAATAAAGGAATGGATTACAGCTGAATTAAAGAGAAATCCAGAAAAATATCAAAATTATCATGTGTACACCACCAGCGGTTCCACTGGAACGCCTCTGAAATTATGTGCTTCTCCTAGAGAAAACGCTTATTTTGCGGCAAACTGGCTGAGAATTGCTATGGAAAATGGGGTAAATCCTCTATTAGATCAGACGATGGCGTTAAAAGATCCTGCCATTGTGGCAAAGGGAAAGGACAGTATCTTGCAAAAATTAGGAATATTGCGGCGGCATAAAGTGTCCTTTCTGGCAGAGGGGAAGGTGATAGCGGAAGAGATTAATCGTGTAAGACCTGATTTTTTGTATGCACACCGCACAAAGTTAATGCAGACCGTGGAATATGCCAGGCATAAACATATAAAGCTGCGCCATCCCAAAGCATATGCCAGCATCAGTGAAACTTTGACAAATCAATCTATCAGATTTTTCAGGAAATATCTGGGGAATCGCCTGTTTACTTCCTATGGTTCTATGGAAACGGGAGCATGCACTTTTACAAGAATTGGGAACATCAGGAAGCATATTGTTACCAATGATACTCATGTAATTAATATTGTGGATGAAAAGAACCAGTTGGCGAATAAGGGGAGGATGCTGATTACAAATTTATTTTTGCATGAATTTCCCATTATTAATTATGACATTGAGGATGGAGCAGAAATAATCAGAAAGAATGGAGTAGAATATCTTACCAATATTCAAGGCCGTATGAATGATTGGATTACCCTGGAAGACGGAAGAAAATATGATTATCATCCCTTTTATGCGGCAACGGAGAATTTAGAGGAGCTTCTCAGTTTCCGCGTGATACAAAATAATTACCATGAAGTTGAACTGGAACTTGTAGCGGATCCGGCGAGAGAAATAAATAAGGAATTCCTGGAAAAAGAAATTACAGAAAAGTTGGAAAAAGTGATTGCGGATTACGATATGAAATATCATTTTATCTGGAAAAGCGAGATAGAAGCAGATAGTACCGGGAAGCTGCGGTTTATCGTAAATCGGATGAAAGAAGGAAGTTCATGATGAAGCGTATTGTGAAATGGCTGAAAGAGTTTCTACAAAATTATATATGGTTCCAAAGAAAATTGCGTGAAAAAAATTCATTGAGGAAATGTATCCTGTTGAATTTTCATTTTCTGTGGTGCGTTCTTACAGATGGGTGCAGTCCGGAAGAATATCTTTGGTTTGAGTTTTATCACAAGAGCAGACGGGAGAGAAAGACTTTTTTGACTTATCTCAGGCATGCGGTGCTGATGAAGAAATACAACAGTGAGAGAGTAAGAAAGATTTTAAATGAGAAACAAGAGTTTAACCGTCTTTTTGAAAAGGAATTGGGAAGGGAATGGCTAGATGCGGATCGTGCGGATGAAGGTGAAATAGAAAATTTTCTGAAAAAACATCAAATTGTCATGATTAAACCGAAATTTGGGCGGGGGGGGGAGGAGTTTACAAATATTATTATAAAGGTGAGAAGATTGAGGGGACAGAATTCTCAGGATGCCTGCTGGAAGAGTGCATCCGGCAGCATAAATTATTGCAGGAGTTTAATTCAAATGTAGTGAATACCCTTCGCATCGGAACATTTTGTATTGGCGGTAAGGCAGAGGTATTTGCGGCAGGGCTTCGAATGGGAGTTTCCGAGGAATGTGTGGATAATCTTTGTGCTGGAGGAATTTGTGCAAATGTTCAGATTTTTCATGGAATTATCGATTCGTCAGGAATTAATGGAGAACTTCATCGGTTTGAGGTGAATCCCTATAGCGGGAAAAAACTGCAAGGATTTCAGGTGCCTTATTGGAATGAGGCGAAAGAAATGGTTGTAAAAAGCGCCCAGCGGCTTTCAGAAAATAATATTGTGGGATGGGACGTGGCAATTACGGAACAAGGGCCTGTTTTGCTGGAAGGAAACCCGGATCAAGGAACAGGGGTGATACAGATGTGTGATGGAAAGGGAAAATATCCCAGGATACAAAGGAGGATCAAGGAAAACAGAGGTGTTTGATAAAGGTGAGGACAAATACAGCAGAAAAGCAGATGTTTTCTGGAATACGATTGCTGTTTCGGCAGATGCCCTGCAGTCCACAGTAATTCTCAGTGTGATTGCATATAAGCTTGGAATCGAAGACGCCGGAATTTTTTCCATAGGATATGCCCTGGCAAATTTAGCTGCAACCATTGCCAGATATGGGATGCGGAATTATCAAGTAACGGATAAAAAAGCCGGATGTATTTTTTCGGATTACTTTTTTGCCAGAATTATAACGGTTTTCAGTTCTCTTGCATGTGTTTCAGGATACTTAATGTTTTGCCGGCGGTTTTTGAGATATGAAGGATATAAAACACAAGTGGTATTTATGATATGTCTTTATAAGCTGACAGATGCGCTGGAAGATGTTTGTATAGGATATTATCAGCAGCAGGGAAAATTGTTTGCAGGCGCCAGAATAGCGGCAATACGGATGATTAGTTCTACTGGAATTCTATGTGCGGTTCTGTTGGCGGCAAAAAATTTGGTAACAGCATTGGAAATCAGTGTGATTTATAGTGTTTTGCTGGATGTGGTTCTGTTTGGCAGGAGGTTCCGAAAGGAAAAAATGTCTTGTACAGGTCTATGTGGGAAAAATGTAAAGAAGATTTTAAGAGAATGCGCTCCTCTTGCAATCGCTGCATCAGTGTCGATGTACGTTGGAAATATCCCAAAATATATGATTGACTGGTATATGACAGAGGATGTACAGGCAATTTTCGGATACCTTATGATGCCCGCTTTTTGCATTGTTCTGCTGAGCAGATTTGTATATCAGCCAATGGTAAGAGATATTGGAATCTTATGGCAGAAAAAAGAAAAGAAAAAACTGAAACAGCTAATGGAAAGGCAAGTTATTTTTATTTTTTGCGTCACCGCAATTGCTGTCCTGGCTGGAACATGGATTGGGATACCGCTCTTAAATCTCTTGTACGATGTGAGGCTGGAACCTTACAGGCTGGAATTTACGCTGTTGTTTTTGGGCGGAGCTTTGTTTGCCATATCATCTTTTTGTGCAGTAATGCTGACTGTGACAGGAAGGAGGAATGAGATGGCGGCTGTTTATCTTTTGATTAGCCTGTGTTCTTGTTTCGGCGGCAAATATCTTTTGGAGCTTTATGGAATCGCTGGGGCGGCAATTTTATATCTGATACTAAATCTGGGGATTATTTTGTGCTTTTTGCTTGTGTTGAGAAAGGATTTGTATGAAGAAAAGAAATAGAAAAGAGGCATTGACGGCCTTCTGTTTGACGGGAATGCTTTATTTATTTACGGCCAGCACGCTTCCGATGGGATATCTGACAAATGATGATCATGGAATACAAAATGCGCTTTCCGGTTTTACGACGGGAACCCCATATCCATACCATCAGTTTATTAACTGTATTCTGGGTTATCTTGTAGCTTTTTTCTATCGGGTAATTCCGCAGATCCAGTGGTGGTATGTATTGAGCGTCTTTGCTATGCTTGCCGGAATTTATCTGGTGCATAGAAACTGGCTGATTCTGTGCCGGATAGAAGAAGCGGGTAAAATCATGACATATGTTCCCATTGCATTTTTCTCTTTTTTTATTTGGCCTTATTATCTGTCAAAAAGCGCATTTACTGTGGTTCCCGCTGTATGTTCAATAGGGTTTTTCACTACGCTTTTGCTGCCTGGCAAAGGAAAAATCCGGGTTCGGGATATTCTGATTCCCTGCGTTGCCTGTTTGTTTGCCTCTTTGATACGATATGAAACAGGCGCAGTGACAGTCTGTTATCTGAGCTTGTGCGTACTGTATTATTGTGTGAAGAAAGAAGGCTGGAACCGAAAAGTGATGATTGCCATGCTGATATACGTTGCTGTTTTCAGTACGGCTTTTTTAGGCTTCCATCAATACGATAAATATGTTTCCAATCAGCTTGAAACAGAAGAATTCCAGGAATTTAACAGAGGCCGAATCCGGTACATGGATTATCCTCACCTGCAGTATGGGGAGGATCCGGAATTTTTCGACAGTATTGGATGGGACAGTAAGCTGGCAATGCTGGTAGGCAACTGGTGCTTTCTGGACGAACGGGTGACCGGAGAAAATCTATTGGCGATTGCGGAAAAAACTGAAGATCGGGGAAAAGAATTATGGAGTAAGGAACCAACCTGGCTGGTCTGGGCGAAGCAGGTATATGGGAGCCGTTTTTTCCTGGGTATTACGATTCTGATGTACCTTACTATTGTGATAAGCTTAATTTATTTTACCCGGATTGGAGAACCGGAATCACTGTTTTTGATGCTTCATATTCTAGGGAGCATTGCTTTGACAATTTATCTGTGTGTGCAGGGCAGGCTTCCGACCCGTGTTTACAGTGTGATCGTAATACCGGGAATTGTAATTTCATGGTTTTTTCTGGTGAAATATTGGATGCATATAGAAAATGGGAGAAAAGGCATTGGACAATTATTGCTCGTGATTGCTTTGTTGTATGGCGGAACTGCCTGCGGGGAGTTTCTTTATTCTCCAACTCGGATTGCGCAGGCAGAATGGAATAAAAGTTATACGCAAAAGATTAACGAATATGTTTTGGAACATAAAGAAAACATTTACATTCATGCTCTCTGGAATTATTCGCCTGGGGATAAAGGCGAGATTTATTTAGAGGACAAACCCAATAACGCTATGTTCTTCGGAGGAAGCAATTGGTATTCTGATATATATAACAAGAAATTAGAACAACTTGGGCTGTCAGAATTGTCTATGAGGACATTTCAGAAAGACAACGTCTATTTTATGATGGATTATCAGCCCTATCTGTATGCTTGGGATCTGTATACGGATGCATTTTTCTCAACTCTGATGGATTATGGGGTGACCAGGATAGATTACGTGGATCGGATTGGAAATTTAGCGTGTATCTATAAGTTTGAATTTGATGACAGCTTAAAGGGATATACAGGATTCTATGAGCTGGGAGATTATATGTTCTATTATAAAGATGGAATTCGCCAGACAGGGGAATTTGAAGTGGAAGGAAAGGAATATTTCGGCAGAAAGACAGGGGAATTTGTTATTTATGAAGGAAGTTATATTTTTACGGAGGGAGCGCTGAAGGAAGAGGAGGAGAAAGATGGTTTTTAAATGAGAAGGTGAATGTGGTATATAATAGTTTATGCTTTTAAAGTATGCATCGTGAAAATATTCAAAACATACGTTCTGATAGAATTGTGCAGGATTTTGTAGTATACTGAGATCGTTGTATTTTTACAGCTAAATAAGTATGATTGGGGATATAAATATTGGACGAGTATACATTATTTTTAGATGAAAGTTATACATATGAACAAAACGGCCGTAAACCGGCATTTGCCATTGGTGGATTTATAGTAAAAAATGATGAAATTCCTAAAATAAACAGTGGGATAGATATCATAAAATTAAATATTTGGAATGATGTGCCAGATTCGCAATCCGTTATTTTACATGAACTTGATTTGAAGCAGGCTATTAGCAGCCGGAAGCCTAGAAATACATTAAAGCCGGAATATGTCAGGTTTAGAGATAATAGAAATTTAGCGCAGCATTTGTATAACAAAATCAGTAAACTAATTAAAGATTCACAGATATATACGATTGGCTGTGTAATAAAAAGTGATGATTATTATGATAATTTTTCAAAATCGGAAATAGCAAATGAAATATCGTTAGTCTGTATGCAGATTATATTAGAGAATTATACGCATTTTTTGTTTAAAAATAAAGCTGTTGGAAAAATTGTTTATGAATCGCGGGACACTTTTGATAAGATTATGTTAATGAGATTTTATCAGGTTTCATCCATTGGAACAATGTATGTCAGACCTGATGCGATTCAGCAGAGAATTTTACAGTTTGCCTTTACGCATAAATCAGAAAATTCACAATGTTTACAATTGGCCGATTTTATGCCAAATCAAATGGCAAGAAAAAAATCTGGGAAATCTATCTATAAAAACGTGAGAGCTTTGACAAACGCTATTTTGTCTAAATCTTATGATGGGATGAGTGGAAATACTGATAGATTTGGAATAAAAATAATTCCAAGAATAATTTCAAATATCTCTTGACATAATATATTATCGTGTATATAATAATATAAGCAATGGTTTTGAGAGCACAATTCTTAATGAGCGTATCGCACAAGAGTGGATAGCGTTTAAATTTCAAATTCGATGTTTAGCGGCTGAGATGTGGAATTTAAAGAGTGACTCTATCGTATCATTTTATACACTTGATGAAAGAGGCGCTTAGTATTAACTAAGCGTCTTTTATCATGGAATTTATATCTGAAATGTCTTTAGGATCTAAATAACTGACATATCTTGACTTGTCTATTTTTCCGATTGCACAGTACAAAAAGCCTCGCCGTAGCCCGCTGCGCCTACGTTTTTTGCACTGCACACTCGAAGAAATATCCTGCGTAATCTGTATCACTTATTTTCCTACAGATCCTTAGTTTTTCTGTAAAAAGGAATTGCGCCGAATTTCCCCTGTTATAGTCCAAACCAGAAATCCAAAGCACCCAAGTACCAAAACTGACAGTATCCTTGGCATTAAAAGTTCCGGCCGGTAAGCAGAATATGGATAATACAGATAATCCAGCACAATGCAGCAAAACAGAAGGTTTGTGGGGAGCAGCGCACAAAGGAAGCGTTTCCTATCAGGTTTCAGCACAAAGCCCAAAAACAGCAGGCCAAGAGCCGGAAAGAGATACCGCCCCATCATTTTTGTGGAAAAGCAATACATACCGAAAATCAAAAATGCTCCGATGATGGGATAAGAGGAAGAATCTTTCCCATATTTTAGGAACATAACAATAGAGGAGCAAACCAGCGCAGCAATAACAATAGTTCCCCAGGTACTGCAGGAAAAGGGGCCAAATGCCGTTTTTTCATCCACAAGATTGTATCCAACCAGTGTCCAGAAATTATAGGAGTTTAAGGAAGCCCTTCCATAGCTGCCCAGGGAATTTCCAAGAGTGTGAAACAAATCCTCAGGACGGAATTCACCGGTAGAGGGCTGGTAAAGGAATGGAAGATAGGACAGCAAGATACATCCTATGGCAGCCAGGCCAACTCTGAAATGATGGAAAAAACGTTTCCAACTGAAATCTGTTAAAATCACCTGATTGATAATTCCGAAAATCAATACGGGTGTAATAAAAATAATCTGATATTTAAATAGAAATCCCGCTACAAAAGCAAAATAACTCAATTCCAGACGTTTTGTGCAGATTAAATATACGGTCAGCAGTGTAAAGAGACTGTAAATGGAGTCTACCTGCCCAATGTAAGATGAATCCAAGATAGTAACCGGGCTGAACAGATATAACAGTGATAAAGTCAATGCAAGGTTTCTTGATTGATGTTTTGCGGTAACGTGATAAAGCGTATATCCTGTCAGCAAATCGCAGATAATGCCGGGAATCTTGAAAATAAATGTGGTTAATTTACTGCCAAATATAAAGGTAATTCCCAGAAAAGAGGAAATTTTACCAATAAGAAACAGCAGATATTCAAACAGCGGAGGATAAACAATGCTCCATCTAGAAAAAAATCCGAAGAATCCCTGATTTAAGAATTCTTCTGAGGCATTCATAAAGTACCTTAAGTCACCGTCATGGCTTAATACAGTACATGGCAGCCGCAGAAACAATGCCACTGTCATAATCAGCAGGAGATTCATTCCGGCGTCTGTTTTAGAAATGGGTTCCAGGAAAGAATCTTTGGCCTTTTTCTCAAACAGCAGAAAATAAAAAAAGACAGATAAAGAGGCAAACAGAAGTGTAATGATAATCACTGAAACATTTTTTGTTGTAATTTCCATAATAATCATGCATTCCTTTCGTTTTAAACTGACGTTTGATATACAGTGAGTTTTGATGTTTATCAATGTCGCCTGTCGTTAATATTAATCATACAATCATATGATATATGAATAGTCGCTAAAAGTCAAAAAAAGTATGAAAATTAATCTCAAAATAATTGACACAATGAAATTCAGGGTATATAATCGTAACTACCAAAAGTACAAAACAAGAAAGTACTTGGAATAGAAAGAGGAGGAAAGACACAAAATGAAAATGAAGTTTTTGTCCAAGAGAAATGTAGCAATTCTACTTTCAGCGACAATGGTGTTAGGAAGCTTTACTGTAGCTGCAGCAGCAAATACAGAAGGCGGAAGAGCAGCGTTGACGCGTGAAGCAACAGGGGGAAGTACACCGGGAAGCACCCCAGGAAGTACACCGGGAAGCACCCCGGGAAGTACACCGGGAAGCACCCCGGGAAGTACACCGGGAAGTACACCAGTAGTAGTGGAAACAAAGGTTTCTTTAAATATGAAAGAAATCTCTCTGGAAGAAGGAAAAACAGCAACATTAGTAGCAACCGTAACACCGAATGAGAACCAGGCAGTGCAGTGGCTCACCTCTGATTCAAAAGTAGCAACCGTATCAAACGGAACAGTTACAGCAGTAAAAGCCGGAACTGCAACAGTTACTGCAAAAGTTGGAACAGCGGAAGCTACCTGTAAAGTCACAGTAACTCCGAAACAGGAGCAAAAACCCACTGAAATCGCAGTCACTGGCATTACCTTAGACGCTGCCAGCATTACTCTGGACAAAGGAAAGACCAGAACTTTAACAGCAACCGTAGCGCCTGCTAACACCACCAACAAGACTGTGACATGGACGACCTCTGACGCAAAGGTTGCAACCGTATCAAACGGAACAGTAACTGCTGTAGATAAAGGAACTGCAACTATTACGGCCAAAGCAGGGGATAAGACCGCTGCTTGTACAGTAACGGTAAATGCGCCGCAGACCGAAAATAAGGTTCCGGCAAAAAAGGTTACCCTGAGTTCCAAGAAGGTTTATGTGGTAAAAGGTAAGAGCGTTACCGTACAGGCAACCGTTACGCCTTCTAATACTACAGATAAGGTAACATGGTCTACTTCCAACAAGAAGATTGCCACTGTTAAGAATGGTAAAATCACCGCAAAGAAAAAAGGAACCGCAACGATTACAGCTAAAGCTGGAAGCAAGAAAGCGACCGTTAAGGTAACTGTAGCGTCCAAGGCAACCAAGTCCACAAAGGTTACCCTGAACAAGAAAAAAGCAACCTTAAAGGTGAAAAAGACACTTACCTTAAAAGCAACCATGAAGCCGGCAAAATCTACCGATACCCTGAAATGGAGCAGCTCCAACAAGAAAGTTGCAAAAGTAGATAAATTCGGCAAAGTGACCGCAGTGAAAAAAGGTACCGCAACCATTACGGTAAAAACATCCAGCGGCAAAAAAGCAACCTGTAAGATTACAGTAAAGAAATAATGTAACCATTCGGCGCGTCAGAAGACAGTTTTCTGACGCGCTTTGAACTCAGGAGCTGTCATGAAATAATTTGCGCAGGTTATTTCATGACAGTTCCTGAAGGATTTCTTTAGGGAGAGAACTATGGTAAAGATAGAGAAAGATTTTAATCAGTCGGTAGGACACCGTATCCGTGAGGTTCGGGAAACCCTTCGGATGACCAGGGATGAATTCAGCAAATTGTGCGGTATTTCAGAAAGCTTTCTTGCCGCTGTGGAACGGGGCGATAAAAGCATTACTTCCAAAACACTGTATAAAATCAGCACAGGTTCCCATATTTCTGTGGACTATCTGATTTTCGGAAAAAGGGAAAGTTTTCAGGCGGAAATGATTCTGGGGTTGCTGGAACATCTGGACGATTCCCAGCGGGAAAGCGCGGTTCGGATTCTGTGTGAGTTTGCCAATACTCTTGCATAAATCCATGAAAAAACACGCTCTTCTTTTCCTCCTGCTGCTGGTGGGAATTTTGGTATCAGTTCTGGCTGACATCATGCTGATCCACATGCAGATTCACAACTATGAAGATAAGATACAAATTCTCTCTGTGATGGCAGATCCCAGGAATCAGGATAGAGAAAATATGGAAAAAGCAGCAGAATTGCTGAAAGGAACAGAAGATTCTGTCTGGGAAGGACGGAGCATACTGGTTTGCTGTGTCTGTATGTTCTGGCGGTTCTGATATCATACAAGCTGTCAGAGAAAAGAAAGCAGCAGGAGTGGAAAGCGCTGGGAAACATATTGGAACAGTTTCAGAAACGGCAATACAGGCAGGATTTCAGAACCGCTGATGCAGACAGTCAGGAGCTGGCAAATGTTTATGAACATCTGGAGCGTCTGGCTGAAAGCAGAGGAAGAGCAGATCTCCATGGAACTGGAGGAGTGGGAAGCGTTACCGTTTCTTTCCGCTGCCGGGGAAAGGAGAGTGGCAGTGCTTTTGTGGTGCAGCTTCCTCTTTGAATCTAAGAAGTCTTACAAAACTGTAAGGCTTCTTTATTTTTTTGAAAGCAAAATGAAAGAAATAAGAGTTACAATAATCGTGTTCCGGCAGATAGAAAGTGACTTTGCCATGCGTCTGCCGGAGTGGGATTGATGATAGAGGAGGATGTCAATGGAAACAATTTTAAAAACAACGGATTTATGTAAATATTATGGAAAGGGAGAAAGTCAGGTGCGGGCTGTGAGATGTGCCAATATCGCCATAAAAAGAGGGGAATTCGCAGCCATTGTAGGCAAGTCTGGCTCTGGCTGCGAAACCGGATATTATTCTGGCAGATGAACCTACAGGAAATCTGGATTCCCGCACAAGCGACGAAGTAGTGGGGCTTTTGAAAATGATAGAGGCATGGGGAACTGGTATTCCAAAAATATTTGAGGAAGAAAGGAATTATGGGCTTCGGGAACCGGAACTTCAGGACATGGGAAGTGATTTTCGGATTAATCTGTATCGAAAAGAACTGGCAGTTGATGGTTACGGAGTGATTGCTCCTGATATTGCAGCGGAAGTTGGAGAGATTTGCGAAGAGGGGATGGGTGAGGTTAAGGGGGATAAACGAAGCATGAATGGCACCAAAGTTGATTCTGATGACAAGAAATTGCTTTCTGTCATTCGCAAAGATGGGACAGTTACGCAGCTTCAGTTGAAGCAGGGCTATAAAAAACGGAGGTATTGCACGTTGCTTTTTTATGGCTCTGTTTTTTTATTTTATAAAATATAATAAGGAAACATTTGAAAGAAAACATTGCAAATATGCTTAAAAAGTAAGCATATTGATTGCAAAATTTTTCATAAGATAAAAAGAATAAAAATTATCAGAAAATTATGGCGAAAAACAAAATAAAATCAGAAATATCTAGGGGGGGGGGGTAAAAATATACAAAATAAACAAAAAAGAAAAAAGTTTACAGATAGCAATTGACATTTTATGGAAGTGGGACTAGAATAGAGAAAGGTCATTTGTGAAAAGATTGTGAAATAAAGTTGAAAATTTTATGAATCTGTCATGAGACTGGCAGACTCACAGCTTTTTTGCAAGGGAGACACGGATGATACAATTTATTCATTTATGAAAGGAGTTTTTTTATGAGGAAAGGTGGAATGACCGCACGTGTTGCAGCAGCCATCCTGGCAGCGGCAATGGTGATGACAGACGCAGTTCCCGCTCTCGCAGCAGAGAACCTGACCGTGGAAACTACAGAGCAGGGCGCAGTGAGCGGCGTCTCCAAGGTAATTGGGCTGGAGGGAAAGTATAGTTCATACACGATGTCCAGTGACGACGAAAAAGTGGAGAAGGATTATGCCTATGTGAATCCAGCGCTGAGATCTGGAAATGACAGAGTAACAGTGACAGGAACGAAGGAGAGTTGGCTGGACGCTGCAACAGGGCTGTATAAGAAGGGTGACGTTTATTACGCTTACTTTGATGAAAGTAATGGCGCTTTATACGGTAAAGTAGCTAAAGTTTATCCGGCTACTCTTCAGCCGCAGGAAGATGCAACAGGATTTTATGATGTAGATGGTAAAAAGTATACTACTTGCTATGAAAAGCGTCCGACGAAGAAGGATGAATATGGTGATGAAGTTACAGACTGGGAGAAACCTGTTTTGTCATATTATTTCCTGGAAAGGAATGAAGTAGATGTTTTGGGCGCAGTTTCAGGCGGCCCGTTTGCTGATTACGAAGCAGTGCGAAATGCCGTAGCAGCTGCTTATGGACAGAAAGTAGCAGCGACAGATGCAAGTGTACAGTATTACCTGGTAAATGGAAAAACGTATACAAATATAGAGACAAATACAGAATACGATTATACGAACGGTAACTATAAAACAGCTACCGCATATGCATTTAAATCTAGTGAGATTTCCTTTGACCGGAAGTATCATCGGATTTCCTGGAATGAAGTTACCAACGAGACAGAAGTAGAGAGCGGTGGAAAACTGCTGAAGGTTGGATATCAGGTTAAGGTAGACGGCCAGGCGGTGGAACTTGGTGACCTTGCAGTGAGTCAGGATAAGAAGACAGTGGAACCAATCCAGACGGGGACTGATTACAGCAGCAGTTCTTCCAAATCCTATACGGCTGCTGAAAAAGCAAAATATGAAGTAAGAGCCGTATACTATACTGAGACAGTAGCTGCGACAGATCAAGCAGGAGATTATTATGAGGGAGGCGTAGCTAAACAGATTGTTAAGGTAGGGGATTGGTCGGAACTGACTTATAACTGGTCGCAGAAGCAGGTGAATGTTCCTGTAGTAACTGGATTAAAGTGGGTTCAGAAGAATACGAAGAAAGCAAGAATTTCCTGGAATACAGTTCCAGATGCAATCAATTATAAGGTACAGAGTTATAAAGCTGCAGCTCCTGTAAATGTTACTGCGCTGAAAGATGAAGACTGGGATTCGGAAGGCACTACAGGAATAAGAACTTATTATGACTATGATAATTCTCAGGATGAGTATATCTATGAACGTGACGAAAACGGCAATATAAAATATGATCAAAACGATGAGCCAATCAGGAAAGAGGTTAACTACATTTATTTCAGAGTATGCGCTGTTGTAATGGACAGCAATGAAAATGAAGTGGAAGGCGCTTATTGTGCTCCCTGCGCTGTTACATACAACAAACAGGTGAATGCGCCTGTAGCTGCCGGACTGAAAATTGAGAACAATGACGACGGCACCTTCCGTCTGGTATGGAATCCGGTTGATGTAAATACAAATGTAGTAGTGCTTTATTCTAAGAGTGAGAAGATCTTCCAGACAAAAGAATATACATACAGCTATTTGAATGCTACTGGCGTAGATTCTTTAGGAAGGACACAGCGTCTGACTAGTGTAACTGCACTTAAGGATAAGATGGAACTTGTAGACAAGCAGGTAAAAGCCTATCCTGTTTCCGCAAGTGAGAATTCCATTTCAAGCAATGTTTTGGATGGTATTGAACCTGGAAAGAAATATTATTTTGTAGTTTTGACCTATGACACATCCAAACATGATGATATCCGGACGGCTGTAGCTACCCAGAATGTAATGGTAAATGGCAAGGCAGAGCCGGTTCAGTTTGTAAATTATAATGATGTTTCCGTATCCAGCAGAGTTTCTGCAACGCTTGGTCTTGGAATTGATGCGCCTTCTACCAAATCCGGTAAGAAGAGCATTACGATGATATTTGATCAGACCAATGATGCAATTACAGGGTATGAGATTTATCGTAAGAGCGGCAAGAAGTATAAGAAAGTAAAAACCATTTCTTCCACAGAATATACAGATGAAGGTCTGAAAGAAAGCACCGTATATGACTACAGAGCAAGGGCATATTACTATAATCCTGAGACAAAGGCAAAGAAGGTATACAGCGATTATGTGTATTTCTCAGCAGAAACAGGAAACAGCAATTACATTGATCTGAGAGTTACCAAGAAGAGCAAGACTTCTGCAACACTGAAATGGACCAAGGTTTCCGGAGCTACTCAGTACGATATTTACCGTGCTTACCTGTCCTCCACAGATACAAATCTTTCTAAATCTAACGGATTTGGAAATTATGCAAAACAGCAGTCAAATAAGAAGTTTGAACTGGTTAAGACAATCAAAAAAGCAAAGACCGTGTCATGGACAGACAAAAAGCTGAAACAGGATGCTTCTTATACTTATGTAGTGGTAGCAAGCTATAAGTCTAAAAAGGTTACCAAGCAGATATATGCAATGGACACTGTTCTCATGAAGGTGGAAGCGCCTAAGAATGTTAAGACCAGCATAAGCGGCACTAATGTAAAGGTTAGCTGGGATAAAGATAAGTTTGCAACTAAATATGAAGTAAGTTACAGGAAGTATGATGATAACTATAACGATGACTATGAAGATCATTGGACAACTGCCAATAACGTAAAGAAGAACAGCTATACCATTAAGAACGTTGCCGGAAATGAACGTGTTATAATTCGTGTGCGTGCATATGGCAATAAAAAATGGTCAGAGTATGTAACCGTATATCAGAACGGTAATGAAAAACTGAAAGTTGCACAAAGCGTAACAGCCAAAGAAGTGACGGAGAAGGATGCAAAAGGCGTGAGCACTACGGCTGTAAAGATTAGCTGGAAGAAGGTTTCCGGTGCAAAATATTACAAAGTATGGCGTTCCACCAGCCCGGCTTCTTTCTACAATGCAGACAAAAAGTCATATGAGACAAACGGCAGAGTAGAACCAATTGCAAAAGAGAGCAATAACGATGAATCAACCTCTGCAAACGTAGTTCTGTATAAAGAATACAAAGCGCAGAAGAATACCATTGTTGCCAACTCTGCAATTGACCGCGGCAACCTGCGTACAGGAGTAACCTATTACTATTATGTTCAGGCGTTTGGTGAGAACGGCGATACAATTTCCGGATACAGCAAGCCTGCAAGCATCTGCTATAAAATCAGCCCGAGCATTAAGAAGCTGACAGCTAAGAAGGGCAAAGTAACTATTAAGATTACCAAAGTAAACGGAGCTTCCAAGTACGAAATCTATCGTTCCACCAAGAAGAACAAAGGATTCGAAAAGATTGGAACAACCAAAAAGAATTCTACCTCTTATGTTGATAAGACAGTGAAGAAAGGTAAGAAATACTACTATAAAGTAGTTGCAATTGGAACAAACGGCTTGAAGGCTGATTTCGCTTCCGGTGCATCTAAAGTAAAGAGCATTAAAGCAAAATAATTTTACTGGAAAGTAAGCAGAGAACCCCGAAAGGAATCTTCCTTTTGGGGTTCTCTGTTTGAATCGCAGAATCGTATCTGCATTTTTCTTGAGATGTATCGTAAACGGTAAAACGCGAGTACCTATACAAAACTGGAGCAAACCTGTATGATAGT
>NZ_SRYA01000179.1 GCF_004793545.1 Petralouisia muris | reverse complement strand
CCTAAGGAGGACATTTTTATGGACAACAATCCCAAAAACCTTTCGAACGCAGCCGCCATGGCACAGTTCCGCCTCGCTCTCATAGCGCCGGTCATCCATGGCCTTTATCCGGATGCGTCCAGGAACGCCTACTACCAGCGTATCACCGAAAAACCGCTCACCCTGCCTGACGGTTCTGTATTCCAGTACAGCCCAAAGACCCTCAGCAAATGGGTGTCCCTCTACCAGAACGGCGGCATCGACGCCCTCATGCCGCAGGAGCGTTCCGATAAGGGCTCCACCCGGGTGCTCCCGGACACGGCCATCGAGGAGATCTACCGCCTCAAGGAGGCCTTCCCACGGCTGAACTCTACACAGATCCACCGGCACCTCGTTGAAGAAGCCTTCATCCCTGCCACAGTCAGCGTCTGCGCCGTCCAGCGCTTCGTGAAGAAACATGACCTGAAATCAGCACGCAACCCCGGCATGCGGGACAGGAAGGCGTTTGAGGAAGACGCCTTTGGGAAGATGTGGCAGGCAGATACCTGTTACCTGCCTTATATCACGGAGGATGGCCAGCGCAGGAGAGTCTACTGCATCATGATTATTGATGACCATTCCCGTTTTCTGGTGGGCGGCGGCCTCTTCTATAACGATAATGCCTATAACTTCCAGAAGGTGTTGAAGGACGCTGTGGCAGCCCATGGAATCCCGGCGAAGCTCTATGTCGATAATGGCTGCAGTTACTCGAATGAGCAGCTTTCCCTCATCTGCGGCTCCATCGGCACCGTACTTTTACACACAAAAATTCGTGATGGTGCTTCCAAAGCCAAAATAGAACGCCAGTTCAGAACGCTCAAGGAGACTTGGCTCTATACGCTGGATCTGGATTCCATCACCACGCTGGCACAGTTCAACAGGCTGCTTAAGGACTATATGCGCACCTACAATACATCCGTCCATTCCGGCATCGGCACCACGCCCATGGAACGCTACCAGCAGGCCCGTTCCGCCATCCGCATGCCCAAGTCCAGGGAATGGCTGGAAGAGTGTTTCCTGAACCGTATCACCAGAAAGGTGAACAAGGACTCCACCGTCTCCATTGACAAGGTGTCCTATGACGTCCCCATGCAGTTCATCTCCTCAAAGGTGGAGATCCGTTTCCTTCCGGACGACATGTCCTCCGCCTTCATCCTTTATGAGGGGGAGCATTACCCCATCCGGCCTACGGATAAAAACGAGAACTGCAGGACGAAACGCAACAACACGCCATCCATCGATTATTCAAGGATCGGAGGTGAGGGCTGATGTTCCGTTCTTACTATGGGCTTTCCTTCAATCCCTTTGACAAACAGAACGCCAAAGAAAAGGACCGGTTCCTCTCAAAGGACATCTCGGAGATGACGTCCCGGCTGGACTACCTCAAGGACACAAGAGGCATCGGGCTTTTTACCGCACGGCCAGGCATGGGCAAGTCCTTCGCCCTGCGCTGCTTTGCAAAGAGCCTCAACCCAAACCTCTACCACATGGAGTACATCTGCCTCTCCACCGTCAGCGTCATGGAGTTCTACCGCCAGCTCTGCTCTGTCCTGGGGGTGGAGCCAAGGGGCGGCAAGCCCGGCATGTTCCGCGCCGTGCAGGAGCAGATCCTCTACCTTTACAGGGACAAGAAGCAGCCCCTCCTCCTGGCGGTCGATGAGGCACAGTACCTCTCCACCGGCATCCTGGAGGACATCAAGATGCTCATGAACTACGGATATGACTCCCTCAACTGCTTCACGCTCATCCTCTGCGGGGAGCCCCACCTGAACAGCACCCTGAAAAAGCCTGTCCATGAGGCCCTGCGCCAGAGGGTCACCGTGCATTACAACTTCTCCGGGCTTTCCGATTCGGAGGTGGCGCAGTACGTGCTCCACAAGATCGCCTGTGCGGGAGGCTCTTCCTCCATCATTGAGCAGGCTGCCCTTTCCGCCGTCCACAGCCACTCCCAGGGGAGCCCCCGCCTGGTGGACAACCTGATGACCAATGCCCTGACGCTTGGGGCGCAGATGGAGAAGAAGGTGATCGACACAGAAGTCATCCTCGCCTCCGTCAGCAGCCAGAACCTCGGATAGGGGGTGCTGCTATGGAATACAACTGTATCCTCAGGCACGGCTCCCGCAGGGAGACCTGGACAGGAAGGCTCATCTTACTGGGCAGGGGCCCCGGATGGTATGAAGCCGAGATCGATGGGCGGGGGACTTACTTCCACATCCTCGCCGGACGGCATAAATATGGGAACTATCTGTGCATCCCGAACCACGATATTGGCTGTGAGCTTTCTGATTTTTCTGATATCTTCTGGAATGAGGAACGGCTCAGCCATCTGATACGGAAGGTGGATGCCGTGACCGTTGCTACCGGGCTGGTCCATCTTCCGACCCTGGCCGACAAGCAGGGGAGAAACTAAATGTTTCATATGGGCTGTGGATCTCATGATGGGATCCATGGCCTTTTGCATTTCAGGCGGAAAGCAATACCGCCAACAACGTGCAGCATTTTGGGTAGGATTGTGCATTTGCAGACAGCACTGCGCAGTCAATGGGATAAATGTCGGAAAAATAATTCGCTGTTTGCTTCTCCCTCAATTCGCCGTCCGACA
>NZ_SRYA01000178.1 GCF_004793545.1 Petralouisia muris | reverse complement strand
ATACAAAACTGGAGCAAACCTGTATGATAGTAACAGATTTGCTCCAGTTTTTATTTCACTTCATATTTATTGGATTTCCGACATTGCTCTGGCAGGTTTGGAGACCATGGGAGCAGGTCATCCAGAAAATCTCGGTTTGTGTCGTCTTCGTGTTTCGGTATCTCAGTCAGGAGATACTCCACGTATTCATAGACTTTCAGATCGTTTGCCTTTGCAGTTTCGGTAATGCTGTAGATAATGGCGCTGGATCTGGCTCCGCGGATGGTGTCGATCAGCTTCCAGTTGTGCCTTCCGATACAAAAACCACGCAGTGTGGATTCTGTCGCATTGTTGTCCAGGGGGACTTCACCGTCTTCCAGAAATACGCGCAGATATCTTTCCTGATTCACGGAATAGCTAAAAGCTTTTCCTGTCTGGGATTTTGGCAGAACTTCATTCTGGTGTTTTTTTACCCACACAAAATAAGCGTCAACCAGGGGTTTTAGTTTCAGCTGCCTCCTGTGCTGCCGTTGTGCTGGTGTAAGCTCTGCCAGATCATTGTCCAGTTTATAGATCGCCCCGATCTGCTTTAGGGCATCATAGGCAAGCGTACCTTTACGCTCTTTTTCATCCTTTATGGCTTTCAGTGCATCTGCATATTTACGCCTCGCATGTGCCCAGCAGCCAGCAATCGTCAGGCCGGGGGTTTTTTCTTCTAGGGAATGGTATGCCTGGTAACCGTCTGTAACGCATACTCCCTGAAAACCTTTCAGAAACTCCTCCGGATGGTCCTCCTTCCTGTCTTTCTGGCATTCATACAGGACGATGGCTTCTTCATAAGATTTCCCGGTGCGGTAAATCCACATATAACTCTTTGATCCGGCAGTCCTCCCGTCTTTTGAAACTTCGACAGTGGTCTCATCTGCCTGCAGCACATGATACTGGTACAGAAGCTTATGCAGATAGTCATACAGGACTGCAAGATAGCGGTCAGCACACTCGATCGTCCAGTTCGCCATGTTCTGGCGGTTCAGGTTCACATCGTTACGTTTGAACTCCTGCTCCATGCGGTAAAGCGGAAGGGAGTTGACATATTTTCCATTGATGATGGCAGCTTCCAGGGAAGGAGTGACAATGCTGCCCCGCAGCAGATCCTTTGGACGCTGTGCCTTTACGATGGTTTCATCATCCATACCGGCATAAACGGCTACATGATGTTCTTTTACTTCAAAAGAAGCCGGATGGAATTCCAGTCTTTTATACACTTCATCCGGAAGACGCTTATATCTTCCATCCGGAAATGCTTCTTTCAGTTCTTCTTCTGACATTTCATGTTTTATGACCGTTACAGGCATTCCTTTTAAGTCGTCTTCACGTTTCCCTTTCCGCTTCTTTTTCCTGTGAATGACAACTTCCTCAAATTCCGGTTCTTCTGCCTGTGTGCCCGGTTCGCCGGCTGTGGCTTCCGGTTCGTTAAAGAACAGGCTCATCTGCCCGTCGATCACATTCATTTTTTCAGAACGCCGTCCGAAACGCTGTCCGCGCAGAATGGCCATCTGTTCCAGGATCAGTTCCTGGTTCTGGGTCATCTGGGCAATATTTTCCTGCAGCGAGAGTATGATCCCGATGAGTTCATCCCTGTCGGTATTATTCAGTTCATCTGCTGTATAGATCATCTTTTCCATACCAGCATTATAGCATACACAGGATATTTCTGCTGAAAATTTTTTGTCCGGTTTCGTCAAAATGACGACAGACTATGCTGTCAAAAAAGATGCTTTACAGTTATAGAATTATTTTTTCCAGTTTTCATGGAAAAAATATGCAGAACTGTTTTTAAAAGCAGCACAGGACGTTCATGTACGCCTTTTTTGCTGCCGGGGCATGGGAATGTACCGCCAGAAACGGGCAGGAAAATTTCTATGTTTTGCACAAAACCTGTCATCATGCCTATCAGCATGTTCTTTTCGGTGCGACCTCCTGTATCCTTTTTTTCTGCTCCACGGCAAGCCCCTGCATCAGCCATGTGAATTGTTCCGGCGTGATCTCACGGGCTTCTGACGCCGTCCTTGGCCACTGGAAACGCCCCGCTTCCAGTCTTTTATAAACAAGCACAAAGCCATCACCCTCCCACAAAAGTCCTTTAATGCGGTCTGTCCGCCTTCCACAGAATAAAAAGAGACAGCCTTTTTGAAACGGATCCAGCGAAAAATGATCCTGTACAACCCTGGCCAGGCCGTCTATTCCATAACGGAGATCTGTATAGCCATATGCCAGGTAAATCCGGCTGTATCGTTTTACATTACCAAGCATTGGCCAGCGCCTCCATAACTTTTGCAATAAAACCTGCCGAAGCAGATTCGGTTACTTCTATAGTAACATTTCCTTTTCGGATAACTGCTGCGGCTGGTTCAAAGACCTGTTCCCGGCAGATGTCTGTTGGAAGTTCCACAGAAGGCGATACCTGCTGCCTGCGTTCCTTCTCTTTCACTGCATCCTGGCGGAGTCTTCTCAGCCAGTAATAATACCGGGACTCTTTGATATCCCTGTCATGACACCATTCCCTGACGGTCATACCGCTTTCCATGCGTTCCTTTATGAGCATGGCCCAGCGCTCTGCGGTTACATCGTGTTTTAAATCTGACATTAACAGCACCTCACTTTCAAAACTGGTATGAATTTTCAAAGCTATGTACATGAACTATGAAAAGTGATATTAGTGAAATAAAGACTGGAGCAAATCTGT
>NZ_SRYA01000177.1 GCF_004793545.1 Petralouisia muris | reverse complement strand
AATCCCACAAAGTTACAGGCTTTGTGGGATTGTTGTAGAATAATATTTCTGTTAGAATAAGGCATTTTATTTGAGATTTAGAATAAAAAGCCTACCTTGTTACTTGGCGGTACAGGTAGGCTTATATAGTCATCTGGAGGTCAACCACTTTGTGGGCGGTTGTTTCCTCTTTTGTATCTATACTATATCATGTTTCGGCTTTTGTTTCAAGAACAAATTTCGTTAATGCAAACCGTTAGGGAAGTAATAGACTGCTGTCCTCTGTGGCTCTACAGGCTTGAAATACTCGTCCGGGTTTTCTCCGGCTTCTATCAATTCCTGTCTGCACTGCTCTATCCGCTGTAAAAGTTCTTCCCTGCTCTCCCCGGTTATTGTCATTACATCATCTAAAGAGAAATACTCATGCTCATTAAATGCGGATGCAAGGCTCATTTTGCATAGTCTCAAATAATTTCACGCCTTGCCCGCTCGTCCCCTGTTCTTTTTGCCGATTTTACAGCCATTTCTTCCGCTGTCAGTGTTTGGCAGTCTTTGCGTTCCTGCTGCCTTTGCACTGTACCGTTCTTATTATCCATAATTCTCCCCCTATACTGCTATTGCTCGCCCATCTACAGGAATAAACTTTTGCGGCGTCCGTCCAATCAGCGTTACTTGATATGACGTTCTACTTGTCCGTATCACTTGTAAATCAATAAATTCTCCTATCCGGTATTCTTCCGTCATTAATACCATCAGGCGCCCCTGCTCGTCACCATTCAGCCATAATTGAAAAATTAAGTGTTTATCTTCAATATCTAAAATCCGATGCGCCTTAATTCCGTTCTGATTGCGTAAAGCCGTTATTGTCTGAATATGTTTGTATTCCATAATATTTTACCTCCCTACCTAATCGAAAATGGTTTATTTTTGAATGTGCTTTCGGTGAATCGTGATTTTCGTTCTGCTTCTCTTTCTTTTCCATATCTATCACTATACTGCCTGTACAATTCCCGGTTCTCTTTAGCAAATTGTGACAACTCCCGAAGCTGTCCTTTGCAATCATTATCCATTATTTTCTTGTATTGTGCATAGGTCATAGTTTCGTTTCCCTCCTGTTTCATTTCCGCAATATCCTGTCTTGTAATACGCCCAAGCATATAATCTTTTTCAAGATTGAATACTGCTTCTCTTTCTGAATCACTTAATGAATTTATGGCTTGCTCTCGCTCCGGACTATTCCTAGGTGTGCTAAACACTTTGCTGTGCAGTTCCGCTATTCGTGCGTTCATATTGATACCTCATACTTTCTTTATAAAAAATTAACAGTTACTAAAAATCATTTATTCGGCAGATATGCAATCGGATAGCCTTTCACTTCCAATTCATAAAACCGCTTTAAATCATCCGACATACGCCTTTTCAATAATGACATTTCGGGATAAATTCTTCTAAGCGTTGCACGCACTATGTATAAGGAAATATTGTATTTCTCACATATCATAGTGCAGATTTCAGTTTCAAGAACATATCCCTGCTGCCTAACCACGCTTAAAACCTCATTTTGCAGTATTTCTTCAACATATACTTTAAAACTCATCTTCTCCCTCCCCATAATCCAGTTTCATTCCCAATTTTGGTAAATCCTCGCTCTGTAGCGTTGCAGGTTTTCCCAGTTTTGGCAGTTCGGCAGCAGTTAATACCCTGCGTTCCGGCATTATTTCTGTTTTCTCCCAACTTTTCTTCGTAAAATGTTTCTATCAGACTGTAAGCCCTCTGCAAAATATCAAAATCCTCTGTAGCAACAATCCGCTTATAATCTGGATTTGTTCGGCTATAGGCTTTCCCATCTGAATTAACACCCTTAACATAATCAAGTAATGTCTGTTTATCAATCCCCAAACATAATGCAAGGCCGGATTTTGTAGGATTACGCACCCATGTAGTAACCTTTTCCTGCGTATCTTCATCAAGTACCACTTTTACACAGCTATTAAAATAATCTATAACCTTGCTCATTACTTCTTCTCGTGTCAACACAGTTCCGTCACCTCCCTGTAAAATCTGCTCCATCTGGTTTAAGCTGAATGTCACACCGCCGGATTTCTTCAAATCTTCCCATTGTCGCACCATAAAACGCTTTTTTTCTTCTATATCGCTCATACTGCACCTACTTTCTACATATTTTCCTTTTTATAATTTGTATACATGTAATGTACTTGAATTTTCATGCCCTCTTGCGGTTATAATAGGCGTGTATCTTCTTATGACACGAACCGCAAAGAGTACAAAGGTCTGTCAGCACATTTTCATTGCCTAATCTGGCATAAGTGATATGATGCACCTGTACGCTCCTAATCCTGCTTATTGGTCTGCCGCACATCACGCAACCGCCATCTATGGCTATTCGCTCCTGTTTCTTGGCTTCCCATTCCTCACTACGCATATAATCCTTATACTGCTGTGTCTGCATTTTTCATCATCTCCTTATAAATCCGTTCCATTTCATCAATGACCGCCAATAATAACGCAATCGCAAATTTATGATTATCATACTTCTTTGCTATCTGTCCGCTTTCATCAACTACCGCTTCCCAGTACGCATCATCTGTCTGCACCTTTGAATATTTCTTGTGGAAATTCCAAACATCTTGGTATAACCCCCAATAATCATTTTTAAATGAATCCCTCCTAATATTTTCTTGTATCATGTCAATGTCTTTGTTAGTCATATTGATACCTCACTCTCTGAAATTCCGTTACAAAAACCGTAAAATTATTTACATTCATTTTGCACACTTCAATCTATTA
>NZ_SRYA01000176.1 GCF_004793545.1 Petralouisia muris | reverse complement strand
TTCACTATGGGTAAATTTTGCCATTTTGCGTAGAAAAACGTTGGTAAGTTCCTAAAGAGGCGGTATTAAATCTAAATATCAACATGTCACTACACTAGTGCTTTTCAAGTTCTTTTGACAATACCTTAACGTTAAATTTTCCTCATCCAAATATTTCCTACTATTTTCATATTTCTTCCCTTTTCTTCCAACATCTTTCATATTTCCTTTAACTTCACTAATAAAACAACTTCGTATAATCTGTCCGGGTATCCGCAATATGGTAAATATAAACAACTGTGCCAATCTGCTTATAAATGGCAACATACTTTTCACATATAACCATTCTGTATCCCTGCTGATTCAGCCAGTCATCTGGCGTTAAAGAGCCTGAATCCGGAAACTCCTCCAAACGTTCTATCACATTCAATATATGGTCACTTATTTTCAAAGCTGTTTCCACACCAAACTGAACCAGATACCAATCCTCAATAAGTTTTAAATCCTCCCACGCAACAGGAAGGATTTCCACCTTAGATGCCATCTGCCCTCTCCCTTAACCGCTTTCTCGCCTCTGAAACGCTGACTGTCTCGGCTCCATCTAGTCTCTCTTGCTCTGCCTGCAGCACTTTCGCACGAAGTTGTAAAATCTGTTCCCGCCTTTCAAAAGCCTCTATACTCATAAGAACCAAATCACCCTCACCATTTTTAGTGATATATATTGGCTCTTTTGTTTCTTTTGCCATATTAGAAATCGTTGTGTAATCATTTCTTAATGATGCTGATGCTTTTATAATCATCTATATCACCTCGTATCATTTTTTTGATATAATTATATCTCTATTATCACCTTTCGTAAAGTATTTTCACAAATTTTTCAGAATACTTTCTATCCTTTTACATACTTCAAAGCGGAAAAATATAATAAAGCAGCCTCACACAAGTCTTCCGGAATCTTACTGGTATTTATTATGGCTTTTAAATCATATTTTATCTGTTCCGTATAATTAGGACTGTTATCTACCTACTTTTTTAACATTTCCTTAAATTCATGCTCATCTATATTATTCAAATCCATTCCTATCTCCCTTACTTCACTCAATTTTCTCCAATTCTCGCACCGCTAGCGCGAGTTTTATACACAACATATTTATGTGATTAGTAATGCTATCGCTTAGTTATTCCTCTCCCGGCAGATGGAACATCAACAAGTCTTGTATCTCACATCTTAAGACGATACAACAGCTTACATAGCACATTTACATCCAACCTGGCAATGCTGTTAATGCCGTAATTATCTATCTGTTTCCAGTTCATTTCTGTCTTATGTGACAGCTTGTTTTTGCTCAGCCCTTTTTTCTTCAGCAGTTCGTCCAAGCAAATTTCCAAATATCCGTAATCTTTCTCCACGTTTCCACCTCTGCAACGCATATATTTCTTTCCCACAGTTTCATTCCATACCTAAGAAACTCGCTAACCCTAAATAATTACTGGAATATTACAAGTGCAAACTTTACAATTAAATCCCTTATTTCACAATTCAAGGCGGTACACAATTTACACAACACAAATATGTCCAGCCAGATAATATCATTGACACAATACCTGTCCACTTATTTCCGATTCATCACCACTTTTAGCGACAAATTTTAACAGTTCAATCTTTTTCTCTAAAAACTCTGACAGCAGGATTTCCAGATGACCATGAAATTCCTTAATAGTTTTAATTTACACTTAGTACAAAACATCTCTCACATCTTTCTTTAAATACTCCATTTCAAAATTCAACTCAAGGATGTGCGGATTTCATATAATTTCGTAGTTCCAGACTCAAAGCAATCCCCCTGCGGTTAATCATAATAAACAAAAGGTCGTCCAGCGGCATTTTTCTGTTTCTTATAAAAGAGGACGGATTCCCATTTCTGCAGAAATCATGGAATGATTGTTTGTTATGCTGTCAATGATTCCATAGCAATTTTAGCAGATTCCGCTGAACCATGTGCATAATATCCAACGTAGTAGTAATGTCTTTATGCCCCATGATGTATTGTAATGCTTTTGGCGGCATATTCTTATTTGCCATATTGGTACAGAATGTGTGTCTTAAATTATGTGGGGAAATCTTGGGAAGTTTCTCTTTATGGTGTTTGTTGTACTTCTTAATCATGTTTGAGAAGTCCACGGAATAAGCTGTTCCATACATCGGCAAGCCTTTTTTATTGAGAAATACAAAATCAGTATATCCGTCCAACGTTACAGACTGTACGTTTTCCCTGTTATGGATTTCAGCTTTCAAGGCATTTCTTACAGATTCATTCATGGGGATTTTTCTAATGCCATTATCAGTCTTTGGCTTTTCTGTGCGGTATGAGCCTTTGTCAAAAATAAGCTGATGGTTTACGTTGATATAACCGCTATCAAAGTCAATGTCATTAACTTAAAGTGTAAAATGTGAAAATGACAGTTAGTGTTACAGGAAAGAGGTTAACTTAACAGAAAAAGTAAGACTGAAGCGCCCTCAGGCACAGAGGATACTTGATATCCCGGTAAACATTTTCCTGACACCAACGCAGATGGTACAGTTCCTTGAAATCACCCAGGCCAAACTCGTGGTCTGAAAGGTTTGATATAAGGTTTACGAAAACGCCCGGAGCTGTCTCGAACCTGACAATACGCAGTGAAATATCAATATCATACTCGCATCTGTTATCTGTCAGATAGTCCATTGGAACGTCGGCACATATATACCTGTAGTTTGCCAATGTCATTAACTTAAGGAATCTTTTACATTTGAATTGTAAAAGGTTCCTTTTT
>NZ_SRYA01000175.1 GCF_004793545.1 Petralouisia muris | reverse complement strand
CATCGTGTAGCGACACGTTGTCGCATATAAACTCTGCGTGGGAAAAATCCTGCAAAGAGGTAAAAGTGACGGAAAGGTATAGCCTTTCTAACTGATACTCTGAGGAGTGGAATGAAGGGGTAACGCCCTGAAACGCTCCCCCTGATACTGCGTTGGAGGAAACGGGGCGCAATCCCTGCGACTGACACAGCACGCTGAAGTCGGCTGGACACACCCGCCTTACACGAGGTAAAAGACGGTAGGGCAAAGACGAGCCAGAGGTGGCCGTGGGTGATAGGCCGGGGGTTCATAACCGCATATGGCGAGTATGCTTAATGCTGACAAAATCCTGAATGTACAAGTCTAAAATTCGAGCGGTCAGAAAGGCCGCTGCCGCAAGTGCGGCGTGTGTGGGGTAAAGTACGATTGGTGAATAGGAACCACCCTATGGTGTTACAGGCACCATCCAGCACACAGGCTTAAAGGGAAACCTAAGTGCGGTTGAAATTAAGAATAGGAATATCGGAACGTGGAAATTCCCCGGCGTGGAGCCATTGCGGGCAGGGAAGCGCTGGAAGGGAAAGCCGTGTCACCACTTACCGGGGGTGCGGTATAACTTTCCTTAACCGGGGAGGAAACAGCAGCCATGTTACCTGTGAAGCCGTGAAAAAAGTAAGCGGTGGAGGGAAGGGCTGTAGTCAGGGTAAGATTGCAAGAAATAATTATGTTACAGACAGACCCCATAGGTTCGGGTAGGACTAAGAAAGGCCAAATCCACTAAGGAAAGAAGGCCGACTATGGCAACAAAAGACAAGGCAAAGAAGAAATCAAAGCTGCGCCATGCGGAGTATTACGACTTCCAGGGAATCCAGGACAAGCTGTATGCCGACAGCCAGAAAGGACGGGTATTCAAACATCTCGTAGAGGTTATTACCCTGCCGGAGAATATAAGGCTGGCATACCGCAACATCAAGGCAAACCACGGGAGCAAGACCGCTGGCACGGACGGAAGGACAATCAAGGATTTAGAGAATCTCCCTGATGAAAAGCTGGTTGCGCTGGTTCAGAAAAAGCTGGGCTGGTATAAGCCGCAAAGCGTCCTGCGTGTAGAAATCCCAAAAGGCAGTGACCCAACGAAAAAGCGTCCGCTTGGGATACCCACTATACTCGACCGCCTGATACAGCAATGCGTGTTACAGGTTCTTGAACCAATCTGCGAAGCAAAGTTCCATGACCACAGTTATGGGTTCCGCCCAAACAGAAGCCAGGAACACGCTGTGGCGCTGGTTTATAAGAACATACAGCTATCGCATTATTATTATGTTGTGGATATTGACATCAAAGGATTTTTCGACAATGTAAACCACGGCAAGCTGTTAAGGCAGATGTGGGCAATGGGAATCCGTGACAAAAAGCTGCTGAGTATCATATCGGCAATGCTGAAAGCGGAGGTTGCGGGGATAGGCTTCCCGGAGAAAGGCACGCCGCAGGGCGGCATCATTTCGCCGCTCCTGTCAAATATCGTGCTGAATGAGCTGGACTGGTGGATAGCCAGCCAGTGGGAGGACTTCCCCACCCGGAAGAAGTATGCCACCGGGACGAATTATAACGGGACGGAAAATAAAGGAAATAAATATAAAATGCTCCGGGACTACACACGGCTGAAAGAAGTTACCTGTGTACGGTATGCTGATGATTTTAAGCTGTTTGCGAAAAGTTACCAGCAGGCACAGAAACTGTTTTATGCGGTGGAGGGCTGGCTAAAGGGCCGGCTGGGGCTTTCTATAAGCCCTGAAAAATCCAAAATCGTAAACCTCAAAGAGACGTATTCGGAGTTTCTCGGTTTGCGTATTAAGGCGACAAACCACGGCAGTGAACACAGCCCCAAATATGTAGTGGAGAGCCATATCAGGGAGAAATCACTTGGTAAAATCAAATCAGATATGAAAAGGCTGATACACGACATTGAATTTCCCGGACACGGAAAACGTGCGGAACATGCGGCGGTAGCCCGTTTTAATTCCTACGTTATAGGTGTCCACAATTATTACAGCATGGCAACTTTTATCTGCCATGACTTCCATACACTGGCCTTTTCAGTCCATAAGAGCCTGAACGCAAGGTTGAAAAAGCGTCTGAAAACTGTAAAACAGGTAAGAAAGCGAAAACTTGGATATGTAATTCCTGATTATATCAAGGAGCGTTACGGCGATAGCGAACAGCTAAAGTTTGTCCGGGGATATGCGCTTGCACCGATTGGGTATGTGAAACACAGGAATCCCATGATGAAGCGGTGCATAACGAACAGCTACACGCCCGAAGGACGTGAGGCAGTCCATAAAATGCTGGGGAAAAGCATAGATACAGGCATTATGCACTATCTCATGCGTAACCCAATCCCATACCGGACAGCGGCATACAATGATAACCGCATATCGCTTTATTGCGCCCAATACGGAAAATGTGCGGTGACTGGCAGGAAACTTGAAAGAAATGAAATCCACTGCCACCATAAGTTACCGAAATATCTTGGAGGAACGGACGAATACAAGAATCTGGCTATCGTCAGTGAAGATGTCCACCGCCTGATACACGCAACAAACCCGGAAACAATCAGGAAATACCTTGAAAAGCTGAACCTTGACACCAAACAGTTGAAGAAGCTGGAAAAATTCAGAAGCCTTGCAAAAGTTGAGAGTTGTCTGAAATATAACGCAATCTAAGACCTTGATGGCAAGCCGGATGAATCGAAAGGGTTCACGTCCGGTTTAGAGCGGGGGAAAATCCGGAGATAACATCAAAGGATTACCTATCGCTATT
>NZ_SRYA01000174.1 GCF_004793545.1 Petralouisia muris | reverse complement strand
TGACATATATTAACATAGATTCCAAAAATATACAAATTATTTCACGACAGTTCCTAAAGTATGAGGCGGCCGGTATTTTTACAGTATTTGAAGCAGTCTGCCTGGACGCAACGAGGGAAGAGAAGAAGAATTGGAAAATGCAGAAAAAAGAGCTGCTCTACGCGGTATATAAAAGCGGAGTGACCGAGTATTGGCAGCCGGCAGCTACCGCGTTAGCGGCAATGGTAGTTCTGGAAAATGATTTAGAGGAAGCGGAAAGGCTTCTGGGAGAGCTTCCAGAGCTGACAAGTGATCCGACAATTATCCGGATGGAGCTATACCTGCGCCGGGGAGAACGTAGACGGGCTGTGGAACTGATCCAAAACCGGCTGCTGCAGCTTGCACACCAAATACAGACCTGTATGACGTGTCTTTTGGATGAAAAACTGGAACCAGATGCAGAAAGGGCTTTAGAAATCGGAGAACTGAGCCGTCAGTTTGAATCCTTGTTCTTTAACCGGACTCAGCTGAGTGATGCCAAAAAATTGATTTATACCGCCGTATCGGAAAGCCGGAGGAAATGATTGAGAACCTCTGCCGGTATCTTGAAACGCTGGAAGTTCCCATGCAGTCTCTGAACAGAACACTGTTTTCTGCGATAGAAATTAAGCCGGAAAGCAGCGAGGAATTGAAAAAACTGCAGCAGATTATCTATATGACAATGCAGAAAGCCTGTAAAAGTGATGATTATAAAAACAGTCCTGCATTTTGTGAGGCGATGAAGAAGCTGAAAGACAGTCTTTCTGAAAGGAAATGACAGAAAAGAGCATATTATGATTCGAAGACTATTAAAAAACGTTTTTGGGGAAAATTTTACGGAAAATAATGCGAAACTGGCGACTGTAAACTTTGGTGTCATATTGCAGAAATCGTCTTTGAGGAAGAGGATTTTGATGGGTTCCTGAACAAGCTGAAAGAATATCCGTATATTGAATATCTGGGAGAAGTGATCGAGCATAGCTGGGGCCAGCGGGTGATCCGGTTTTACGATTTGGACGGTCATATCATAGAGGTTGGCGAAGATATGAAAATGGTGATAAAACGTTTCCTTGCTGCTGGCATGACCATGGAAGAAGTCTCTGTGAAAATGGATGCTTCCGTTCAGGACTTAACAAAACTTTTAAGCAGCTAATATATAGTGAATTAATAAATTTGCGGAGGAACAAAATGGTAATTGAAACAGAAAGACTTATTTTAAGAGAACACACTCTTGATGATTTTAATGCACTATTTGAAATAGTTTCTGATTCAGAAACTATGCATCGATTCTCATTTATCGGGAAGTAACATAAAGAGAAATCGGAGTTTACTGATTTGATAAATTCTTATTTTCTTAACGATAATAAATTTAAAAAAAACGGGCTAAGGAGGAATGTATCATGGCTAATAAAATCATGCGTAAGGTATTTCTTGCGTGTGCAATCATTATTTCGATTGTTTACGTTTCGATGTATTATGATAATGGTGAGTACACAAAAGGAAACATCGATGAATATGTATGTAAGATTTGCGAAATCTATAATGTCCCGGGACTTTCTCTAGCTATAATAGATGGAGATAATGAGTATTATATAAATTATGGTGAATCCATTGATGAGAACAGCAGATTTGAACTGGGGTCTACTACAAAAGCATTTACGGCTCTGGGAATTTTAAAACTTGAGCAGGAAGGAAAGTTAAAGATAACGGACAGTGTTTCCGATTATCTTCCATGGTTCAAACCCACATACAAAAAGACTGCCTATGACGTTTCGATAGAAGATCTCTTATGCCATACAAGTGGAGTGCCGAGCTGGACGATTTCAACCATTCCGGAAGGAGAAGATACCGACGAAAGTTTATTGATAAGAACGATACAAAATATTCAGGAGATTAAACTGGATTCTGAGCCTGGAACTTATCATGAGTATGCTACCATAAATTACGATATTCTTGCGCTGATCATTGAAGAGGTGAGCGGCGAAAAGTACGAAGACTTTATTTCGTCCGATATACTTACCCCATTAGATATGCAGGATTCCTTCTTTAGGACAAATGACGAGGATGCAGATAAGATGGTTAGGGGCCATAAGACGGGATTTTTTTCCCCGTTTGTATATGATTCCCCGACTTATTATGGAAATACTGCTGCGGGATATTTGGTCTCAAACACATCAGATTTGATGAAATGGATGAAGAATTGGTCGATTGAATCACAGGATGAGTTGGGATTAGTAAAGGATGTGCTTAACCATGATGTTTCCGAAAAAGGGAATTACTACGCAGGTTGGAATATATATGAAGGTTATATTTGTCATGGTGGAAACAATCCTAATTTTTCTTCACAGGTAATCATTAGCAGGGAAAAGAGACAGGGTGTTTTTGTATTATCAAATCTTGCCGGTTCATCTGCAACGAATATCGGAGACGGAATCTATAGACTACTCTTAGGAGATACTATAAGAATCGGACTTCAGACGGACACAAATGGATTAGTTGACTTCTTGAGTATAGTGATGGCTTTGCTGTTGATTTATTTTACGATGTTATTATGGGATAGAAAGTCTCCGAGAGCCTGTATAGTGCGTGTTACTGTCGGTACGGCTTCTATTGTTGCAATGCTTATCGTTCCCTTTATTTTTCATTATCCTTATAAAGTTATATATGTGTGGTTTCCTGTTACAGTTTGTATGACTTTGACAATTACTTTGACGATAGCGCTAATAAATATATTTGCAGGGTGCTTTTGGTGGTTTAGAGATAAAATGGGCTCATGAAATTGAAACATCAAAATGAACTATCTAGTACATCATAAATTAAATAACTAGTCAAATACATATATGAGTGTTATAATC
>NZ_SRYA01000173.1 GCF_004793545.1 Petralouisia muris | reverse complement strand
GTTATTATATGACACAAAATCGCTATTTATATAGCAACAGGCTTGCTTTGCTTTTGGAAAAAGAAGGAGTGCTGGATGATATAAAGCTGCGTATAAGCACATATTTTGACGAGTTTATTATTGACGAGGTTCAGGATATTGCTGGGCGCGATTTTACATTTTTAGAAAATCTTATGGAAAATCCGTTGGATATGCTTTTTGTAGGTGACTTTTACCAGCATACATTTGATACCAGCCGGGATGGCAAGGCGAATGGAACATTATTTGACGACAAGAAAAAGTACGAAGCACGATTTACGAAAAAAGGATTTTCAATCGACAATACAACATTACAGAATAGCTGGAGATGCAGTAAAACTATTTGCAATTATATTAACGACCATATTGGAATTGAAATATCATCAAATCGTCCTGCAGAAGATGACACCGCAATCGAATTTGTAGACGATGAGAAAAGAATAATGCCAATACTCGCAGACAAAAACATTATTAAACTTCACTATCAAAATGGGGCTAAGTTTGGTTACTGCCACAAAAATTGGGGAGAAACAAAGGGAGAGGATCATTATAAGGATGTATGCGTGATGTTAAATAAGACTACCGCCAAGAAACGTACAGCTGGTAAGTTATCGGAACTGCCACCATCCACCAAGAATAAACTATACGTAGCAATTACACGTGCAAGGGGAAATGTTTATTTAATAAATGATTTTTAGAAACTGGGAGCCTCAGTTCCCCTGCTTAGCCATCGCCAGCAATGATAACACAGGTGATTGCAAAAATATCCTTATAATTGTGTAAATCATGGCAGATTGTATCGACATGAACCGTGTCGCCCTGTGTGAGATACAGCATATAGTAACGGTGTCTTATGAGATAAATATAAGTAGCGTTGTTAAAGTGCTATTATTTTATTTTTTGCTTTTTGACATTTGTATTGGAATTTTCGTTCTGTCCCGGAATAGGAATTCCAATGTTTGAGACCTAAATGCAAATTAGTGTTGGGGCTCGGTCGGCACATTCTTTCTGCAGGGGGTTGCATGATCTAACTGGGATCCTTCTCGACTTTCTCCGTACGGGCTACTATGATCGTTCAGATGGAGATATGCACGGACGCATTACAAATGGATATTGGTGGTCGTTTGTCGCTAGTTCTGACATGAATGGGCACTATTTAGCTACATATCCAACGGGTGTTGTTCCTCAGGATGATAATTACCGCGGCTACGGTTTTGCCGTTCGCTGTGTGGTACGGGAGGGGTGAGAGAGGAGATTTTAAAAAAGAGTTTTTAGGCGTTATGGTATTTATCCATAAAATGTGGTATACTAAAGATAGTTGAATTGATTGGAGGAGTTTGTATGACAGTAGATGCAGCTTGGGATTATGCCATTGGTATGATTAAAGTGGATGGGCTGGAACCAACTGAAGATTTTAAGAAATATATTGAATTGGAAAAAAACGGGCAAGCTACTACGGAAGATTTAAAGAAATATTTGGACAAAAAGTATAAGGTAAAGCAGGATGCTTGATCCATATGTATATCCCGGAACTAATATCCTCAGGAATATCTTAGGCATTCAAGATCGGCAGATACTGGATGATGCAGAGGCAGATTATGTTTCCCTTCGTCTAAGAGAACTCGCTGAGAATCCATTAGAAGGGAGTTATGATGTTAATCATTTTGCCAAAATGCACAAATATATCTTCCAGGATATTTACGAATGGGCTGGAAAAATCCGTACAATCAATATAGAAAAAGAGGAACCTGCACTAGGTGGTTTATCCATAGAATATTCGGACAAAGTAAAAATTGAGGGCGATCTGTCTGACGCCTTAAAGAAGATGGTGTCACGTTCTTGGACCAATCTATCTTTAGATGACAGGGCAAAATATTTTTCAGAAGATTTAGCGGCAGTATGGAAAGTACATGGTTTTCGTGAAGGCAATACCAGGCTTGCTGTGACCTTTTGTTGCCAGTTTATTGAGGCGCAAGGAATTCCCATTGACCGAACAATTTTTGAGAAACATAGCACGTACGCCCGGACTGCGCTCGTTGCTTACTCAGCAGTATTCCACGATTTAGGGGATCTATCTAAGAAAGAATACTTGGAAAGAATCATCAGAGATTCTTTGGAGCATGCGAAAACACTGTGTAAGGTATAAAACTTTAAAAAGCCCGCGGAATCCCGCAGGCTTTTAATACATAAGTTACTCACAGCCGGGCCGTGCATTGTTAAAGTGCTATTATGTTGTTTTAATTTATCCCTTTTTTGTTTTTTGGCATTTGTATCGGAATTCTCGTCCCATCCTGGAACAGGAATTCCAATGTTTTATCAGCATATACGGTCACGGATTCAATCATAGAGTTCCATAAATCATCATCGAACTCATCCAAAATATCCCCACATTCCCGCAACTCGTCCAAGCAACGGCGGATCTGCTCTTTCCTTCCCGATTGTTCCAGGATCTCTTTTTGTATGGCCTCGATTTCTTCCTCAGCCTTTTTACATTCTGTATCCAGTTCGGAAAAACGCCGGTTGTATTTCTCCTGGTCTTGGATCTGCCTCGTGTTTTCTTCCATATAAAGACGGAGATTATTCATCAGATGACTATGCTTGTTTTGAGCTTCAGCCAGTTGCCTTTCTAACTTACTGGTATCAGCGAGCAGCGGCAACATTTCCTCAAACCGGGCAATATACTGTTCTTTATCGCCAAGCATCCGGTTAAATGCTTCCACGAAGGCTGCTTTGAGGGCTGCCTCATCCAAATTCGGAGTGGAGCAGGCCGTTTTTTCTTCATATTTTTGGTTGCAGCGCCAAATGTATTTACGGTGCTTACTGTTACTGTGCCAGACCTTCCGGCCGTAATAACCGCCGCAGTCTCCACAGATAACCTTTGCTGTAAACGGGCTGCTGCGGTGCAGCTTATGGCGTTCCGGCCGCCGCCGTTCAATCTCTTTTTGCACCAGGTCAAAAGTTGCCGGGTCAATGATGG
>NZ_SRYA01000172.1 GCF_004793545.1 Petralouisia muris | reverse complement strand
ACAGCCGCAGGAAAGGAGGGCAAATGTTTACGAAAAGATTCGGCCTGGAGATCGAATTCACCGGGATTACCAGGCAAAAAGCAGCAGAAGTTGCCGCACATTACTTAGGCGGTACGACTGACACTGCCGGGGATTATTATGACACCCACAAAATAACCGCTCCGGATGGGCGTGTCTGGAAAGTGATGTACGATGGCAGCCTGCATTGCCAGAAAAAAGAGGGGCGCAGGACTGTCTCCGCTAATGACAGTTACAGCGTGGAACTGGTCAGTCCCATCCTGCTCTACCGGGAGGATATTGACCGGGTGCAGGCTTTGGCAAGAAGGCTCAGGAAAGCCGGAGGATTTGCGAACAAGTCCTGCGGCATCCATATCCATCTCGACGGAGCTGCCCACACCCCTAGAAGCATACGCAACTTCATCAACATCATTTATGCGCACAACGACCTGCTTTATAAGTCGTTGCAGATTGCGCCGGAACGGATGCGTTACTGCAAGAAAATGGACGCTATTTTGGTAGAGCGCATGAACCAGGTAAAGCCAAAAACACTAAGGCAGATAGAATCTATTTGGTATGAGAACTATACGGGAAACTGTAACGGCCACTACCACACCAGCCGCTATCATTTTCTCAATTTACACAGCTTCTTCCATGGCAACCATACGGTGGAGCTTCGGGGCTTCAACAGCACGCTCCATGCCGGGAAAATACGGGCATATATCGTGCTGGCGCTCGCCCTGAACCATCAGGCGTTGACACAGAAAAGCGCCAGCTACCGCAAGGTGCAGGAAGAAAATGAGAAGTTCGCCATGCGTGTTTGGCTGAACCGCATCGGTTTTATCGGCGATGAGTTCAAGAGCTGCCGGGAGCATCTCTACCAACACCTAGACGGCAATGCCGCCTGGCGGTACGGTTCCAGGGAGAATGTCAGGAGCCATATTGGCGCCAGGAATACTGAGAATGGAGGGCAAAATATATGAGCAAAAGTAACAATGTAACAAAAGACAGGTTCTATATCGCCTATGGCTCCAACCTCAACCTGGGGCAGATGGCAAAACGCTGCCCGACAGCAGAGGTTGTAAAAGCAACTTATTTACAGAATTACCGCCTGATGTTTCGTGGCAAAGGCACTGCCGTAGCCACGATTGAGAAACGCCGAGGCAGAAAAGTCCCCATCCTCATTTGGCGACTACAGCCAAGTGACGAGCATAATCTCGACATCTATGAGGGTTACCCACATCTTTACCGTAAGGAAATGGTAAAGGTAACAGTGGACAGCAGACGGATCCGGGCAATGGTTTATATCATGAACGAAGCCTTGCATCCCTATGGCACGCCGTCGCGCAGTTACTTCGATACAATCCGGCAAGGCTATGAGGATGCTGGCTTTGACGTCAAAATTCTGCGCCACGCTGTGCTTGACTCAGTTTGGGAAGCATATCTGGCAGAAAAGTATGAAGGGGGTGGGACGTATGACGGAAAGAATCAAGGAACAGATTGAGGCTATCCGGCAAAGTGGGGAAACCAATATGCTGGACACCCGCATGGTACAGTGGATTGCTAACCGTGAGAGCTATTATGAGTTAGTCATTTATTTGGAAGAACACCGGGAAGAATATGCAAATTACATATTCACCGGCGAAGCCCCGGAAGCAGAATGACACACATTATTCCATATTGTTATGACAAAACAAGACTTGCCGGAACCGGCAGTCTGAGTGATAGATGTGTGTACAGCCAAACGAAAGGAGCAAATAATATGAACTTCCAATATAATTACAATCTCCATGGCAGCGATAGAAAACCGCTGGTTGAAGCTATCAGCCAAATACTGGATAAACCTGCTGTCTACCAGGGCGCACCCAGTTTCTCCTACAGCATTGGTAATTATACCGTAGACAGAAACGGCGTGCTGTCATATGGCAGTAATATCCATCCCGATTTTGCAGCAGTGCTCATCAGCGATTTACAGGAGCGGGGCTTCGAAGCAGAAAGGGTAGCCATAGACAATATGGCAGAAGTGTCTGACGCGGATGGAGTTCCAGCAAATGGAACAATGGGCACTTCGACAGAAAATACGGCAACGGAAGCTGCTATGAATGAAACCAATCTGGAAGAACCTGCTGCAGATGTAGATATACCTGACGCAGCACTAAATACTGATGTGACGCCAAGTGCTGATGCACCGGGTAAACTGACAATCGAGATTCCCAACACGGGGTTTACCCCGGAAATACGGGAAAATCTAAAGAAAATCGTCGCCAGCAAAGCAACTTTACTTAAACAAGCGCTGGGAACAGACGACCTATCAATCGTGGAACTTGACGGCAGGATTACTTTCCCGTGGTTCACTCTCCATGATATTGACGGCGAAGCCGATGCCTATAACCGCTTAATCGCCGCCGTCTGCAAAATGGCGAAGACGCAGAAACGGGTGACGGCGGTAGAAAAACCGATTGAGAACGCCAAGTTTACCATGCGCCTGTTTCTGATCCGCTTAGGTTTTATCGGGGATGAGTACAAAACCGCCCGCAAAATCCTGCTGAGGAACCTTACCGGCAACAGCAGCTGGAAATCCGGCCACCGCCCGGAACGTAATGAGACTGCTGCAATCCCACCAAATCCGGCAGAAGCGACGCTTGTGGCAGCGCAGGAGCTTACCATTCCGCTGGAAGAAGCAGATGCCGCAGAATATGAGACACAGGAAGAGGACGCGGGAGGTGAAACTTATGGCAAATAGCAGATTTCCTAATCAGAAAACTGTGGAACGGATACGGAAAATGTACCCTATTGGCACACGGGTGGAACTTATCCATATGGATGATCCTTACAGCCGCCTCAAACCCGGCGACAAAGGTACTGTCCGCTTGGTTGACGATACCGCGACAGTATTCGTTGACTGGGACTGCGGTTCCGGGCTTGGCATTGTATATGGCGAGGACCGGGTGAGGAAACTGTAGCACATTAACGGGGGGAGCCTCTCATGGGGCTCCCTGAACTTTACGGTGGGTATGCCACCATGGCAGTCCCTTTTATTAAAAACGACACTTGCTTTTTATGGCAATGTGAGTGATAGATGTAA
>NZ_SRYA01000171.1 GCF_004793545.1 Petralouisia muris | reverse complement strand
GTATTAAAATATAAAGCGTATATGGATATGACTCCGGAAGAGGTAATCGAGAAAGAGCCAAGGTATAAATTAACGCTATAAAATTCTAAGGAGAATACTGTGGAACGGATACCAGAAGAAGTACTTCAGGCATATGAAGTCAGTGAATCTTACCAGAAGCTGAAAAAAATTCGGAACGATAACAGTAAAATATTGCAGGGATATTATAGAAAATATAAAGATAGGCTTTCATATTTTAAGAAAGAAGCAGCAAAGAAACTGGCTCACGAACGATATGGCACAGGAATGATATTGCCAAGGGGCAGGCTGTGTCCAGGGAATATGGAAGCATTGAGAATTGGAAATGTAAAGAGGGGGAGGATTGTAAAAGAGTATGTGAATCCCGGGTATGTCTATGGTTATGATAGGAGACCAACTTGATTACAAGTGAAATGGTGGAAGGAGAAATTAGGGACAGAGAGTATGTTTTCTGGGAAAAACCAAATACTCAGGTGGGACTGCATTACAATGAGTTTTTAGGATTATGGAACTGTATAAAAATGGAACGGGCGCCCCGTGGCCAACTGGGCGTTAGTCCGCAACCAGCTTGCTATGAATGACAAGATGCAGGCACGTATTCTCAAGTATGAACAATATTGATCCTGCCATGAAAAACCGGCAGCTTTGAAAACTGCCGGTAAGGAAATTATATAAAACTTACACATTTTTCTTGACAAACCCAAATAAAAATGAAGGACATTGCAATAAACAATAGGAAGCTTCAAACATGCTCTGAATCCAATGCTTATTTTTGGCGTAAACACGATTCCTTAATTTTATTACACCAGTTTATAACTTTTGTAACAAAAAAATGCCGTACAGGGCTTTCTGTTGTATAATGAATTTGAGCAAAACATTACAAAGGGGTCATTGTCGATACTCTGAAAATAAGATATAATATTCATGTTGTCCTACCGATGCCTGGCAACGGGAGGAGGTGTTCACATGGAAGTTATCGTTTCTTTTATTGTTGCTGTCATGGCTGGCGTGATTAGCCATCTCGTCTGCAAATGGCTTGATAGCAAGGACAAAAAGGACAACAATTAGCCTAGTGGGCGCTTTGCCACTATAAAAGGCAAGAAGAATCCCCGGACTGTACGCAACTACGGTTCGGGGATTCGTTTCTTCGTCCACATGGACTTATCGTTTCTTTTAGCCTAATGGCATTATAGCATATGCAGAAATCTTTTTCAATATGCTTGCCACAAAAAAATCATTACCATTACCTGGAAATTTCTATGATTGTGCGCTTTTCAAACAGTATACACTAGAAAACGAAGAAATCGTGATTTTTCTTGACAATCCTGCGCCCTCTTTGCCCATAATTGGAACAAAAGGAGGGATGGGGAAAGTGGAAGGAAAAGTGGCAAAGCACCCACCAGGCTATTTGCTGTCCTTATCATGCCTGTCTAGCCATTTGCTGATGAGGTGGCAAACCACACCTGCTGCGACAGTCACTAGATAATTCGGATTGTGGTTGTAACAATCCGATGCCCGCTATCACTGTGGACGCTTTTACTAAGTAATTTCTTCGTGTAGTTAATATTTTTGATTTCTGTCTATACATTCCGAAAAAAGCTTATTTTTTTATTATGTTCTTATCTGGTTTCGTTCTTCTGTAAATTTGCTACGTACCAATTCACAAAACAGAGCTCAGCAGAAAAGACACATTTATCCCCTTACTCTCCAAGCATCCATATCATTACACAAATCCATATATTCCACTGAAAATAATTCTTTTCTCCTTTTTGGTTTTTGATTTAAAACTATATCCCTTTATCTCTAAAAAAACAATATTTATTGTATAAACCGCTTTTTTTAGCGTAACTTTTACTCGCCTCTCCACTCTCCCATATAACCAGCCAGCGCCTTTAAAAATTCTTCTTTTCTATATTTGCTTATCGTAAAGCTGAATAGTAATAAATCCGCCCTGACATTTTAAAAACAATTTTTCTTCTGCTTTCAGTAGTTTCTTTCTATATACTTTGTCTAATACTTTTTGTATTTTATTATACAAAATAGGTTTTGCCAAACTTTGTTCTCACTTCAACATGTTTTTTCCATATTGCTCAACGTAGTCTGCTATCTTCTTATTGTATTCCATTATGTCATCGCATAACCCTACCTTTATCAACCCATTCCCTTCCTATTGCTTTTGAGAATCTTTTTTTCAGCTCTGACGCTTAAAAAAATTAATTAAAAAACCTCCCATTTTATGGGAAGATGCGAGATAATAGAATTAGATAAAAACTTATTTTTTCGCACCACCATAAAAGAGAGGAGGTTTTACCATGAAGCAAGAATAAAAATCAGAAGAAAAGAAGCCAGGGAACACTTGGCACAGTTTAACCTTGCCTGTGAATTAACCAAGCTGATCCGGCATTTTTTTCCAGATCTGCTCCCATTATTGAAACAACTCCCAGATCCCAGACATCAGAGTTATATCACATACCCTGGCGTGATTCTTCTTATGACCCGTATTCTTTCTTCTTTATTTTACATTAGCAGTATGCGAAAAACAAGCGAAGAATTCAATTCGGAGATCATAATAAGAAATATCTGGACACTGTGCGCAGAAGAGCCTGTGGTCGATGAGCTGCCTTATTGGGAAACAATCAACCGGTATCTGGAAAGACTGGAACCGGAAAAACTACAGGATGTCATAAATTGTCTGTGCCGCAGACTGCTGCGCAGCCGGGCATTTGAAGATATGCGCATCAGGGGGAAATACTGGCAGGTTATCATAGACGGGACACAGCTTTGCAGCAGCCGGAGAGAACTGGACGGAAAAAGCCTGCACCGGACTCATAACAGGGGGACAGAAAAAGAGTGCCAGGAGAACTATTATTATGTGCTGGAAGCAAAGCTAGCGCTGCATCCCCAAATCCTTATAAGCATACAGACAGAATTTGTAGACAATGAAAAAGTGAAAGAAATGGAGAAGCAGGACTGTGAAAGAAAGGCCTGCTGGCGTTTAATGGAAAAGCTGAAAAAAGCATTTCCAAGACTGCCCATCTGCCTGTGCGGGGACAGCCTGTATGCCTGTGAAGGTTTTTTTGAAAGGTGCAAAGAAAAAAACTGGCGTTATATCCTGCGGTATAAGGAGGGGAGCATCCCGACTATTGGGGGAGAATACAGGAAAGTGAAAGAAATGGAGAAGAATTATCAGGAGCGCGAAACGGAGACAGGGAAGGAATG
>NZ_SRYA01000170.1 GCF_004793545.1 Petralouisia muris | reverse complement strand
GCCTTTGAAGATTTTGTCCTGTAGGGCGTCCGGCAACAGAATATCTGAACCGCGGGTTTCTGTATAAAGGAACTCCTGCAAATCATGCCATTTTTGCAGGATTATTGGGTATTGCTTTGCAAAAAACAAACAATGCGTTTTTATTTTCATCAAACAGTTTTCTCCAAAATAGTTTTGAGGTTAGGCTCACGGATTCAGGTGTTCTCTAATGGAATTATACAGAAGTCTTTTTCCCAGAGCATAATGTGAGGTATATTGCAGTCAATGACGGCGTGGACACTCTCAATAAGTCGGCGATGGACATCACGCCGTTTCGCAATATCCTAAATGAAATGTATGCCGCCGACATATCAGTTAAGATAAAATCGGCATACCGAGCGAGGTTTCAGCAGGGGAAATTCATGGGGACGTATGCGCCCTATGGGTATATCAAAGAGCCTGCCGACCACAACCATCTGCTGATTGACGATAAGGTGGCGCACGTTGTAAGAGAGATATTTGACCTTGCATTAGCGGGAAACGGACTTGGAAAAATCCGCAAGCACATCAACAGCCAGCACGTTTTACGCCCTGCCGCTTATGCGGCGGAGCAGGGGGCGGCAGGCTATGAGAGATACTTTGAGGATAACGAGGAAGACCGTTATATTTGGAGCGAAAATAGTGTGAGAAGTATTCTAAGAAGCCCTATCTATGCGGGAAACCTTGCAGGCTACAGCGGATTGCCGCCAATATGAAAAGCAAGAAAAGACCGTCCAAGCTGCCAGAAGAATGGGAAGTGATACCTGACACACATGAGGGCATAGTCACACAAGAAGAATTTGATACTGTCCAACAGCTTATGACGAGCCGCAGACGGGAAAAAAATAAGGGTGACTTTGAGAATATTTTTTCAGGCGTTATCAAGTGTGCGGACTGCGGCTATGCTTTGCGGGCGATGAGCGCAAACAGGAGGAAACGCCCCGACATCATCGACTGCGTACAATACACCTGTAATAATTATGGCAGGTACGGCAACGTCATGTGTACCGCACATGCCATTGAAGCGAGGGACTTATTCAACGCTGTCCTTGCCGACAACAACCGCTTTGCAGATATGGCGGTGAATGACGAGCGGGCGGTGAGGGCGATTGAGAAGCGGCTCACAGAAACAGACCAGAGCAAGGCAAAGGCAATGGAGAAAGAACAAAAGAAGCTGAACAAACGCCTTGCGGAGCTTGACAGGCTGTTTTCCTCTCTCTATGAGGATAAGGTCATGGAGCGTATCAGCGAGCGGAATTTTGAGCTGATGTCGGGGAAATACCAGAAAGAACAGCTTGAAATCGAAGCACGGTTGAGGGAAGTAACGGAAACGCTCAACGAAAGCTATGAGAAATCGCAGGGAATCCGTGACTTCCTCTCCCTTATCCGCAACTATCAAGGCTTAAAGGAACTGGACGCAACGGTTGTAAACGCCTTGATAGACAAGATACTTGTTTCGGAGCGTGAGAAGTCATCAGACGGAACGGTTAGACAGGAAATCAAGATTTACTATAAATTCATCGGCTTTGTCGGTGAATTACATATCACGCCCACGAAGCGGTGGACAGCGTTGCCCGCTAAACACTGTACGGTGTGCGGCGTTAAATATGTCCCCGGCTCTGGCATATCAAAGTATTGCCCTGCTTGTGCCAAGAAGATACAGAGGGAGAAATCAAACGAGTGCAAACGCAGGAGCAGGGAGAGAAAAAGACAGGTATGTATTGAACTGTACGCAAAAAATGACCGACTGACATTGAACAGCAGGAAGGTCGGATTTTAAGGCAGGGCAACATGAATGACAAGGTAAAAATATTCCGGTATGTGACGGAAGGGACATTTGACAGCTACTCATGGGTGCGACACGAAGTCGTTTAATTTAACTGTTTGGCGGCAATGCCGACCAAACCATCCATTCCGTTGGATGAAGCAGTTATCCCCGGCTCTGCCAGTAATGGCGCTGTTCGGAAGCGGATATAAACGTAACCCTACTTGGAATCCAAACCGTGAGGGGCGGATGAAACTGCCAGCTGCAAGGCGGTTAGGGTGCAGGCTTTCACGGATAGCATGGTTAATTAATTGAATCACCGCAAGCTTCGTTAAGGCTGAACAAGCCAAAGCAGCTGGCAGGCTTGAACCAAAAGGTGTGCAGTCGGTTACTCCTCTCCACGCTTGGGAGTACACGGACGTTATGACTGCCGGAGTAGAGATGGAACCTAAACTATCAAAATAATTGTTGGTTAAGCGGAACGTGTCAAGCCCGTATTCCTGCCCATATGGGCAAGCCGACCGTAAGGGAAGCCGTTGGGAATGCGGGTATAGGATTGCGGAAGAAGCGAATGCCGACCTTGTAATGAGGACGGACAGGGGTTCAAGATTTGCCCCACCCGAAAGGGGGGGCAGAATTCCGCAGGGCGCTTAATTACGAGAGAGTTTATAGAATTTTTGAAAGGAGTAAGGCAAATGAACGGTAAAACGTGTGCGACTTCTGACATTGCAAAGGCATGGGACTCCATTAGCTGGAATAAAGCCGAAGCATATGTTAAAAAACTGCAAATGCGTATCGTAAAGGCTCATCAACAGGGCAGGACAGGCAGGGTGAAATCCTTGCAGTGGCTGCTCACGCACTCTTTTTATGGGCGTGCTCTAGCCGTAAGGAGAGTAACGATTAATAAAGGCAAAAAGACAGCAGGCGTAGACAAAGTTTTATGGTCTACCCCCAAAACTGAAATACGAAGCAATTCTCAGCTTGAAACGCAGGGGCTGCAAGCCACTGCCGCTAAAAAGGGTGTATATACCGAAGAAAAACGGAAAAATGCGCCCGTTAAGCATTCCATGCATGAAGGACAGGGCAATGCAGACACTATATAAATTTGCGTTAGAGCCGATTGCAGAAATCACAGCAGACCCGAATTCCTATGGATTCCGGGCAAAAAGGTGTGTGCAGGACGCTGTCGAGCAGTGTTTTACCTGTCTGAATAAAGGGAAATCGCCAAAATGGGTGCTGGAAGGAGCCATCAAAGGCTGTTTTGACAATGTCAGCCATGCGTGGATTCTAAGCCACATCCCAATAGATAAGGACATTCTGCGGAAATGGTTAAAAAGCGGGTATATCGAAACAGGGAAGTTATTCCCGACTGATTTGGGAAGCCCACAGGGTTTATCCATCTCGCCAACTATCTGTAACATGGTCTTAGACGGTTTGGAGATTCAGGTTAAAAAGAAGCGCCACAAAACAAAAGTGAAAGGAAAAGCATACTTTCCGAAAGTGAACTTTGTGCGTTAGGCCGATGATTTTATTGTCTGTATAATGGGGTTAAAACCCTCGCCTTTAGGCGAAACCTTTAGGTA
>NZ_SRYA01000016.1 GCF_004793545.1 Petralouisia muris | reverse complement strand
TAGGCTGCTTTAGCAGCAGAGCGAACCTACCGGCTTTAGCCGGTAGTGGTTCAGTTTCCATATTAGGGTGTATAGCCTGTTGCTGCTTGTCAAGGACATATTTATCTTTTTTCTTGATTTCCCTTATTTCCCATGCTATAAGTCGTGGAGAATGACACGCTTTAGCTTCTCTCCTATGCTTTGGATATTGGCAAAATGTACTTCGACTAAATATCTTGTCTTGTCAATCGTCTGTTGTAAGCAGGGCGGTATCTTCCCTGTGGCAATGATCTGAATGTTGTTGTTCATGTTCCTCCTTTTGGGCGCAAAAAAGACGCATGGTTTACAATTTACTATTCCATGCGCCTTTACGCTGTTTTTTTATTTTTTTCATTATGCCATTTGCATTATCTGTTTTTTTAATTCCTTAATTATATCAAGGGGTAATTCCGTGTAATCAGCTATATCTTCCAGCGACATTTTTCCTGCTTTAATCATACGCATAGCCGTCTTTTTTACACCTTTTAATTCAGCTTCATTTCTCATATCTTCCATGATTTTACACATAGCCGCAACTCTTTTCTCGTCCTCTTTGAAATATCTTGCCCTTTTCGCAAGCGCCTCATAATTCATATCGTTTGGATTGGTACATGAAAAATCGTGCATTAATTTTCCGATTTCATCATTGCCCCTATATTTACCATTCACATATACGATATGCGATCCGTCATCAAACAATTCTTTTTCCCCGTCGATTTCCACATGCCGTTGTATGTGATATACGGCTTTATTTTTTCCAATAACGTCATTTTCTGTAATAAAAATAACATAGCTGTCAGGCATTATGTCTGTATCTTCTCCTGCTCTTAATATATGTGCATCCAAAAGACTGCTGTTATGTCTTGCCCTCTTTGCACCTGTTCCTGCGTCTTTTCTCTGAATTTCTATATCATATTCTTTCGTGGTACTATCAACCGCTCAAACGTCCAGAATTGCAGAACGTCCCTTCAAATTTTTCATTACTTCCTGTGTTCTGATTGATATAACTTTTATATCGGAACGCTGTAAAACAATTTGAAGTATCAATTCCACTCCCTCATAGTTATCTTCAAGACAGACTGTCATAAAATCATCGTCCATATATCTAAATAATTTTATTTTTTCTAAATCTTGTTGATGTTCCTGCTCTTTAGTATCCAAAATATCACCTCACGATCTATTTTGTAACAGAAACCAATACATGAAATTCTCTTTCTATATTTTTAATTATACAAAAAAACACCTGCCTTTACAATTACATTCTCGCAAACTGTGTCAACCTCAGCGGTAAACTGCTGTTCCGCTGTAGAAATGGACAGAGTATCTTTGTTTGTGACAGACTCTCTTTCACTTTCAATCTTAATGTCCGATTATGCCGCCTCATATCTTACTTTATAATCGGAGAACTTATCCATCCCATACACCCGTCCATAATCATAAAGCATCAGAATGTCATCCCTTAACTGCTCGTATCTGCCATTGCTTTCCTGCGAATTTAACAACTGGCACATCTTTTGGGGAAGTCCGCTGATTTTTCCATTCCCATCCACGGAAATATCTTTCCATGAATACTGTCCTCCCGTTGATTTTCGTAGAAAACTGGAAAGCTCCTTATAAGCGTTAATCCGGTTAAATTCCGCTGTGGTATAATCTGATGCCTGCATATGGCAGTCCCAAAGTTCATCGGCAAACTGTTCTTCCAATACGCCTGCAGCTTTTTGTTTTTCTTCGTCCGATAGATCCCCAGTAATGATTATCTTCCCATAAATATCCATTTCTATAATAAACTCTTTCCCATGTACATGGATCCCTGCATTTCCCAACGCCTCCTCCATTTTCGGGAACAACATGTTTCGTATTCTGCTCTGAGCCGACGCCCGCTCATAATCATGCAGGTTAGCAAAAATTTTCAGATATGCCTCCTCCCGCATATCCAATAATTCACCGGATGCTTTTTTCTCCAACAGTTCTTCTACGCTTTTCGCTCCCGTATAGCGTTCATCTTCTGGCAGGGAATTATATTGCTCCTTATGCAGCCTTTCCATTTCATCCGTGTATTCTTGTCCGCCGTCTGTCTTCTCCTGTTTCTGGTACCGTTCTTCTGTAATGCGGATACGGTAAGGCGTTTCTGTATCCACATTCCCGCCTCCGTGATTTTCCACTTTAATAGTATAATGGTCTGATTCGTTCCAATCTGGCAGGGTAAGTTCCTTGCTTCCGTCGCCATTATCTTTTGCTATCCCTACCTGATTTCCCTGCATATCATAAACAATCAGGTCATAATTGCAGCCCTGCGGAATATTTTCCAGCCGGATTGTGACTTCCGTTCCTAAGCCCTTCTTCTCATAAAAATTCTTCTGGGAATAGAAAAAGGAATAGCAGTCTGCATCTTCATTTGTATCCAGTTTTCCTTCCAGATAACTGTCACTGTTCTGCAGCAATATACTTAAATCATATGTACTGTAGTAGCGGTCTACCCTGTCATCATATTTTGTTTTCTGACGGTAGCTGTCATTTTTATTTTCCCTGCTGTTTTCTACCAGAACAGTCTGCTCATTCAGTTCTTTCATGGGAGAAGCAAAGCAGCCTTTTCCATAATGAGAGCCATTTTTCAAGGTACTGTTGATATAATGCGTAAGATTCATATCTTAAATGCCCTCCATTTCTGCAATAAAAAATAGCGGTTTTCTATACATAACTTCCATCCTTAGAAAAAACGCTATCCTTAGCTCAATATTTAATTCTGTTTTATATATCGGAATAACCATAAAAAAATTAACTGTCAAACAATCATTAGATATCCTGTCACTCCCATATGATTTGGAAAAGCAATATGCCTTAGATGTCTCATCCTATCTTATAAGAGTATATGTAGCGGAAGTTCTGATTGCATAATATCATTAGTGAATTTCTCTCTTCATTGGGAAAAATGCCCTCATTTCATATGGTAATTACCGCATGAAAAAGACTATCACTGTTACTGTCATAGCCTTTCTCCCTGTCTTTGGCTCTTATCTGCCCGTTCTGGCTCTCAATCCGTGCCTTTTTGACTTTTACCCTTGCTATCGCCCTCAGGTTGTTTTTGTTGATGTTTTCAAATTATCTCCTTATGTGGTGACAGCCTTTGCGGTTTTTCTTTTGTTGTTTTTTATCGGAATATGCCGCAGGGCTGTTTCTGATGTTGGCTGCCGTTCACCGCCTTTCCAATCTGGATTATTACATTTCAAAAATTTCAGATTGGAGGAAAAAAGAATGGCTTACAACAACGGACGGGAGAACAGGAAATGGCTTATCTGGAAAGAAGCCGAGGAAAAAATATTGCGGGAGCATGGAGTTGATGAAATTACTATTGAACAAAGCCGCACAGACGACAGGGCAGATTTCAATTCCAACAGGCGGTTTTACCATTGGACAAGCGACTTCGGCGAATACCTTGAGGGGATGGCAGACAGGGAACAGAATACAGAGGTAAAAACCGTTACTGAATTACTGGAGGAGATTGAGAACGAAACTCTGTATCGGGCATTGCTTACGGTGGACAGACGTACCCTGCAAATCATCCTGCTGAAAATGCAGGGCTATTCCACAAAGGAAATTGCCCTGCTTGTGGGATTGTCAACAGGGGCTATCTATACAAGGCTAGACCATCTGCGGAAAAAACGGCGGAAGATTTTATAACCATCTACGATTGACGGTTTTTCAATTGGCTATTGGATGGGGGATAAAATTCTCCCATCCAATTTTAAATTATATGAATAAAATTTCTGTCCACAGGGAATACTAAAAAATTTGCCCCAAATCTTGACACAAATATAGCCACTATGATATTTTGAAATAATCAAAGGAGAATTAGAAGTAAGTTAGAAATGGAGATGTCAGAATGACGCCAGATAAAATATTGAATTACTGCCTTGAAAATCTTGAGGGAACAGTCTTAGTTGAGAGTTGGGGCGAGAAAGGGATTTTCTATAACCCAGACCATGTGCTGAAGCGTGGCGTTTACATATTGACGGTTAAGGAAAAGGACGGTGATAATGACAAAGGCTCTGATTTATACAGAGAAAACGTCTACCGTGTAAATCTGGGAATACGGAAAAGCACTTTTGCGGAATTGTTTGGGGCAGTCCCAAAACGTCCGCCAGCAGGCGGCGTTGTAGATATGGATTACGACTTTACCGTATTGGATGAGATACTCCCCCATCCTGTCTACGCATGGATGGCGTGGATATGTGCATTGAACCCCTCTGAAAAGACATTCGAGGAACTGAAACCATATATACAAGAATCCTATGAGTATGCAAAGGAAAAATTTAAGAAACGCAGGAAGTAATCTTGAAGATTGAAAATTAAATGAGAACATAGATAGAAGAATAAACTGTCAGCCAACGGACAAGGCTGACCGCCGCCGAAATTATGCTGCCCTTTTCGGCTGGCGTATGGCAGCATGGTTTTGAATCCCAAAGCCGTTACATAGCATTGCGAATCCGAGCAGGAGAAAACACTCCTGTCATTCGTGATGTCGTGTAGCGGCTTTTTCATTTATCCAAAAGTCAAGAGAAATCAAATCCAGAACGGAGGTGCAGGGACATAGGATTTACTTTTCGGTGGGTAAGACAGACGTTTAGAATGCCGCTGCACAGGAAAAATGCTCTGCGGAGTTGTCCACAGTGATAGCGAGCATCGGATTGTGTCAGCCACAATCCCGCCCACACAAAACAAGTGGGCATAACTTACCCAGGGAACGTCTCCGCTCCGCTGCGGTCCGCGCTGGACAGATGTCCACTGGATGTCTAGCGCTCCTGAATACCCCGAAGAAAGAAAAATAAGACTGGAGGATAAGTAAAATGAGCAGAGAAAAATCAGAAAAGGACGTGCGGAATGTTCCGATTACCGTTCGATTGAACGAGGAAGAACATGAAAAATTAAAGCAGTGCGCCGCCGCTTGCGGTCTGTCCGCAGCAGAATTTATGCGCCAGTTATGTAAGGAAAACGCCCACAGCCAAAGCCAAAAACCGAGTTTTGGGAACTGCTGGACAAACTCTATGAGGTGCATGACGCTTTCAAAAAGTGTGTTCCTTACTATCCAACCGCCGCTGAAATCTGTAAGGAGATTGAGGATTTTATCTAGAACTGCAACAGAAAACAACTCTCCCGCAACGGTTTAGCATAGAAGAATTAACAGAACAGGGGGCGGTCTGATATGGCGGTAACGAGCCTATGGCATGTCAAGGGGAGCATAAAAGAAGTAATTGATTATATAGAGAACCCAGAAAAGACCGCGCCAAGTCAAGAGATGCAGGACTTCTTTGACGTGTTTTCCTATGTGAAGAATCCGTTAAAAACAAATGAGGGTGTATATCGCATGGCACGGCTGCCAGAGCTTCAAGCCAGACGAGGCAACGGCCGAACAGTGCCATGAAATCGGATTGAAACTGGCAAGGGAAATGTGGGGTGGCAAGTGCCAGATAATCGTTGCCACCCACCTTGACAAAGAACATCTGCACAATCATTTTTGTTTCAACTCTGTTTCTTTCATAAACGGACAGAAATATAATTACTCAAAATCAGAACAGAACAGGTTGAGGGAAGTGTCCGACCGCCTATGCAGAGAGTACGGTTTATCGATGATTGAAAACCCGAAGAAAGCCTCGTCCAGACCTCTGTATCTGGACGAAAAGAGCGGCAAACCGACACGCTACAATGTTTATCGGGAAGATTTAAGGGAAGCAATCAATGGGAGCAGGGATTTACGGCACATGATGAAATACCTTGCCGACAAGGGAATGGAAAGGACGGCTCAATAACGTAAGGGCGTGTGCAGTGGAAATTGTAAACGAGGAAATTATTTACATATAGGCAATGAGGCGGCAGAGGGTAAAAGCTCTGCTGCTTTTCTTTTTGGGGAAGTAATTTTTGATTATCAAAGCTAAATGTTTATGTTTATCAACTTGATATTGTTCGCTCAAACGGATATAATATATTCAATATGCATTTGGAGGTCAAAAATGTTTGAATATATGACGGCACAAGAAGCAGCAAATAAGTGGAATATATCTGTTCGACGGGTACAGCGTTTGTGCAAGGAAAATCGGATTGATGGAGCTATGAATATAAATCGTGTATGGTTTATTCCTAAAACAGCTAAGAAGCCTGCCGATGGTAGATACAAGATAAACAAGGAACAGAAAGAATGAAATCAATAGCATTTTGATTTATAAGGGATTTTTACTGAAAAGCAATTGAAAACGGGCGATACAACCCAGAATTTGGCAGCATGTAAAAGGTTTTTGACAGTGTTTCAAAGGTATGTCAAAGCCTATTGATAGATGATTTTTTGTAAATGAGTTATTATCAGATGGAGGTCACATATATGGAAATTAAGAAGAAATTAAAAGATGCAAGAGCAAATGCTGGTTTGACACAAGAACAGGTTGCTGAGAAAATTATGGTTTCAAGACAGACCATATCAAATTGGGAAAATGGAAAATCTTTGCCAGACATCATTAGCATTATAAACTTGAGTGACCTTTATCAAATTAGTTTAGATGAACTATTGAAAGGAGACACAAAAATGAAAGAAAAGATTGAGAAAGATGTAAAGGCTGCGGAAGGTAATAAGAGATTAATATTAAGAACAGCGATCCTGCTTTTTGCTGTTTCGATAATATATTCGATTAGTGCTTTGGTGGGCGGTGCGCTTAATGACTTCTGCGAGGCTGCTATAAGGTGGGTAGTGTTAGGCATTGGCGTTGCGTTTGCTATGACATATATGAGCCAAAAAGAATCAAGAAAAATATAAAAAATCCAAAGGAGAAGAAAATGGAAAAATCTGAATGGGTACGCTGTCCTATCTGTGGGAATAAAACAAGGTTACAGCTAAGAGACGGCACAGAATTAAAAAATTTTCCTCTTTACTGCTCTAAATGCAAGCGGGAAACATTGATTAAAGCACAAAATTTACAGTTAACTGTCATTAAAGTATGAAACCAGATAAGGAGAAAACTCAAAATTGTGTTTAAGACAGCAGACACAACAAAGTGGAGTGAATAGCTTATTTGGAGGAAACAGAAAATGGCAAAATCATTATTTGAGGAAAAGGGCGGCAAATACGAAAGGCAAGGCGATTACTTATTACCGTGCTTAACTGTATTTACTGAAGAAGAACAGCCGATAGGCACATGGGGACAGCGGCATCTGGACTATCTGAAGCAGTACCGCAAAGTTACATACACCAATTTTCTCACAAGCGGCAAGCTGAATACATATCTTGCCGACATCAACAAGCAGGCACAGGAACGCTTTGAAAGGCTCATAGAGGGCATGAAACAGGCGCAGGGCATAACGGAATGCCTAAAGGAAGAAAACACCTTAGAATGGGCAGGACGGCTAGGTAACATAAGGGCTTGTGCAAGGAAAATTGTGAACGAGGAAATCATCTTCGTGTAGATATACAAAGCGGCAGAGTGTAAAAGCTCTGTCGTTTTTTTCGGGAGACATATAGGTATTTTTTAGAAAAAAACGAAAGAATATTGACATGTAAGTGCTATATGTATATAATGTGCATGTAACAACATCACACTAAAGGAGGCAGGATATTTGAAGATTGTAATATCGAACACATCGGAAGCCCCACTTTACCAACAAATCAAAGACCAGATAAAAGATGCAATCTTAAAAGGAGAATTAGTAGAGGGCGATGCACTTCCATCTATTCGTGCCTTTGCAAATGATTTAAAGGTCAGCGTCTTAACAATACGGAGAGTCTATGATGAATTGGAACAAGAGGGGTTTGTAACAAGCCAGGTCGGTATTGGCACTTTTGTTTCTACAAGCAACATTGAATTACTGCGTGATTCCAAGCGGCGGCTTGTGGAGAAAAAAATGCTTGATATGATTCAGACAGCGAAATCTTTGGGCATTAGTAAAGAGGAATTAAATGCCATGATGGACATTTTATACGAGGAGGAAAACTGAATGGATAACATTTTAGAAGTATCTGGATTAAATAAAAGGTATGGTGATTTTGCCTTAAAAGACATCTCTTTCTATTTGCCAGACGGCTGTATCACGGGATTTGTAGGAATCAACGGAGCGGGAAAAACCACTACTCTCAGAAGCATCTTAGGGCTTACAAACATGGTGTCTGGAAATATAAAGTTTTTTGGCATGGACATGGATGGGAATGAAAGTAAAATAAAAGACCGCATCGGCATTGTGCTTGACGAGGGATGCTTTTATGATGAATTAACGCTCTCAGAAATGAAAAATGTAATTGCCTCCGCTTACAAGAATTGGTGCGAACAGGACTTTATAGATTACATGGAACAGTTTTCATTGAATCCGAAACAGAAAATCAATACCCTGTCAAAAGGAATGCGGATGAAATACGCTTTAGCTCTGGCACTTTCCCATAAAGCGGAACTGCTTATCATGGACGAGCCAACAAGCGGTCTTGACCCATTAGTCCGAAGCCAGCTTTTAAATATATTAAAGGATTATATGGGCAAAGGTGGAAAAGGCGTATTTTTCTCTACACATATTACTTCCGATTTGGACAAAATTGCAGATATGCTGATTATGATTGATGGCGGTGAGATTGTTTTTTAAGAGGAAAAAGACCAGTTGCTTGACAGCTACCGAATCATAAAGGGCAGCGCTGAAAAACTGAGTACGGATACAAGAAAATATTTTTTGAATATTGAGGAAAGTGCTTTCGGCTTTACGGGAATTACAAAACAGGGTTCTGATGTTATGGTGCATATGCAGGATGTTCTTACAGAAAGACCCACAATCGAGGACATCATGCTTGCGAATGTGGAAAGGAGAAAAAAAGATGTTAATTAGCTTAGTGAAAAAAGAATTTCTGATTGTAAAGAAATATGTAGGCATCATGCTTATCGTGTCATTTCTGATTCCGCCCATTATGCTTTGGCGGATGCCAGAAGCGGCGGGGGCAATGGGATTTACACTCACTGTTATTTTTAGCATTTTCATGTTGACCCAGTATGTTTCTTTAAAAGAATATCAGTATCCAAAGGCAACTACCCTGCTTTGTGCATTGCCTTATCACCGAAAAATAATTGTGCTTTCAAAATACTGTTTTTGTCTGATTATTTATGCGGTCTGCTGTTTGGTTTTTGGGATTGACACAATCATTTTCCCGAAATTAGGAACTTTTGATATAAGAATGGCGGCTATCGCTTTTTTGGTAATCACGATACCAATATCTTTCTATTTTCCTGCTTTGTATAAGTTGGGATACGAAAAGACAAAATTTGTGTTTGTTATAATTATTATGGCATCCCCTGTTTTATTTGCCTTTCTGTTTAAACCAGAAAATGCGGTAAGATTTAGCTTTTTAGACAGTATTTCTACAACAACGATAGCAATTTTAAGCATTATCATCGGTCTTGTCACCTTTTCAATATCAGCCATTCTGTCAATTCGGTTTTTTGAAAAAAGTGATTTGACATAGGAGGTTTCATATGGAGCGTGATGTAATAGTCTTGTATATTATAGCGGGCATATCGTTTTCCTTTGCTTTTTTCAACTGTATTCTTTTTGCAATAAAACATGGAAAGACAATGAAAACGAGTGGAACGATTGTTTCCATAAAATCAACAAATCCGACGAATGAAAAGTGGCGTAATGCAAAATTGGCAGAGATTTCCTATCGGGTTAATGACAGAAGCATTGTATCTAAAAATCGCATACAAGTTCCTTTAACATCCAAGATAGGAACACCGATAACCGTTCGTTATGACCGAAACCAACCAGAGAGAATATACAGTTATTCAGCAAAGCGAATCATCATGGGATTTTTAATTGGCATAGGCAGCGTACTGATAGCTGTACTTATGCAAATCCATTAGAGAAAGGGGGATAAAGGATATGCCACATTTTCCAGAATGGTTTGTAATTATCTGTATTCTGCTTCCTGTTGCAAACTTGATTTATAAAGCATGGAAAAACAGAAAGAAATAGCAGAATTGGAGGTAATAATGAAAACAACGGAATGGTTACGCTGTCCTGTTTGCGGCGGCAAAACCCGTGACAGAATCAGGGAAGATACAGTTTTAAAAAACTATCCTCTCTACTGTCCGAAATGCAAGCAGGAAGCCTTGATTGATGTAACGAATTTACAAATAACAGTCATCACAGAGCCAGACACTTTAGATGCAGAGCCGATGAACGTGTGAAATTAAATCACAGTATGTTGGTACGCAGACGGCGGCGCCTTACCTTATGCTTTGTCTCCGTCCCTCGGCGTCCTATAGACTCCCGGCTTATCATGCAGAGTATGTTGTAGGCGATTATGGCAAGTTCCAACGCCAACTCGTTGGCATTGAATTTGCCGGACGGCAGCCGTTCCAGATCCATGTCTGTTTTTATTTCGCTGTGGAATTGCTCGCATTCCCCATGTGCATGGTACAGCCCGATGACATCATGTTCATTCATTCCCAGGTTTGTCCACCAGGTATTGGCTTCGATGTCACTTGGAAACAGGAACTGGCCAAACTTGTCGATTGTACGGTTAATGATCTCATATCCTGCACGGATCGGGATGGTTTTTTCCTCTCCGCTGTCTGTTTTGTAAGTGACGGGTTTCCAGTCACTCCCTATATAAATTGTTTTGCCATCCCGGGGCGTCTTCACATCCCTGCTGCAGGTTTCAGCCATGGACAGCCATTCTTCCTTGCTTTCCCTGCGCAGGTTGCGCTTTATGATGAAGTGACAGCCGGATTCCATCAGTATTCCAATGTTTTCCGCAGCATCATTTCCGGAATCCAGACGCACAAGGAGCGGCTCGTTTGCAATTTCACGGCGTAAACGTATTGTTTCACGCAAAAATTCCGGTGTATGCTTCTGGCAGTGCTGTTTTCCCTCACGCAGTTCACAGTTGATGAGGCAGCCTTCCTTTCTGTTTTCAAAAATATTTAATCTGTACAATATTTTCCATAAATCTTCTGCTGTTTTGTAAATTTTTATTCATTGCATACCCTTTGGGAAAGTGATACAATAGCCTGGATACTCAAAAAAGCCGCGTTCTTTTTGGAACGTTTCAGAGATAGAAAGGGTGGAATAAAATGGCAAAAAGTGCAACAAAAGATATGACAACTGGCAGCCCCGTGAAGCTGATTCTGCAGTTTTGCATTCCGCTGTTTTTCGGAATGCTGTTTCAGCAGTTTTACAGTATGATGGATACGGTAATTGTAGGAAAATTTCTGGGCGTAAAAGCCCTTGCAGCGGTGGGGGCTACAGGTTCCATTAACTTTATGATCATCGGATTCTGCATGGGAGTCTGCAATGGTTTTGCGATTCCGGTAGCCCAGCAGTTCGGGGCGAGGGATTATCATGCATTGCGTAAATATGTGGCAAACAGCGCATGGCTTACGATAGCCTTTGCAGGCGTGATGACAGTGGGAGTATGTGTTCTCTGTAAGCAGATCCTGCTGTGGATGAATACGCCTGGAGATATTATAGACGGTGCATACAGTTACATATTTATCATATTTTTGGGAATTCCGGTAACTTATCTGTACAATCTGTTATCTGGAATTATCCGTTCCCTGGGAGACAGCAAAAGCCCGCTGATTTTTCTGGTATTTTCTTCCGTATTAAATATTGCGCTGGACATGACGCTGATTCTGGCGTTTCATATGGGAGTGGCAGGAGCTGCATGGGCGACGGTAATTTCCCAGGCTATTTCGGGAATTGCATGTTTGATTTATATAAGGAAAAGATTTGAAATTCTCAAAATTACAAAAGAAGAATGGCGGCTGGACGGAAAATATGCAGCAGTGCTCTGTAATATGGGGATTCCCATGGGTCTGCAGTATTCCATTACGGCCATTGGAAGCGTTATTTTGCAGACGGCGGTGAATACGCTGGGTTCTGCGGCGGTGGCTTCCACTGCGGCGGCTGCAAAAATCATCTTGTTTTTCTGTTGTCCTTTTGATGCTATGGGTTCCACTATGGCTACCTATGCCGGACAGAATGTGGGAGCCGGAAAGCTGGACCGTGTTTCCAGAGGAATGAAATCCACCTGTATTTTGGGACTGGCGTATTCTTTGGCGGCGTTCGGAGTGCTGACAGTATTTGGAACTACCATTGCCCTGTTGTTTGTGGATGCTTCTGAGACAGTAATTCTCCAGAATGTAAAATGGTTTTTGATGATAAACAGCGCTTTCTTTTTCCCGCTGGCCCTTGTAAATATTGTCAGATTCACCATTCAGGGAATGGGCTTCAGCCGGTTTGCAATTCTGGCAGGCGTCTGTGAGATGGCGGCCCGCAGTGTTGTGGGAATGGGATTTGTGCCGGCGTTTGGCTATATTGCCGCCTGCTTTGCCAGTCCCATTGCATGGGTATGCGCAGATTTATTCCTGGTACCGGCTTATTTGTATGTGATGAAAAAGATGGGGAAAATTCTGGAAAAAGGAGGAGAGACTGTTTCTGGAGTCAGTGAAAGAACCGAAACTGTTACCATTTCCCAGAATCCTTAAGAAATTTTAAGAAACTTTTCATGGAAAGAGGGTTGATTTTTTCGTGAAATCCGTCATATGATAGAGAGGAAAGATATACGATAGATTAAAGAGAGTATGGACAGGGAGAAGAAAGGTATGGAAAAGCAACGAGAAGAAATGAGAAGGCGGGCAAGCCGTGAGAGACAAAAGAGATATTTCAGGAAACGGGTGATAACCACACTGGGCCTGTTGCTGGTGATTACTGGTGTGGGCGTCACGGCGGCTGTAGTGGCTTCCAACAAAAAGAAACAGAAGGAACAGAAGAAGGGAACGGTAGAGACGATCGCAGATCCGGCAGTCAATGAAGTGCCGGAGCAGCAGGAACAGCATACCCAGAAAGAAGAGCCCAAGGAACCGGAAGCAGCTTCCTGGGAGACGGTGCTTGCGGAGGCGAACCTGCTTGCGGCAGGGTATGACTATGACGGCGCTATGGAGACCATCAAAGGCTATGCAGGCTATGAAAGCGTGGGAGAGCTGACGGCGGCCATTTCAGATTATGAGACCCGCAAGGCGGAATGCGTTCCGGTAGATATCAGTACGATTCCCCATGTGTTTTACCATACACTTGTGGTAGATCCGTCAAAAGCCTTTGCCAATCAGGATACCGACCCCCAGGCAGTAGGCAATAATCAGTGGATGACGACCATAGATGAGTTTAACAAGATTACCCAGACCATGTATGACGAAGGGTATGTGCTGGTGGATTTGAAGGATATTGCAGAAGAGACAGTGGATGAAAACGGGGTGACTCATTATCAGGAAGGAACCATTATGCTTCCTCCCGGAAAAAAAGCGTTTGTATTGTCTTTGGATGATTTATCTTATTATCACAGCTATGACGGATACGGTTATGCTTCCAAGATGGTAGTGGATGAAAACGGAAAGCCAAAATGCGAATATATTCAGGATGATGGAACCACGGTTGTGGGTGATTATGATGCGGTGCCGCTGTTGGATAAATTTATCGAAGAGCATCCGGACGCTTCCTATCATGGGGCCAAGGGCACCATTGCGCTGACCGGATATAACGGCGTGTTGGGATACCGTACCGATATCAGTTATCAGACGGTGCCGGAGGATATCAATGCGGACAAGAAGAAATGGCTGGAAGAGCATCCAGACTTTGACCTGGAGACGGAGCGTGCCCAGGCAAAGGAAGTGGCCGAGGCAATGAAAGCCAATGGATGGAAATTTGCAAGCCATACCTGGGGCCATATGAAGGTAGGAGAGGCTTCCATGGAGAGGCTGCAGGCAGACACGGCCAAATGGAAAGAAAATGTGGAGCCCATCGTCGGCGAGACGGATGTTATCATTTTTGCCCATGGACAGGATTTGGCAGGATGGCCGGAAGGATATGTGGCAGGCAATGAGAAATTTGAATATTTAAAAAGCAATGGATTTAATTATTATTGTAATGTGGACTCTGCTCAATATAATGTCCAGATCCGCGATAATTATGTAAGAATGAGCAGGAGAAATCTGGATGGCTACCGGATTTATTATAATTCTATCGGTGAGGAAGACACGCTGAGTGATTTGTTCAATGCATCGGAGATTATAGATCCTTTGAGGCCGCCAGTGCCAAGGCTGCATTAATCGGAAGTTAAGATTTGCTGTAAAACAGTTTGCTGTAAAGCAGAAGCTGTTTTGCAGCTTTTTATTTTTGGTTAAAAAAGAAAATAAAGGACATAATAACCTCAGGAAAATATTACAGGAGGAAAAATTATGTCGCAGACAGTTGGGACACAGAGTATTCAGTTTGAGCAGGCGCCTTATATTTTAAGCAGCGCCAGCATTGTGGGGACGAAAGAAGGAGAAGGCCCGCTGGGAAAACTATTTGATGTGGTAGGCTCCGATGATAAGTTTGGAGAAGAGACCTGGGAAGAGGCAGAGAGTACCTTGCAGAAAGAAGCTGCTGTTCTCGCTCTGGGAAAGGCAGATTTGAAGAAGGAGGATATCCGCTATATTTTCGGCGGCGATTTACTGGGACAGAATATTGCAACGACTTTTGGATTGATGGAATTGAACGTTCCCCTGTTTGGATTGTACGGCGCCTGTTCCACTGCAGGAGAATCCCTTGCTCTTGGAGCAATGGCAGTGGCAGCAGGATATGGGGAGCAAGTGCTGGCGGTTACCTCCAGCCACTTTGCCAGTGCGGAGAAACAGTTTCGATTTCCCCTGGAGTATGCCAATCAAAGGCCCTTATCAGCTACCTGGACGGTTACAGGAAGCGGAGCCTTTATACTTGGAACAAAGCGAAGTCACCTTAGGATTACCGGAATTACTCCCGGAAAAGTTGTGGACTACGGCGTGAAGGATTCCATGAATATGGGAGCGGCTATGGCTCCTGCAGCCTGTGATACCATTTACCAGAATCTGGAAGATTTTAATCGCCAGCCGGAAGACTATGACAAAATTATAACCGGAGATTTGGGTACCGTGGGACAGGAAATTCTGATTGATTTATTGAAAGAGAAAGGATTTGACATTTCCATGGTGCATATGGACTGCGGAATTGAGATTTTTGACAGCGAGGCTCAGAATACCAATGCAGGAGGAAGCGGATGCGGCTGTTCTGCCGTAACGCTGAGCGCTTATATCCTGCCTAAATTAGAAAAGGGGACTTATAAGCGTGTATTGTTTGTTCCCACCGGTGCGCTTTTGTCTACCGTAAGTTTTAATGAGGGTCAGAGTGTGCCGGGGATTGCCCATGGAGTAGTGATAGAATATGCCGGATAAGGAGGGACAGATGGAATGGATTATATCAATGCATTCTGGGTGGGCGGATTGATTTGTGCATTGACCCAGATTTTAATGGAAAAAACAAAGATGCTTCCAGGACGGATTATGGTATTGCTGGTGTGCAGCGGAGCCGTTCTGGGCGCCCTGCAGATTTATGAGCCTTTTCGGGAATTTGCGGGGGCGGGAGCAAGCGTTCCGCTTCTGGGTTTTGGCGATACCCTGTGGAAAGGGATTGAGGAAGCGGTACAGTCGGATGGATTTATCGGAATTTTTATGGGCGGCTTTACGGCAAGCGCAGTGGGAATTTCAGCAGCCCTTGTATTCGGATATTTGGCAAGCCTGATTTTCCAGCCTAAAATGAAAAAGTAAACAGGCAGGTATAAATTTTAACAATTCTGCCCACATTAATACAGCGAAAGAAAATTATATGGAAAAGGAGATTTTATTATGAAGCAGTTTAGAAAAATTCTGATTGGGTGCCTGCTGGTGCTGGCATTAAGCAGTGTAACCGCCTGCGGAAGCAATGATAATGCAAATGACAATAATGGGACAACCAATGATGGGAATGGAACCACCAATAACGGAACCACCAATGATGGAAATGGAACCAATAATAACGGAACTACCAATAACGGAACCACCAATAACGGAAATGGAACCACTACCAACGGAACCACCAATAACGGGAATGGAACCACCACCAACGGAACCAATAATAACGGAACCAATAATGGCTCTTTAACAGATGATGTGGAAAATCTGGGAGATGACATTATAGATGGTGTGGAAGATTTGGGAAATGATGTGGAAAACGGCGTGGAAGATATGACAGACGGAAACGACAACAATAATAAAAACAATGCCAATGACAAGAACGCCAATGGAACGGAAGCGGATACCAACAAAACAAATACTAAGGATAACAAATAAGGACGGTAGTTGAGAATCTCTGGCAGGCTGCAGTTTTCGGTTGCTGATGACAGCAACGGAGACCCTGCAGCCTGTTGTTTGTGTATAAAAAAGCTATGGTTCCGGAATGATTACAAAGAAAAAATGGCAGTCTGCGGGCGTATCAATCTCCTGCTTCGAAATAAATAAAAAATTCAGGCGAGAATGAGACAGGGAGGAATAAAAGTGTTATAATGTTATTCATAAAATACCATTAGGAAAACAGGAGGAAACTATGGACGTTGTTGCATTAGGCGAATTATTGATTGATTTTACAAAGAACGGGCTCAGTGAGCAGGGGAACGGTATGTATGAAGCCAATCCCGGAGGAGCTCCCTGTAATGTGCTCTCCATCCTTCAGAAGCTGGGGCACTCCACAGAATTTATCGGGAAAGTCGGGAAAGATTCTTTTGGGGAACTGTTAAAAGAGGCAATTGAAGAACAGGGAATCGGCACAAAAGGTCTGCTGTTTGATGAAAAGGTACCCACGACACTTGCATTTGTACATACCAAACCAGATGGGGACAGAAGCTTTTCCTTCTATCGGAGTCCAGGCGCGGATATGATGATTCAGAAAGAGGAGATTCAGGAAGAACTGATTCAATCAGCGAAAATCTTTCATTTCGGCAGCCTTTCCATGACATCTGCCCAGGCGGAGGAGGCAACCAGGCATGCCATTGAAACAGCGAAAAAGAATCAGGTGCTGGTGTCCTTTGATCCCAATCTGCGGCCGCCTCTGTGGGACAGCCTGGAGACAGCCAAGGAGAAAATTGCTTACGGCCTTACCCAGTGTGATATTTTAAAGATCTCAGATAATGAAATAGAATTTATGACAGGAAAACAGGACATCGAAAAAGGCATTCAGAAGATTCTGGATCAGTACCATATTCCGCTGGTTTGCGCCACTATGGGAAAAGACGGAAGCAAAGCGTTTTATCAGGGAGACGTTATCAACGGACAGCCATTTCACTCGAATAAAACAATAGAGACAACAGGAGCCGGCGATACTTTCTGCGGATGCATGCTTCATTTTATTCTGACTTACGGCATGGAAGGATTGACTCCTGAGAGGTTACAGGAGATGCTGGAATACGCCAATGCCGGAGCTTGTCTGGTTACTACGAGAAAAGGCGCCTTAAGGGTCATGCCATCGAAAGAGGAAATTGAGAAATTTAAGGGGGGAACTTTACAGTAAATGGCAGTTGGGTTCAGCCTGTTGTGCAGCAGGCCGCATAGCTATCCATACTTATGGAAGGGAAAGACTGCTGATTGCTTGGACTGTTGGAAAGGAGGGGATATGCATGGGACTTTTTAAGAAAAAACTGACGGTAAATATGGCAATCAATAAGGTGCGGACAACAGAAAATGCATACCTGATTGACTGCAGAACAAAATCGGAATATAAGAGCGGACATGTGTCTGGGGCAATTAACTGGCCGGCGGATACCATGACAGAAGAGAGAACACTCCGCAGATTTCAGGATAAAGAGGCAGAGCTTTATCTTGTAGGCAGCTATAGCCAGAAACCGGAGGCTGCTGTGAAAAAGTTTAAGAAGATGGGATACAGGAATGTGGAAGCCGGAGGGCTGATGGAGGAGCATCACGGCCTGCTGGTTAAGTGAACCATTAAAAGTGAGAGATAAAAACGCTTCCGTATGAAACATGTAATACAAACGATGGAAAACAGTAGTTACATTAAGTTTCATATGGAAGCGTTTTCCTGATATGCCAAAGCGGGGAGTTATCTTTCATTCTGCAGGCAATTCTGAATGCCGTCCGTACTGCAATACAGAAAACGCCGATTATTCATCAATACTGTAATTGGGCGCTTCTTTGGTAATATGAATATCATGGGGATGGCTTTCCTTCAGGGATGCAGCGGAAATCTTAATGAATTTCCCAGTTTCTTTCAGCGTTTCAATGTCTGCTGCGCCGCAGTAACCCATTCCGGAGCGCAGACCGCCGATTAACTGGAAGACGGTATCCTCCACGGTTCCTTTGTAAGCCACACGGCCTTCCACGCCTTCCGGCACTAATTTCTTGGCATCCTGCTGGAAATAGCGATCTTTGGAGCCGTTTTCCATGGCAGCCAGAGAACCCATGCCCCGGTATACCTTGTATTTTCTGCCCTGATACAATTCAAAGGTTCCCGGACTTTCATCACACCCGGCAAAAATACTGCCCATCATGCATACATTGGCTCCGGCAGCAATAGATTTCGTCATATCGCCGGAATATTTGATACCGCCGTCTGCGATAATTGGAATGCCGTATTCTTTCGCTACCTTGTAACAGTCCATAATTGCAGAAATCTGAGGAACGCCGATGCCTGCTACCACGCGGGTGGTGCAGATGGAACCTGGGCCGATTCCTACCTTTACCGCATCTGCGCCGGCTTCAATCAAAGCTTTGGTGGCCTCGCCGGTTGCAATATTTCCGGCAATCACCGAAAGGTCGGGATAGGTGGATTTGATCTGTTTTACAGCGTCTAAGATGTTCTTGGAATGTCCATGGGCGGAATCCACTACAATCACATCAACTTTGGCGTCCACAAGGGCTGCCACACGTTCTAGCATATTAGAGGTAATGCCTACGCCTGCGCCGCAGAGCAGTCTGCCCTGTGCGTCCTTGGCAGACATCGGGTACTTGATCTGTTTTTCAATATCTTTAATGGTAATAAGACCTTTGAGGTTGAAGTTCTCATCTACAATCGGAAGTTTTTCCTTCCGTGCTTTGGCAAGGATTGTTTTTGCTTCTTCCAATGTGATGCCTTCTCTGGCAGTAACCAGATCTTTGGAGGTCATAGATTCTTTGATTTTTCTGGAAAAGTCTTCTTCGAATTTTAAATCACGGTTGGTGATGATTCCAACCAGTCTGCCATTCTCTGTGATGGGTACGCCGGAAATCCGGAATTTTGCCATAAGGTTGTCCGCATCCTGCAGAGTATGCTCCGGGGAAAGTGAGAACGGATCTGTAATTACGCCGTTTTCCGAACGTTTTACCTTGTCCACTTCCTCAGCCTGCGCCGCAACGGACATGTTTTTATGAATGATTCCGATGCCGCCCTGACGTGCCATGGCAATTGCCATTCTGTGTTCTGTAACAGTGTCCATGCTGGCGCTCATCATAGGGATGTTTAATTTCACTGTTTTGGTCAGGTTGGTAGATAAGTCTACCATATTGGGGGTGACTTCTGAATATGCAGGAACTAATAATACATCGTCAAATGTAATTCCTTCACCGATAATTGTACCCATTTTTTTCCTCGCTTTCTTTGAAATTCAATATTTTCTGGTAAGTGTTATTCCCTCGATTTTAACAAAAAAGCCTGGAACTGTCAACGACTGGCGGACAGAAATTTGAAAATTGAAAAAACAAATTTTCCATTTCAATCCACCGTTATTTGTAGTAAAATAAATCTGCAGTTAAAATAAGGAATTGTTCAGAAAGAATGATTAAATTCTGCGCAGTTCTCAACAAGAGAATATTACAGACAGAAAGAAGTGAAAAAATGGAATTTCGTCCATGTATTGATATACACAATGGAAAGGTGAAACAAATTGTAGGAGGAAGCCTGAAAGATCAGGGAAGCTATGCAGAAGAAAATTTTGTGGCAGAGCAGGACAGCGTATTTTATGCCAGACTGTACCAGAGCCAGGGAATCCGGGGCGGACATATCATCCTTTTGAATCCTGCAGGCAGCCCCTGGTATGAAGCCACAAAAGAGCAGGCCATGAAAGCCTTAGCGGCGTATCCCGGCGGGATGCAGGCAGGCGGCGGAATTCATGCAGAGAATGCTGTTGAATTTCTGAACGCAGGCGCCAGTCATGTGATTGTTACCTCTTATGTGTTCCAAAACGGGGCCATTCATTATGAAAATTTGAAGAAACTGCAGAAGGTAACCGGAAAAGAGCGTCTGGTTCTGGATTTGAGCTGCCGCAGAAGGGGAGAGGATTATTACATTGTGACCGATCGGTGGCAGAAATTTACAGAGGAAAAGCTGTCAGAGCCCCTGCTGGAGAAGTTGTCGGGATATGCGGACGAATTTCTCATTCATGCAGTGGATGTGGAAGGAAAAGCGCAGGGAATTGAAACAGAGCTGGTTCGGATGCTGGGAAGCTGGGGGAAGATTCCCATTACATACGCAGGAGGGGTGGGCAGTTTTTCCGATTTGGAACAATTAAAGGTTCTGGGGCAGAACCGGCTGAATGTTACCATTGGAAGCGCATTGGATTTGTTCGGAGGAGCCATGGGTTTTGAAGAGACGCTGAAGTATTGTGCCAGGGGATAAGCCTTTCATCCAGAGTGTGTTTCAAACATGCTCCTGGATGCAGACATTGACTTTAAAAAAAAGATTGCGTATAATAGCCATGGCAACTGTAACATATTACCTGATTAAAGGAGTGAAGCGTTATGAGCAGATACACGAAGCAGGACATTTTCCGAATGGTGGAGGAAGAGGATGTGGAATTCATTCGCCTTCAATTTACGGATATGTTCGGAACTTTGAAAAATGTAGCAATCACCAGAAGCCAATTAGAAAAAGCGCTGAATAACCAGTGCATGTTTGACGGATCTTCCATTGAAGGATTTGTGCGCATTGAGGAATCAGATATGTATCTGTACCCGGATTTGGATACCTTTGCAATCTTCCCCTGGCGGCCTCAGCAGGGAAAAGTTGCCCGGATTATCTGTGATATTTATCGGCCGGACAAAACGCCTTTTGAGGGAGATCCCAGATATATTTTGAAAAAAACACTGGCGCAGGCGGCAGAACTGGGATATCAGTTTGACGTAGGGCCGGAGTGCGAGTTTTTCCTGTTTCATACAGATGAAGACGGGTGTCCCACCACGCTGACCCATGAGCGGGCAGGATATTTTGACCTGGGTCCGGTGGATTTGGGAGAAAATGCAAGGCGGGATATGGTGCTGACCTTAGAGGATATGGGATTTGAAATCGAGGCGTCTCATCATGAGGTTGCCCCGGCTCAGCATGAGATTGATTTTCGCTATGATGAGGGACTGGCAACGGCAGACAATATTATGACCTTTAAGCTGGCGGTGAAAACCATTGCAAAGCGGTTCGGGCTGTTTGCAAGTTTTATGCCAAAACCCAAATACGGGGTGAATGGTTCCGGCATGCACATCAATATGTCCGTGTCAAAGGACGGAAAAAATATTTTCAACGACTCTTCGGACGAACTGGGACTGAGCCGGGAAGCCTATTATTTTATCGGCGGGCTGCTGAAGCATATGCAGGGGATGACGGCGATTACCAATCCTCTGATAAATTCCTATAAGCGGCTGGTGCCGGGATATGAGGCTCCTGTCTATATTGCATGGTCCGCCACCAATCGAAGTCCTCTGATTCGGATTCCGGCGGCAAGAGGGGAAGCCACCCGAATTGAACTTCGCTGCCCCGATCCGGCAGCTAATCCATATCTTGCCCTTTCCGTATGCCTTGCGGCGGGGCTGGACGGCATTAAAAACAAGCTGCAGCCGCCGGCTCCGGTGAATGCAAATATTTTCCATATGGAAAAAGAAGAACTGAAGCGGCTACATATTGAAACTCTGCCTGCAAATCTCCATGAAGCAGTGAAGGAATTGAAAAAAGACGAGTTTATTTGCAGCATACTGGGAAATCACATTGCAGAAAAATATGCAGAGGCGAAAGAGGCGGAATGGGAAGCTTACCGGGAACAGATTACCGATTGGGAAATCAGTAATTATCTGTATAAAATATAGTTCCGTGGAGGAAGTGTTTTGGTTCATATAATTGTCGCATTTCCCAACATGGAAAATGGAAAAAATATTAAGAATATTCTGGTAAAAAACGGGTTTCATGTCAGCGCTTTGTGCGCCACAGGAGATCAGGCGCTGCATCATGCAGATCTGCTGGAAGAGGGGCTGGTGGTCTGTGCCGGCAGAATGACGGATATGATGTGTGAACAGCTTCGGGAGTACCTGCCGGACAGCTTCGAGATGATTGTAATATCCGCTCCCACTGTCTGGGAGGGCAAATCTCTGGAGCATGCGGTGTGCCTGACCATGCCCTTAAAGGTTCATGAGTTTATCAGCACTGTGGAAATGATAGCGTATTCCATAGAGAGAAAGCGAAAGAAGAGAAAATTCCGGCGCCAGGAACGGAGTGAAGAAGAGCGGCAGGCCATCCGAAAGGCCAAGGAGCTTTTAATGGCAAGGAATCAGATGACAGAAGAAGAAGCCCACCGCTATATACAGAAAACCAGCATGGACAGCGGAACAGGGCTGGCAGAAACGGCGCAGATGATTTTGAGTATGATACAAAGATAAAGTTAGGAGGCGTATCTGTGAAATTTACGAAAATGCACGGAATTGGAAATGATTATGTATATGTAAACTGTTTGGAAGAAGCAGTAGACCGTCCGGAAGAAACCGCAAAATTTGTCAGTGACAGGCATTTCGGGGTGGGTTCGGACGGATTGATTCTGATCAGACCATCTCAAAAAGCTGACTTTGAGATGGCTATGTACAATGCGGACGGCTCCCGGGGAGAGATGTGCGGAAACGGCATTCGCTGCGTGGCAAAATATGTGTACGATTACGGCCTGACAGACAAAACCAGGATTCAGGTGGAAACTTTGGCAGGAATCAAGGAACTTGATTTAACTGTGGAAAACGGCAAAGTGTCCCTGGTAAAAGTAAATATGGGCGCACCGGAATTATCCCCGGAGAAAATTCCGGTGCTTGCCCAGGCAGAGCAGGCAGTCAATCTTCCTCTGGAAGTGGATGGAATCATGTATCAGATGACCTGCGTTTCTATGGGGAATCCCCACTGCGTGATTTTTATGAAGGAGGATGTGCGGGAGCTGGATTTGGAGAAAATCGGCCCCTCCTTTGAGAACCATCCCAGGTTCCCCAGGCGGGTAAATACAGAATTTGTAAACGTGATTGACAGACATACACTGCGCATGCGCGTCTGGGAGAGGGGCAGCGGAGAAACCCTTGCCTGCGGAACCGGAGCCTGCGCCGTTGCCGTGGCAGGGATTTTGAATGATAAAACAGAGCATGAGGCAGCGGTGCATCTTTTAGGGGGCAATTTGCATATTGCCTGGGAAGGCGGCGATAGTCCGGTATATATGACAGGCCCGGCCACTGCTGTATTTGACGGGGAAGTGATTCTTCCAGAAGACATAAAATAGAAAGGAACCAAACATATGTTTAAAATTAATGAAAATTATCAGAAATTACCCGGCAGTTATTTATTCAGCACTATAGCGAAAAAGGTATCTGCCTATACAAAAGCAAACCCGGAGAAAGAAATTATCCGTCTTGGAATCGGAGACGTGACCCAGCCCTTGGCGCCGGCAGTCATTGAGGCCATGCACAAAGCCGTAGACGAGATGGGAAATGCAGACTCCTTTCGGGGATATGCGCCGGATTTGGGCTATGAATTCTTAAGGAACGCCATTGCAGAGCATGATTACCGTTCCAGGGGATGTGACATTTCTCCAGAAGAGATCTTTGTTTCTGACGGAGCAAAAAGCGATTCCGCCAATATCCAGGAGATCTTTGGGCCGGATAACCGAATAGCAGTCTGCGACCCTGTGTATCCGGTGTATGTGGATTCCAATGTGATGGCAGGAAGAACAGGCGTATATGATGCCCAGGCAGGAACCTGGAGCAATGTGATTTATATGCCCTGCACCATGGAAAATAATTTTGTGCCGGAATTTCCCAAAGAAACGCCGGATTTGATTTATCTGTGCCTGCCCAATAATCCTACCGGAACCACGATTACCAGAACTCAGCTTCAGGAATGGGTAGATTACGCCAATCAGGTGGGAGCCGTGATTATCTATGATGCGGCGTATGAGGCGTATATTTCAGAGCCGGAGGTGGCTCATTCCATTTATGAATGCCAGGGGGCAAAAACCTGCGCCATTGAATTAAAGAGCTATTCCAAAAATGCAGGCTTTACCGGAGTCCGCTTGGGGTATACTGTGGTTCCCAGAGAATTAAAGTGCGGGGAGGTTTCCTTAAATCACATGTGGGCCCGCCGCCACGGAACCAAGTTCAACGGCGCGCCTTACATTGTGCAGCGGGCAGGGGAAGCCACCTACAGCCCGGAAGGAAAAGCTCAGCTGAAGGAACAGGTGGCTTATTATATGAAAAATGCAGCAGCCATCAAAAACGGGCTGAAGGAGGCAGGTTATACGGTGTTCGGCGGGGTAAACGCCCCCTATATCTGGCTGAAAACGCCGGAGCAGATGACTTCCTGGGAATTCTTTGATTATTTGCTGGAGAAGGCCAACGTCGTAGGAACTCCCGGAGCCGGGTTCGGTCCCAGCGGCGAAGGGTATTTCCGGCTGACTGCATTTGGAAGTTATGAAAATACCCTTGCGGCGCTAGAGCGGATTAAGAAGCTGTAAGGGGGGCCGCCTGAATTCAGACGGCGAAATGCTGTTAATCAGAAGCTGCAATCACCGCCTGAATCCGAAGATCTTCTTCTCTTGCGGCAATGGAAGCTCCCGGAACGGAGAAGTCAGGCATGCCGTCTGCATTCCAGAAGATCTTGCCGATGTAGGCGTTTCTTCCGGCGTCGTAAAGAGGCTGGTAATCTCCCTCTCCAAGATACCGGGCTTCCTGCCGTCCGTGGTAGACGAACAAATCGTCCCTGCCGTCTGTGGATGTGGTAAAGCTGTTGTGTCCGGGGCCATAATATCCGGTTTCCGGGCAGCTTTGGAATACAGGATAGGGCAGCTTCTTCCAGGAATCCGCATCCAGCAGGTTGGAGTCTGCGTCAGCGTACAGAAGACCCATACAGTACAAAGCGTCTGTGCCGCTGGCGGAAAAGGTCACAAAAATTTTATTTCCGTGCTTTAATACGGCAGGCCCTTCGTTCACTGGAAATCCGTGCAGTTCCCAGTTATATTCCGGATGGGTCAGCCTAACGGCCGGAGTGCAGACTGTCCAGGGGTTGGAAAGTTCTGCAATAAAAATGTCAGAGATATTGTTGGTTTTCTGGGCCCAAAGCAGATAATCTTTTCCATTGTGACGGAGATATGTGTGATCCAGGGAAAAATCTGTAAAGGCAATATCTCCTTCGATGGTGGTTTGTATGGGTCCTTTTTCTGTCCAGTCATCTGCCATAGGATCAGAGCCCTGGCATTCCAGGCAGTGAGGGCGGATTCTCCAGGAGGATTCATCGGAAATGGTAGTGGTGTAATACACATACCATCGCCCGTGAATAAAATGGAGTTCCGGCGCCCACAGGTGCGGGCTCATGGAGCCGCCCTTGATAGGTTTTCGTTCATAAATGATTTTCTCCCGGTATCGGCCGGAGTTGTCAGTCAAATCTTCTAAGGTATTCCCGCAGCGGAGAATCAGGTACAAGTATTGGTATTTTCCATCCAGATTGTGACCGGCGTCCGTGTGGGAGGCCATAAAGTAATATTTCCCGTCTGTATGTTTATAAATGTAAGGATCGGCCCGATGGCTGATTAGGGGAGCCGCATATGTGGGAGCCTGAATAACGCCGGACATACCCTCCCAGGCGATGGGCCGTTCTTCTGTCATGCCGTTGGAATAAGATACGGTAACAGCTTCGGGAAGGGGAGCGGTTTCGTCAGGGATGCAGACCTGCTCCGCGAAAGACAGGACCACAGGCTCCGGCGCGCCGTATCTGAGCTGTAAGCTTCGAAGGGCAGCCAGTGAAATTTCACATCCTTTGGGCTCTAGTCTCTTCAGTTCTTGCATCAGCGGCAGCTCAGGCTGGGGCAGTAAAACCGCGCATCCTCCGTTGAGTGCATACCAGCGGAGCCGGTTGTAGCTGTATTCCAGATAGTATTCGTTATCAGAGGGAGTTTCCCAGCATACCTGGTGAGAGCGGATGTATACCGTGTCATTTGGGCATAAAAAATCTGCCGCAGGAAGCTTCTGTAATTCTTTTGTGTTCATAATCATTTCCCGGGCATTTACTTTAGAATATAAGAGTGATATTATTTTATCATAGAAAGTTCCAGTTGACAACAAGAATGTGAGGAAAATAACATGGCTACCATTAAGGAAATTGCCAGGGCATGCAACGTTTCCGTTGCAACGGTGTCAAACATTCTGAACCATAAGCCCGGCGCCAGTGAAGAAACCAGGAAAATGGTAATGAAGAAGGTAAAGGAATTAAATTATACGCCTAATACAGTTGCAAGAAATCTGAAAACGAAAAATACAAAAAGCATCGGAGTTATTGTGGAAGATATGACGATATTCAGTATTCCGGATATTGTAGACGGAATCACGGAGCACTGTGAGGAGGAAAATTACCAGATTCTTCTGATTAATCTGCGGCTTTTTAAAAAATATCAGGATACCTATTATCACAGGGACGACTATTACGGCCTTGTCAAGGATGAAATCTGGAAGCTGATTGCCAAACAGGTGGAGGGCATTATTTATGTTGCCGCCCATGAGCGGACCATCCGGTGCATTCCGGAAGATCTGCCTATTCCGGCAGTGATGGCCTATGGCTATACAGACAGCGCGAAAGTGCCTTCTGTGGTTGTGAATGATGAGGACGGCGCTTTTCAAATTACCAGCCACGTAATCGGACAGGGCCACAGAAAGATCGGGGTTATCACAGGAAAACGGGACAGTCCCCATGCCCAGGAACGGCTTCTGGGTTATCAGAGAGCCTTATATGAAAACGGCATTCTCTATAATCCGGCTTTAATCTGTACCGGAGACTGGACCAGAATCAGCGGGTACAAATGCACCGACGGGCTGTTAGAGCGGCAGGTGACGGCGATTTTCTGCATGAATGATTTGATGGCCGGCGGAGTGTATGACCGGCTGGAGGAGCTGGAGCTGAGACCGGGAGAAGACATTTCCATTGCGGGTTACGATAACCGGGAACTTTCCGGATATTATAAGCCGCCCTTGTCTACCATTACCCTTCCGTTACATGATATCGGATATGAAGCCAGTGAAATTATGCTGAAGATGCTGCAGAAGAAAGAACTGGACGAAGCCGACCGCATCCACCGGGTAAATTGCTATCCTCTTATCCGGAAATCTGTGAAAAAAATGTGAATTATTATAAAAAATAAGCGTTTTTGGCTTGGAAAACAGGCTGAAAACGCTTATTTTATGGGGTATTTGTGCAAAATGCACAATATTAAACGTTTAATTTGTACTTGCAATTGTTGAAATAGGGGTATATAATGAGAAAAAAATAAATATAAGAAATGCAAAAAGCCACAAAACATGGCTGAAAAAATGAAAAACAGAAAGGAAAACGCATTTATTTTCAATATAAGAGTAGAGAATGATTAAACGTTTAATAAACAGTAATTTCAAACAATGATTCAGAAAAATTTAGAAATGGAATGGATTATGGAAAAAGAAAGATTACATACAATTCCCCTGAAAAATATCAGAATTCATGACAGCTTTTGGGACAAATATGTCCGGCTGGTGAAGGAAGTCCTGATTCCCTACCAGTGGGATATCCTCAATGACAGGCTGGAGGGAGTGGAAACCAGCCACTGTATCCAGAATTTTAAAATTGCAGCAGGAGAGGCTTCGGGAGAATTCGGAGGGGCAGTATTTCAGGACACAGATGTGGCAAAATGGCTGGAAGCCGCAGCCTATGTGCTCGAGACGAATCCGGACCCGGATTTAGAGCGACTTGCAGATGAAACGATTAACCTTATTGGGAGAGCCCAAGGAGAAGACGGATATCTGAATACATATTTTACCATCAAGGAGCCAGGCCTTCGCTGGACGAACCTGAAGGAAGGCCATGAGCTGTACACTGCGGGGCATATGATAGAAGCTGCGGTAGCTTATTATGAAGCCACGGGGAAAGAGAAATTCCTGGAGATTGTAAAGGGGATGGCAGACTTAATCTGCCGGATATTTGGGCCGGAAGAAGGAAAATGCCACGGCTACCCGGGACATCAGGAAATTGAGCTGGCCCTGATACGGCTCTACGGCGTTACAGAGAAAGAGGATTATCTGAAGCTGGCAAAATATTTTATTGACCAGCGGGGAGTGGGAGAAAATTATTTTCTGAAAGAGGAAAGGAGCCCCAGGTATCAGCAGATATTTCCGGAATTTGCAGGATATGACGCCAGATATTCCCAGTCTCACCTTCCGGTCAGAGAGCAGACAACAGCAGAAGGCCATGCGGTACGGGCGGTGTATATGTACTGCGCCATGGCGGATTTGGCTTATTATTATCAGGAGGAAGGCTTACGGAAAGCCTGCCGGACTTTGTGGCAGGATATGATAAAGCGACGGATGTATCTGACAGGAAGCATTGGTTCTTCCGGATTGCTGGAACGTTTTACCACAGATTATGATTTGCCCAATAACTGCAATTATTCCGAAACCTGCGCTTCCATCGGCCTGGCGCTGTTTGGCAGAAGAATGGCTCAGATGGAGAAAGACGCTTCCTATATGGATGTGGCGGAGCGGGCTCTTTACAATACGGTGCTGGCGGGGATTGCCATGGACGGAAAGAGTTTCTTTTACGTCAATCCCCTGGAGGTCTGGCCCGAAAACTGCATGGAGCGGACTTCCAAGGAGCATGTGAAGCCGGTAAGGCAGAAGTGGTTCGGCGTGGCTTGCTGTCCGCCGAATATTGCAAGGACTCTGGCGTCCTTGGGACAGTATATTTATTTTATGGATGACCATACGCTGTATGTGAATTTATATATTTCAGGAAATGTTTCCGCAGAGCTTGCCTGCGGCACAGTGGAAGCGTCGGTGGTAAGCGATTTGACCAATACCGGCCATGTAGAGCTTGAGTTTAAGAAAGAGAAAGCGCCGTATTCTTACCGCATAGCCCTGCGGATACCGGACTATGTACGAAACTACCGGATTCGGGAAAACGGAGCAGAATTAGGCGGCTTTCAATTGGAAAAAGGTTATCTTTACCTGGAAGCAGAGGAGGATGCGGTAAAGCTGGAAATTGATTTTGAAGTTCCGGCGGAATTTGTAAGAGCTAACCCGAAGGTCAGGGAAGACGCAGGCAAAGTTGCCCTGGTGAAAGGACCGCTGGTGTATTGTCTGGAAGAAACAGACAACGGGGCAAATCTGCCCGCCGTGTTTGCAGACGCCAGGCAGGAAATCAGGGAGGAATATCGGGAGGATCTCTTAGGAGGAACCACGACCCTGAAATTTAAGGGAATGCGGCTGACAGACCATGAGTGGCAGGACGGCGCCCTGTACGGGGCCAGAGAAAACCGGTTTCAGAAGGCAGAGCTGACAGCCGTACCCTATCATTGCTGGAATAACCGGACGCCTGGAGAGATGCTGGTCTGGATGCATGAGAAGTTATAAGGCCTTCGAAGGCAGGAACGGGTATGGAACGGTCCTGGAAGGAACAGAAACCAATTACCTGGAATCTTACAGGGATTGCCCCTGAAAGAATAAATTAACCGGATGCTGCTGTAAGGAATCCGGAAAAAACAAAAGGAGGACACGAAATGAAAAAGAAAGTGTTATCAGTGCTTCTGTGTATGGCAATGTCAGTCACCATGCTGGCAGGATGCGGCAAAGCAGGAAGCGAAAACGGCGGAACCAAGGAAACGTCTGAGGAAGGAGCAGAGGAAAGCAAAGGCCCGGGCTCCGCAGGAACCAACGAAATGGAAGTGGAGGGCGATGCAACAGAGATTGAGGTATGGACATTCATTGAGCTGCACCAGCAGTTCTACACCGATATGGCGGAAAAATGGAATGCAGAACACCCGGATAAGCAGGTAAAACTGGTACTCAGCAATATGTCTTATGACGATATGCACAACAAGCTGTCGCTGGCTCTGGAATCCGGCGAAGGGGCGCCGGATGTGGTGGACATTGAGCTTGGAAAGTTCCCGGCATTTACGACAGGCGAAATCGGTTTAAAAGACCTGACCTCTGCAATTGAGCCTTACAAAGACAATATCATTGAATCCAGACTGAAAATTTATGGAAAAGACGGCGCATATTACGGATTCCCAACCCACGTTGGAGCGACTGTGGCGTTCTACAATACAGAAGAGCTGGAGAAAGCCGAGGTAGATTATACCGCAATCAAAACATGGGATGATTTCAAGGAAGCAGGCGTGAAATATTATGAAGCAACCGGAAAATATTTTGCATGCGTAGAAACTACGGCGCAGTGGATGATCAACCTGATGCTGACCCAGAAGGGCGGAGATTATCTGGATGCAGACGGCAACATCAACATTACCAATGACATTATGGTAGAGGTGCTTTCTTATATCAAGGAAATGCAGAATACAGGCGCATTTGCAACCGTTCCCGGAGGACAGCCGGACAATGAGGAAGCATATCCTTCTTACAACACAGGCGATTATGCAGTGCAGATTATGCCTTTCTGGCAGACATCCAGATTTACAAGCTACATGACTGACCTTTCCGGCAAAATCGCAATCGCTCCGGTTCCGGTTTGGAACGAAGGAGACGCAATCAAATCCATTGGCGGCGGCGGTACTGGCACTGCTGTAGTGGCAAGCAGTGAAAATGCAGATCTGGCGGCAGAAGTATTTGCATACATCAAGCTGTCAGAAGAAGCAAACAAGGAAGTATGGAATGTATTGGGATTTGACCCTGTAAATACAGAGGTTTGGACAGATACAGAGCTGACCCAGAATCCGGAGAACCAGTTCGTGAAGTTCTTTAACACCTATCCGTTTGATACCTTACTGGAAATCAAGGACGGCATCTATGCGCTGGAATCTCTCACAAGCGAGAAATTCCCGTCCATCAACAATGAGTTCTGCAACGTAACGCTGAACAACATTTTTGAAAATGATATGGATGTGAAAGAGGCTCTGGAGCAGTCACAGGATACTTTGAAGAATGAATTTGGGGAATAAGCAGAGCAGTCACAGAATGCCTGGAACAATGCGTTCAGTGAATCAGTAACTGCAAAAAGAGTACAGATTAGGGCTGCGTCCTTTCTATACGCAGCCCTGACTCTTCAGTGAAGGAGGAAGGTATGAAGAAATTATTTTATTCTCAAAAAATAGCTCCTTATGTATTTGTCCTTCCATTTGTCCTGACGGTGATTTTCTTTTGGATTTTTCCAATTGGAAACGGCGTTCTTCTGAGTTTTCAGGATGTATTGAAGGATGAATGGGTTGGTTTGGGCAACTATAAAAGGCTCTTATCTGACAAAATATTTTTGAAGGCAGTCTTTAACAGTGTGAAATATATGATCGGAACCCTGGTTCTTTTGATTCCGTTCCCCATGCTGTTTGCAACCCTTTTAAACAGTAAATTAATGAAAAAGCCGGGATTCTTTAAATCTATTTACTTTATTCCGGCTCTTACCTCCGTAGTGGTTGGAGGTACCATTTTCCGCCTGATGTTCGGAGAAATGGAAACATCTCTGGCAAACCAGGTGATTGGAGCTTTGGGCCTGGACGCCATTAAATGGCTGAAAGGGCAATGGACCAGCTACTTTGCGCTGCTGCTGTTGGCCTGCTGGCGCTGGACCGGAGTAAATATCCTGTATTTCCTGGCAGGGCTTCAGAGTATTTCCACGGACATCTATGAAGCGGCTTCCATTGACGGCGCAAGCAAATGGCAGCAGTTTATCAAGATTTCTTTCCCGCTGCTGAAACCAACCACTGTGTACGTTATGACAATCAGTATCTATGCGGGACTTTCCATGTTTATTGAAAGCTATATGCTGTGGAAAGGAAACAATTCTCCCCAGAATATCGGTCTTACCATTGTGGGTTATTTGTACCGGCAGGGAATTGAAAAGAGAGCTATGGGTTACGCCTGTGCGGTAGGGCTGATTCTTTTGATTATTGTCATGATTATCAATATGATACAGTTAAAGGCTACCGGAACATTTGATAAGGAGAAGAGATAATATGAAGAGTCAGAAAAATAAAAACATGCTTGCCACCATTATGCTGCTTGTTTTTTTTACCGTCCTGGCAATCCTGATCCTGATACCGATTTATACGATTTTCCTTGCAAGCTTTAAACCGGGCGGAGATTTGCTTCAGTACGGTTTGAACCTGGGAATTGACTGGAGCCGGATGAGCTTTGACAATTATGTGCTTCTCTTTCAGGGGCAGCATGAATACTGGACTTGGTTTACCAACAGTATTATATTAACAGTGATTACCGTAGTGGCTACGCTGATTGTCAGCGCATTTGTAGGATATGGATTTGCAGCTTATGAATTTAAAGGGAAAAATGCACTGTTTATCGTCGTATTGATTATTTTGTCTATTCCGTTGGAGGTTGTAATGCTTCCCCTGTACAAACAGCTGACCGGATGGGGAATGATGGACAGCTATGTTGCAATTGTCCTTCCCTTTGTGGCCCATGCATCTACGATATTTTTCTTCCGCCAGTATCTGCAGGGACTTCCCAAATCACTGCTGGAGGCAGGAAGGATTGACGGCGCCACAGAGTACGGGATTTTTTTCCGGCTGATTCTGCCGATTATGAAGCCGGCGTTTGCTGCAATGGCTATCTTAAACGGCATGAACGCCTGGAACAATTACCTGTGGCCTTTGCTGGTAATCCGTGACTCCAAGAAATACACGCTGACACTGGGGTTGAACACACTGATTAATCCTTACGGCGACAACTACAGCCTGCTGGTGGTAGGGTCATTTTTCTCCATCATACCGATATTTGTCCTGTTTGTATGCTTCCAGCAGTATTTTATTGAAGGTATGACGGCAGGAGCGGTAAAAGAGTAAAAGAGAAACCAGTGATATGGTTAATTTCAAAGTATATAACAGGAGGTAATGCATGAGTAAAACAGCAAAGATGATTATTGACAAGGATTTCCGGATTTCTCAGATAGATGAGAGAATTTACGGCTCTTTTATTGAACATCTGGGACGGGCGGTGTACGACGGACTGTATCAGCCGGGCAATGCCTTATCCGATGAAGACGGATTCCGCAGGGATGTGATGGATCTGGTAAAGGAGCTTCATGTGCCTATTATCCGCTATCCGGGAGGAAATTTCGTATCGAATTTCTACTGGGAGGACAGTGTAGGGCCGGTCAGAGACAGGCCCCGCCGCCTGGAATTGGCCTGGAGAAGCCTGGAGAAGAACGAAGTGGGGCTGAATGAATTTGCCAAATGGACACAGAAAGTAAATTCAGAGATGATGATGGCGGTAAATCTGGGAACCCGGGGCATTGCTGACGCATGCAACCTTCTGGAATACTGTAACCATCCGGGCGGAACAAAATACAGTGATATGCGTATCTCCCATGGAGTGAAAGATCCCCATAAGGTAAAGGTATGGTGCCTGGGCAATGAGATGGACGGTCCCTGGCAGTTAGGCCATAAAACCATGGAGGAATACGGCCGTCTGGCAGAGGAGACAGCCAAGGCAATGAAATTGATTGACCCGTCCATTGAACTTGTGTCCTGCGGAAGCTCCGCATTGGATATGCCTACCTTTCCAAAATGGGAGGCCACAACCTTAGAGTGCACCTATGATCATGTGGACTATGTGTCCATGCACCAGTATTACGGCAACCGGGACAATGACAGTCTGGATTTTCTGGCTTGTTCCAACGATATGGATGAATTTATCCGCACCGTTGTTGCTTCCTGCGACTATGTCAAAGCGAAAAAGCGGGGACGTAAGAATATCAATATCAGCTTTGATGAGTGGAATGTATGGTTCCATTCCAACGCGGCAGATGACGACATTACAGAAAATCATCCCTGGCAGGTGGCTCCGCCTATGCTGGAGGATATCTATACCTTTGAGGATGCGCTTCTTGTGGGGCTGATGCTGATTACTTTGTTAAAACACGCCGACCGGGTAAAAATTGCATGTCTGGCCCAGCTTGTCAATGTGATCGCTCCCATTATGACAGAAGCGGAGGGAGGCGGCGCCTGGAAACAGACGATTTTCTATCCTTTTATGCATGCATCGGCGTACGGCCGGGGCGTGGCGCTGCAGCCTCTGGTTTCCACTCCCAGACATGACACTTCCAAACACGAGGATGTTACAGATGTGGAAAGCGTTGCAGTTTACAACGAGGAAAAAGAAGAACTGACGATTTTTGCGGTAAACCGTACTCTGACCGATGACATTGTATTAACTACGGATTTGCGGGGAATGGAAGGATATCAGATTCTGGAGCATATTGTGCTGGAGCATTCTGACCTGAAAGCAGTGAATTGCGTGGGCGAGCAGCGGATCGTGCCTCAAAATACGAACCGTTCCGCTATGGACGGCGGCGTTATGACAAGTATGCTGAACAAGGCGTCCTGGAATGTCATCCGCTTAAAGAAGGCGTGACAAGCGTTTCCTTCCATGTCTGTTTGATGAGACAGACATGGAAAAGAATCTGCAAATAAACCTGCAAATAAACCTGCAAAAAGAAAGAAGGGAATGGATATGAATTTACTGGCAATGGACAGCCCCCTGATGCGTTTTTTCGCAAGGGTAGGGGATATCATTCTGTTAAACCTTATATTTGTGGTGACTTCCCTGCCGATGGTTACCATAGGGGCCTCCTTAAGCGCCCTGTACGCGGTTGCAATGAAACTGGTTCGGGGAGAAGAGCCCTCCGTATGGAAAGAGTACCTGAAAGCCTGGAAAGGAAATTTTAAAACAGCAACCCTTTGCTGGCTGATTATGACCGCAGCGGCAGGGCTTCTGGTCTTGGATTTTCGGCTTGCCGGGGCGTTTGCCGGGGCGGCGTATACGGCGGTGCGGTTGGTTTTGGCAATGGCTCTTGGAATCTGGATGCTGATTTTCCTGTATCTGTTTCCCTATATTGCAAGGTTTGAGAATACCGTATTTCATTCCATCAAAAATGCACTGCTTCTGAATGGGGCTCATCTGCCTTCCAGCCTGATGATGTTGGGGATCAGCCTGGGATTTCTGGTTCTGACCTTCTATACCTCAGAGACATTTGTCATCGGGACAGTTCTGTGGACGTTTGCAGGGTTTGCGCTGATGGCCTGGGTGCAGTCTTTTCTTTTGTGCCGGGTGTTTGCTAACTATGAAAAATAAATAAAATGCATGACGCCAGGCTGCGGGATTTTCTCGCCTGGCGTTTTCTGATCTGCGGATAGTCAGGAAGGGATATGTTTTCTGCAGGCTCGCATGTCTTTGTGCCATTTCAATTAGAAAATAATAGATATTCCCTGGAAATGTATGGAGTTTGCTTGCAGTTGTCTGCTGTATTATGTTATGATTTCTCTAAGTTAAAAACCTGGATTCTGACAACAGGAACAGCGGCGCAGGAAGAAGGTGCAAAGATGGAGCGCAATACAATTGTTAACATAGGGGAACAGAGGTTTGATAAACTGATGGAGGCGGACAGATTTTACATTGACAAGACGGATTTTATCAGGGAATGGTGGGAAATGGGTTCAACAGTAACGCTTATTACACGTCCGCGAAGATTTGGGAAAACCCTCAATATGAGTATGGTGGAATGTTTTTTTTCGAACAAATACGCAGGGAGGGATGATCTGTTTGAAGGGCTTTCTATTTGGAAGGAAGAAAAATACAGAACACTGCAAGGGACGTTTCCGGTAATTTTTTTGAGTTTTGCGGGTGTGAAGACTGGGAATGTGGAAGAAATGAAAACCGTTGTAAAACAGTTAATTACAGAGACTTATGCCCAGTATAAGCATATTATGAGGTCTGAGGAATTTGATGATGCAGATCGGGAGGCTTTCCAGGCTGTGGGCAAAGATATGGATGACGCCACAGCTTATATGGCGGTTCGGAGTCTTTGTATCTACCTTCAAAAATATTTCAAAAAGAATGTTATGATTATTTTGGATGAATACGATACGCCCATGCAGGAAGCATGGCTTGCCGGAACCTGGGATCAGGCCGCTGCATTTTTTGGAAATTTTTTTAATCATACATTTAAGTCAAATTCTCAGTTGTGCCGGGGGCTCATTACAGGAATCACAAGAATTTCAAAGGAAAGTATCTTTTCGGATTTCAATAATCTGGATGTGATTACAGTAACGTCTGATAAATATGCCACATCTTTTGGTTTTACCGAGGAAGAAGTGTTTCAGGCCCTTGAGGACGCAGGGCTTGGGAACGAGAAGCAAGGCGTGAAAGCCTGGTATGACGGTTTTATATTCGGCGCATATACAGATATTTACAATCCCTGGTCTATTGTATCGTTTCTTGACCAGAAGGGAAAGTATAAAGCTTATTGGAGCAATACAAGTGAAAACGGACTGATAAATTCGCTGGTGCAGCAGGGAAATGCCGATATGAAGCAAATAATGGAAGAGCTTCTTCAGGGAAAAAGCTTTCAAACGGAGCTTGAGGAACAGGTGGTATTTCATCAGCTTGAAGATGATAACAACGCTGTATGGAGTCTGCTGCTGGCAACAGGGTATCTAAAGGCGCTGAATACATCGTCAGAGGAAGGGGAAGATGATGTATGGTATACGCTGGCGCTCACAAATTTTGAGGTGCAGCGGATGTTTCGGAAAATGATAAAGGGATGGTTCAGGGGCAGTGCGCAGACAGCCTGCAATGAGTTCATAAAAGCGATGATGGATGATAATGTACAGATGATGAATATGTTTATGAACAAGGTGGCGCTGCATACCTTCAGTTTTTTTGACAGCGGGAATAAGCCTTCAGAGGAAAAGGAGCCGGAACGTTTTTATCATGGATTTGTGCTGGGGATGGTGGTAAATCTCGCCAATGTGTATCATATCCGTTCGAACCGTGAGAGCGGGTATGGACGGTATGACGTTATATTAGAACCCGTGGATAAGAAAGACAAGGCGTTTATTTTTGAGTTTAAGGCATTAAATTCCTATGAGGATGAGAAAACTCTTGAGGACGTTCTTGCGAATGCTCATGTGCAGATTGAGAAAATGAAATATGAGACGGAGCTTATAGCGAAAGGTTTTCCACAGGATCAAATCAGAAAATATGGGTTTGCGTTTCAGGGAAAAAGATGTCTGATTGGATAATGTCAGCATACTTATTTGCCAAATGATTTGCGGTTCTTTTTAAACAGTGGGAACCGCAAATCATTTGGCTCACGGGTATAGGATTTCTCCGCAGTAAAATATTTCTTTCAAAAGTTCAGGAAATTCTTTCCCATGTTTTGATTATAATAAAGGAATCCCATGCCTTTTCGTCTCTTTAATAATTTCCTCTTTCCAGAGAGAAGACTGCACCTCGCCGATATGTGCTTTCCGTAAGAAAAACATACAGATCCGGGACTGCCCGATGCCGCCACCAATCGTAAAGGGCAGCTCTTCTTTGAGGATGGATTTCTGGAAGGGCAGCTGGGCCCGTTCGGGGCATCCGGCTTTCTCAAGCTGCTCTGACAGGGCTGTTTTGTCCACACGGACGCCCATAGAGGAAAGCTCCAGGGCAATATCCAGTACCGGATAATATACCACAATATCTGCATTCAGCTCCCAGTCGTCATAGTCCGGCGCCCGGCCGTCATGGGGTTCTCCCGACGCCAGCTTATCTCCAATCTGCATAATGCAAACTGCGCCTTTTTCCTTGGAAATCAAAAGCTCCCGTTCCTTGGGAGAGCATTCCGGGTACTTTTCTTCCAGTTCCCGGGTGGTGATAAAAAAGATGTCAGGCGGAAGAATTTCTTCTATGTAATCATACCGGATTGCCATATATTTTTCTGTTTTCCGAAGCACCTTGTATACATTTCTCACAGTATCTTTCAGATAGTCCAGATTCCGGTCTTCTCGGGAAATTACCTTTTCCCAATCCCACTGATCCACAAAAATAGAATGGATATTGTCTGTGATTTCATCCCGCCGGATGGCGTTCATATCCGTGTAAAGCCCTTCTCCCATGGAAAACCCATATTTTTTCAGCGCATAGCGTTTCCATTTGGCAAGGGAGTGGACAATTTCTGCTTCCTTTTCCCCCTGCTCTTTGATGCCGAAGGTGACCGGGCGTTCCACGCCGTTTAAGTTGTCGTTCAAACCGGAAGCAGGATCTACAAACAGAGGCGCAGACACACGCTGCAGGTTCAGGCGTTCCGCCAGCAGATTCTGGAAAAAGTCTTTGACTGTTTTAATGGCGATCTGTGTATCATGCAAATCAAGCTCTGGACGGTAGGTATCAGGTATTATCAAATGTTCCATATTGTCTCCTTATATGCGTTGTTTTCTTTTCCGGTATCAATTATATGCCTGTGGATGTGATTTTTCAATAAGGAAGATAAAGTTTGGAAAAAATGATAAAGAATCATAGTTTTCCATCAGATATTTTATCATAAAATCAGTCCGTTTTAGGGAGACAGAGATTTCGGCAGAGGGTTGACAGGAATCCTGTCGGGCAATTAATCCGCTTCCCGGCGGCAGTTATACAAAAACATCATCAGGGAAGCCCCAATCACCAGGGCGTATCCGATAAAGCTGTATCTGTCCGGTATCTCTCCAAACAAGGCAAACCCAAGAATTGCCGCAAAAATAATCTGAGAATAATCAAAAATGGATATCTTTTTGGCAGGGGCGTAGGTATAAGCGGCGGTAATGGCAAACTGGCCGCCTGCTGCAAACAAGCCCGTCAGCAGTAAAGTCATGGTCTGGCCCAGCGTCATGGGCGCAAAGTCCATAACAATCCATGGCGTGACAAACAGGCAGGAAAACAGAGAGAAGTAGAAAACAATCACCGGTCCTTTGACCTTCATGGTTCCCAGCTTACGCACCATGGTATAGGCAATGCCAGCCCCAAGGCCGCCGCATACTCCGATTAATGCGGGAAGCAGCGCAGCATTGTGAAATCCTGGTTTTACGATAAACAGGCAGCCGCAGAAGGCTGAGAAAATGCAGGCAGCCTGAAAGGGCAGTATTTTTTCTTTCAGCAGGAAATAAGAAAAAATAACAGCAAAAAAAGGCGACAGCTTGTTTAAAATAGAAGCGTCCGCCACAAGCAGATGATCCACAGCGTAGAAATTGCAGAGGATGCCTACAGTGCCGAACACACACCTCAGAATGAGGGCAGGCCGGGCTTCCTTTGGAATATGCAGAGAAACCGGCTGCGATCCCCGGCGTCTTTTAAGGATAATGATTCCGGCAAAAACAGCGGCTACCAGATTGCGGAAGAAGCTTTTTTGCATGGATGGGAGATTCCCCGACAGGCGGATACAGACATTCATACATGCAAAGCAGAATGCAGACATGAGGATTGTCAAAACGCCCCGGATATAATTGTCCTTTGGTTTGTTGTACATTTTAGTAATCTCCTTGCTTTTTATTTGTAAGATATACCCGTGACCGTGAGCCAAATGATTTGCCAACAGATTTCTGCTATTTTAAGAAGAACAGCAAATTATTTGGCAAAGAAATATGTTCTTGAGTATAACACAAGCGCCTGCAAAGTCAAGAGCATAATATCTATGGCTAATGTATCAGGGAACTTCAGGCATAGAAAGACGATGAGAAAGTCCGAATGTGGAAGAAAAAAAGAACCATTGCTTTTATTTCCAGATTGTCATAAGATGGAAGAAAGGATTTTATAAACAGAGCATACAGAAGCAAAGGAGAAAATGATGGACTGGTTTCAGCTTAAAATGAAAATAAAAGGCGCAAAGCCTCCTGTCTGGCGGCGGGGGTTTGTCCCGGAAGGCATTACCTTTACACAGCTTGCATGGATGTTAGAGGAAATGCTGGACTGTGAAAAAACAGATAATTATGAATTTGATTTTTACCAGAAGAAGGTAACCTTGAACGAGTGGAAAGAAGATGTGAATTATCGGAAAGGTTTTTTCTATAGTTATCGCAGCGCATCCGATACTTTTGTCAATGAATTGCTGAGTTCTGAGAAGTGGTTTACCTTCCGGGTGCAGCAGGAGGAAGGCCGGAAGGCAGAATACCGAATTGAAATAGAAAAGAAGGCCTCAGAGGTAATGGAGAAACAAAAAGGAGGGAAGGTTCCGATCCAAAGCCCCCTCATTTCAAAAGAAGTGGGTTTCGCAGGAAGCTGGAGTGATTCCCTTGAGAAAAATTCTCTGTTAAGGGAAAAATATCAGGTTTACAACGGAGAGGCTGATTACAGGAGTTTCCAGAAGCTCAGAGAAGATTTTGAATCAGGAAACGATGGAATCCGGGTCTGTGAAAACCCTGAGAGCCGGACAGAGCGCAACCAGCTTTCCATGCCTGATTTAATCAATCAATTCGTGGATTCTTCGGGAATTCAGCGGGAAGAATTGCTGAAAAACCTGCTGGGAGAGGAAATTGATAAAAGGAAGAAATCCCAGGGGAATGATCAAAAATCCCGTGATCCGATGGTAAAGGACATGCTTTCCAGTTATGAAAAAGCGGATCTGACAGAGATGGCCAAGGAGCTGCATCTGCATTATTCCAGACTGAAAAAAGATGATTTGGCAGAGAAAATCGCCAATGAAATTCTGACGCCTGCCGTGATGAGGAAACGCCTGCTGATTCTGGAGGATCGGGAGATTGCGGCATTCGAAGCAGCTATGGAGCGGGAATGTTTTTCCCCCACCGATGAGGAGTGGGAAGGTTTGGATGCAGTTTTCGAGATGGATTATATTGCTTATTTTCGGGATGAATATATAGAAGTGCCAAAAGAGGTGATTCAGGTATATCAGACCATAAATACTCCTCAATTCCAACGGGAGCGAAAAAGGCTCAATTGGATGCTGAAATGTCTGGAAAGCTTTGGGTTCCTTTACGGGGTGGCGCCGGCTAAAGTTGCCTGTGAAATATACAGCCAAAAAAAAGAATATGCCGTCAGCTATGAAGAATTTCTGGAAATTTTCCAAAAGATTCCAGAAGAAATGAATCCTTGCAGCCTTGCGGACGGGAAAATGTTTTTAAATGTATTGAAGGAAAAGCGTTTATACCGAAAAATAGAAAAAATTCAGAGGAAGGTGGATTATTACATTCCTTCTGAAGCAGAAGTGCATGATTACGATCAGAACAAATATTTTACGGGAGAACCTGCTTATTGGAAGCTGAAAGAGTTCTTTAGCCAGGAACTGAAATATGATACAGAGGAGGCGGAGGAGCTGTGCGCATTTATTTATCAGGAGTTTGCCAAAGGGAAGATGCTTTCTGATATTATGGGTGTGCTGAACGGAAGTGGAATGGTATTTGGTTCAAAATGGCATATAGAGAAATTTGCGTCCCTGATGGCAGACGCAAATAACCATACCCGTATGTTTGAGCTGAGAGGGCATATGCCTGCTGAACTGTCAGAAGCAAGGCCGGTGCCGCTCCAGCATTCCGGGGCAAAGATTGTGCCAATGCGGGGAAGCGCAGACAAGCCTGCGGAGCCTAAGGAGAAGAAAATATATCCCAACGATCCCTGCCCCTGCGGAAGCGGAAAGAAATATAAAAAGTGCTGTGGAAAAAAGTGATGCAGAAAAAGGCGGCTGCTGTTTGTCTGCATTTATGGAATTTTTAACATAGATTCTTTTCGTTCTTACTGCCCTGCGCGGCCAGTGAATGGCTTTTACAGGGCAGCATATTTGGTGAAATTTAAAAATCGATATCCATAAAAATGGAATCCCGCTCATCCTGGGCTATTCCCAGGTATCTTTTGGTAATGGCATAAGAAGAATGATTGTATATTTCCATTAACAGGGCAGGCGGGACGCCCTGTTTCCATGCATGATAACCAAAGGTTTTCCGAAGGGAATGGCAGCTGATATGGGGGTCGTGGAGCGTTTCTATGGCCGCTTTTTTTATGATGCGGAATGCCTGAGAACGGCTTAACGGGCGGGAAAAATTAGTTGTCTTGGTAAAAATGTAGTCTTTTGAGGAAGGATTTCTCAGTCTTTTGTAAAGTTCCAGAGAATCTTTTAAATGTGTGTTTAAGGCTACAATATTTTCCTTACCGGTTTTATCCTCCCGTACAAAAATATGGTTGCGGAAACGGCTTTTTTCAAAATCATATACATCCCGCCAGCTCAGATTCAGAATATCGCTGATCCGAAGCGCAGTGTGCAGTCCAAATGTAATCAATACATAATTTCTGGCGTTTGGGCGGGTGTTTCGGTAATAGTCCATAAATTGTTTCAATTCTTCCTTCTTTCTGATCGGTTGCGTAGTACCCATATCTGTTACCTCCATCTTTTGTAAGATCCGGCTTTATCCTGCACATAACTGCCAAAAATCTTGTATGGTTCCCCATTCGGCTGTGGCGGGGATTGGATTTTTGCAGTGCCGCTGTGAAAAGCCGGATGGTGAATAAGTGTAACCTTATTTTATACACAAGAGTATACCTATTTGCCAAATGATTTGCTAATCTTCCTAGAATAATGTAAAAATGTTTTTCTGTTTTCCGCTATATAAGTTTAGAAGCAAACGAAGAGGCGGATATGATAAAAATATAGGGACCTATTTTTGTTAAGAAAAAGTTAAACCAGTCGCCAGCATCGTAATATTTCCGTAATTCAGCAAGGTCGCATTGCATATAAGAATTGTATTCGCACCAGAAAAATGGTATGATGAAATCAAAATATATTTTTCTGCCATCGGCAAAAGGAGACAGAATTATGATTTTGGATGTAAAAAATTTAACCCATGGGTTCGGGGACAGGGCGATTTTCAATGATGTATCTTTCCGGTTGTTAAAGGGGGAACATATCGGCCTGATTGGAGCAAATGGAGAGGGGAAATCTACATTTTTGAATATTGTAACCGGCCAGCTGCAGCCGGATGCGGGAAACGTGGAATGGGCCAGGCATGTGCGCGCCGGCTATCTGGATCAGCATACCGTGTTAAAACAGGGCATGACAGTGGGAGACGTTTTGCGCAGTGCATTTTCATTTCTGTTTGAGATGGAAGCGGAAATGAACCGGATGTTTGAAGCCATGGGCGCAGCGGATGAAAAGGAAATGAACCGTTTATTAGAGGAAACAGGAACTATGCAGGAATTGTTGGAACAGCATGATTTTTATATGATTGACGCCAAGGTGGAGGAAGTGGCAAGGGCTCTGGGCGTGATGGAGCTGGGACTGGATACGGATGTGTCAGAATTAAGCGGCGGGCAGCGGACGAAGGTGCTGTTGGCAAAGCTGTTGTTAGAAAAGCCGGATATCCTGCTGCTGGACGAGCCTACCAATTATCTGGATGAGAATCATATTGAATGGCTGAAACGCTATCTTTTGGACTATGAAAATGCATTTATCCTGATTTCCCATGATATCCCCTTTTTAAACAGCGTAATCAATATCATTTATCATATGGAAAATCAGGAATTGACCCGCTACGTAGGGGATTATGATAAATTTATGGAAGTCTATGAGATGAAGAAATCTCAGATGGAAGCGGCATATAAGAGGCAGCAGAAAGAGATAGAAGATTTGAAGGATTTTGTTGCAAGAAATAAATCAAGGGTGGCAACCAGAAATATGGCAATGTCCAGACAGAAAAAACTGGATAAAATGGAAGTTATTCAGCTTGCGGCAGAGCGTCCCAAGCCGGAATTCTTTTTCAGGAACGCCAGAGCGGCGGGAAAGATGATTTTCGAGACAGATGATCTGGTACTGGGATATGAAAAACCTCTGTCTGCACCCATCAACCTCAGGCTGGAACGAGGGGAGAAAATTGCGGTGACAGGAGCTAATGGAATTGGAAAATCCACATTTTTAAAAAGCGTGCTGGGTTTGATAAAACCGGCGTCCGGAAAAGTCAGGTTGGGGGATTATCTGTATCCGGGGTATTTTGAACAGGAAATGCCTGTCAGCGAAAACAGCTGTATCGAAGAAATCTGGGAGACTTTTCCTGCTTATACCCAGTATGAGGTTCGTTCCGCACTGGCGAAATGCGGTCTTACCACCAAGCATATAGAAAGCAAGGTCAAGGTGTTAAGCGGAGGGGAACAGGCCAAGGTGCGGCTGTGCAAGCTTTTGAATGTGGATACTAATATTCTGCTGCTGGACGAGCCCACCAATCATTTGGATGTGGATGCAAAGGCAGAACTGAAACGGGCTTTGCAGGAATATAAAGGCGCGGTTCTTTTAGTGTGCCATGAGCCTGAATTTTATCAGGAGATCGTGACGGAAATCTGGAATATGGAAGAATATTCTCTGTTCCGGTAGGTTTGTGGAGGAAGAAACATTCCTGGTTTTTACAGACAGCGAAGAAGTGAGGCATTCTCTGGGTTGGCGTGCGCAATAAGAAAAGAGGTGCGGTATGGGAGAATTGAATATGGCTTTTGTAATACAGCAGTTGGAGTGGATGGTGAGGATTTTGCTGGCGGGATGCTGCGGGGGAACTATTGGATATGAACGGGAGAGCAGAAAGAAAACGGCAGGAATCCGCACCCATGTGATTGTGGCCGTATCTTCTGCACTGATGATTATTCTGTCCAAATACGGATTTCAGGATGTGACGGGAGAATTTGTTCGGGCAGACCCTTCCAGAATGGCGGCGGGTGCTGTGGCAGCCATTGGATTTCTGGGTTCCGGCGTGATTTTTTCCCGAAATAAAAATGTCAGCGGAATCACCACCTCCGCCGGCATTTGGGCTACCCTTGGAGTGGGGATGGCGGTAGGAGCCGGATTGTATGTGATAGGAATCTGCACTACAGGAATCGTGATTTTGGTGGAAATATTTCTGGGCCGTCAGGGAAAAATGTCTCATATTATCAAAGATGTATATGAAATTGAGATGGAGTATCGCTGCAATGAAGAAAATCCCGGACAAATCAGTCAGGAAATTCGACGGGAACTGGAAAATACCTATCAATGTCGGATTTTGAAATTCCAAACCAGAAGAAAAGGAGAATACATCCGTTTAGAGATGCTGGTTCGGACTGCAATGGGAGCGGAACTTTGCCGCCTGGCGGAATATGTGGAGAAGCACCCGGAAATATTGAAGTTTACGATCTGATTCAAAAGGCGATGGATTTGCGCAGGCGGCCAGACTCAATGCCAGAGTCTTTTTATGAAAGATAAGATAATGATAAAAAAAGAAAAATTTATATTTTAAAGTGGCATATTGGGTATGTGTGTGCTTTTATCGTCCAAATTCGGGCATCAGTATATACCTTATGTCGTTTGCTGGAGATATTTTATGTGGAAATGCCCTAAATGTGGAAAAGAATTTAAAAATACCAATCAAAGTCATTTTTGTGGAGAGAAACCGAAAACTATTGAAGAATATATTATACGTCAGGATGCTGAAAAGCAAGCGGATCTGTTTCTTATAAGACAGGCTTTGCGGCAGGCTTTGCCAGAGGCTGAGGAACGTATTTCCTGGAGCATGCCGACATACTGGAAAAAACATAACATTCTTCATTTTGCTGCTTCAAAAAAACATATTGGATTTTATCCTGGTCCAGAAGCGGTAGTGGAATTTAAAGAAGAATTGAAAAAATATAAGGTGGATAAAGGAACCATACGCATTCCATATGGAAATGTTGATACTTATTTAATTCAAAAAATTGCCAGATGGTGCTGGGATACAGAAAACCATGAAGCAGAGACTTGAAGGAACTTTTGTCTGGTAAAACATATACGGCAATGAAAATATGAATAAAAAGTACGTTTTATTTATGGAGAAGAAATATGGATGAGATCCGTTTTGAATTAGATTGTGATACAAGTATACCGCACTTTCATGATGAGATGGAGCTTCTGTTTGTATTGTCTGGGCGGCTGGCCGTGATGATAAACGGAATCAATTTTGTTATGAAAGAGGAAGATATCATCGTATTTGATATGTTTGAATATCATGAGATATACAGGGAGGCTGGCGGACATACACTTTCTGCTTTTATTCGCCAATCACTCGTGTATCAGGCAAATATAGGAAAAATAAAATGCTGCAGTTGTATCCAGCCAGGAAGGGAAGACTATTTTCGGCTTTTGAAAGCAAGGCTTGCCATTATGTACAAAGAATTTCTGGAACATGCTGCGGACGGGAGAATGACAATCCTGAGTGAACTTTATGCGGTTCTTTCTGTCCTGAGGCAGCATTTTGCAGAGGAAGAGATTCCAGAATGGAGAATGCGGGAAGAGACAGGGCGTATGAGGGAAATTCTTTTATACGTGGGCAGCCATTGTCAGGAAAATATTTCTTTACAGACGGTTGCGGAGCGCTTTTACCTTTCTCCCAGTTATCTGTCGCGTGAATTTAAACGTCTGATGCATATTTCTTTTTCAGAGTATGTGCGAAAGCTAAGGCTGAACAAAGCGGCGCATATGCTGTCTGCCACAAAAGAATCCATAACGGAGATTGCAATGTCCTGTGGATTTTCTAATGTGAATACGTTCATTATAAATTTCAGGCAGCAGTTTGGCAATACTCCAAATGGATACCGGAAAGCGGAGGAAAAAAAAGAGAAGGAAGAGGAGGCGCGGGAAAGGCCGTTATCAATTATGAGCCTGACAAAATATATTTCCTGTGCCGAAAATCTCAACATCCTGTTGAAAGGCAGTGAAGAGCCAGTCCGTTTGAAAATTGATATCCGAAAGGACAGCGGGAAGGCCAGGCTGAACCATAATGTGGCGATCAGCGTAGGATGGGCAAAGGACCTTATGTTTGAAAATGTACGTGAGGCGGTACGCCGTGCAAAGAGGGAAATCGAATTTCAATATGCATACTTTCATGGACTTTTGGATGACAGTATGGATGTATATCACGAAAAGCCGGATGGGACGCCGTATCTGAGTTTTATTTATGTAGATATGGTGATGGATTTCCTGAACTCTGTGGATATCAGGCCATGTATAGAATTCGGCTTTACGCCAACAAAGCTGGCAGAACGCCAAACACAGATGTTTGGCCTGTTTTCCTGTCTTCATCTTCCCTCTGATCTGAAGAAATGGGCGTTTATAGTGGAAGGCGTACTCCGCCACCTGATCGAAAGATATGGGGTGGTTCCCAGCAGGAATGCTGATATACTTTTTAAAGAAGTGCATATGGTAAAGGAGATTTTGGAAGAACAGGGGGTAAAGGACCGTCCCACTTTCCTGACAGCATGGAATTCAACAATCTGGCAGTCTGACCTGGGAAACGATACCTGTTTTAAAGCTGCGTTTATTGTGAAAAATATTTTGGAAAACACAGAGGATATCAGGGCATTTGCGTTTTGCCACCTGACAGATAACACAGAGCGTATGATTACAGGGCAGAATACATATTACGGCGGATATGGCTTGATGACATATCAGGGAATACCCAAAGCGTCTTATCTTGCATACAGGCTTTTGGGGGAACTGGAGGAGTTTGTAGTAGACAGAGGGACGGGATATATTGTGACCTGTACAAAGGACCGGAAAAAAGTAAAGATTTTACTGTACAACTACAGCCACTATAACCGGGAAAGGCATATTGATTATGTCCTTTCGGACGAGGAGCAGCGTACTTATGACCGGTATTATGGATTTGAGGATAAAGGAATGCTTGATGTCCGTTTTTACCTGGAAGGTTTGGAAGAGGGGAACTATGAGAAAGAAAGCCTGATCGTAAACCGTGATTATGGGAGCAGCTATGATATCTGGAGGGGTATGGGCTCTCCTGCGGTAATTACGGAAAAGCAGAGACAATATATCGAGAAACAGGCAGAACCGAAATATGAATATGATATGCTTCAGGTAGGAGAAGCGAATACCCTTTTAATTTCGGCTATTTTGGATATCCATGAAATTCGCCTAGTCAGCATAAATAAAAGATAAGAGAGTCCCTTTGCATTCTATTTGATGAGTGCAGAGGGATTTGTTTTGAAAAATCACGATTCTATGTCCTTTTCATCACGATTCTATTCAAAAGAGCTAAAGTGATGAATGATATTTCGGTAGAAAACAGAAATGATTGAGTATTATTTTGACAACAGAAAATGAGAAAAAATTGTGGAAAATGCTAAAATATTATCAGACAGCAAGAAAGAAAGGAGACAGATAATGGAAGTAAAAGAGTGGAAATATGAAGACTTTCCAGAATTTGATGAATCTGTAGAAGGGGCAGTCGTACTTGATACAACTGGCGATGAGGCAGGCAGCCGTTACACTGGACAGCATGTGGAATATGTAAATGAAAACGGAGTGCCGCTGCATATGGAAATTATCACCCCATTTACAAGAAATAACCCAGAAGGGGTGTATCCCTGTGTTGTATTTGTGCAAGGTTCTGCCTGGATGAAACAGGATGTTCCGGCGCAGCTTCCTCTTCTTGCGCGCCTGGCAGAAAGAGGGTATGTTGTTGCCATTGTAGAATACCGCCATTCCGGGATAGCGCCATATCCTGCGCAGGCGATTGATGCAAGAAATGCAGTGCGTTATATCAGGCTTCATGCAGTGGAGTTTCATGTGGATCCAGAACGGATGATTTTATCCGGCGATTCTTCTGGAGGGCATACGGCCATGTTCGGAGGGCTGCGCCACAATGACGATACAGATGAAAATCAGTTTCCAGGAGTATCGGCAGAGGTGAGCGGAATTATAAACTATTATGGCTCTGTCAGTGTCCTTTTTGACGGAGCAAATCCCTCAACGCTCAATTACAAGCTCCCAGACAGCCCGGAAGGGATGGAAATGGGCGGAGCAAACTTAAGGGAAAGTCGGGAACTGTGTGAGGAACTTTCGGTAGAATGTCACATTAATAAAGATACAGATCTTGCGCCGGTGTTGATTTTCCATGGGACAAAGGACCGTACCGTGCATACGCGCCAAAGTGTGGATTTGTATCGGAAAATGAAAGCTGTCGGAAAAAAGGTGCAGCTATATCTTGTCAAAGGCGGGGATCATGGAGGAGCCGAGTTCTGGACGCCAGAAGTCCTTGCTATTGTAGATGCATTTATCAAAGATTGTTTTAAAGGAATATAAGCTGGGAGGTGCAGACGATGAAAAAAGAGAAAGTTGGCATTGTGGAACAGTTTGTTTTTGGTTCCGGCCAGATTGGCCTGAATGCGCTGTACACATTATTTAGCTCTTATGTCCTGTATTTTTATACAGATGTGATAGGGATGAATGCGGCAATAATCGGGACTGTCGTTTTAATATCTAAAATGTTCGACGGGGTTTCTGACCTGATTGCCGGGCAGTTAATTGATACGCACAAGAGCAAAAAAGGGCATTGTATCCCGGTATTGGCAAGATGGACACTTCCGATGGTGACATCTGTTGTATTGGTATTTCTTGTTCCGGATTCTTCGATTGCACTAAGGATCGCGTTTATCTTTGTGACATATAATCTGTTCAATACCGTTCTGTATACATACGTGAATCTTGCCCATAACTCATTAGCGTCCTATGCAACGGATGATCCGACAACTCGTTCCAAAATGCTCTGTTATTCGATGCTGTTTGCGGCGCTCACTCAGACGATTATGGCAAGTGCAATCCTTCCAATGGTAAAGTTTTATGGAGGCCAGGATTCACAGTCCGCATGGGTGAAGTCTATGCTGACCCTTGGTGCGGTGGGCGCTGTATTCCTTTTTCTGAATGTATTTGTAGTAAAAGAACGCGTGGATAATGAAGTGCCGTCTGAAAATATTATTCAAAGTGTGAAAATTGCATTTCAAAATAAATACTGGCTGATGTCTGCAGTGCTTCAGATCTGCTGCACGATTGTGCTTTTATTCAACCTTTCTATTTCCGTTTATTATCTGGAAAATGTGGCAGGTAATCTGGGGCTGATGGGCGCCTATGTGGCAGCAAGCAATGTTCCGGGAATTATTGGTATGCTGATCCTTCCGGTTTTTTTGGATAAGATTTCCAAAAAGAAACTAGTGCTGGCCGGCGGTATGCTGATGCTGATCGGACAAGTGGTATTTATCATAGGGCCAACAGATAGCGCGGCACTCCTTGTCGGAACAGCGCTTCTACGCGGGATAGGATTCCTGTTTCCGATGGGGCTGGTCAATGCTATGACAGGTGACACAATTGAGTATGGAGAATGGAAAACTGGGACAAAGGTACAGGCAGTCTTATTTTCCGCAAAATCTGTTGCGGAAAAACTGGGGCAGGGACTAATGACATCACTGTTTGGCTTTTTCCTGACAGCGGTAGGATATGACGGGAATCTGGCGGCGCAGCCAGCATCGGCGGTTTCAGGGATTGAATATTTCTTTAAATTTGCACCACTGGCAGTCATTGCGGCAATTCTTCTGATTTGTATGAGATGGAAGCTTGATGATGAGATGCCGCAGATTCAGAAGGATTTGGAAGCGCGCAGAGAAAAAGCGGCTCCTGCTGGGCATATTTAGCAGGTAAAAATCAGCCGCAAATTGCGGTAAACCAGGAATGTCCTCAATCTGATGGTGGAACTGGGTGGAATACATACTGCGAGGTTTGAATATTTCAAAAGAAACTTGACTTCTGCTCTTTCCTTTGTTAACATGAAAGCATGCACTTGCATTAAGGAGGAAGCGGATTTGGATGAAACAAGTCAGAAAATAATTGACGCAGCGATGACATTAGTCCGGGATAAAGGATACGTCGCAACGACTACGAAAGAGATTGCGAGGGTGGCTGGCGTAAATGAGTGTACCTTATTCCGCAAGTTTAAGAGCAAAAAGGATATTGTGTTACAGGGGGCAAATCAGACTGGCTGGCGGGCGAATGTGGCGCCGGAGATTTTTGAAGACGTAAAGTGGGAGCTGCAGACAGACTTGGAAATGTTTATGAGGGCGTATATTGACAGGATGACGCCGGATTTCGTCAATCTGTCAATTGGTCTGAGAGCGCCGCAGCTTTATGGGGAAACGAAACAGCTCATTATGAAAGTTCCACAGGCTTTTTTGGTGACATTTACCGATTACCTGAATAAGATGTGCATGATGGGAAAAATACCGGAGAAAGATTTTCAGACGCTGGCATTGACAGTGTTTTCGGCAACCTTCGGCTACACATTTCTGCATGCATCCTTTGGAAAAGAACTTACAGAGATTGAAAAAGATAAGTACGTAAAAGAAAGTGTGCAGATGTTTGTAAAAGGAATCAATCAGTAAATTTTGGCGCTGTCAACGGGACAGTGCCAAAAAAATAAAAAGTATGCGTGCAAGTACACGCATTTATAAATGGAGGAACTTATGAAGCAGATTACAGGTGCAGATTTATTTGTCAAAGCGTTAAAAGAAGAAGCAGTTGATACATTGTTTGCTTATCCGGGAGGACAGGCGATAGATTTGTTCAATGCACTGTATGGAGAGAAAGAAATAGATGTTATCCTGCCTCGTCATGAGCAAGGCTTAATTCATGCGGCAGATGGTTATGCGCGTTCTACAGGCAAAGTCGGGGTCTGTCTCGTGACGAGTGGACCGGGGGCTACCAATCTCGTTACAGGCATTGCCACTGCAAATTATGATAGTGTTCCGTTAGTGTGTTTTACGGGACAGGTGCCAACGCACCTTATTGGGAATGACGCCTTTCAGGAAGTGGACATTGTGAGCATCACAAGAAGTATCTGTAAATATGCCGTAACAGTGCGAAAGAGGGAAGATTTGGCAGAAACAATCAAAAAGGCGTTTTATATTGCAAAGACAGGAAAACCGGGGGCAGTAGTTGTTGATCTGCCAAAGGATGTCCAGAGGACTTACGGCAGTGATTTTTATCCAGAGGAAATTGCGGTCAGAGGTTACAAGCCGAATACTTCCGTACATATGGGACAGCTAAAGAAGGCTCTGGATATTTTGAACCATGCGGTGAAGCCTGTCTTTTTGATAGGCGGCGGAGTGAATATTGCCCATGCAAATAAAGAAATGACACGGCTGGCAGAGCTGACAGGCGTGCCTGTTATTACGACTATCATGGGAAAAGGGGCAATTCCGACAACAAACAGTTTATATGTTGGTAATATAGGGATTCATGGAAGCTATGCCGCCAATTCAGCAATCAGCCATTGTGATGTTCTTTTTTCAATAGGAACGCGGTTCAATGATCGTATTACGGGAAAAACAGAAGAATTTGCATCCAATGCAAAGATTATCCATATTGATGTGGATGCGGCGTCTATTTCCCGCAATATTGCTGTGGATGTTCCTATTGTAGCTGATGCGAAAAAAGCAATATGCGCTTTGCTTAAAAAGGCAAAATCATTGAACATTTCAAATTGGACAGATGAAATCAGCCGTTGGAAAATGGAACATCCCATTGATATGGGGAAAGTGGGATTGACGCCGCAAATGATCATTCAATCCATAAATGAATTGTTCAAAGATGCTGTGATCGCTACTGATGTAGGTCAAAATCAATTATGGACAACTCAATTTCTTGATCTTGGCGAAAATAAACAAATGCTGACGTCTGGCGGTTTGGGAACAATGGGATATGGTTTTCCTGCTGCAATCGGAGCGAAATTTGGCAATCCTCAGAAAGACGTCATTGTCATATCCGGCGATGGCGGTATGCAGATGAATATTCAGGAAATGGCCACTGCGGTTGTTTATGAATTGCCAATTATTATCTGCATACTGAATAACGGATATTTAGGAAATGTGCGGCAATGGCAGGAAATGTTTTATGAAAGGCGATATGCGAGTACCTGTATGCGTTATCGGAGAAGCTGTGAGATAGGCTGCAACCAACCCAATCATTGTTGTCCGGAATATACGCCTGATTTTATTACACTGGCAGAAAGCTATGGTGCAAAAGGGATTCGCGTCACAAAAGCAGAAGATATAAAAACAGCTTTGCTCCGTGCGAAACAGATTACAAAAACGCCTACAGTTATTGAGTTTATCATAGACAGAGAAGTCAATGTCATGCCGATTGTTCCGCCGGGTAATTCCCTGAATGACATGATTTTAGAAAGAGGAACAGTCAGACGAAAGAGGGATTTGCAGAATCCATGAAAAGGCTTTTTAGAGAATGCGACAGCAAGCCATTTCTGTACAATATCCATACGCCGGATTTTCAGTCCTTTGTTACAAAGCTTCCAGAAGAGATAGTTAAGAAAATCAAGTCTGACGGTTTCGATTCTTTCAGACAGGTGATTCATACCGCAAACCTGAGTCTGAAAATGGAGGAACCTTTAGCCTATGGAATTTTGAGTGCGCTGCTGTCAACAATCAGCGCAAGAGAAACACTTTTCGTCACTTGTGATTATTTCGATGTTTTGATTTTATTGAGGGTAGTTATAGTAAGATTGCGATTCCGATGAAGTACAAAAGAAAATCTCAGCATTCAGAAATTTATAACCGATAACATACTATGTATGTACAAATCAAATTTCTGTGTATTGTTCTCATTAAGAGGGGATATTGTTACCGAAGACAAGAAACTTAAAAAAAGAGGGTTTAATTTCCCGTAGCTCTGCTGAGGGGAGTTTCATTCGATGTAAAGTTGTTCAAAGTATCAGTCGTCAAAGAGCCAGACGCAAGAAAGGACGATAGAAAATGAAAGGTTATGCTTGGCCACATTGCTCCGACTAAAGTCGATGAGAGCCAGCAGGCAAATATTGAGGCATTATCGTCAGATAAGCTCTAAAATCTCCAATTAGAAATGGCACAAACTGGATGATGCAAGATTATATAACCAGAAAATGGTAATAAGGAATACATTGAAGCAGTCTGGGGAATTGGATTTAAGTTAGCGAAAGATAGAAAATTACACAAGATTTATTTAATTTGAAGCTGAATGATGGACAGGAAAAGTTTGTTTCCCATCCTATTAGGAGTTTAGCGCAGGCATATGTGTATTATAACCAATGCTGCCCGTTTGGTATATATCTTGATGATAAGATGATTGGTTATGTGATGGTCATATACGACTATGACCTGGAAGTGTATAACATCTGGCACATGATGATTGACAGAGAATATCAGCATAAAGGGTATGGTCAGATGGCAATGGAAAAATGTCTTTCCTATATCAAAACCAAACCATTTGGCTCGTCGTGTAAAGTTGTTCTGACATGCAATAGAGATAATTTTGGTGCAATGCATTTGTATGGTAAGTTTGGTTTTTCTGAAACCGGTAATATGGATGATGACGAAGTTGAACTTGCATTGATGGAATAGGAGAAATGATACAAGTAACGGCGGCAGGGAGAAACTTCTCCTTGCCGCCGTTCTTAGATTGCGCCCAGTATGGGCATAATCTAATCGGTGAAAGTCGTGTGTTCTGCGCTCTGACGCTATGTGACATATTCAGTTGTGATTATGGTAATGATTGTTTAGACAAAACCAGAATTTCATAAGCATAAACCTTAACTATAATTGAATCGTTGATTTTCCGAAATCATTTGCATATACCACAATGGAATCATTCTCTGTAAAATTAGGTTTATCCCACAATAGATAACTTTTGTGATGATAAACCTTCCCTTGATAGGTATAGGTATAAAAGATTCTATAAGGAGATTTGTTTCCATACTGCGTATACTTTTGTAAATACACGTTTTTTACTGTGCCATTAATCTTAGTTCCGCTTATAAGCAATTCATTATGTGATTTATTTTTTAAAGATGTAATAATTTTCAGGATAGATTGTACAATGAAAAAGGTTATACCCAAAAACAGGAAAACAATTCCCAGAATAGTTGGTTCTTGAATCATTGAATTTGCATGTGGCTTTAACACGCCAATAAAGCTTAACAATCCCGTAGCAGTAAACGCAATACCTAACCAAAGAAATATTATTTTTAGTAATTCCTCCGTATATTTGGGTTTACTCATATTTTCCTCCTAAATCAACTTCCGACAATTTGCTTATGTTACAGCAATAGAAAAGTTCAAATATCTATGATATAATATTACACTCAAATGGAATTTTTGTAAAGTCTATTTCCTCTGAGAAGTGATTGCGGTATAATGGAGCCATTGACAAATCGAAATGGAGGTAAAAGATATGATATTGAAGAATAAGTATCCTATATGTGAATTTGATACTGGTAAAAATCCGATTATTCAGGCAACGAATTTTTTGGATAAGAGCCTTCCTGAAAAATGTGTGATTACCTTTTTCAGGAAGGAACTGGAACAGTTTGTTTCGGAAAACAATCTTCCTGTCATTGGCTATCTTAACTCAGAAGTACTTGATATACCGATTTATGAATATGTATATGGTGCAGATAAGCTTTGTATTACGATGGCATTTTGTGGTGCGCCGGGTGCAGCTGTAGCGATTGAAGAACTACATGCTATGGGATGTGAAAAATTCATAATTTGCGGGGGCGCAGGGGCATTGACAAAGGACAGTAAAGTGGGAGAAATCATTATCCCTGTCTCTGCGGTTAGAGATGAGGGAACATCCTATCATTATTTAGAGCCATCCCGTGAAGTGGAATGCCATAAAGAGACGGTCCAGACTGTTGTTTCATATTTGAAACAAATGGGGATTCCATTTACAACCGGGAAAACATGGACAAGCGACGCCATATACAGAGAAACCCCTGATATGGTTGAATTAAGACGAAACGAGGGGTGTATCACTGTGGAAATGGAAGCGGCAGCTTTTTTTGCGGTGTCTCAGTATTACAATATTCCGCTTGCCCAGTTGTTATATGCTGGTGATGATGTAAGCGGTGAGGAGTGGGATTCTCGAAATTGGAATATGCAAAAGAATATACGATATGATTTAATTATCTCTGCAATCGAAATTGTAAAGAAATTGTAGTGGGTTATGTGTTTATAAGTTTCATTAAGAATGTTTAAGGATAATTATGCGAGGAGGTATTTTGATGACAGAGCAGGATAAAGAAATAGCCATTCAGACAGTAAAAGACATTCTCCATGTTCTTCACGAAAAAAGATATGAGGATTTGCCATCCTGTGTGGATGAAATGGAGTGGGACGATACAGAGGAAATCCGGGAGTGCATTCAGGGTACATTGGACATGAACGATTTTGATACGTTCGATGAGTATGGCGTTCCCTGCAATTTCCACCCTCAATATGAGTACCATCATGAAGTGGAGTTTTATGAGCACCCCGAAGGCTTTGATGCAGAGTATGACCTTACCTCTGGTGGAGAACTGGTCTATCTGCGTTTGCAGCTCACATTTTTATACTTGGAAGGCAGGGTAAAACGTATTTTTCACACGATTGACCCAATGTGATGCGAAAAGCTATTATCGCGACTTCCAGCTTGTGTGTCTAAAAATTGAATTAGAACTACTCAAAATGCCGTTACATGGACAAAACCCAAGCAGCGGCATTTTCTTATTACCGTTTCATCCTGGTGGGCGGGGAATCCGATGCCGAAACATAACAATCTCACAGGGTATAGTCTGCCCTGTCCGCCCATTTTTGGCTGTTACTGCTGAAATGGGCGGTTTTCTATGAAGGAGCACTATGCCGAGAATGTCAAAAAACGGAAGAAGGAACTTGCTTTCTTCTTAAATGTCAGGGGCGCAGAAGCTACAACGAACTCTGCTAGAAATGCCAGCATGGGTGCCAGAGTTTCCGGGCTGTCAGATGAAATCATGACAAGGGGAACCGAGGACAGCGACGGAATCCTGTTTATCCGATTCCACATCATGGAGATAGCGGCGGCTCTCTCCCGAAGCCCCCAGACCTGCAAGCGTTCCTTGAACGAGACTGCGGCGGGCGGAGCATAAAGAGAAAATGCTGGAACGCCAGATAAAGCCCCTGAACCGGAAGGAACCAACTCCATTACATTGGAAGTACAGAAGGACTGCTTTGTCGGCTTTAAGAGGGGAGCGCATCCGTTTCTACCTCTCTGATGGAGGCTATCGGAACGCAAAGCACAGCGAACAGGAGGCCGATAGCTATGAAGACAGTAAAAGAAGTATCAAATTTAACAGGTATCAGCGTACGCACGCTCCACTATTATGATGAAATCGGGCTGTTAAAGCCGACTGGCAAAAGTAAAGCGGGATACCGGCTTTATGACGATAAAGCACTGGAAACATTACAACAGGTGTTGTTCTTCCGTGAGTTTGACATTCCTTTGAAGGAAATCAAAGCGATTATGGCGAACCTGGCTCTTGACAGGAACCAGATTTTACAAATGCAGAGGAAAATGCTAAAACGGAGATTGAGGAAATGTTTCAGACTATGATGGAGCATATGCCGGTGAATATGAGAAACATCGCAATAAAAGAATTTGGAAGCATTGAACAATGGAAAAAGCATTATATGGAAGTTGTATCTTCTGAAAAAATGCAGAAAGGCTATGCAAAAGTGGTTGAATGGTATGACGGGAAAGACAAATTTTTATCTGTCGCCCAGAATCCCATCAGCAAAGAAGTTGCAGAAAGCTATAACAGACGGATTGAAGCAATTTTACAAAAGTTGGCTGCAAAACGGGATTGTGCTGTGGATTCCTTTGAAGTAAAAGAGATTGTCGGAGAATATGGGTTTATTATGAAGCAGCTCTCACAGATAAAAGAGGAAAAAGGATTCATGCTGGCCCAGGCGCAATACTATCGTAACGAAAAAATCAAGCCGATGGCGGATGAAAAGTACGGAGATGGGGCTTCGGATTTTTTTGCACAGGCGATTGATAAAATCCCCACCGTCCACATGGGGCCAGCCGCCTGGCTGGCATTCGAATAAAAATGACCCAATGCCGAAAGGTAAGAAGCGGGACGTTCATTGAGGGAGAAAGAAAAGCAGATTGAAGCGGATTTATTTGACCACATTGTAACTAATGGCAGCAATTACACGGTATTTGAGTTCCTCATGTATGCAGACATACCTTTTGCTCTAATATGGCGAAGTCGGGAATGAATCCGAAGACCTTACAGTACATCATGGGTCATGCGGATATCAGTGTAACCCTGAATACCTACACCCATGTGAATTTTGATGATGTGAAAGGGAACTGCATCGAGTGGCGAACTCTTAAAAAGCCCATTGGTAAAGCCGCTTACTTTCCTAACGTATTTACTAATTTTGCAGGGGAAAATATGAGAAAGTATAAGACGATTTGAGAAAATATTTTGGAAACACAGAGCTTTGAAATAGCAAGAAAACACTGCAAAATCAAGCATTTGAGAAGAAATACAGGATATATAAGGAGTTGTGTTTAAAAATTAATGACTCAACTTTCCCAGCAGATATTTTCAAACAAAGCCTGTATAAACGCCGCCTGAGAGTTCATCCATTCGGTCACTTTACTTTTGATACAAGCTGTGATATCTGCCGGCAAAGCAGAAAACTGTTCCACAAACAGAGCCATAAGGCTCTGAAGCGCATTGGTTAAATCCATATCCTGGATGTCATCGCAGATCAGGAAGAATAACTCGCCATAAGTTTTCGCATCATTTTCCTTACGGCGTGTCCATTCCAGTATGGCATGCCTGGTGAATACAATTGCTGTATGGCTGACCATAGCGTCATAAGTGCGACTCTGGAATTTCGCGCCAAGCTTTAAAAAGGACTTTGACGCTTTGAAAAAGCATTCAATTGACCATATGCCGATATCGGCATTTTGGACCATCTGAATGCGTACAGGAATAAAGGGATATAATCCATCCAGGCACTCCCCGTCTGGTTTAAGGGCGCTTTCTCCTGCCATGCGCAAAATATCTGCAGCTGTGCTGGGAAAACCGCACTGAAGAACAGGCGCCTGGAACCGCCCTCCTTCTCTGTGGACATCACATAGGCAAGGACTTCCCTTGTGCCAAAATATTTGTGAGGACACGGCGTGTCCCAATATAGTAACCGCATATTTTTTCGCCCGAAAGTGTAAAATCCCTTTCCACCGAAAGGCGTCTGCCATGTTTTGCAGGCCTGCCCCTTTTTCCGGTCGGCTGCGGGGCAAGGTCATAAAGGACAGAGTCATACCTTGCATTCCCAATCAGGCCAAGGTTTTGGTATTCATCCGCGACAGAAACCAGATCCCCTTTTGTGTAGCAGCTGTCACACAGGAGGATGACATTTTTCTTTTCCGCCAACTCAGGCATGACCTGCCGTACCATGGAAGCGGCAAGTTCCAGCTTGGACTCTTTTTTCTGCCACATCCGGTAGGAAAGCGGCAGTGCCTGGCAAACAATTCTGTCTTTGTCCCACACTGGCACGCAGAGCATGACGCTTACAAAGCAGTGCCCATTAAGGTAGCCGCTGCCATGATGCGCGGAATGGTCGAAGAGTTTTGAGACGTCCTCAAATTTCTTTCCGCACTTGGGGACTATAGTGTCATCAATGCACAGGAAGACAGGCTGTGCCCTAAGGTTTTCTGGGATCAGCTTCAATGCCATAGATGCTGTGGCATTCATAAACCTGGAATAATCTACTTTGGCATAGGAGCAGGCATAGTAAAAGGCATTCAGGGATTTATCTGTAAGCTTTGACAGGAAACGCCTGTAAAGGAAACGGATGGAATCCGCTGACTCCAGTGTCAGTATGGACAGCGGGAGCAGGACTAATGTCTCGGCTGTAGGAATGGAACAAGTCTCAAAATAAATGTAAAAATAATGATAAAGTCTACTAATTATAGTTTTTTCGTTGTATAATAAGTTTGTCGTACAGGATCACTTTCTTTCGTATTTTTTTGTTTGCAAACTTATTATACATCAGAAAGTCCTGTATGACATTTTTTTATGGAAAAGTTGTAAAGTGGTGTAAAATCCCTTAAAATGCGAGAAAAAGAGAGTCTGTATTTTAAGAACGAAATTCATCAATCAGAGGATTATTATTCAATAGAATAAATCAGAGAAATACTTATAGTAGTAATAGATAAGGAAAAAACAGCAATAAAATTTCAGAAGGAGACTGCGTATGAGATACTTTGAAGATATAAAAACAGGGGAGTGCTACGATTTGGGGAGTCAGACTATTGATAAGTCAGAAATGATGGAATTTGCGAAAAAGTATAACAGATCTTATCTGCATACAAATGAGTCTGTAATGAAAGAAAGCAGATATAAAGATGTCATTGCCCCCGGAATGTACACGTTTTCTATCCCGTGGGCGACTTTTATAGATACAGATATCTTTGAGGGCGGGGAAGTTGGTGGGACGGAGACCACTGTTCAATGGTTTATGGGTGTATATGCGGGAGACACGCTTACCAGTGAGGCCGTTGTGAAGGAGGTAAGTGATTCTGGTCATACTTTAGGGCTTGTGACAGTAGAAATCAAGACCGTCAATCAGGATCAAAAAATGGTGCTTCGGAGCATCAATAAGATTTTAGTCCGAAAACGAAAAGAAAAAATATCGGAATAATATTCAATATATTTCAGAATTTAAGTCGATTGTTTTTTGTTGAAAAATCATTCATAGTTTAGTTACCAAATAAATTCAAACGAAAATAAGGAGGAAACAGACGATGATGGATTTTGCATTAACAGAACAGCAGATTTTAATTCGAAATGCAGCAAGGAAATTTGCGGAGGAAGAATTGAAGGAGGGTGCGCAGGAGAGAGATATAACAGAGGAGTTTCCACTTCATCTGATCAAAAGAATGGGGGATCTCGGGCTTATTGGCATCCAGTATCCGAAGGAGTACGGCGGACAGGGAGGGGACTATCTTTCATATGTCCTTGCAATTGAAGAGCTGTGTAAGGTGGATTCTGCATTTGGAATCGCGTATTCGATTTCGACAACGGGATTCGCTGGAGCAATTATGCTGTTTGCAAATGAGGAGCAGAAGATGCACTGTCTGCCAAGTATCTGTAAGGGTGATGCTATGGGATGCTTTGCACTTACTGAACCTGAGGCCGGTTCCGATGCAGGCTCAGCGAAAACAACAGCGGAGCGCAAGGGTGATAAGTTTGTGATTAATGGTACAAAGCACTTTATCACGAATGGTGCGATTGCGGATTATTGCTTTTTGGTTGCGAATACCGATTTGTCAAAGGGTTCAAAAGGATTAACCGCTTTTCTTGTTGATTTGAAAACGACACCGGGTGTTCGTGTAGGACATATTGAAAATAAGTGTGGAATCCGCAGTGCGAAGGTTGCGGAGCTGATTTTTGAAAACTGTGAGATTCCGACTTCCAGAATGATCGGAGAGGAGGGAAAAGGCCTGCGATATGCGCTTACAATTTTAAATGCAGGGCGTATCGGAGTTGCGGCTCAGGGTCTTGGACTGGCACAGGGGGCGTTTGATACGGCGAAGGAGTATATGAAAGAAAGAAAGCAGTTCGGGAAGCCGATTTGTCAGAATCAGTATCTGGCATTCCGCATGGCTGATATGGAGACAGATATTGATATGGCCAGATTACTTCTCTATAAAGCAACTTGGGAGCAGCAGAATGATATGCCTTTTGCCAATATGGCTGCAAAGGCGAAGCTTGCATGTACCAATCTTGCCATGAATGTGACGACAGAGTGTGTACAGTTTATGGGAGGCAGCGGTTACATGAGGGAGCAGAATGTGGAAAGAATGTTCCGTGATGCAAAAATTACACAGATTTATGAGGGCACGAATGAGATTCAGCGGCTGATTATAAGCGGCAATATATTCAAATAAAGCAGTGAAAATAATTGTTTGTTTAAATTTTTTGACGTATAAGCTTGATGGGGGCAGACGGTTGATAGAAGATAGGCGTGCTAGGGATGACGACCAGACACACCTTGATAACGAAAAGAAAGCGGTGATTGAACAGGCAATAGACCTGAAAAATCAGGAGAATGACATGGTCACGGTTATAGCGGCAGGCTGTGATACGGACCGTGTTTTGCTCAGGGAAGCTCTGGCCATGGGATGCGATAGGGCATGGCTGATTGCAAGGAACAGTCCTGATGTCAGCCAAAAACCGCCGGTGTCAGTGGATATGGAGAAGCTGATCCGGCTTAACGGTTATGATGTGATTCTTACAGGTTATCGAATGAAAAGCGGGCTATTTTCTTTTCTTGGGGCGGAATTGGCAGAGCTTTTATCTCTCGGGCAAATGAGCTGTGCATCGAAGTTGGAGCGCAAAAATATCTGTTCCAAAGAAAATCCTTTGGTTATCACGGATATAAGGTACGGAAATGAATTCTTGCAGATGGAAAGCACGTTGCCCTGTGTTGTAACGCTGGCGAACTATGCGTCAAAAAATGAAATTGTATCCGTAGCAGAGATTTTAGGATCTTTAAAAAAAGAACTGATGATTTGGAAGGATAAGGAATTGGATGGATTAAAGGCCGGGGATGGCAGGGTTCAGGAAAATTATTTTTCGGATGCTATCACAATTGCTGCCCTGCAGAAATCTGAGAAAAGAAAGGATTGTGCATTTTACGATGAGATTTCGGTCGAAGAAGCTGTTGAGGTCATTATAGAGAATCTTTGTCAGCAGAACATTATTGAGGGAATCTGTTTATGAGAAACATACTTCTGTTTATAGCATATGAAAACGGGATGTTAGCGAGAGGAGCCTGGGAGACGGTCGCAAAAGCAACGGAGCTGTCCTGTGCCCTGCAAGGTGAATTGATTGCGGTATCTGACCAGGAGATGACAGCGGATGATAGGGAGAGCGTGTATGACTGTGGTGCGGACAAAATTATAACACTGAAACAAAAAAAGCGAAATCCATATGACCTGCAAATATTAACAGAGGATTTTTGTGGGCTGATTGATCAATATCAGCCGTTTATGGTTTTGTTCTGTGCCACAGATTTTGAAAACGATATGGCCAGCAGAGTAGGAATGAGAACGAAACTTCCGGTAATGACTAATTGCCTGGATTTGTATGTGGAGAATGACATGCTAAAAATCATATGCCCAGATGATGCGGGAGAATATATGATCACCTATCAGGCCAACCGTCTGCCGATTGTGGCAACGTTTAAGCATGGAGTTTCGGATATTCAGGACGGAGAGGTGCTCATTGCCTGTGGACGGGGCGTTGGCGGGGAAGCAGGCATTCACCTAGTTAAAAAGCTGGCTGCCCTTTTACATGCCGAAGTAGCTGCATCCCGGGCAAATGTGGATGAAGGCCTGATGGAAAAAGAATATCAGGTGGGACTGAGTGGAAAAACGGTAAAGCCGAGATGCTATATTGCATGCGGAATTTCCGGGGCTATGCATCATGTCGTTGGCATGAATCAGTCGGAATGGGTGATGGCGATTAATGTGGATCGCAATGAACCGATCTTTGACGTGGCGGACGTAGGTGTGATCGGAGACCTGTCAGCAATTTTGCCGCGTCTAATCAGAGAATTGGAGGTGAGATATGGTCGAAAAAGTGAATGAATATCCTGAAATCTATAAGCTTCCGGTGGAATTAAAAGGAAATGCGTTGAAGGTGTTGAATGCCTATGTCGTGCGATCGGAGGGACAATATCTCCTGATCGACACGGGATTTAATAACGACAAATGTAAAAAAAGCCTTTTGTCTGGACTTCAGGAGCTTGGATTAAAGCCAAAAGATACATCGCTATTCCTTACCCATTTTCATGCGGATCATATTGGTCTGGCAGAGCTGTTTATCGAAGAAGGTGAAAGCAGAATTTTCATGGGAAGAGCGGATTATGAGTATTTGGAATATATGAAGCACGGTACGTATATCAGAGAGCTGGACGAGCTGTATATAAGAGAAGGATTTCCCAAAGCGGAATTAGAGGAGCAGAAAAAAGATAATCCGGCACGAAATTATACGACAAAGGATATGTTTCCTGCAAGGCTGTTGGATAACGGTGACAGGTTCACAATCGGAAAGGTAAGCTTTGAATGTGTGGAGATGTCAGGCCATACACCAGGCCATATGTGTCTGTACATTCGCGAGCAGCAGATCATGTTTCTTGGAGACCATATTTTATATGATATTACTCCGAATGTTATGGACTGGCCTGGTATGCCGGATTCACTGGGAAGATATCTGGACAATTTGAATAAAATACAGCGTTATCCAATAAGGCTTGCGCTTCCGGGGCACCGGGGAGGAAATCAACGTTCCGTCAATGCGCGGGCAAAGGAGTTGATTCTTCATCATGAAAAACGATTGCAGGAGTTAAAAGAAATTTTAAAAGGGAGTGCCGGCATGACCGCCTATAAGGTGGCTTCTAATATGAGATGGTCGCTACGGGGAGCCACCTGGGAGAACGCACCAAAGCAGCAAAAATGGTTTGCGATGGGTGAAGCAAAGTCACATTTAACCCATTTGCTGGTTCTCGGAGAAATTGTAAAAGAGGAAAAGGGAAAATTGATCACCTATCGTTTGCTTTGATTCAACCAAAAGGTGAAAACTTTGCAATAAAAAAGAAGGGAACCGTAATGCGATTCCCTTCTTTTCTACTTATAAATAGGGTTTTTCTTCGATAAATTTTTTAAATATATTTGCAATGGGGGAGAGATAACGGTCATTCTTTTTCCAGATCATATATAAGGTTCTCACCGGGGCGTTTTCCCGGAACCGAAGTACGGAAACATTAGAATTTAGCAGATAGCTGTTATCTGGAATCAGGCCGATGCCAAGGCCTTCGGCCACCATCTGAACCACGGCGTAATCGTCAAAGACTTCGTAGCTGATTTTCGGTGAAAAACCATTTTCCCTGCAAATGTTCATCAGAAGATGATTCAGTCCGGCGCTGTTGTTCCGATAGGCGATATAGCACTCGTCCTTCATTTGCTCAAAATCAATATAGCGTTCCCTGGATAAGGGGTGTCCTTTTGGTACAATAAATATAAGCTCCTCTGTTTTCAGCGTCAAATGCCCAATATCCTGAAAGTCTGGGGAATCTATATCAAAATCGCCGCAGAATCCAAGGTCAATCTTTCCGGCCTGAAGAAAATCAAGGATCAAGCCAGATACATGGTAGGAAATTTCAAAGGATACGTCAGGATAGAGCTCCCTGAATTGCTTTAATTTTACCGGAAGATATTCAGCGCATTGGGTGTAAACACCAGATATTTTGACGTGGCCTTTCAGGATGCCAAGCTCCGTCTGTATATGTTCCAATCCTTCATCCAAATAGGAAAGGGATTTATGGACATAGGGGTAGAACTGTTCTCCGTATCTGGTTAAAATGGAATTCCTTCCCTGCTTTTCAAATAATGGAAATCCGATTTCCTGCTCCAGGGATCGGATTGCCTTACTGAGTGTAGACGGTGTGATATAAAGGCAATCAGCGGCTTTGCAAAAATTCTTTTTCTCAACAATTTTGCAGAAATATACAAGATGCTGCCAGTTCATAAATAAGATGTCTCCTTTCGTATGTGTTTGCCATAGACCCACTATACCATAGATTGCTCTGATTATGTTGCCTTGGAATGATGAAAAAAATTCATAAATCTAATGTTTACAATTCTATGTGAAAAAAATTCGATGTTTTGGTGAATTTGACGAAATAGACGCGAAGAGAAAATAGCATTAGAATACGAGGTGAACAGAAAAATGGTTCAAAAACCAATAAAAACAGCAAAAACAAATGGCAATTGGAGAAAAGGAGGAGAAGGATTGGAATACGAAAACATTCTTTTTGAGATGAAAAAAGAACATGTGGCACTGATTACAGTGAACCGGCCAAAGGCACTTAATGCATTGAATGATGATGTCTTAAAAGAATTGAATCAGGCCTTTGATGAAATCGAAGCGGATAAAAATATTCTGGGACTGATCATCACGGGTGCGGGAAGATCTTTTGTGGCAGGTGCTGATCTTGCCCAGTTAAGGGACTATGGCCCAGAAGAAAATCGTGCAAACGCAGGTCTTGCCCAGGATACATTTACCAGATTAGAAAACCTGCCGCTGCCGACAATTGCAGCAGTCAACGGATTTGCGTTAGGCGGGGGAAATGAGCTGGCGATGTCCTGTGACATCCGGATTGCCAGTGAGAAGGCAAAATTCGGACAACCGGAGGCGAGCCTTGGCGTGCCGCCCTGCTTTGGCGGGACACAGAGATTGCCGCGGCTGGTAGGATACGGAATGGCAAAGGAAATGATTTACACCGGCCGGATGGTACGTGCAGAGGAAGCGAAGGAGATCGGGCTTGTCAATAAAGTTGTGGAACCAGAGGAACTGCTCAGTGCGGCCGAGGTGATGATGGATCAGATCATCGGAAAGTCTCCAAGGGGCATCCGTTATTCAAAATTGATTCTAAATGAGACAGTTGACATGTCTCTGGCGGAAGGGCTGGAATTTGAGAAAAATATATCAGCCATCTGCTACGGGCTTCCGGATAAGAAAGAAGGCTTCCACGCATTTCTTGAGAAGCGGGATCCTGTTTATGAAATGAAACGACCGGAATGATTTGATAAAAAATAAAAGTAAGGCGAGGAGGGATAGGATGCCGAAACCATTGGAAGGAATTCGGATTGTCGATTTAAGCTATCATGTGGCCGGCCCGGCAACAACTGGTATTCTGGCGGACTGGGGCGCGGATGTTATCAAAGTGGAGCCACCCTTTGGCGAGCCGGGGAGACCCACAGGACTTTCCATCGGGATGCGGGCGGACGATGGGTGCAATCCGTATTTTGGAATTGATAATACCAATAAGCGGGATATCTCAATTAATCTGAAAACAGAGGCGGGAAAAGAGCTTTTGGATGAGATACTTGGCAAATCACAGGCGATGGTGACAAATTTTCGGCCGGAGGCTTTAAAGCGAATGGGATTGGACTACGAGATAATTTCGAAAAAGCATCCCCATTTGGTATATGGGTCAGTCACCGGTTATGGGGAGAAGGGGCCGGATAAAGATGCCCCAGGATATGATATTGTTGCCTTCTGGGCACGTTCGGGTGCCATGCTTGATATGGTTGACGCGTCGAATGTGATGCCGATCAACCCAGTCTGGGCATTCGGGGATTCCGCCACGGCCTGTTCCCTTGCAGGAGGTGTGGCAGCAGGAATTATCCAGCAGATGAGGACGGGAAAAGGATGTAAGGTGTTTACCTCCCTTTATGCACAGGCTCTTTACAATTGCAGCAGCGCAATTTCATCGGTTCAGTTTGGAGATAAATATCCGAGGACACGGTTGAGGCCGGCGACTGCTATGTCGAATGCCTATCAGTGCAAGGACGGCACATGGATCAACATTAGCCTTTATGAGGAACCCCGGTTCCCGGAGTTTTTGGAGAAGATTGCGGCCAGGCCGGATCTGGCTGCAAATTCTGAATATAACAATGTAGCCGGGGCAAAGCGGAATACCGAGGAGCTGGTGCAGATCATCTCTGCGGAAGTCGGGAAATATACGGGAGATGAAATGGAGCGAAAGCTCAAAGAAAATGATTTTGCATATAGCATCATTCATCACATTCCGGATACTATTCATGATATGCAGGCGCTGGAAAACGGCTATATTTCAGAATATACCCACAGGGACGGGACAAAGACCATGATGGTCAATCCGCCTGTGAAATTTGACACGACCGAGACTTCCTTCCGCTATGATTATCCGCTGTGTGGAGAGCATACGGACGAGATCTTAAAAGAATTGGGTGTAGGGCAGGAACGCATTGACAAGTTAAAGGAAATTGGAGCTGTGTACCAGAGAGAATTGGGTTCTGCTCTGGCGTGACTCGTGGAGAAAAACAAAATTTATTTATATAAACTTATCAAACCATAAGGAAAGGAAGGAAAGAACATGAAAAAACCATTAGAAGGAATCAAAGTGCTCGATTTAAGTACCTATGTAGCAGGCCCCGGAACTGCCTCTGTTCTGGCAGATTGGGGTGCGAATGTCATTAAAATTGAGGGCTTGAAGCCAGAGGAAGGAAGAAAGACTGGTGTGAGCGTGGGCTGCCCGGCAGATGATGGTTGCAATCCATATTTTGGAAGTGTCAATGTTGGAAAACGTGCGCTTAGCCTGAACCTCAAATCAGAGAAGGGCAAGGAAATCATGGATCAGCTGCTCCAAACCGCGGATGTGTTTGTGACCAATATCCGCGTACCGGCGCTGGGACGTCTCGGTTTGGACTGGGAAACTGTACATAAAAAATATCCCAAATTGATTTTTGCCCATGTGTCAGGATTTGGAGAGAACGGCCCGCAGAAGAACGACGCTGGTTATGATACGGTTGCATTCTGGGCAAAAACAGGCCTTATGACTGACCTGGGAGAAGGAGCTCCGCTCTCTCCGGTGTGGGGCTTTGCGGACGGATTTACAAATCCAATCCTTGCAGGCGGTATTGCGGCGGCATTATACGGAAGAACCATTACCGGCGAAGGAACCAAGGTAATGTGCTCCCTCTATGGGTTGGGTGTCTACGGACTTCACACTGCAGTGGCATCCACACAGTACGGCGATAAGTTCCCCCGTTCCAGAAAGAACCCCTCTTCACCGATGGCAAACACTTATCAGTGCTCAGATGGCGAGTGGATTATGATCAGCAACTTTGATGACAGGCTTTATCCGGTATTTCTGGACAAAATCTGTGGCCGCCCGGATTTGGCAGAGAATTCGGCATATAACAATCAGACCTGCTATCCGGAAAAAAACGCGGAGGTCGTTCCCCTTGCAGATGCCGCATTTGGTGCGAAAACTAGCCAGCAAATGGCGGAGCTACTTAAGGAATGCGATATTGCCTTTAACATTCTTGGACATTTTAAGGACATTGCCCGTGATCCCCAGGCGATTGAGAACAACTATGTGGTTAAGTACACACATAAGGACGGCTCTGTGAGCATGATGTCCAAGCCGCCGGTTAAATTTGATGACTATGAAGTGAATGACATCCTTCCCTATCCTTGCTTTGCGGAGCATACAGAGGAAGTATTATCAGAAATTGGCATTATAGATCAGGCTGAAATCCAGAAACTGGTGGATGAGGGAGTTGTGTGTGTAAGAAAGTAATTTGAGGAATGCATAAAAAGGAGATTTATATGACAAAACGTTACCTGTGGAACTGGGCAGTATGGATTGGTGTAGTATCCGGCATTTATTGTTTTTTATACAGCCTGACCCCGCTTGCTGATTACGGTGTTATGCCCGCGACTTTTACTGCTTTGCCCATCTTTTTTACGGCGGGCGCTCAACGGAAAGAGTATTTCCATTATGCGGCCAGTAATATTATGGGAGTTGTCTGGGGATTGCTTTATCTGATGGGAATTACTGCGATTGCCGGTTATGTAGGCGCTGCTGCAGCAAATGGAATTGTCGTCGGATTAGTTACGATTGTCTGCTGTGCCATCCACTTTATTCCTACTGGAGCCACATGGCTCAACAAGCCTGCGGCAATGTTTGGGGCAATCTCTTCCACCTTTTGGATTGGCGGGGATAAGACGAAGGTCATTCCGTTGATGATCACGCTTGTACTGGGCGTTACACTGGCCCTTGTGTGTCAGGAGGGGACAAATTTTCTGACAGAAGAGGGAAAATGGACATGGCCATCTAAAAAATGAACCATTGATTGCAGATGTTAATAAACGTCTCTGCAATATCAATACAATATTAAAATTTTAAGGAGGTAATACAATGAAACTTTATTTTTTCAGCTCAGGTATTCTTGAAAGTTACAAGGGGCTGTTCGTACAGAATGGCGGAGATTCGGAATTTAATGTACCGGTACCGTTTTTCCTGATCCAGCACAAGGGAAAAAATATTTTATTTGATACCGGGAATCATAAGGATGACCAGAACGGACATCTGCTTACGAGATTGTTAAACGGTGTAAAGCCGGTATTTACAGATGATGAGTATGCGCCGAACGCGATTCAGAAGGTTGGCGTAAAGCCGGAGGATATCGATTTTGTGATTGTTTCCCATCTTCACCATGACCATGCCGGCGCGATCAGCGAGTTCAAAAATGCGACCGTTATCGTTCAGAAGGCAGAGTTTGACTATGTGCGTCGCCCGGACTACTTCATGACACAGGCATATTACAATGATGAGGCACCCGCAAAGGTGACGAACTTTGACATGAAGGGAACGGATGCCAATGACCTTGACAATGTGGATTGGTATTTCCTTGACGGCTGGAATGATAATAAGTTTGATTTATTCGGAGACGGCAGAATTGTGATCTATTTTACGCCTGGCCATTCTGTAGGTCACCAGTCCTTGCTTGTCAGAACCGATGAGGATGGAGATTTCCTTCTCTGTGCAGATGCATGCTATGTAAAGGAGACTTATAATCAGGGCGCTCTTCCGGGATTGGTTGCCCTTTGTCCAGAATATCTCCAGAATATCAAGACATTCAAGCTGCTTGAGAAGACAGGTGTAACGATTGTAACCGGTCATGATCCGGATGACTGGAAGACCTTTAAGCACGCGCCGGAGTATTATAAATAATCAAATTACTGCCAATTTATATAAATGGTACAAAAGCAGATCGTGTCGTGGCGGGGCACGATCTGCTTTAACCAAATTTAAATAAGTAGGAGGTCTAAAAGAAATGAAGGTAAATTTGGCGGAGGAATTGGTTGGATTAAGTACGGAGCACAGGGAACTGACGTACAACTGGCGAGACATCTCTTTGTATGCCCTGTCTGTTGGGGCAAAAGCGGATGATTTAATGTATACCTATGAGAAAAATATGAAAGCGCTTCCTACTTACGGGGTGGTTCCATACTGGGGCGCTGTGAATATTACACCGAGAATCCCGCATCCCTTACCGGCGGCACAGTTGGCAGACCAGATCATACACAGTACTATAGCGCCGCTTCATATGGAACATGAGCTGATTATGCACCGTCCCATTGATCCGATGAAAGGAACATTGATTTTTCAGGATATGATTACCGATGTTTATGATCGGGGAGAGGGCAAGGGGGCGGTCATCAAAACAAAGGTGGACGTTCATGACGAGGCCGGGAATCTGATTTGTACCAATGTATCCAGTACCCTGTTTCAGGAAGGCGGCGGTTTTGGAGGAACTCCAATGCCAAAAAATAAGGTAAAAATGCCGGACGGAAATCCAGATTTTGCAGAAGATGATTTTATCAGCCCAGTTCAGAATGTTTTATATCGTCTGACCGGAGATACCAATTTGGTGCATGTTGACCCGGAATTTGCAAAGGAACGGGGTTTCGATAAAGTGTTCATGCAGGGTCTGTGCCCCTTTGGATTTGCCTGTCGTATGGCGATTGGGCAGTTGATACCCGGGGAACCGGAACGGATGACGAGAATGACCGCTCAAATGCGCTCGATTCTTTATCCGGACACCCCCATTCGTTTATTGATTTGGAAGATAGATGAGCAGAAGGCTTATTTTAGACTGATAAATAAGGATACGGGAAACGCTGTTTTAGATAAAGGTGTCTTTGAATGGAAATAGCGGTTCAGATTCTTTAAAGGAGAGAGGTTCTATGGATTTACAGGGGAAAGTGGCTGTTGTCACAGGTGCAACCGGAGGAATCGGGCAGGCGATCTGCAGGCTGTTTAAGGAAAGTGGCGCCAGAGTTATCGGCATACATAAGCATATCAAAAAAGAAGATGAGGTAGAAAATGGCATTGATTATATGATTTCCACGGTGACGGATTATGAGGAAACCAGACAGGCTGTGGAAGAAATTATTGAGAAATACGGGAAAATTGACATTCTGGTGAATAATGCAGGTATTAACCGGGATGCGATGACAAAGAACATGACGGAGGAGCAGTTTGACAAGGTCATTGCCACAAATCTGAAGGGAGCCTGGAACGTTACCAGATTTGTCGGTCCCCACATGCAGCAGAACCATGGGGGCTCCATTATTAATATTTCAAGTATTGTGGGTGTATACGGGAATGTGGGCCAATCCAATTATGCCGCATCCAAAGCGGGGCTCATTGGAATGACAAAGTCATGGGCCAAAGAATTTGCCAGAAATGGCGGCAATGTCCGTGTGAATTCCATTGCACCGGGATTTATCAAGACCAAAATGCTGGAAGGCATGCCGGAAAAGGTGCTGGCTGAGGTTCAGAAAAAAATATCGCTGGGAAGACTGGGAGAACCGACGGAGATCGCCCAGATTGTACTGTTTCTGGCTTCCGGGCGATCCAGTTATATAACAGGTACAAATATCAATGCCAACGGTGGTATGACATTGTAATAGTTACGTTTGTTTATAGGAGAGATAGAATATGAAATTATACGTACTGAGAACAGGTTATCTGGAGACAGATAAGAATAATGTGGTTGCGTGCTCTACGATTGGAACCAGGCAGCAGCCGGTGGTGGAAAGTAAATGGATTAAATTGCCGGTAATGGCGTTCTTAATTGAGACGGATGAGGGTTATATTTTATTTGATACCGGATGCCATGCGGATGCCATGAACGGACACTGGCCAACGTGGCTGCAAAATGTCTATCCACTCCACCAAACAGAGAAGGAAAAGCTTGAAAATCAGATAAAATTATGCGGGATTGCACCGACGGATATTCAGACGGTTGTTTTATCCCATCTGCATATGGATCATGCAGGCAATATTCATCAGTTTACACATGCGGATGTCTATGTACCAAAGGAGGATTTTATTGAAGCACAGTTAAATGTCAGAAAATGTCCGGATGTCAACAGACATGGCGCATACATAAAAAGCGAGATGGATGTATCGGTGAAAGAATATCATTTCGTGGATGAGGATTTTGAGCTGGCGCCGGGCGTTGAGGTGATCCGGCTTCCAGGGCATACACCGGGACTGCTTGGTCTGGTTGTGCATCTGAAAGGAGGAACTGTTATCTTACCTCAGGATTGTCTGTATCTGCAGGAAAATTATGAGCCGACGCCAAAAGGATCTGGGATTATGTATGATAATATGGCATATTTCAAATCAATTGAAAAGGTTCGAAGGCTTCAGAAAAAATACAATGCGAGAATCTTGTATGCCCATGATTATGAATTTTATAAAACTGTAAAATGCACGCCAGATTATTATGAATAAAATGGTCATAGCTGCATAGACAAGGAGGAAAATCATGAGAATATTTGTATGTGTAAAACAGGTTCCCGATACATCGGGGAAGGTTGCGGTGAATGACAACGGAACATTGAACCGGGCATCCATGTCAACCATTATTAACCCGGATGATATGAACGCGGTGGAGGCTGCATTGCACTTGAAGGATGAGACGGGCTGTCAGGTCACCGCAGTTACCATGGGACCGCCGCCGGCAGAGGAAATGTTAAGGGAGTTGTTTGCAATGGGCGTGGATGACGGCATTTTGATCACCGCCAGAGAATTTGGAGGTTCGGATACATTTGCGACCTCGCAAATTATTGCAGCGGCGATTTCCCATGCAGGTTTAGAAGAGGAAGACCTGATTTTCTGTGGAAGACAGGCCATCGACGGGGACACGGCACAGGTTGGTCCGCAGATCGCAGAGAAACTGAATATCCCACAGGTGACTTATGCGGCACAAATCGACAAAAACGGCCGGGACATTATTGTAAAAAGAATGCTGGAGGATGGTTACTATATGATTGAGGTTCAGACACCCTGCCTGATTACATGTATCGGAGAGCTGAATGTGCCCAGATATCAGACCGTAGTGGGTATTCGTCATTGTTATGAAAAAAATGTCGTGATCTATGATTTTGAAGCTTTAAAGGCTGAACCGTTAATTGAGCCGGATACGATTGGCCTGAAAGGCTCTCCCACAAATATTTTTAAATCCTTTACCCCGCCTCAGAAGGGCAAGGTGGAGATGCTTTCGGGCGCTGACAAAAATACGACGAATTTGTTGGTTGAGAAATTGCGTAACAGGCATGTGATTTAAAGGGGGTATTGGAATGAGCTATAATAGTGCAGATGTTAGCAGCTTTAAGGATATTTGGGTGTTCTGTGAACAGCGGGATGGAATGCTTATGGAAACGGATTTTGAGCTTTTGTCAGAGGGAAGAAAGCTGGCGCATGAGAGGGGGGCGCAGCTTGTTGGCCTGCTTTTGGGCGAGAATGTGAAAGGTCTGGTAAAGGAGCTTGGCGGTTATGGGGCGGACCGAGTGATTGTCTGCGATGATCCTCGGTTAAAGATTTATACGACTGATGCGTATACAAAGGTGATCTGTGATGCGGTTATGGAGAGAAAGCCAGAGGTGCTTTTACTTGGGGCATCGAACATCGGCCGTGATTTGGGACCGAGATGTGCGGCAAGGCTTCACACAGGTTTGACGGCGGACTGTACACATTTGGACATTGAGATGACAAAGTATGTGGAGTTTTTAAAGGAAGCTTCCACCCTTGACACCGAAGCAATAGGATTTGATATGCAGGATGTGAATTTGAAGATGACCAGACCAGCCTTCGGTGGGCATCTGATGGCGACGATCATTTGTCCGAGATTTCGGCCCTGCATGTCCACGGTAAGACCTGGTGTGCTGAAAAAAGATGACTTTGACAGGGCGAAGTCAGAAGCTTGTGTCATGGAGATTTATCCGGTAAAGCTTACGGAGAGTGATTTGAAAACAAAGGTGCTTCGGACCGTGAAGGAGACAAGGGAGCTGGTTGATCTGCTTGGAGCCGAGGTTGTGGTCGCTGTCGGACGTGGGATTAGCAAGGATATTGAAAAAGGGATCAGTCTGGCAAAGGAGCTGGCGGATGCATTGGGCGGAGGAGTCCTTGGGGCTTCCCGAGCGGTCATTGATTCCGGTTGGCTTAGCGCAGACCATCAGGTGGGACAGACTGGTAAGACGGTGCGATCGAGGATTTATGTGGCCCTTGGCATTTCCGGCGCTATACAGCACGTGTCCGGCATGCAGAATGCGGAACATATCATTGCCATTAATAAAAGCGAGACAGCGCCAATTTTTGATGTTGCTACTTATGGTATCACGGGAGATTTGTTTAAAGTAGTGCCATTAATGATTGAGTCATTAAAGGAAGCAAATTAGGAAAGTGAGGGTGGATCATGAGTGAATATCTTTTAACAAAACAGCAGCTTATGGTAAAAGAACTGACGCACAAGATTGCGGAGGAACAGATTAAGCCTATTGCAGCCGAGATTGATGAGAAAGAAATCTTTCCAAGGGAGAGTATTGACGTACTGGCGAGGGCAGGAATCTTAGGATGTCCTTATCCGGAGGAGTTAGGTGGTTCTGGCATGGATTTTCTATCTTTTGTCCTTGCGATTGAAGAGATTGCAAAGGTTTGCGGTTCTACTGCAAGTATTGTATGTACCCACGCAGGAGTGAGCATGTACTGTATCGAGCTGTTCGGAACGAAGGAGCAGAAGGAGCGCTATATGCCTTTGATGGCACAGGGGCATTTGATGGGCTTTGCACTGACGGAAGCAAATGCTGGTTCCGATTCCTCCGGAATGCTGACCACTGCGGTAAAGGATGGAAGTAACTATATTATCAATGGCGCGAAAATGTTTATTTCCAGCGCACCGGCAAATGATTTTAATATCGTGGTGGCTGTAACAGGGAAAAATGCAAAAGGCCGTCCAGAGTTTACGGCTTTTATCATTGATAAAGATACACCGGGATTTTCAGTTGGAAAGCCAGTGAATAAGCTCGGAATCCGGGGTTCTCTTACAGCAGAGCTGATTTTTGAGGACTGTGTGGTATCGGAAACACAGGTTTTGGGAACAATTGGAAAAGGGATGAAGGTAGCCCTCGCATCTCTTGACGCCGGAAGGATCTGTATGGGAACACAGGCATTAGGAATTGCACAGGGAGCTATTGATGAGACGATTCAGTATGTGAATGAAAGAGTACAGTTTCGGAAACGTATTTCACAGTTTCAAAATACCCAGTTTACCCTGGCGGATCTGCAAACAAAAGTTGATGCAGGCCGTATGCTTTTATGGCGCGCGGCAAAACTAAAAGATATGGGAAAACCCTTTGGAACAGAGGCAGCCATGGGTAAATTATATAATTCTGATCTGGCAATGGAAACAACTGTGAAATGCCTGCAATTTTTTGGCGGTTACGGATATACAAAGGAATATCCCATTGAGCGTATGTTGCGCGATGCAAAAATCACCCAAATTTATGAAGGTACCAATGAAATTCAAAAGATGGTGATTGGCAGAGCAGTTGGTTTGAATTAAAATCCGAAACAAAACAGGAAAGAAATTGCATTTTTCTTATGAACAAGGCTGTATCAGCTGGAAACGAACAATTAGGCCACTTATAAATATTTTTTGACGCAAAATGGCAAAATTTCTGTATAAGAAAAACACTTATGCCAATGCTGGTATAAACACAAGGTTTCTAACGGTTAATCCTGCCGCAATGACCTCTTTGCCGTAAGCTGTTGTAAAATACGTCCGGATGATCTCATCATAAAGGGGATCCAAGTCACAGGCCTGTTTGAACATGATATCGGTTGCACACTCGATCTGTTGGACTGTCCATGTATAGCCCAGACCGAGTGTTTCCGCAATCGGACAATCGCGTTTTGCAAAAGCATCCAGGATTTTATGGAGGCCTTCCGAATTGCTCCTGTCAGATAGTTTCTGGGCAGTTTCGACATCTGAAATGTCAAGGAAGGCATTATCATGCATGTGGTAAGTGATTCTCTTTTTCCGCAGCTTATAGGCCAAAAGATTATGGCCATTCATATAGAACTGCAGACGGAACGGAGCCCAAGTGGGAATCCTCAGGTAACACAGCCCCAGTTCTATATCTATAAAATAATAATGGAGATATTTGCTTTAGTCAAATTTTAGAAATGTTTTTCCGGTTTTTTTATCGTGCCATGGTTTATAGGCATTACATTGTTACATGGCAGAAAAAATATGGATCAATTCCTCGGACTTTCCGGTTTTCTGAATGATTTCCTGGATGCGGTCGTCTTTGCGGAAGGCATGTAGTTTACGAATGAATTCAATTTCAATGCCGTTTTCATACGAAATGCGCCGGGCATTTGCACGGACCTGTTCCGTAAGGGGCTGAGAGAAATCCACAAAGTCAAAGATGCGGATGTTGTTGGCTTTTAAATAGCTGGTTATGCCTTCGGCATAGCTCCACCCGGGTATATAGCCCTGAATAATCATACGGTAAAGGAAATTTATAAAGAAATAAAGAGTGCATACTATCAGATGATAGAAAAAAGCGAGATGGCAGAATTGATATTAAATGAATTTGGGCTAGAAGGGGATGATGTACATATTATCAATGGTCATGTTCCCGTTCATCAAAAAAAGGAAGAAAGTCCTGTGAAAGCAGGTGGCAAAGTCTTGATTATAGATGGTGGTTTTTCAAAGGCATATCATAAAGAAACAGGAATTGCCAGTTATATGCTGATATATAATTCTTACGGTTTGACTTTGATAGTACATGAACCATTTGAATCATCAGAGATTGCTATACAGGAAGAAGCGAATATTGTTTCCAGACAAGTAGCTGTAGAATATAGTATGAAACGACAGTTAGTAAGGGATACAGATAATGGAAAAAAACTTCAAATTAGAATATATCTGTCTCTCAAGAATAATGAATATAATGTACCCAGTAGTCAAAAAAGTGAACCCCCATGGTTATTTATAATGAAACCTATGAAATTATGCCAAATTCCATAAGCGTATAAAGAATTGTCATTTTGTATTTCCCATTGATGAGGGATAATGTGTAGCTGAAACCTGTTGTTTCCAGGCATTCTTGTGATATGTAGCGTCCCCCATTTTTTCACTCTCCTTCAGGTAAGTATATAACTTTTATGTTAGTAACGCACTTAAAGGTGCGTACTTGCTTTCTGTTTTATTCTCGCTATAATTATAATATCAACAGCAGGAAAAGTTAATCCTGAAGGTAAACCCTTAAAGGATACCTTTATGGCCATTCGGCCAGATAAAATGAAAGGAGTCACAGACATGCAGAACTATGAGTATTTAGGAAAGCCGCTTCAGATTGGCAGACTGACCATTAAGAATAGGTTTTGTATGGCGCCAATTGGCGGCGGACAGCACCATCTTCCGGGAGGTGGTCTGAAAGACGAAACGATACAATATCTTGTAGAGAGGGCGAAAGGCGGCTTTGGCCTGATTTTTACCGGGGCGATTGCGGCAGATGGCGCAGTTGACCCATACACGGGGGTTGGCCCGACTATATTACAGAACCCGGATGCGTTTAAGATGACGGCGACGGAGCTGAATGAGAGGGCAGGCGCATACGGTGCAATAATCTTTGCACAGATTACGATGGGACTTGGGAGGAATTACCCTAATCTTCCGGCACCATCCGCTGTACATGTTTTCCGGCATCCGGGGGAAGTCTCACCGGAGCTGACCCGTGACCAGATCAAATCTAAAATTGAGTCCGTTGTAAAAGCGTCTAAAATTGCAAAGGATTCTGGTTTTTCTGGTGTAGAAGTACATTCTATCCATTGGGGGTATCTGCTTGACCAGTTTGCGCTGCCCATGATGAACCACCGTACAGACGAATATGGCGGCAGCTTAGAAAACCGTTTACGGGCGGCAAAGGAAATTCTGGAAGGCATCAAGCAAGAATGCGGCAGTGATTTTCCGGTCAGTATGCGTCTGGGCCTGAAAACATTTGTAAAAGGATTTGAACAGGCAAGTCTGACCGGTGAGGAAGAAATTGGCCGTACCCTGGAAGAAGGGATTGAAATCGCAAAGCTGCTGGAATCGTATGGTTATGACTGCCTGAATGTAGATACGGGTATTTACGATTCCTTCTACTATGCTTGCCCGCCTATGTATATGCCGAAAGGGTATTTGGTGGAATTAGCAGCGAAAGCAAAAGAAGCCGTAAATATCCCAATTCTGGCAGGCGGCCGCATGAATGAAGCGGATATTGCGGAAAAGGCAATACGGGATGGTAAGATAGATGCAGTTGTCCTTGGGCGGGCTGCTTTAGCAGATCCAGAGTATCCAAACAAGGTGCTGACCGGACATACGGAGAAAATTCGTCCCTGCATTGCCTGCAATCAGGGGTGTATCACAAGGCTCCAGCAGGGGAAACAGCCTACCTGTGCAGTAAACCCGGCAGCAATGCGGGAAGTGAGGTATGCGCTCCGTCCCTGCGTACAGCCGAAAAAGGTTGTGGTTGTGGGTGGCGGTGTTGCCGGTATGGAGGCTGCCAGAACCGCAGCCATGCGCGGGCATAAGGTTTCTTTGTATGAAAAGAATGAGTCCCTGGGTGGCAATCTGATTCCCGGCGGTTCCCACAGCTTTAAAAAAGAGGTACGGGAACTAAATGCGTGGTATCAGAATGAATTAAAGGCATTGCCCGTGGAGATCCATACAGAGGAAGCTGTTACCGCTGGCCAGCTCCGCAATATGGATGCAGATGTAATCATTCTGGCAGCAGGTTCCGTCCCTGTCATGCCGAAAGTGCCGGGAATCGATGATAAAAAGGTGATTGGCTGTATGGAGGCATTGGCACATCCGGAAAAGGTCGGACAGAAGGTCATGGTGATCGGCGGCGGTCTGGTTGGCTGTGAAATGGCTTTGGATTATGCCCAGTCTGGCAAAGAGGTCACTGTTGTGGAAGCCCTGCCTAAGATCCTGTCGGCAGGTATTCCGTCCCCGATTCCAAATGGCCAGATGATTCCGGATCTGTTTGAGCATCATCATGTGACTGTATTGGAGAACCACCGTCTTACTGCTGTGGAAGATGGCAGGGTCATTCTGGAAAGCGATGGCCAGAAAAAGGCATTGGATGCGGATTCGGTTGTCATCGCAGTTGGTTTCCGTCCGGTTCCATCCATGGCGCAGGAGCGCCAGGGATGCGGCGCTGCCGTTTATGAGATTGGCGATGGCCAGAAGGTCAGCACGATCCTTCATGCGGTATGGGACGGCTATGAGGTAGGGAATAATATTTAATCTATTTATTGTTGGTATAATGTTTTCATACCATGGTATAAGGCAGAATGCTTTATATAATGTCAAAAAATTTTAAGGAGGCTATTACAATGAGAGCAGAATTAAAGGAATATCAGGCAGTAGAGGCTGCCGCAATGAAATTTGTCAAGAGTGTTGCCGAGGGAAACAGCACATATGCAAAGGAGCTGTTCACGGATGAAGCCGTTTTGTTTGGCTATCTGGACGGTAAGCTGGAGCATGGCTCTATTGAGCAGTTCTACCACAATGTGGATACTGTGCCTGGCGGTGATAATTTCAAGGCCCGTGTGGATGTACTGATGGTTGAGGAATCCCTGGCTGTTGTCCGTGTGCTGGAAGAAGGCTGGGGCAACCGCATTGACTTCACGGATGTGCTGCTTCTGTTGAAGATGGATGGCGAATGGAAATGCGTTGCAAAGGCATATAACCAGAATTCCAATACCATTCAGAAATAACCGTCACAAGTAGATCAGTGTAGAAAGTGGAGAACAGGCGGGTGTGCCGGGAATGCTGCCTGCCTGTTCTTTTATATGGTGGCTGTATATGTCTGGATTTAAAACCACACAGAAATTGTTGAAGGAAACGCCTAGAAGGGCGCAGGAGATCATTGGAAATTCCTTTTTTATGATTTTAGTCATATCGGCGGCAGTAACTCCCCCGCTTTTACTGAACCGGGAAAAAATAAAAAATATTATACTTGCTGGGCAGCAGCAAAGATATGTACCCTTACGCAGAAACTTATTTTACGATAGATGTCTGCGGGACTTTTACATCGTTTCTTGGGTGTGGGTTGAATCAGTTTATTCTGGCACAGGGGTTTGCAAGGCAGGGAATAATTTCGGTGGCGCTTGGCGCTGTGGTAAATATGGTTCTGGACCCTGTCCTGATTTTTGGGTGCGGTATGGGGATTGCAGGGGCAGCATGGGGAACTGTTATTGCACAATGCTGTACTTGTGTTTATGTAATCTGTTTTTTGCGCAGCAGGATTTTTCCGGTATGCCTGTGCCCAGGCAGGCTGCAAAAGAAGATTGTACTTAGAATCTTGTCCATAGGATGCATGTCATTCATGATTATGATATTGGATAACCTGATCATTATTTTTCTGAAATACTTCGTTACGAAAATACGGCGGAGATTCGCAGGGGGATATATTGATTACCTGTGCTACGGTTATTCAGAGTTTTATGACGATAGTAGCCTGTCCTGCACAGGGGATCACAACAGGATGTGGAACGATATTCAGCTTTCACTATGGGGCAGGAAATTATACAAAGATCCGGCAGGCTTTTCTTTATGTGTTTTTATTATGCGGAGTATACATCGGAGCATTGGGAATTGTAGTGCAGGTATTACCGGAGGTGTTTGCAGGATTTTTCTTGAAGGAGTCAGGCACAATACAGTTGGCCGTGGGCAGTATCCGTATGTATACGTTTGCATTGCTTGGTATTGCAGTACAGTATGCCCTGGTAGATGGCCTGACTGCAATGGAAAAGGTCAAATATGCGTTTCCATTGTTACTGTTTCGTAAAATTTTATATATGATATGCCTTTGCATTCTGCCGTTGTTTCTGGATATACGATATGTTTTTTATGCAGGGGCGATATCATTGTGGTCGTGAATAACCATCCAAGCGGATGCAGCCAGCCGGAAGGGCAGGATCTGCGGGTGACGGAACGGATGAAGGAGGCTTCTGATTTGATGGGAATCCTGTTCTGCGACCATATCATCATAAGCCGGGATTCCTATTTCAGTTTTCAATCAAATGGGAAGATAGGGAAACCAGAGCTGCCGCCGGATGGTTTAGGGGATGCTCAGGCAGCGGTTTTCTGGTTGCCAGGACAGGAAATTGAAGGTATAATGAATACAGGATATATTCTCTCTAAAGTGGGAGGAATATATAGGAAAGGAAAAAGTATGCAGAAAAAGACACCAGATTATGACAACGTGTTCAAGACAATGAAAAGCAAGCACAAAAGGATGTTTATCCCTGTAATCAATGACATTTTTGGAAAACATTACCCACTGGACGCTGAAGTGGATGTACTGACATCAGAAGGATATCTGACAGAGGGGGAGATGTCAGATGGGAGCAGGGAGATAGAAGGGCAGATTTCGGATTTCCTAATGAAGATTGGGAGTGAGGTCTATCTTCTGGAATGCCAGAGCTATGATGACGGCTCCATGGCAATACGGATTGCCGAGTATGCCTTTATTGTGGCAAGGCAGTTTGCGACATGGGATATCGGCCATGCAGTTATCCCCATGCCGAGGTTCTCGGTAATTTATGTCAAGAGGACGGATAAGACGCCAAAGACGACAACGATTACATTTACATTTCCAGATGGGCAGAGCGTGGATTATAAATCTGCGAATGTGATTCTGGAAGAATTTACGAGGGAATATATTGTGGAAAAGCGGCTGTTTCCCTATATCCCCTTCTATATTGCAAGATATGAGAAAGCAATCACATCTGAGGGCAACATAGAGGCAGCGGTAGAGGATTTGGAATATTTTAGGAATGGAATGGTTCGGCTGCACAGGGATGGAGAGTTGTTGGACAGTGAAATCATAGACCTCATGGGATTTGTGAATACTATTATTACACATATTACGAATGGGAATAAAAATGAAGAAAGGCTGGTGAATATCATGGGTGGAACAGTAATTGAAACGGAATCGGAGAAACTGATACGTCAGGGAATACAGCAGGGAATACAGCAGGGAATGCAGCAAGGAATACAGCAGGGAATGCAGCAAGGAATACAGCAGGGAATGCAGCAGGGAATACAGATGATTATTGAAATGGGTCAGGATATTGGGCTTGACGACGCAGCCATTTTGAAAAGGCTGCAGGATAAGGCAGGACTGTCCCGGGAACAGGCGGTGTCCTATCTGGAGAAATATGGAAAGCAGACGGCGTGAACTTACAGAGCCTGATGGCAAGTGAAAAAGGATAGTTATAACCTAAATTCCCGGTAGAATTATATCTAGGAATGGTGGAAGATGTCAGAAACCTTATAAATATAGGTTTTTTAACTGCTTTTCCTCTTTAAAAATTCATTTATACTAGATATAAGTATATCTAGTATAATCCAACTTAATTAAAGTTATGTTTCATGCTTACTGTGTGCCTGACTCTCCACGTTTCTTTCGAGTACGTGGCTTAGGTGCACGTTTATCCTTGTCAGCTGCTTTTGCTGCCTTGCGGTTTACAACTTCATAAATAATCTGGTTTAGGTCTTCCTTTTCTATATCAATATCGTCAAGCTGGTATGACCAGTGGTATGGTATGGGAACCTCATTAACCTCTTCAAAGTACTTGTATATTCTTTTTTCAAGTTCTTCTTTGCTTGAAACCCGGATCCCATTTAGCATCTGTTTTGTCATCTTGCTGAAAAATCCTTCCACCATGTTCAGCCAGGAACCATGTGTTGGGGTGAAGACAAATTCAAATCTTCCAGGGACTGTGTTCAGATATTTCTGCGTCTCCTGCGATGTGTGGGCTGAATGGTTATCAAGAATAAGACGAATCTTATCGCCTTGCGGATATTTTGTGTCAAGCATCTTTAAGAAACACACAAAATCGGAGTTTTTATGCGTGTCACTTACCAATGGGATGGCTTCCCCTGTAAGCAGGTCGATCGCCGCCAATAAGGAAAGCGCGCCAAGGCGCACATATTCATAATCCCGGCATATGGCGCTGTTTTTATCAGTGTTTGGAACAGGCGGCCTGTCCCCTGCTGTTGTATCCAAAGCCTGCATCCCTGGTTTTTCATCATATGATAAAGTATGGACAGGCACCCCTTCAAAAGGTTTCAAATTCCCGTCTTCATCAAACTGTAAGGAAACCTGTTTATAAATGACAAGGATATCATGCATTTTGGAATCAAAATCCGGGCCACGCTTTTCACAATAATAAGAGACTTTAAAAGGACGTATCTTAGCGTTTGCAAGGATTTTGCGCAATGTTGTTTCAGTCACCACTGCCATACGCGGGTGGCCTTCCTGTCCAGCTATTGAATTGATGAAGCGTGTAAAGCTGGCCGGATACCATAATTCAGCGGCGTAGCCAAAATCTTTTGGTTTTTGGCAGGCTTTGTTTATGACCCAGGTGATATCATAAAGACCTTGACAGAAAAGGATGACAAGGATATGGCAGACTCTGTCTTGTGGGTAATGATGGAAGCAAATCAACAGATTGTAGAGGAATAGAAAGGAAATGCCTATATGTTTGATGCATTGATGGAAATAGTGGAGCCTCAAGTAAGGCTACGGGAAGAAAAGGTACGAAAGAAGGAATACAGGGAACGGTAGATGTCCTAAAAGAGCTTGATCATGGGGAATCTGAAATTAAGACAGTTATAATTAGAAAATATGGTCTTTCTGTAGATGAGGCAGGACAGTATTTTTAAAATGTTTTCGGTATTTATAAAACATATTTTGAAATATATATGGAACGAAAGTCCATGTGCAGTTTTTTGTTCGCTTTCCCTTTCCGCGGGTATGCCTCCGCTATGGTTCTGTCCAGGCTGTCTGAGCCGCAAAAGCTGCATATGCTGCGGTATTCTTCCGCAACTGACGGTATGCTTCCTTCCTTATACCGGATCAGGAAACGCCAGCCGTTTGAACGCTTTTGTTTCACAGTCATTTTTGGAGACGTCTTCGTTTTCATTTCTTCCTTCGGCTTTTGTCATTATAAAATCTCCTTTTTGAAAAACTTTTCCTAATTTTACCAAAGTGGTATGAAAAAGCAGCTACAAAGCGGTTTCGCAGTGCGAGAAAAATCCACCTTTTAGAGCTGAAGATTGGCAGGCTGCGGGACTGCTGAAAACAGACAGGTTTTAGAAAAAATTTTAAATGTTGTCACAAATTTTATGAGAACTTCCATTATTATTTATATAGAAAGATGTATTTTTACAATCCAGCTTATGCTGCCTTATAAAACAGGCACGGCCAGCTGGCGGATAAGCATCAAGGAGGGATTTGGCCGTTATGGATGCATCGGGTGATAAAAGGAAATTTGTTATCCTATACCAGTTCCTGTATTATGATGCGATCCTTGACGAAAGCCTTCAGCATGTCTGGCCTTTGAAGAATTTAACGGAGTTGCAATTTATTCCAGGCATATTCTTTTTCCTGAGATAAAAATATGATAAACTGATAATTAATCATGCAAGCCTAAAAAGGCTGGTATTCCTATTGACGACTGTTATGCTGCATATAGAAATAAGGCATTTGGAGGTGGCTGAGAAATGAATTGGGATTTTATGCTGAATCAATGGGTAAGGATTTTACACTGTAACATTTACATTGTAAACTCCGGTTATGGAATTGAGAAAGTTTATGGTGATCTGATTCCGGAGGCCTGTCCTTTGTATATGGATTCTGCTTTCTTTACAATGCTTATGGACAGGGAGACTGGGGAGTATCCTGATATTTATTGTGAGTACAATTCGGTTTTATATGCAACGATGATTTTAAAAGCAAAAAAATTGGTGATTGGACCGGTTAGTATTGTAAAGCCAACAAGAGAACTTGAAAAATTTATGGCGGATACACATTTTGTGAGTGAGCAGGTGCATCATCAGATAGCCTTTTGCGAGATGAAAGTTTTTGGTGCAGGATTGCTGGCATTATATCACTGTATTTCGGGGAAAGAACTGACATTAGATGAACTGTGGCGGAAAAATGGATTGAATGGAATAGAAGTCCGTGAAGCCAGGGGCAGCGTGCAGAAAGTGATTTTCCAGCGGCAGGAGACGTACCTGCCTCATAATCCTTATGATCAGGAAAAAAGGGAATTGGACAGCATACGCCGCGGGGATAAGGAAATGCTGCGGCGCAGTCTTCAGGAAACTTACCGCGGAGAAGTAGGAAGGCTTTCGAATAATGAACTCCGTCAGGCAAAAAATATAGCAGTTTGTGTAGTCACTCTGGCATCCAGGGCGGCTATTGATGGCGGCATGCTTCCGGAAGAAGCGTTTTCTATGGTAGACGGTTATATTTTGAAAATAGAAGAGATGTCAAATATTGTAAAGATTGATGCTGCCATGCGGCAGGCTGAATATGAATTTGTGGAGCAGGTCAGCAGGATAAACGTACAAAAGGAGCGTAATGAGCTGATAGAAAAGACGAAAAATTTTATTTTTCAAAATCTGCATAATGAAATTAGAATCGGAGAAATTGGACATCAGATAGGAGTGTCTGCAGCCTACCTTTCCGATTTGTTCCATAGAGTGGAAGGGCTTACTATACAGCAGTATATTCGAAGAGAGAAAATTCGGCTGGCTGAAAACCTGTTACGCTATTCGGAGTATGACGTAAAAAATATAGCAGCTTATCTGGCATTTTGTTCACAAAGCCATTTTGGGAAGGTTTTTAAGGAAGAGACAGGCTTGACGCCCACAAAATACAGAGAAAAGTTTGGGCATTTTCAAATTAACGAAAATACATGATAATCACCTAAAATATGTGATATATTGTGGATGCTTCCCATGTTATTTTAGAAACATGAAGAGCAGCGGAAGATATAACGCTGCAAAAAAGACTGGGAGGTATCAGTATGTTATTTCAAAATTTTACTAACGAAAACGCATCCGAAAAAATATCTGTAAAGGAACGTCTGGCATATGGGTGCGGAGATTTTTCAAGCAACATTATGTATTCTGCTGTAGCGACATTTTTAATGTTTTATTACACAGATTATGTAGGAGTCGCAGCAGCAGCTGTTGGGGTAATCATGGCATGTTCCAGAGTGTTTGACGGCATAAGCGATTTGATCATGGGAATTATTATTGACAAAACAAAATCGCCTTTTGGAAAAGCCCGGATATGGATACTGCGTTTGGTTATTCCTTATGCAATAGGCACGGTTCTCCTGTTTGCAGTGCCTTCCGAGTGGAGTGAGACGGCAAAACTGGTGTACATATTCTTTAGCTATAACATAGCTTTTACAGTTCTTTTTACGGGTATTAACCTTCCCTATGCAACTTTGACAGCAATGATGACACAGGATCAATATGAACGTTCTGTATTGAGTATTTTCAGGATGATACTGGCGACCTGTGGGACACTGTTTATCAAAACATGTACACTTCCAGTAGTAAAGTTTTTTGGAAATGATACACGGGCATGGACCTATACATTTATCGTTTTTGGGGCACTTGAGATTTTTACATTTATGATTACATTCCTTTTTACCAGGGAGCGCGTGAATGCTGAGAATGATGGAAAGAAACTGGATGTTCCGGTTCTGCTCGGCTTCAAGGCATTAGTAAAAAATAAGTATTGGCTGATGGCTACAATCAACTTAATTTTGATTTTTGTGGCAATGGGCGTCAATGGATCGGCCGAGGTATACTATACGAAAGAAATTCTGGGAAATCCTGATCTGGTTGGTACATTTTCTGTAGCGTTCCAGGCAACGCAGATTGTCTGCATGTTTTTTATTGCCTGGTTTGTAAAGCGGTTCGGGAAAAGGAATGTTTTAATGGCAGGGTCTGTAATCTTCATTGCCGGTTATGCAGTTATGGGAATCGGTGCAGAAAATTTAATGGTGCTTCATGCAGGATGTATGCTGAGGGGCTTGGGAAATGCTGGGATTTCAGCCTGTATGTTTGCAATGGTTACAGATACGATTGAGTATGGGGAGTGGAAAACCGGAATACGGACAGAAGGACTGATTAACAGTGCGGCAAGTTTTGGGCAGAAGATTGGAAACGGCATCAGCCTGCTGCTGGTTGGTGCAGTTCTTTCCATCGGAGGCTATGTGGGTACTGCGGCAGCACAGCCGGCAAGTGCATACATGGCAATCCGTTCCTGTTACATTTTTATTCCGATTATCCTTACGGTTGTTCAGATTGTTGTCCTTACATTTTATCATCTGGATAAGGAATATGATTCTATTTTGGCTGACCTTAAGAGCCGCCGTATCTCAAAATAAGAAAAACTGGAGGAAAGAAATTATGATATGCAGGGTAGCATTAAACAGTGTAAATGACGTGAAGGCATTTGTAAATATAACTTTTAAGGCTGAAAAAGATGTGGATATACATTGCGGTAAATACCATATTGACGGGAAATCTATTATGGGTATTTTTAGCCTTGAATTGGATAAACCGATTGAAGTGGAACTGGACGACCAGGATGCCGAAAAGCTAATGGGGGAGCTCCAGAGGTTTATTGCGGAGGACGAAATGAAGTAATGAGAATGGAAGGCTTTAAGGAGGGCAATGATGAAAAAAATTTTATTTGGGGCAGCGTATTACGATGAATATATGCCCTGTGAACGATTGAAAGAGGATGTGCGGATGATGCTAAAAGCGGGCGTTAACACGGTCAGGATTGCAGAGTCTACATGGAGTACCTGTGAGCCGCAGGAAGGCGTATTTGATTTTTCTCATATAGAGAAGGTGATGGATGCCATGGAAGAAGCAGGCATTTCTGTGATTATCGGGACTCCAACCTATGCGATTCCGACCTGGATGGTAAAATCTCATCCTGATGTGCTTGCAGAAACGGTAAACGGCCGGGGCATATATGGCTCACGTCAGATTATGGATATCACACATCCTGTCTTCCGCTTTTATGCAGAAAGGGTGATTCGGGAATTGCTGAAATGCACAGCCAAAAGAACGTGTGTGATTGGTTATCAGGTGGATAATGAGACAAAGCACTATGGGACTGCAGGAAGAAATGTGCAGCAGAAGTTTGTAAAATATCTCCGGGAAAAATTTCAGGATAACCTGGATGAGCTGAATGCTGAGTTTGGGCTTGATTACTGGAGTAATAGGATTAATGCATGGGAGGATTTTCCAGATGTCAGGGGAACCATTAATGGAAGTCTTGGAGCTGAATTTGAGAAATTTCAAAGAACACTGGTGGATGATTTCTTAAGCTGGCAGGTTGGCATTGTAAAAGAATACTGCCGGGAGGATCAGTTTGTGACACACAATTTTGATTTTGAATGGCGGGGGTATTCTTTTGGAGTGCAGCCGGATGTGAACCATTACAATGCTTCCAGAAGCCTGACAGTTGCCGGTGCAGATATTTATCATCCGACACAGGATGAGCTGACAGGTGCAGAGATCGCTTTTGGTGGTGATATGACAAGATCCCTGAAGCAGGATAATTATCTGGTCCTGGAAACAGAAGCACAGGGTTTTCCGGGCTGGGTGCCATATAAAGGACAGCTTCGCCTGCAGGCATACAGCCACATTGCTTCTGGAGCGAACAGTGTGATGTACTGGCACTGGCATTCTCTGCATAATGCCCGTGAAACTTACTGGAAAGGATTGCTGAGCCACGATTTTCAGGAGAATGATACTTATCTGGAAGCCTGTATGATAGGGAAAGAGCTGCAGAAAATCGGGAGCCGTCTGGTAAATTTGAAAAAGAAAAATGATATTGCAGTTATGGTGAGCAATGAATCGCTGACAGCATTAAAATGGTTCGGTATTGATGCGGCAGAATCCGACAAGGGAAAAGTAGCGTATAATGATATCGTCCGCTGGGTTTATGACACGCTTTATAAGATGAATATAGAATGTGATTTTATATGGCCAGAATCAGAGAACCTGGGGCGGTATAAAATAATTGTTGTCCCTGCCCTTTATGCAGCATCAGACGGGCTGTTGGAAAAGCTGAACCGTTATGTGGAAAATGGAGGTGTTTTAGTGGCAACATTTAAAACGGGTTTTGCAAATGAGAATGTAAAAGTAAGCCATGAAGTACAGCCGCGTATTTTGAAAAACTGTCTGGGAGTCAGGTATCATCAGTTTACGTTTCCTAAAAAGGTGGGACTGCAGGGAGAAATCACAGAAGAGTCAGATGACAGGGAGGCAAAAGTTTTTATGGAGCTCTTAAAGCCCGACAGCGCAGATATACTGGCACGTTATGAGCACTATAATTGGGACGGATATGCAGCAATAACCAGAAATCATTATAAAAAGGGGTATGCATATTATATCGGATGCATGACTGGCCAGGAGCTTTTGAGGCGGATTTTTATAAGGGCATTGGATGATGCTGGTATAAATAACTCTGTAAAAGACGGGTTTCCTGTAATTATCCGAAAAGGAATCAATCAGTTTGGTAAAAGTGTATGGTTTTATCTGAATTATTCTGAAAAAAAACAGACGGCATTATACAGAGGTTCCGATGGCCGCGATATATTAACAGGTGAGTCAGTGAGACAAGCAAACAGCATTTCTGTGCCGGCATGGGGAGTGAAAATAATTGAAGGATAAGAATGGACGAAATAGCTATACCTAAAGGAATCGGAGGTTTTCTGTTTCACATGAATCAGCTTTCTTAAGTTATAAATGATAAAGATTTATAATGGAAATGGATAAGTGCTAATCTGATGTGTGAAGATGGCGGCTTGAACAGTGAGGTGGTGATACAAGGAGAGATAGTGCGGGGCTGACTATAAGTTCAGTTTGGAAGTAAGAGTAAAGCGATTCATATTTTTGACTGGCGTACTGTGTTTCACGATAGATGTGGATTTCAGTGCGCTCGCTTTTTCAGTCAATGGCTGTCAAATGAAGGTTTTATAGACAGAAAAATCATTTTACAGTTCCGAAACGATCTGAATGCCCGATAAAAGTAGCTGTGACAGTTGCGCATTATGCTGGGTGTTTTCTATTGTTCAGAGAAAGGACAGGCCATCCTCGGTCAATAAAACGGACGGACGGTCTTCTTTGCGGATTGCCGTTAACGGATCCGGCTCCAATTTCTTTTTATGCTTGTTGAGCTTTGGAATTTTTGAATTCCAAAAATGATAGGAGAATCCATGGATTTGTTGTTTCATTTCATGGAACATTCGTTCAATTTTAAAGCGATGCGCATACGCCTCAATGACAAGTGTTGGCGCGAGCTCCAGATCGGCGGTGGCCAGGATTGTGGTCGCATTGCCATATTTGATGAGAGCAAACTGCAGTTCCTGATATAATTTGACGCCCCAGAGCGGATTGAGTGAGAGACATTCCGCTTTCTGTTCTTTGCCGCACATAAATACAGTGGATGCTATGAAGTCATGCCTGCGGGATTCAAAGAGATCCATTGCCTTGATGGATTTCCCTTTCTTACAGGGACGGCCACGGGTCGGGCTTCTTTTCAGGCTTTGCATAGGCGGCGCAATTCGCCTTGGCACTGGCAATGGCATGGAGGCGGCAAATGGCGGATTCATTAAGTCTCTTCAGTTCCATGAGCAGTGGAACAGTGGGAAAACACCGATCCAATGCAAAATAAGCATTTTCCGAAAAAGTTTGGGCAATGGCGGCCCATTGCGGATCATCTGGAGTGCATGGCTTAAGGGGCTGCTTAAATTTCCGCCAATCCAGGATGAGGCTTTTGCCAATCCATCCTGAATGGTCAGAACCATTGGAATGCAAAAAGAATTCAAAAGATTCCCGATGGCAGTGCCATAAATCATTTTCAATCTTCCAGTTACGAACGGGACAAAACCACTCCAACAGGACAGACAAGATTGTGTCTTGACGAAGCTTTGAGAAAAAGTGGGATTGATTTCTACAATTCGATTATTGACAGTCGGAATACAATCCAATGTTGGAAGAATGACAGGGGCTTTAGAGTGATTGCCGACAAAACAAATAATAACTTTATAGGATTTATAAGCCTGGGAGGTATGAACCGATATGACGGCTATATGGAAATAGAGTATGCTGTCGCTGCCAGGTACCGGAACAACGGCTACGCAATGCAGGCTGTGAAAAAGATGCTTGATTATGGATTCAAAGAAATGAATTTATCAGCCATCGCCGCATGGGTGCGGTCACACAATAAGGAGAGTATAAGAGTTTTAGAAAAATGCTCCTTTACCTTTGAAGGCAGATTGAGAAAGCATGCCTGCGATAAAAGCGATACACTGTGTTATTCCATTTTAAGAGAAGAATGGGAAGGGCTCAGTCGTTTATGCATAGATATCCGTGCCATGAATTATGATGATATTCCGTCTATTTGCAGAGCAGATGGTGACGAGAGTCAGAAGAACATCGACATTTAAAACGGCAGTTGGATAATCAGAAAAAAGGCGAGTGTACCGCGTTGCTTGCACTGTACAACGATGCCGTGGCAGGATATGTCTTTTTGTACTACAAATGCAGATGGGGCGGGCTGGCCGGCCATAATATTCCGGGTATAGTAAATTTGTTTGTATTCGAAAAATACCGACGGAAGAAAATAGCTACTATGTTATTGGATGCAGCAGAAAATATTGCCAGGCAGCATTGCAATAAAATATATCTGGATGTCTGCTTAAACAGCGACTACGGACCTGCCCAGAGGTTCTATATAAAAAGAGGCTATATTCCTGATGGAAAGGGTGTGTATTATAAAGAAAAAATATGTGAAGCAGATGTTGCCTACAGGAATGATGATGAGCTGACACTATGTCTGGTAAAAGAATTGTGAATCGTATCTCAAGCTACGTCAGTTTGGTTATGACTATACAAATTTTGCGATACCGATCACAAAATAAGACATTACCTTCTTTTTTATTTTTTAATATAATCTAATTCAGAAGCTTCTAAAAAAATAAAATATGTTGAGGTGATGAGATATGAATCAAACTATATTCTGTGAAAATTTAAAAAAATTTCGTATGTCAAAAAATTATACACAAGAGCAGGTGGCAAACAATCTGAATGTAAATGTGCAGACTGTCTCAAGATGGGAATGCGGAACAACTTTGCCGGATGTTTTGACTCTTCCTGTTTTAGCAAGGCTCTATGGAGTAACGGTAGATGATTTTTACAAAAAGAGTGCAGTTGCATACAATAACTATGCACAACGTTTGACCGCTGTGTATGAAAAGACACGGAAACCGGAAGATTTTATACATTGTCTTTTGGAGTATAAAAAACTTATGCATGGCGGTGTACTTTCCGTGGAAGATAAATGGAATTATGCAATCATTCATCAGTGGATGTTTGAATATTGTAAAGATACGGCGATGGAGTGGTATGATACTATTTTGAAAGAAGGTTCCGACTTTGATGAAAATTTATTCTACAGAGCCTGTGCCTGCCGTATTTCTTTCCTTTTTGCAGTGGGGAAAGGGGAGGAAGCTGTCCGCCAGCAAAAAGCAAGGGCAGAATCAGAGCCGGAGAATCCCAAAGAAATGGATTTATTGATTGTGTCATATATTTATGCGGATAAAATAGAGGAAGCCTACGAATGTTTTTTAAAGGCCGTAGAAAAATTTCCGGATGCCTGGGAGTTATATATCCATGGCGGAGAAGTTTGTGGGAAACTTGAAAAATATGATGAGGCAATCCAATATTTTGATAGAGCCGGTGCAATAGGAACGCCTTTTTATGATGAGTTATATTGTAAGGCGATGCTATATGAAAAAATAGGGAAGGACAAGGATGCATATAAGCTGTATCAGGAAATTGCTGAGAAATTTCGTAAAAATGGCTTTGATGTTGAAGCAGACATGGCTGAAGAAAGTGCAAAAAGGCTGGATATGAAGAAAAATTAAAACATTGGCAAATTCCCGTTTATCAAGCCACGCGCTCAACTAAATGCCGCCAGCACAAAACCGCTGCTACATGGAAGCATACACAACCATGCAACAGCGGTTTTCTTATTTTCTTACACAAACAGTCCTCATAGCGGGATTAAAGATTGTGTAAAATCCTTTCAAAAATCCATAACAGAAAGGACATGAAAAATGGCAAACAGGGAACGCAGAAATGAGCTGAAAATATACCTTAGTGACAGGGAACAGTGCATACTGGAGCAGAAAGTAAGATTGCTTTATAATTCAGTTTTCTATAAATTGATTTTATAAGTACGTATTAAAAAGTTCAATTACAATGACTTCCGGGCGATTGTTAAAGCGGCTAAGATAACGCTGTTACCCAATTCCATAACATAAGCAGATAGAAGAACCATGTCAGAAATTAGACAACATAAAACAAAGAATAACTGTAACCTAACAGAATAACTGACAAAAAGGACATGTCAACGTGAGACCATCCGTGAAGAGGTGGGAAATGACGGGAAACCCCGATAAATGACAATGTCATTAACTTAAGGAATCTTTTACATTTGAATTGTAAAAGGTTCCTTTTT